>CAHJWI010000023.1 GCA_903642225.1 Acidobacteriaceae bacterium | reverse complement strand
GGCCGATCGGCTTGCGGCCCTCACCGTAGTTCACGAGCTTCTGTTCGGACCCTTCTGCGTAGGTCTTCCCCGAAGAGATAAAGGGTAACTCGACCGCCCAGTCATGCGGCAGGTCCAGCAGTTGCCAGGAGCTGTCGTCGAAACCGTGCTCTCCCACCTCCGCGACAAAGCTGGCTTTGGCGAAGGTTCCTTCACGCCGAGGCGCACCGTAGCCAAAATCGAGCGTCTGGTCGGACGCATGTCCCAGGTGAAAACGCCAATCGAAGTCCAAGAGGAGCCGCTGCCGCGGAGACGCGCCGCCCTCGTCTGTGGCGGCTTCTCGTACGACTGGACCCGTTGACGGCCCAGGCAAGCTTTCGGCATGAGCGGCGTCCCCGGTCCCGGCCAAAACCCCCGCGGATACCGCTAAACCAGCCTTGATGAGGCTACGGCGAGTACATTCAGGCATATGGTTCTCCGGTTTTAAGTTAAACGACTTCTATAAGAAGTCAACTTGTCCTCTCCATTATCCGATACGAGCAATGATTCCTTTTTCTGCGGTCGCGGGTCCGCCGCGTCTTCGGCATCTGCTCGCGGAAGAGCATCATTTCCGAGCCTTAAATTTCACTACGGCTGCTGAAAGCCAAGCCCCATGCTTCGTAGATGCTGCAGCACAGACGATGTCCTTTTCTGTCTCTTCGTTGGTATCCACCGCTTCGCCAAGGAAGGGACGATCACGGCAACTGCTCCAGCGCAGCATTGACGTCCGACTGCTGAAGATTGGCAAAGAGTACAGCAAACGTCTGGGGACGCGTACGCTGATCCATCTCGATGGAGTGACCAAGCCGTCACTCACAAAACCAGTGTAGTCAACGCATTGGACTCCCAAACACCTTCGATACAGTAAGTGATTGTTCGACGTTTTCGCTAAAGAGGGCTTGTGAGATATCCCAGCCGCAGGTCGGAGCAGCACGTTCCCAGTAAATCGTGTGCTTACGCCCGAGGGGGTATATGTATGGTCCATGGCCTGGTTGCAGGTGAATTGTGATGTTCCCACCAGGTTTTGCACGAAGATTGTTGATGGCTGAACAGTAAAACCGACCCACTCTGATCCTGCTAGGGTATCTCCGAGCCATAATGGGATCCAGACCCTCTCTCCTCATTCGGTCTGGGGATTGCAGGCCATGTATCCGGCAACTCTCCTTGGTCGTGGCGAACTGAGCCTGCTCCTGACTAGTTGCCTCGATCTGCTGCTCCAGCTTGTCCCATTCGTCGCGCAGTTCTAGAAGCTGATCCTCATTCGTGGCGAGAGCAGGTTGTCGGCGTGCTCCAGAATGGAAGGATCCGGCGCTTCAGGTGCGCCGGTCCTGACGGGCCAACGGCCCCATGCTCAACCGGAAGACTTCGGAGCTGGTTGATGGCCATTGTCCGACCCATCCAGCGATCCCAAAGTCGACAAAACTGCCTGCAGATCCAGCTGCGCTTCGTTCTTGACTGGAACAAACCGCATCGTCGGCCGATGCACTGCTTCGGCGATCGCCTCCGCATCGACGTAGTCGTTCTTGCTGGACTTCACGAACGGCCGAACATACTCGGCTGGCATGAGCTTCACGTCGTGACCTTGCTTCAACAGAACGCTATCCAGAAGTGTGCACCCGGACAAGCCTCGATGCCGATCAGGCAGGTTGGCAGGTTCGCGGCAAATACCAGCTGCTTGCGGCTGAAACGCTTCTTCGTCGTAACGTGGCCTTCCTTGCTCAGGCCGATCAGGTGAAACGCTGTCTTGCCGATGTCAATGCGCAAACACGGACCTTATTGAAAGAATCCTCCTGTGCTCGCCTTCAGACTGACACAGCTGAGTTGAAGACGACGGACCATCCCATTTCCCTATGGCGAGGGCCTCGTGCTGCGCCGCTATGCTCGATAAGTCACACGACATAGGTTCCTCTCAAGAACGGTTGAGCAGGTTGAAAGAAGGTCGACGACATACTGCGCAAAGATGCCAGTGTATCTTCGGAGTTGATTACATTGAGCAGACCTCATGGCTGCTCTTCCTGAAGTGCTGGATACCTTGGAGAGCGACCGCGCGCAGCTTGCTGAACTGCACGGGAGCGCCACACATCTAGGCTAGACAAACAGTATCGGTGGCGCGCCTGGGCGATACCGCTGACTGCCAGCGGGGGTTACGCGGACACAACGGCGGGAGCACTACACGCCGCGTCCGCTCATCCGCGCCATGCTTGTCGTCATCAACCCACAGATTGGTGAACTACCTGTGGCGGAGTTCTCGGTTCCGCTGGTTGCCTGTGCGAGTCGTTCGAGCATTTGAACTGGGAGGCGAGGAAGCACCGAAACCTTCAGACAATCCGGATCTTTTATGGTTAAGGTCCGAAAGGACTGAACGAGCGCATCTGGGCTTCTGCGCGACATTTACCTCACTCTGGGTCACTAGAGACATCCAGATAGGCGAATACAACCCGCGAGTTCACAGCGGCCACCAGCTCGTCCCCAGAGCATCGCCGTCAACCGGCAGAGACGTAGCGCGACGTCATGTCCCCTGTGCCTCAGATCGCCAACAACAGTTGAGATTCTCACCGTTGTAGAGTGTCTGGCCTGCGCGCAGACCGGTGCGCTGTTCTGGGAAATCGGTCAGCTTGCCGGTGGCATTGTCGAAAAGAGCAACCGACTGCTGGTAGTCAGATTCCATCGTGCCATAGCCGGCGTTGACGATGGCGGTATATTTCTTGTCAGCCGAGAGCGCAAATGCCATGGGCAAACTGTTCAGCCGCTGCGGTGAGCCAGGCACTGGTGACAGAATGGCCTTGCTGCTCGGAAGGTCGACACCCTGTTTTGACTCCTGACCTTCCAACGAGACGGTCACGGCCATACTGCATAGGGTCGCTGCGACGAACAATCGCCAACTAATTATGATCATTGCGGCAATGTAGCACGCATGTGCGAGTGAAGGATTAAAGTGGTGCGGTTGCCGATGCTCGCCAAAGAAATTTCGAAGACGACTAAAACATCATTCTGTGTACCTACCGGGCTGTCTCGGCCGGTCAGTGACCCCTTGCTTGTGCATAGACGGTTGGAGATGTAAGGGATCTAAAATAGTCATAATCTGAGTGGCGCGACCGGCCCTAACGCACGCAGGAATCCTGCGAAGGCAGCTTGATAGAAAGGGATCGAACATCTCCGCCATGAAAGCACTGCTCCTTTCCGAGTACAACCAGCTCGATATCGTTGAACTCCCGAAGCCAGTCCCTGACTCACACGAAGTTCTTCTGGAGGTAGCGGCTTGCGGAATTTGTGGAAGTGACGTTCACGGCTTCGATGGAAGCAGTGGAAGGCGTATTCCTCCTATCGTTATGGGACACGAGGCCGCAGGGCTCATCGTCAGCGTCGGGAAACACGTCACCACCTTCCGTGTTGGTGAACGGGTAACGTTCGATTCAACTGTGTATTGCGGTCGTTGCGAATTCTGTTTTCAGGGTGACGTTAATCTATGTAACAACCGACAGGTACTCGGCGTTTCATGCAGTGAATACCGTCGGAATGGCGCTTTCGCAGAGTACATTGTTGTCCCAGAGCGGATCCTGTATCGCTTACCCGACGACTTCCCTTTCGTCAAGGCGGCGATGCTTGAGGCCGTGTCCGTAGCTCTGCATGGCATCCGCGTCACCAACGTCAAAGCTGGTGTTACTGTACTTATTCTTGGTGCCGGCATGATCGGATTGCTGCTCCTTCAGGCCGCGCATGTTGCAGGCGCGGCCAGCATTTGGATCAGCGATATCGATCCGACTCGACTCCAGCTTGCCGCTGAGCTCGGTGCAACAGAGACGCTCTGCCTTTCTGGAGATGACTTGACGGCCCGCGTTCGGGAACTCACCAACGGCCGTGGTGTAGATGTCGTTCTTGAAGCCGTAGGTAGACCCGAAACGATCGCCGTCGGAGTCGATTGCGTACGCAAGGGAGGTACCGTCACACTGGTCGGCAACATTTCTCCCAGTGTTCCGCTTCCACTGCAGAAAATTGTTTCCCGCGAGATTCGGCTGCAAGGATCGTGCGCTTCTTCTGGCGAGTATCCAGAGGCAATCCGTCTGATCGCCTGTGGCGCGATCAAAGTCGATTCCCTTATAACAGCGGTTTGTCCACTCGCCGAAGGCGCTTCCTGGTTCAGGCGTTTGCATGCCAGGGAGCCCAACCTGATGAAAGTTGTGCTTGACCCTCGCTCACCCCAAGGCCTGCGAGTGGAGGGTGCGAAATGAAGTCAAAGCTCTTCGATCTCACCGGGCAGGTCGCCCTTGTGACCGGGGCCAGCCGTGGACTGGGCCAGTATCTCTCTCGTGCGCTTGCCCATGCAGGTGCAGACTTGATTCTGACTAGCCGGCGCAAAGAGGATCTCTTCCCATTCATTGCAGAAATCGGGGTTTTGGGTCGCAAAGCCGTTCCACTTTCTCTCGATGTACGTGATCAGTTCAGTATCGAAGCCATGGTGAACGCCGCAACCAAGGTGGCTCCTCAAATTCACATTCTCGTGAACAACGCGGGTTGCAACATTCGGAAACCGGCGCTGGATGTCAGCTGGGACGACTGGAACCTCATCCTGGACACGAATCTGCGCGGAACCTTCTTCGTTGCGCAGGCAATCGCGCGCAACATGGTCCAACACGGCTACGGACGCATCATTAACATCGGATCAGTCACAAGTGTCGCCGGCTATGCCGGGCTCGGTCCGTATGGAGCTAGTCGGGGCGGAACCCGCCAGCTCACCATGAGTCTTGCGGACGATTGGGGGCCCTACGGCATTACCGTCAACTGCCTCGCTCCGGGTTGGTTTGAAACTGCTCAGAACCGCGTCATGTACCAAAATAAAGAATGGGTAGATTACCTGGTGGATCGGATTCCGCTCAAGCGCCCTGGGGAACCACACGATCTCGATGGCGCCATTGTTTTCCTGGCCTCTGAATCTAGTCGCTACATCACCGGTCAAACTTTACTCGTCGATGGAGGAATCTCCACCGGTGCGACTCGTGCTACGGTCGCACCCGCCAAGCAGGTACATCAAAGCTGAGCTCTGTAGTTGTTGCGCTTGCCTGCTCACCAGTATCACGTCCTCAACGGTGCGAACAAGAGCGGCTCGCCAAACCACTAACCTTAAGAGATGCACGGAATCAAACGACTTTGATCGTTGCATCATTCTGAGAATCCGGTCTCGGGAACTCCTCGGCAGCCTGCATTGCTACGGGACGCGGATAGCAGAGCTTTTCAGACTGTTGTCAGCGAGATGGCCAATGGGTAGTACAGGCGTTCTAACGGGCTTCACTTAAACATATAGCTCTCATTAAGCCGTTGCTGCTTCATCCGGCACCGGCGCTATCCTCCCCAGGAGAAAGACATAGCTCGCAATACCGACGGCCAGATAAAGGACTGCAACACGGAAGGCCCAGACGTAGCTGTGCGTTGCCGCTACCAGATACCCCGTTGCGATTGGCGCGGCGATGCCCGAAAGCTGGTTGGCGAAGTTCACAATCCCGCCTACGGTACCGACGCTTCCCCTTGGAGCGATGATGGAAGGGATGGACCAACCAATTGGTGCTGCTGCAGCAAGTCCACCGATCGAAATGCTGATCCATAGCAGCGCGCGAGTGGCGGTGTGTGCATTTGCTGCGCCCAGCAAACCTAAACCAAACGTCATGCCACAGATCAGGACGGTCCGGCGGACCCGGCTAGCATCCCAGCCGCGCTGAATCAATTTGTCCGTGCCCCACCCGCTTAGCAGGTCCGTTCCTGTTGCCACCAACCATGGCACTCCGGTATATAGAAACGAGTGCATCAGATCGATGCGCAATGCTGCAGAAAGATAGCTTGGCAACCACGTCAGCAGTAAATAAAAGACATAGTTGTACGCACCCATTCCAAGCGCAAGGCCAAGCACCTTTCTCTGCTTCAACAAATAAGTTAGTGAAGCTTTGCTGAGTGGAGTATCTTCGCGGAGTTCCCGTCCGCTGATGTAGGCACGCTCCTGTTCCGAGATACTCATGTCCTCACTGGGTTCTCGGTAAACCCTTTGGAATAGGAGGAAGTAAAGTAAACTCACAATTCCTGTCATGGCGAAGCTCCAACGCCAACCAATATGCAGCAGCACAAACCCAAGCAGGGGCACGCCAATCGCCGAAGCAAACTTGGCCGCCGCATCAAAGAGTGAGGTTGCGATGCTTCGTTCTTCCGATGGAAACCAGGCGCCGATGGCTTTTGCGTTGGCAGGAAACGTTGGGGCCTCACCAACGCCGAGCAGTAACCGCGCTCCGAACAAGGCTGGCAGGCCTGGTGCCAGCGCGGCTGCGAATGATGCTGCGCTCCACAGGAGAATGCTGATGCGCCCAATACGCTTCACCCCAAAACGGTCCAGTAGCAGACCGATGGGGAGCTGGCATAGAGCGTAGGTCCAGTTGTATGCTCCCGAAAGATAACCGAACGCTACATCGGAAATACCGAACATGGCATAAAGTGCGCCGTGCGACACCGACAAGTTTACCCGGTCGAAGTAGTTCACCAACACGCCCACTGCGAGCAGCATGCCAATGCGCCAACGCCGGCCGCCTTTGCTTGCGGCCCTGTTCATTTCGAAAGACTCCTCAACAAGCGAGGCAGCATAGGACCCGTACCGAGCGATGTGATCACTCCACAAGCTTGAGCTTGACGCAGTTGCTGCGCTCCGAGTCGCATAACAACCTCTTCGCTGTTCCCACAATAACCACAACTATTCTTTATCTCAGCGGGATCTGCAATACCGTGACACTTGAAGTGGGAAAGCTGTAGATGAGCTTGCCTCCGTCAATTTTGCAGGTGTTCCGTGATGGCGTTACACGATGCGGTTCTTCTTCGTCGTTTTCAACCAGAATACTATCCGCGCGTAGCGTACTCGTTTTTGCAATAACAGTGTGACGTACGAGTGTGCCTAGATCGATTTCAGTCCGTTGAGCCTGCGTGAGGCTACGGTTCACGCAAGTGAGTACAAGCGTTGACTCATCTGCGGTGGTTGCAGGGACGCAGTCCAGGTAGGGTATGTCCTTGATCTCTGGTAGTCGCTGGATACCGTGTGTAATCGAGTAGGTTGGTCCATCCGTTGTTAAGGCAAGCAGGTTATGAGGGCGTGCGTTGCTGTACTCCCGTAGCACCCAGTAGGCGGGCGCTCCATACACCTGGGCGCGTTTTTTCCAAATGCCTCCGAATTCCATGATGCCGGTCATGTCAGAAAGGGCCAGCGCATCAGTATTACGAAACAGCATGTTGAGGAAACCGGCCGCAAAAAGCGCCCCACCCATGTTGGAGAAGTTCGGACCATCACGGTGATCTGAGACCATCAGCCACTCAGTGAACGCAACTTTCGCATTTGGCTGGCCTGCGTCTACCGCCTGCTGGTGAATCGATCGCATCCTCGATGCCAAACCCCATGGCAGGGCAAGCGCAGCCATTGTGCGGAAGTCATTGGAGGCATTTCGTAACTCGACACGATCATTGACCACAAAGTGAGTGGAAATAAGATCAAAAGTACCTTTCGGATTTGCAAGCTGGCGGGCGTTCCAATCATGAAAGAAATCTTCATCTCCACCGGTCGCAATGAGACGAGCTGCTGGGTCGACGGCGTGGACAGCCTGGCTTGTGGCCAGCGTAACAGCGCCGTTGGTCTGTGCAGCAGGGTAGGCGATCTGGAAGTCACCCCATAGCTCATTTCCCATCTCCCAAAGCAGGCCGCCGTGATGATCGCCCCAGTGAGCCTTGACATAGCGAACCCATTCTCCCGCTTCCTGAGGCGTGCCCGTGCCAAGATTGAGCGCGATCTGAGGCTGAGCATCGACGAGCCGGCAGAACTGCAGAAATTCGTCTGTGCCGAAGGTGTTGTATTCCGGTATACCCCAAGACGGATTCAGCATGGAGACGCGCTTCGCCTCCGGGCCGATGCCGTCTTGCCAGTGATAAGACGAGGTGAAATTCCCACCGAAGCGGATCACGGGCGAATGTAGATCTTTCGCCATAGCCACTTCATCGGGGTCCATACTATCCACCGCGTCCGCAGGGTTCAAAAGAATGTTATCGATCTGCGCCCGAGCGTCGTTACGAACAGAAATTACAAGGTCCAATGGCTCAAGCGGTGCGACAGTGCCTGGCTTCAGGAAAAGCTTGTAAGGGTATTCTGTCCATCGGTCAGCCTTCGCTTGAAGTGTTGCGGCCGCAAGAACCTGGTCCGGGTGGGCATGCTTGCGAAGTGAAATCGTGACATCTACCGGACCGCGCACGTGCTTCAGCATGATCGCGCCGGTGTAGTCCAACTCTCGCTGAACGGGCAAATAAATTTCCTGCAGAACGCCTACCTCTGTGTCGGGCAGAGACATCAAAAGCAGCGATTGATTCGAATTGCCAGCGTCTCCTCGCACAACGAGATAACGGCTACCCTGCTGGCCATCGAGTGGTTGCCAAGGTAACGGCAGCCCAAGATCGCTGGCCCGGTGCAGTTCGGGCTTCACGCGTAACATGTCGCTGACATGATTCGCCGACCAGAGGCCCTCCTCGAAAGATGGATTTTCAAGTACCTGCGCCCACAGGCCCCCATAGGTAGAGGAGCCGATGGGTTCAAGGAAGCTGCCGAAGAAAGCCTCTGGAATTACCTTGGGCGTGGCTGGCTGAATGATCTTTATGTGGGTGATGCCGTCCGTAGAAGCAGGGCTTTCCGCCATCTGCGCCCGAAGGAGGCCGGCACCGGCCATGCTCAAAACCAGCACCCAGAGGCTCTGCCTGAATGCCTGATTCTGAGCTCGCTCTACTGTCAAATCGTTTGATGTCATGGCTTGTTTGTCCGTTTGCGCGGATTGGAGATCTGGTGTGAAGGATGTGTCCTTGGAAAGGTGAGGTTGCGGCGCTTAGGGAGCGACGTGCACGTGGACAGTCAACACCGCGACAGAATCAGGTGGCATTTGCACGGTACATGCTTTCGCGCAGGAAATCGTGCTGGATACGGGATGCACCTGAAGCGGATTCTCAAAGCTGTTCCGACTGGCGGTTGTTGCAGCGGTGAGCATCTCTACCTGCGCGGAGCTGTTACCAGGTACGCCGTGCAACTCGACAGAGGTGGAAATGCCGCGGTGTTGGTCTGCATTCGAGAGTTTGATAAAGACGGAACGGCCATCAGCGCTGCGCGTTGCGACGGCGTCAATCGCCGCCAAGCCGGAGGGGAGCGCCGGTGAAGCCGTGACTGCGGCTAAGCGGTCAACGCCCAGGTGCTCGCGATACATTTTAACGGCAAAGTACTGCGGCGTGGCATAAACGCGGTCGCGGCTCGCCTGAAGAATGCCGCCGACCCAGCCGTTCAAGAGGTCGGAGATGGCGTTTGCCTCTACGATGTCGCCATCGCGCTCGAAACCATTCATCATGCGGGAGGCATACACCGCGCCTTCCATGGACTGGATCGTTGCAGCGTCATAGAAGAGATTCCATTCGTTGACGATCAGCTTGAGGGTAGGATTGGTCGAGCTGCCGCGGAGCAGACCGGCCATGTGCCGATAGTTCGCTTCAAACTCGCCAGCACGGGCCATCATGGCGTCGCGTGGGTGGGGATCCTTCGCATTCTGAGCGACAGACGTGTAATCGTGGATTGCGAGAAACTCAATGTCCTTTCCGGCGATGCGGGCAACCGTGGAGTTCCAGGCGTCGCTACCGTCGAAGACCCCCTCACCCACAGCGATGAGTTGCAGTGTGGGATCGACAGCACGCATAGCCCGGGCATACTGCACAGCGCGTTGTGCGTAGGCTTCCGCCGTGACGTGACCGCGTACCCAACCGCCAAAGATTTCGTTCCCAAGCTCCCACTGCCTGACCCCGTAGGGTGCCGGGTGTCCGTTGCCGGCGCGCATGGCTCCGTACTTTGAGGTCGCTGGCCCGTTGGCGTATTCCACCCATGCGGCAGCTTCAGCTGGGGTTGCGCCCGCGCCGTCGACGTTCACGGTAATAGAGGGCTGAAGGCCGGAGCGTTCACAGAAGGCCAGGTATTCGTCTGTGCCGAAGTCGTCCGGCTCCGGCGCGTTGCTCCATGCTTTGTTGACCCATACGGGACGCAGGTCTCGCGGGCCGATGCCCCACTGCCAGTGGTAGTCCTGCGCGACGTTGCCGCCCGGCCAACGCAAAAATGACGGCCGCAGCGACTTCACCATCGCTTCGACGTCGGGACGTACCTGCGTTTGCGCATCCGCAGGCATGAGGGATAGCTGGTCAAGGAACAGAACGCCGTGTCCGTCGAAGAGAAGAGTCAGTTTCGCAAAGCGGTCCATAGAGGTTGGCGCTAGCGAGAAGTCGTAGCGCTGCCAATCGCCTGCCTGCAGCGATGGAATAATTTGCTGGGCGTAAACCTGGCCGTCGGTGACGTCCTGCTCAAGCAAAATTCGTACCTGACCGTCATATCCGTCGACCGTAGCCCGCTTCGCCCAGAAATAACCGGAGTATCGTCGGCCGGCCTGCAGCGAAAGCCGGCCCTGCGACAGTCCGCGACGCGCATCCGTAATGTCGCCGGGCGCAAGCGTGAGTTGAAGCGCGTGGTTCGCGGTGTTCGTCGCGACATCGTTGCGGGGATAAGCCTCGTCGGCCGTTTGCTTGAACTTAATCGCTGCGACGTTATCGTTTCGCTCATCTGGCTCAAGCTGCCAGTGCGCGGGGAGCCCAAGGTAATCTACCGGATCTTCCAAAGAGCGATCCAGAAGCATCTCCGCGGTCAGGCCACGTTTCACGTCTTCTGCCATCATTTCGACAAACGCCGCATACATGCGTGGACT
Organism: Acidobacteriaceae bacterium; assembly: GCA_903642225.1. Lineage (GTDB taxonomy): Bacteria > Acidobacteriota > Terriglobia > Terriglobales > Acidobacteriaceae > Terriglobus. The sequence continues at coordinate 55,351 of CAHJWI010000023.1, read as the reverse complement.
GATGTGGTTTTCGACGCGGGTGGAATCGATCCGGATGGTTGCCCGCACGGCGTCCTGCGGGCCTGTTGCAGCATGCAGCGCTATAGGCAAGCAGATCAGCGGCAGGAGGTGGCGGCAAATGCGTTTCATGTCCGTTCTTTCGGGCGGCAGTGCAGGTCCGCGTGCCGCAGCGTTCTTTCGAAGTGGCTTGCCCAATAGGGCCAGTCGTGAGAACCCGGCAGTTCCTCAAAGACATGCGCGACGCCTTCCATTTCAAGTGCGTCGTGCAGTGCACGGTTGCCGGGCAGAAGAGGGTCGCTGACACCACAGTCAAAGCGCAGGGCCGGAAGCTGCCGATGGTGTCGACGCATCCAGTACAGCGGATCAAGATCCTGGGCGGAGGAGCATGCGAGATACTGTTCCAACGGCTCTTGCACAAACGGTGCGATGTCCGGGATACGGGTAATGGCGGAGTGCGCGGAGATGGCGTGAAAGAGATGCGGGAACTTTGCGCCCAATCGCAAGGCACCGTAGCCGCCCATCGATAGACCGCCAATCGCAAGGCGCGGGGTGGGGGTCAGCGCAGGCGCAGCGAGGCGCGCAATTGCTGGCACCTCCTCCACGATCCATCGCTCGACGTCCAGCCCTTGGGGCCATGCCAGGTATCCGCTGCCGTCACGGTCAAGGCCGTCAGTGGGCATGGCGATCACCATGGGTTCGATCTCGCCGCGTTCCAGCAGGGCCTGTGCAGTGCGGTGCGCTCCGGCCTTCAATGACCACACCCAATGGCTGCCGTATACCCCGTGCAGCAAGAGGAGAACTGTGTCGATGCGGGGAGCGTCAGGAATCCAGAGCGTGACGTCAGCCCGCCGGCCGAGCGCTGGACTTCGTACCGTGACGTAGCGAAGGCCGTCCCGCTCAAATGCTGGGTCGGAGAGTTCAACCGTTGGAAAGTGAATACTGCCGGCACCCTCATTCAAAGATCAATACTCCCTTTGCGCCATTGCCGGAGCGCATATCGTCAAAAGCCTGCCCGAGGTCCTGCAGTGGGTATCTGCGCGTAATCATTGCTTCTAAAGGAAGCTTGCCAGACTGGTACAAGCCCAGCATCAAGGGAAAGTCCCGTTGTGGACGGCAGCCGCCATACAGCGGGTTGATGTATGTCTTGTTCCACTCGAAAACCTCCATATTGACGGGAACGATCTTCTCGATACCGCTGACGCCAACGGCAGTCCCACCGCTGCGGATCATGGCCAGTGGGGCCGCGCCAAGTTCCGGAACTGCCGTGCACTCAAAGGCGTATTCGGCGCCCCGGCCCGTGGTAGCTTGCCTGACCCTTGCGGCCATGGCAAGCAGGCCAACATCTTCCTGATGAGCAAGCAAGGTTTCCGTGGCACCGAACTGCAGAGCCATCTCCAGCCGTCCGGGGTTGAGATCGATGGCGAGGATGCGCGCGGCGTTGCAGTAGCGCGCTCCAAGAATCGTGCTCAACCCGACACCACCGCAGCCGAGTACCACGACGGTACTGCCGGACGCCACCCTGGCCGCGTTCACAGCCGAGCCAAAACCGGTCATTACGGCGCACCCGAAAATCGCACCAATTTCAAAAGACACGTCCGCTGGCAACGGTAGAACTGCAGCCTGCGGCACTACGGCGTGCGTTGCCATGGTGCCCAGCGAGAAGGACGCGTTTAAGCCGCCAGGCCCGGCCGCCCCGGTGTTCCGGGCGGACGCCCTTTCATCACTGCCGCCTGGAGAACTGTATCCAGGTTGCTGGTATCGCGCATCGGGAACGGTCCCACGGTCTTCGCAAATGCTCTCGTTACCACGCTCGCACTGAAAGCAGACGCCGCACGGAATAGCCCAATTAAGCAGCACGCGGTCACCCGCACGAAAGCGGGTGACACCCTCACCCACTGAATCGACCAACCCCGCACCCTCGTGCCCAAGGATCACCCGCCGTCCCCAGCTCAGCGAATCCCAATCCGTATGGCAAACGCCACTGGCCTTCAAGGCTATCAACACCTCGCCAGGTCCGGGTGCACCGAGATGAATGGCTTGGATCGAGAAGCCACCCATCCCGTCGCCCACCGCCGCCGAGGCATTTCGCACGATCGATGACTGTTCACCACGCATCTTGCGCAACCGTTGGGTGTCCGTTGTTGAAGGAGTGAGTGATGGGGTTCAACGGCGGGGCCAGCGCTTCTCCGGCCTGCAAGCCTGGTGCCCAACGCTCCAGATCCTCAACGTAGTTCTTGGTTTCGGGGCAGTCAAACGAACTTTTTTGGTCCCTGTAGGTCGTCGTCGTTACCACGCGAGGGCGATCCATTGCATTTACGCCCGCTCGCTGCAACGTCCAGCTAGAGTGAAAGCTCACATCACCAAACGCATACGCATTCTCGTTTAGATCAAACTGCTGCAAGGCCTGCTCCACAACGGCAGCCAGTAGCACCTTGCTCAGCTTGACGCAGCCGTTGACCGGATAAAGGCGGGCCTGGTCCGGAGTCAGCGGTAAAGAATTGTCGAGCGTTGCCTGTAGTTCGCGCTCCGTTTGGTGGGTGTGCATGCGATTCTCGTCCTTCTGCCTTGCTGAAACGTTTCAGCAGGAGCATGACTTAGCGCCGCCACTTCTGTCAAGAACACTTTGAGGTAGGAAGACGTACTCTGGTGATGTGAAGGGACAACCCATTGCGCGTGCGTCCCCAACAGCGTCAAAGATTCCTAAGGCGCCTGTGCTGTTAAAACACCTATCTGTTCAAATGCAGGGTCAGGCTCCGTCGGCGCGTCCCAAGATAGGCGACGTTGCGCAACTGGCGGGCGTATCGCTGGGCACCGTCTCTGCCGTTCTGAATCAGAATGGCCGCACGAGCGAAGCGACAAGGGAGCGGGTGCGGAGAGCGATCGCGGATCTTGGGTACCGCCGTGATTTGTATGCCAGTCAACTGGCGCGCCGGGAAACCCGCTTGTTGGGCTTGATCGTGTCCAATCTTCAGAATCCCTTCTTTGCGGAGACGGCGCAGGCAGTCGAAGAGGAGGCGGAGCGCCAAGGTTTCCAACTCTCCCTGATGGCGACCGACTTCTCTCCCCTGAAGCTTCGAGCGGCCATCAGCCGCCTCTTGGAGGCACGCATCGCCGGGCTTGCTGTACTCACGTCTGAGAGCGATTCAGTCTCGATTGCAATGGCGCGGGAAAGCGGCGTCCCAACAGTTTTCCTGGATGCGGGCAAACCAGGCCACAGCCTTTCATCGATCCGTGTCGATGCAAGGGGCGGCATGCGTGCCGCTGTGAATCATTTGATTTCGCTTGGGCACCGTGACCTGCTGTACGTTCAGAATTCCCAAAACACTACGGACGCGCTATTGCGGTCCCACCTTCAACGCAGGCAAGGCTTCGCTGCCGCCATCCGGGCGTGTTGCGTGTCAGAGCTCCAAACAGAAATGCTCGATATACCGGGACCCGGCGCAGAAGCGGGGGAAAGAGCTGTGCTCACCGCCTTTCAGGAGCGGCGCTTTACCGCTGTCATAACAATGACCGATGTTGTTGCACTAGGCGTCTATCGCGGTCTTCAATCGCTCGGACTCAGCATCCCGCAAGATGTTTCGGTGGTCAGCTTCGACAATACTCACTTCAGCCACTTCCTTCACCCACCACTCTCTACGGTGGATATTTCCCGCGGCGACCTTAGTCGGCTTGTTCTTCAAGCGCTTACCAGCGGAAAGCCCGGTCAACTTCTACGCCTTCGAACGACGCTCTTAGTCCGAAAGTCTACTGGCCAGAGACCGGCAGACCCCGCTTGATGACTTTCTTTCACAAACCCTTTTATGTGGATCCCACGCTGACTATTGGCGGCTGCGAATCGGCTCTTCGAGCCCTAGACTGTCGTTGACCGGGACGGCGATCTCCTGCTCAGACCCCAGATACCGCTCTCTAGTCTGACTTAAGCTTTGTACCAGCAGCAAGTTGATCTGCTCCAGATCCCGTCCAGCATTCGACATAGCTTCTCGCGTGATGTGAGGCGAGTTGTACGCTCGCGCCGCGCAAAAGCCACTTGCCGCCAGCTTGGCTCCTTCAGCGTCTCGCACCTCGGTAAAACCTTGTTCGGTAAGCACAGCGACCATTACGTTCCGCGCCTCTGGCGTGGGTGACTCTGACCATTCGACGGTGACCAGGTACGGCAAGGGGCATGCAGAGCAGCCTAGCATCCGTGCGCCGAATGTTCGTCGCTGCAGATCTGCAGCGGATGGACTGGTACATGGGTTAAATGTCGGCATAGAAGCACCCGCTGAAAGCACGTACGGCTCAATAATCTATCGTCGCCAACATACGCGCTTTCCACGTGTGACATCATCAGCAACATGGATACGCGTGAAGAGCATGCAGCAACGCACCCCCGCCCTCAAATGCGACGTGCCTGGCACAGCCTGGATGGCGAATGGGAGTTCAGCAAGGGCCGTGATCAGCAGTTCTCGCAGCACAATTTGGTGCACTACGAAACCACGATCCGCGTGCCTTTCAGCCCGGAAACTGCGGCCAGCGGCGTTGACGACACCGGCTTCTATAACACGGTCTGGTATCGCCGCACCTGGGAACAGGCCCCTTTGGCTACAGGCGAGCGACTCCTGCTGCACTTCGAAGCGGTGGACTGGCGAGCCACGGTATGGGTGAACGGCAAACGCGTTCGGACGCACGAGGGTGCCTATACGCCGTTTCAGGCCGATATCACTTCTGAGTTGGCACCCGGAACGACACAGCAGATTGTGGTTCGCGCACAAGACGACCCGTCAGATCTGGCTAAACCGCGCGGCAAGCAAGACTGGCTGCGTGAAGCACACTCCATCTGGTACCCCCGTACGACCGGCATCTGGCAAAGCGTATGGCTGGAGACGGTGAACCAGGAACGGATTCATTCCGTTCAGTGGGCCAGCAGTCTGGACCGGTGGGAAATTGGACTCGAAGCACTCATCATCGGTGTTCGTGCGGAGCCCATGCAATTGCAAGTGCGCCTGAGCGTGCAAGGTCAACTGCTCGCGCAAGATACCTACACTGTCATCGCCGGCGAGGTTCATCGACGCATCGCCCTTTCCGACCCCGGTATCGACGATTTTCGAAACGGCTTGCTGTGGTCACCGTCTTCTCCGACGCTGATCGACGCCGACATTGAGTTGCGTACCAACGAAGGTGAGCTACTCGACCACGTGCGCAGCTACACCGCCTTGCGTTCGGTGGCGACCCAGGGAGATCGATTCATCTTGAATGGTCGCCCGCTCAATCTGCGTCTCGTGCTCGACCAGGGATACTGGCCTGCAACCGGCTTGACACCGCCGAACGATGCGGCGCTGCGCCTCGACATTTCCCTGGTCAAGCAGCTTGGCTTCAACGGAGTTCGCAAGCACCAAAAAATAGAGAGCGCGCGCTTTCTCTATTGGGCCGACCGCATGGGCCTGCTTGTCTGGGAGGAAATGCCGAGCGCCTATCGCTACACTACGCAATCGATCCAACGCGTCACACGGGAGTGGATGGAGGTGCTTGAGCGCGACCGCAGTCATCCATGCGTCGTGGCCTGGGTGCCTTTCAATGAAAGCTGGGGTGTTCCCGATCTTCCGGACAGCCCAGCACAGCGGCACTATGTCCAAGCGCTCTATCATCTCACTAAGACGATAGATCCAAGCCGTCCCGTCATCGGCAACGACGGTTGGGAAAGTGTGGCCACGGACATCATCGGCATACACGACTACGATGACCAACCCGCACGCATGGGCGCCCGCTACGGCCGAAACGACATCGAATCCAAATTGCTCAAGCAAGAACGTCCGGGCGGCCGCATACTTACTCTGGAAGGGCACGAAGTCGGTCACCAGCAGCCTTTAATGATTACCGAATTTGGCGGCATCGCTTTCGACGGGCGCAGCCCTCAGTCCAGCGAAAGCCCGGACGGCTGGGGCTACTCTCGTGCGCTTACCGAGGAACAGTTTGTGGAGCGTTACCGCACTCTGCTTAATTGCGTTCGCGCCATGGCCGCCCTGGCTGGCTTTTGCTACACGCAGTTCACGGACACCTACCAAGAGATCAACGGCTTACTTTATGCGGACCGCTCCCCGAAGGTACCGCTGGAAGACTTAGCAGTTTCAACCAGTGGATCCGTCCAACGTGCGCCGGCCATGCCGGACTATGACCCGCAAGTAGATCAAGCTTGGCGCGATAGCCTGATGCGACGGAAATAACCAGTTTCAGAGCGATTGGCAATAATGCGGCTTGCTACTTCCACGGGGGCGACAAAGTTTCCCACGATCTCCGAAGCCGTAGTCGGGGGTGGTTCTTGGTGATCGTGAAAGCGTTCCAGTGTAAACCGCTAAGCCTACTCTCCCTCGGGCCATGTTTACCTTCATGTTACAGGCACTTCCCTTTACAATCTGCGCGTGCACCACGTGATGCCAGCGAAGAAAGGACGGTCTGCTGAATAGGTCCTTATGCGCGTTTCGTGAACAGAAAGAGAGAAAGTCGAGTTGCTACTCCAGTTGCACTGACAAGCTCTTATTTCTCTGAACTACCCGTTCAACCGGGTACGTCATTGTTTCCTTCTCCATGCGTTCTTATGAAATGGTTAGCAAAGATGCGGCACCCTGAAAGTCGTTCTCTTTCTCTGACGTTAACGCAAACCACGAAGCCCAGGCTGTCCGGCAAGCTAAGCCAAGGCGACGCAGAAGAAGAGCAAGAGTGAATAGCGCGTGACTCTGAACAACAATACTGTTCTACCGCTGCATTCCCAGCAATGTTATAAGTCGAAGAGCGCTCTATTGCGTGCTACGCAATTTCTCCGTCCTTGCTCGTGCAGTTTAGCTGGAGAACGACACCATAGAGCAGCGCATAGGAACGCCGCGCCAAGCACCTACTCGGCCAAGAGTCCACGCTTGATAGAGGACGTTATCAATCGTCGAAATGAGGCGGCACAGAGCCGTCAAAAGGTCCGCGAAGAGCTGGTCGAAGAAGTGGAGACCACGGACGTGTCGGATACCGTCTTTATGCGATTCAGTTCCGCCGAAGTCAACGTGGGTGCGGCGGCGAGCCTCAGCCGAAAGGACGCAGCTTCGCTCGAGGACTGCGGCGTAGGGGCATATGGAACTGCGTTTCTTCGTCAACGGCCACAGCGGACAATCAGCACACGCTGAACTTGGACCGCTCTCCATGGCCGCCGCGAGGTGCACCACTTGTGCGGTTGTTCAGCTCCGTAACAAATTGCGCGTAGCGTACCGATTCCCCTGCCATTGAATCTCCGCAATGACAGAAAACACCAGCACCCTCTCCTTTGCTGACCTAGTGCTAAAGGTCTGCCGCGAAGCCGTCGCGATCTCCGCGAACCGCTCCGCAGACGCGCGCCGGGCACCCAGCACCGTGCCTCGTTCTTCGCCGCCGCCAGCGCCCCTTGGTCCGCTTGCTGATGCTTCGGCTTCCTGCTCCGCGACAGCCGCTAAGATCGCTTTCTCCGGAGAAGGGAGCTAGCCTCGCTCAACGTCTCCGGCGTACCTGTGCAAAGCTCTGCCGAAAGGCTGGTGGCGATTTGGAGCAGACCAAACTGCTGCTCGGCACAGCTCGATCCAGACAACAGAACGTTATCCTGGGTCAGAGCAGGATCGCTGTGGCGGTCAACAACAGTTTGGGGCTGTGAAGGGTTCATAAGTGAGATTTGAGAACAATCTACACAGCCGTTGCCGGAGTTCCGTTGCGATGTTGTTAAGGGATGGATTAAACTTGGCCACCGGATGGGCTCGCCGAGACTAGGCGCAAGCTTGGCATATCTAGGAGGAATTTCTGCTCACCTCTTCTTCTCGTTTGGTTCGCAGTTGTTTTGCGATTGCGGTGCTTGCCGGTGCCGGGCTTGGCGCGCAGGCGCAGACCGCTTCGATGTGGTTGACTACAGCAAACCGACAAACACCGCTCGCACATAGTGAAGTTCCGGTGGCAGACCGGGGTGCGACACAGCCAAACCAGGTCATTACGGTTGAGCCCAAACAAACGTTCCAGACCATGGACGGGTTCGGTTTTGCACTAACGGGGGGCAGTGCGCAGTTGTTGAAGAAAATGGATGCGGACAAGCGCGGGGCTGTTCTGCGGGAGGTGTTTTCGCCGGCGCAGGATGGTATCGGCGTCAGCTACGTGCGCCTTTCCATCGGCGCATCCGACATGAACGACCATGTATTCTCGTATGACGATTTGCCGGATGGGCAGGTTGACCCGACGATGGCCCACTTCTCGCTGGATGCAGATCGGGCGGATGTCATTCCTGTGATGAAGCAGATTCTGGCCATCAACCCAACGGTAAAGGTACTGGCTTCGCCGTGGTCAGCGCCGCTGTGGATGAAGACGACAGGCCAAGCGCAGGGCGGAGTCTTAAAGCCAGAGGACTTCCCGGCGTATGCCCTGTATCTGACGAAGTACGTGCAGGCCATGCAGGCGGAGGGAATAGGAATCACCACGCTGACCATTCAGAACGAGCCGCTCAACGAAAAGAACACGCCCAGCATGCTGATGCTGGGTGAGGAGCAGAATGTGTTTGTCCGGGAGAACCTGGGTCCGGCCTTTCGAAACGCTGGCCTTAAAACGGGAATCGTCCTGTACGACCACAACCTGGATCACCCGCTTTATGTGCTGAACATTTTGCGGGACAAGGCTGCAGCACAATTTGTGGATGGAAGCGGATGGCACCTGTACGGCGGAGAGGTCGGTGCCATGACGCAGGTGCATGAAGAGTTTCCGAACAAAAATATCTACTTCACTGAGCAAAGCACTACGGAGCGGAACGGGAGCACCACACCGATCGCCGTGCCGGTGTCGCGGGTGGTGATTGATGTGAGCAGGAACTGGAGCCGCAATATTCTTTTATGGAATCTGGCGGCAGACCCGCAAAATGGGCCGCATACCAACAACGGCGGGTGCACGGGTTGCCGCGGCGCGCTGACGATCGACGGCAATACTGTGACTCGGTTGCTGGCCTTCTATACCCTGGCCCATACGTCAAAGTTCGTGCCGCCAAAGTCGGTGCGCATCGGCTCAAACACAAGCGACACGTTGCCGAATGTGGCGTTCCGCACGCCTGAGGGCAAAACTGTGCTGGTTGTGAGCAACCCGTCAGCAACGGCGCAGAACTTTGCGATCCGGGAAGGTTCGCGGACATGGAACAGCTCCTTACCTGCGGGCGCTGCGGCGACGTTTGTATGGAAGTAGCGGCAGGTAAGACGCACAGTTTGGGCAGTGCGGGGCCGTGCTCTTCACTAAGGCAGGGGAGACGCTGGTGTGGTTGCCGCGTGCTGGCGAGCCTGCTTTGCCTGCTGCTGCCTCTTGGAAATACGTGGCTCAGAGGCCAGCAGCGGACGAAAGCTGCTGCCAGGTTTGCGTCTTCGCCGTCGCGAGAGGCGGAAACGGTGCCTGAAGGACCGGCAAGTCCGGATTTGGGGCCCAACGTGCTGGTGTTTCGGCCCGGGATGGATGCGGTCGACATGCAGCGCAGGATCCAGGATGTGTACCGAAGCCAACAGCACAGGGAATTTGGCAGTGGGCGCTATGCGCTTCTGTTTGCGCCGGGTGCATACCACCTGAATGTACCAGTCGGCTTTTACACGCAGGTGTCAGGCCTGGGCGCGATGCCGGACGATGTGACGATTACGGGCGATGTGCACGTCGATGCGGCTGCACAAAACAACAATGCCACAACAACGTTCTGGCGTTCTGCGGAGAACTTCGCTGTGGAGCCGGTGGGCGGCACGATGCAGTGGGCGGTGTCGCAGGCCGTTTCGTTTCGCCGCATGCATGTGCACGGCGGCATGGTGCTGAACCAGGAGCACGGGTGGGCCAGCGGCGGATGGATGTCCGACACGGTTGTAGACGGTGAGGTGGATTCGGGTACACAGCAACAGTGGATATCGCGCAATACGCAGTGGCGGAGATGGACGGGGTCGAACTGGAACATGGTGTTCATCGGAGTGACAAATCCGCCTGCGGGACAGTGGCCGAAGCCTCCGTTTACGACGGTAAGGTCAGTGTCGGTGTTACGCGAGAAACCTTTCCTGCAGGTGGATGTGGCAGGGCACTACAGCGTGCGTGTGCCAGCGTTGGCGCGGGACACGACAGGTGTGCGGTGGCGAGAAGAGCAGGCGGCTGGCCGGTCGGTGCCGCTATCAAGTTTCTACATCGCGCATGCGGAGCGGGATACGGCGGAAACTATCAATCGCATGCTGCGGCAAGGCAAACACCTGCTGCTGACGCCCGGCACGTATGAGCTGACCGAGCCGTTGCGTGTGACGCGCAAGGGCACCATTGTGCTGGGTATGGGATTCGCAACGCTGAAACCGACACGGGGAACCGAGGCCATGATCGTTTCAGACGTGGATGGTGCCTCTGTTGCGGGTCTTCTATTCGACGCGGGACCCGCCAGGTCGCCCACGCTGCTACGCGTCGGTGAGCCAGGCATCCATCACCTGCACGGTGCCGATCCCACCGCCTTGTACGACGTGTTTGTTCGAGTAGGTGGTGCAGGGCCGGGGGCGACGGAAGCAGGCATCGTGGTGAACAGCGACGACACGCTGATCGATCACACGTGGATTTGGCGGGCGGACCACGGCAGCGGTGTTGGCTGGACGGCAAACCTAAGCCGCAACGGCCTGGTGGTGAACGGAAATCGTGTGACGGCGTACGGCCTGTTTGTGGAGCACCACCAGCAGTACCAGGTGCTGTGGAACGGGGACTATGGACGCACATATTGTTATCAGTCGGAGATCCCCTACGATCCGCCAACGCAGTCGGCCTGGATGGCAGCGAACGGTGCCAAGGGCTGGGCGTCGTACAAGGTTGCGGACGGTGTGAAGCACCACCAGGCGTGGGGGCTTGGCGTGTATAGCGTCTTTCGGCATCCGGATGTCACGCTGGACCGTGCGATCGAGGTCCCAGTGACCCCAGAAGTGCAGTTCCAACACATGATCACCGTGGCACTGGACAATCTCGGCGCCATCTCGCATGTCATTAACGACACGGGGCAGAGCACAGAGATTGAGCCGAGAGTCACACCTATGCTTACGTCGTTTCCGTAGAGCGGCTAACGCTTCGCCTTGGGGTCCAGCTCCGGCTGGCCGCCCTGCTGCAGCACGTAAAAGTGGTCTGCGGCGATGTGGTGAAAAGTTTCCCGCCTGCCGTCGGGCCACAGCACAGCCACTGTATCAACCGTGGCTGTAGCCGCTACGCCGAAATGGAGGCGCAAGTCACTTTGCGACAGGTAGCTGCCACCGCTGAGTACCTCCTGCATTTGTGTGGTGGTGCCCGTGGTGACGAACACGCGTGCGTTGAGGGCGAGCCGATTGGACGGCTGACCCAGCAGGCGAAACGAGATCCAGTGATTTCCGGGTGCCGGGGTGGTCTGCAGGATCATGGGCTCGCCGGTGAGATTTTCAACCACGACGTTGAGCTTGCCCGAGTTGAACAGGTCGCCCACGGCAAGGCCGCGGCTTACCTGCGGTGTGCTCAAGGCAGGGCCGCCCTGTAGTCCCACCTCACGAAAAGTGCCGTCGCCTTGATTGACGTAAAGCAGCTTGGGCTCACGGTATGCCGTGCCAAGCTTGGAGCTGTCGACCTGCGGGTAGACATGGCCGTTGACCAGGATCAGGTCGAGCAGGCCTCGGTTTGAGGTATCGAGGAAGGCGTCGCCCCAGCCGACGTACGGCACGCTGTTTTTCGCGATGGCAGCGGAGTGAGCGACATCTGTGAAGTTCATGTCGCCGTCGTTGCGGTACAACTCCGCGTACTCGTCGCTGAAGTGGGAGATGGCAACGCTCATGCGGCCGGTGCGCAGGTAATCGCCGATCGCGACGCCCATGTTGGCCTGCTCACTGCCTTCTTCACTCAGGGCGACGCCGGCATCTGCGCCGATCTCCTTAAAGGTGCCGTTGCCCAAGCCTCGGTAAAGGTAGTTTGGCTCACCGTCGTTGGCAACGAGCAGGTCAAGCTTACCGTCGTTGTCAAAGTCGGACCAGACAGCACCCAGGCCGAAAAAATGTTTCGGATCGTCGACACCGGCTTTTCGGGCGACTTCGGTGAAGGTGCCAATGCCATTGTTGTGCCACAGCGTGTCGCCTTTGCCTTTTAGGCCGCGGGGCCCGCACTGCACGGAAATTTCATGGTACTGGCAGGTTTTAAGCGATCCAAAAGCCGGCAGGTTTGCCAGGTCCAGATCGACGTAGTGAGGCACAAACAGGTCGACGAAGCCGTCCCCGTCATAGTCGCCAAACGTGACACCGGTCGCCCATCCCGTGTCCGCTTTCAAGCCGCTGCTCACAGTCACGTCTTCAAACGTGCCGTCGTGATTGTTGCGGTAGAGCACGACGCCGCCGAAGCAGCTTACGGCAAGATCAGGCCAACCGTCGTTATTGAAGTCACCGACGGCCGCACCCATGGCCCAGCAGGGTGTCGCGACACCGGCCTTCTCTGCAACGTCGGTAAACGTGCCGTCGTGGTTGTTGTGGTACAGGCCACTGTGGGCGGCCTTGCCAACCAGAGCCATGCCTACACTGGGTGCATTGGTGAAGTAGATGTCCAGCCAGCCATCGCCGTCGAAGTCGATGAGTGCGACGCCGCCGCTCATCGACTCGACGATAAATTTCTGATCGGGGCTTGAAAGGTGGTTGAAGTGGATACCGGTTGAGGCGGTTATGTCGACCAACGCTGGGACGGCCTGAGCGTGCAAGGGGGGCAGGGTTAGGACCAAAAGCGATGCAGATGCGAAGAGCAGTTGCGAAAGTGCGTTGCGGAGATCCGCCATATCAGGGTTGCACCGCCGTTGGGCCCGGCGTGTCCAAGCGCATCTCCTGGTAGAGAGCGCGCATTTGTTCTTTGATCGCCTTGTACTTATCGTATGCGGCGACCTCGCGCCGGGCTTCTTCCGGACGCTTTAACCGGCGGTACAGAGCTGCCAGCCGAAAATGAACCAGCACATCAGTGGGGTCCGCCTTCTCCAGCGAGCGCAGAATGGGCAGTGCCTCAGTGAGATGATTCGTTTCCACCAGCTCGTGTGCCAGTCCCACGTTAGCGTCGGTGTTACCAGGCGACAGTTCCAGCGCATGACGGTACATGCCGGTGGCGCCGTCGTGCTCGCCGCGCTCGGCAGCAAGGTCACCCAAGCGGGTCATGGATCGGAAGTCTGACGAATTCGCTTTCAGCGCAAATTGATACTGCTGCTCGGCTTCGGCTTTCTGGGCGGGTTCTGCTGACTGCCGCAGCACCTCAGCCAGTTCATAATGACCGCCCGGCAGGTCCGGGTCTGCGGCCAGGGCGGCTCGATAGTTGGTGATGGCACCTTTCAGATCCCGCTCACGAGACAGTTCATGTGCCATCGCCTGATGCATTTGGCCGGATTTGGGCGCGGCAATCGAAAGGTCGAGCATGGCTTCATTGGCGAGATCGGTGTTGATGCGGTAAGCGGCATAGAGCACGCCGGGATCCTCTGGCAATCGGCTTCGTAACTGGGCTGCAATGGCGGCCGCAGCCGGAAGGTCGTCCGCAGCGGTATCAAGCTCGACAAGCTCCAGGCCGACTTCACGAAAGATGCTTGCCTGATCGTTTTTAAGTTCGGGTAGAGCATTCGCCAGGGTGGCGCGGGCGAGGTCGGGGTGGCCGTTGCGTCGTTGCGCCAGACCGAGCAGCGCCTTCAACTTCGGAACGGGCTGTGCTGCAACGGCACGGGTGAGCAGAGGCTCCGCTTCGGTGTAGTCACGATCGAAATAGAGAAGTACGCCAAGGTTGGCAGTGGCATCGATGTTGTCCGGGTCAGCCTGCAGCACGGCACGGAACTCAGCAACAGCCTGACCCGGCTGTTTCTGTACCAGGAGCTCATGGGCACGTTGCAGGTGCTGTGCGGAACTGGCCGGGACGGCGACCGCCTGCGCTGCAAGGCTGCCGTCGGCCGTTGCAAAGAAGGTACAGCCGGCCAGCAGCGTCCAGGCCCAATTCTGTGTACAGGTCTGCATCACCTTAAACACCCTACCGAAAAGACTACCTTTGAGACAAATAGAAAGCGGGGACGAACCATTTCTGGTCGCCCCCGCTGACCTGACGCAGTGACTTTAGAAAAACAAGCGACCACTAAGCTGCATGTTGCGGGCCTGGTTGCTTGTACTTGTGATCTGAGCTCCCGTGTTCGTTGTATCCGTATTTGGAACACCGAAGGTGGGGTGGTTGAGGACATTTTGTACATCGGCACGAATAGCAAGCCCGATGGTTTCGTTGTAGTGGAAAGTTTTGCCGAGAGAGACATTGAAGCTCTCGTAGCCGGGACCGTATAGGCTATTCCGACGCACATTGCCAAAGCTATTTGCATTTGGGGTTGCATACGCTGCTTCATTGAAGTACGTCTGCAACGTTCGATGTGTGGGTATCGGATTACCAACGAGATTTGGTCTTAGGCGGAAATTACTTCCCCCACCAAGCTCATTGCTGTTCGCAATCTGGCCGTTGATCGTTGGCGTGAACGGGTTACCATCCTGTACCTGAAAGGTAGCAGAGGCGCGCCATCCACCAATCGCCGCGTCGAGCAAGTGGTTGCTATTAAGAAATTGCTGACCGATACCGAAAGGCAACTGATAAATTACGTTGCCCTTCCAGGCGTTTCTGATGTCGAAGTTAGACGGTCCGTAGTTCGCTCCAAAATCGTACGCGTCCTGATACTGCAACGTACCCGCACGGCTACCCCAGCCGGAGGAATCGATATCGTCCAAAAACTTGGACCATACGTAGTTGGTATCAAAGCTGAAACCGTGCGTGAACCGCTTGGTAACACTGACCTGTGCAGAATTGTAGTTGGAGATAGCTCCAACCTGATAGCCCGCAAGGCTGTTGAGCTGCGGAAACGGCCTTGCAGCCGGACCTTTACCCAAGTTACCTACTGTGAGCTGATTGATGCTAGATGGGAAAACAAGGTTATAGCCGTGGCTACCGACGTAGGCCAGCTGTACGGCAAAATTGTTGGTAAACTGCTTCTCCATGCTGAAGTTGTACTGCAGGATACGAGCCACAGGTGTGTTATGGGGCACGTAGTTGAAGTCCTGATTGTTGCGGCTAGCCGGATCTGTGCTCACCGGAGCAAAGGGCAGATTAGCACCAGTACCTGCGAGCGCTGTGACATAGGCCAGACCGTTACTGTTGTCTGAGGCGTTGCCGGTCGTGTTGATTGCCTGACCCTCACCCTGACCATACTGGTCGAGGCTCCAGTCATAGGAGTAGATACCGAAGCCGCCCCGCAGCACCATGTCTGGCCTCGCGGTGTACGCGAATCCAACGCGGGGTAGAACGATATCGTATTTGTTCTCCTGCAAGGCTGTACGGCCGTTGGTCTTGTTTGCGGCGAACCAGATGGCTCCCAGGGTGTTGGTCGCGCTGTTCAGGATTGTGGGATCGAACGTCGCCTGATCGTTTTTTGCGTCTTTCCACCCAAGCTGAACCTGATAGCGCAAGCCAAGGTTGAGGGTCAGGTTCGGACGGATCTTGTAGTCGTCCTGAATAAAGATCTGCGGAGTCTTTTGACGCCCTGCATATTCCGGCTGTACCTGAGCACTCCAGTCGTGTGCCGTGCCGAGCAGGAAGTCGGCATACTGAAAACCGGAGTTCTTGTCCGCAAGGCTGCCTTTGGTGTAATCGCCCGTAAACCCAAATGATCCCGGATTCAGGTTGCCCCATGCGGTCGAGTTATCTTCGTTAATCAAGACCTCGCCCCCGAAGTGGAGGACGTGCCGACCGCGAATGAGTGTGACTACGTCAGAAGGATCGAAAACGTGCTCTTTGTAAATAGCGTTGATGCCGGGTCCAAGACCCAAAGTGCCATTGCTGAAATTGATGCTCGGAAAGCCGTCAGCCTTTACGTACTGAAAACCGAGCTTTGCTGGGTAGCCTCCGCCGAAGCTCTGACCCACAAAGAAATTCAGCTGATTTGTGTATCCGAAACGCACCTCGTTCACAAAGTTACTGCTGAAGCTGTGAACGTCGGTGATTTGCGCGTTGTAACTATCGACGTCACCGGCATAACAGTTGACCGGGCAGATATCCTGGCCAATATTGAACGCTGGATTGTCACGTTTCTGTACGGTGGCTGTGAGGCGATTCTTCTCACTCAGGTTAAAGTCGAGTCGACCAAAGTACTTCTTGTATGGGTTGGATTGCGTTCCTTGGTAGAAATAATTGCTAGTGGTCAGTGCGGGGGTATACGCACCCGTTGCGCGGTCATACGAAGCAGGTGGAGTATTGACGACACGATTTGGGGCCGGGAAGAACGCTTGAATGTTTTTGGCCACCGTGTCGAAACGAGCTTGTGGAATGATGTTGCCGGCAAAAGGCGTGCGGCTAATCTGGCCGTTGGTAATGACTGTTGACGCGGGATCGTAGATGCAACCTGGGCTGCTGGGACCGCCGGGAGTGGTGGCTGCGCATGTGACGCCGGGCACCAACTGCTGGGAGAAATCACCGTTGCGCTGCGCCATTGTTGGCACCGTTGCGAAGCCGTTCACGGCGGAGTTGTTGTTGATTTGGTCGTAGTTGAAGTAAAAGAATGCCTTGTCTTTGAGGATCGGGCCGCCGATCGAGCCGCCGAAATTGTTGAAGCGGACACGGCTTTTGGTATCTGAGAAGTAAGAAATGGCGTTATACGCGTCGTTCTGGTTGTACAGGTAGGCGGCGCCGTGGAAACGGTTGCTGCCACCTTTGCTGATCTGGTTAAACAAGACACCGCCCACTCCATATTGCGCGGAGAAGGCCGAGGTACTGACCTTGACTTCCTGGACCACCTCAAAGACGTAGGTATCCGCATTTGCGGAGCTGGGCAGGGTAGATTCCGCACCGTCGGACAGAATGGAGTTATACGGGAGATTGCCGTTGACGGCGACTGACTGGCCAGGCGTGTTGCCTAACGGAGCGGAAGGGGTGGCTGCAGCTCCAGCGATCAGGGTGGTGAAGTTCTCCCACGTGGGGCCGGTACCGCTTCCGCCGGTGTTGGGCAGCTCATTCAGGGTCTGAAAAGTCAGCGTTGCGGACTGCTCGCCCGTTTCTGTCTCGATAAGCGGCACGTCCGTGTTGACCGAGACGGTATCCGAAGAAGCGCCGATCTTCAGGGAACCATCAACCGTGACCGTTGCCACGTCCAGGTTCAGACCCGTGCGAGTGTAATTGGAAAAGCCATCTTTACTAAACGTGACGGAGTAGTTGCCGGTGACGATTGGACCGGAGTCATAGAGGCCGTCTTTGTTTGTCGTCAACGCCTTGGAGACGCCAGTCGCGGTGTTCAAAATTGTTACGGTGACGTCAGGCACTAAGGCCCCCGTCGCGTCAGTTGCTGTTCCACGAATGTCACCAGCGTTCGCACTTTGCCCAATGGCCGAAGAGCCAACGGATAGGCACGACACCGCGAGCACGATTGGTACGATATTGCGTCTCATGCGAGACCTCCAGATAAGGTGCTACAAAGCCAATCCAGGGGTTTGCCTGGTCCTCGCCAGAACACCCCTTGTATCTGCTAGTGCGACAACCATTAGAGCTCCACATAAAGATGGATGTCAACAGCACTGCGGCCGCAAGTCACGCGGCGGTGGTAACTTAAGTGCTATGAGGCAGGTGGAATTGACGTTATACGGAGATCGCGACGAAACCGAGAAGCCCCGAGCAGCTTCAGTAGTCTGCTGAGGCGAATCCGCGCGGGTTACGACGCGAAACGTTATCACTGACATTGCAGACGGAGTGTGGCAGTGTGGCCGAGACATCCTGGAACAGAAGGCAGATTCTTCGCTTCGGCGCTTTGGGCGCGGCGGCCGGTATGGCTCGAATGGGGAGCGGTCAGCAGCTTCCGCCGCCCGTTCCCCTGACTAGTCAGCGGCATACCCTGACGACGACCACGGCCGCAGGTGCATGGCAGCCCGGCACGGTGTACGAACCAACTTTCCGCTGGGACATGCTCAATCTGAATATCAGCGCGGCGGACCTGCAGCAGCAATCCAAGCCTGATCGGCCCATGCAGGGTTTTGGCGCCTGCTTCAACGAACTTGGCTGGACTGCGCTAAGCAAGCTGTCGGTGGCAGACCGCGATGCAGTAATGCGTGAGTTGTTTCATCCAACGGCTGGAGCTCGGTTTTCCTACTGCCGAATGCCGATCGGTGCAAATGACTTCTCTACCGAGGCGTACAGCTACGACGAGCAGGATGGCGACTTCGAGCTAGAGCACTTTTCGATTGAACACGATCGAAAAACTCTGATCCCCTTTATCCATGCAGCCCAGCAGCACAATCCGGCCTTACGCCTATGGGCATCGCCGTGGACACCCCCTGCGTGGATGAAAAAGAACCGTTTCTACGCGGAAGCTGAAGCGATTGCTGGCTGGAAGCCAAATGGCATCAGGCCGGACCAGGTCGGCCACGAGGGCCAGGACTTCTTCATCCTTGAGCCGCGCTACATCGAGGCATACGCCCGCTACTTCGCAAAGTTCATCAAGGCATACCGTGCCGAAGGTATCTCCGTAAGCATGGTGATGCCGCAGAATGAGTTCAACTCTGCTCAGAACTTTCCAAGCTGCACATGGACGCCTCAGGGGCTCATTCAATTCATTCGTGCACTCGGTCCGCAGATGCATAGCCTGGGCATCGACATCTTCTTTGGAACACTGGAGCGAGGTAACCCGGCCCTCTTCGGTGCTGTTTACGCCGATCCTGTTGCCGGAGCTTTCCTGCTAGGCGTGGGTGTGCAATGGGCCGGCAAGAACGCTCTTGCCGGGCTCCAGAAGCGCTATCCTGACTTGTCTCTCTTTGGGTCAGAGCAGGAGTGTGGGGACGGTACGAACACGTGGTCGTACAGCGGGTACTGCTGGGATCTGCTCAAGGCGTACTTCCACAGCGGTGTGTGCGGCTACATGTACTGGAATATCGCGCTGGAACAGGGCGGTAAAAGCACGTGGGGATGGTCGCAGAACTCACTGGTACTGGTTGATCCTTCGACCTCGACGTATCGTTTTACGCCTGATTACTACCTGCTGAAACACCTTACGCATTTCGTCGATGTTGGCTCCGGCTTTCTTCCACTTACAGGCACCTGCGACAACGCTCTGGCATTTCGGAATCCCGATGGCAGGGTAGTTCTGCTTTTACGGAATGAGTTGCCACACGCCCAATTTGTCCAAATGCAAATTGGCATGGAAGCTTTCGCGGTTGAACTCGCACCGGATTCGATCAGCACAGTTACGTCCGTGCACCACGACCTCTAAGCGGACCGCCGACCCGGGCGACGCTCCGAACGATGAGGAGAGCACACGAAGCGGGGAAGGACGAATCAGAAAGACGCCGCAGGTTCGGTCCGTGTTGCTCCGGGCCGTTGTGGGATTTGCTCGAAGAGCCGGTCCAGTGCAGATGTCAGTTCACTCTGCAGAAAGGCATACTCCGGCTTGCCATACAGGTTGTTCCTCTCGTCAGGGTCACTTGCGACGTCGTACATCTCCCACTCATTTACCGTGTAGAAGTGCAGCAGCTTGTGCGTTTCCGTACGGACTCCGCGGTGTTGGCGAACATCCTCATAGCCGGGATATTCGTAGTAGTCATACAGCCACTCTTTGCGCCATTGTGGGTCGCTATGGCCGCTCGCAAGACCGAGTATGCTCTGCCCCTGCATCTCTTTGCGTGGCCGCACTCCCGCAAGCTCCAGCAATGTTGGTGCAATATCAATGTCCAGCACCATCTCCTTGCGTACAGCGCCGGCTTTGATGAGCTTCGGGTATCGGATCATCATCGGCACCCGAATGCTGGGCTCGTACATTAAGCGCTTGTCGAACATCCGGAACTCG
Source organism: Acidobacteriaceae bacterium (assembly GCA_903642225.1). GTDB lineage: Bacteria > Acidobacteriota > Terriglobia > Terriglobales > Acidobacteriaceae > Terriglobus. The sequence goes on along the minus strand of CAHJWI010000023.1, from coordinate 35,532 downwards.
CCCAAGAAGTAGCCATGGTCTGAGGTGTGGACGACCGCGGTTTGCTCCATGCGCCCACTGGATTCGAGCTCGGAAAAAAGTCTGCCGATCATGTCGTCCACAGCAACCAGGCCAGCGTAGTAATCCTTTACCAGTTCCTCCAGCGATCGCGTGCCGTCCGGATTGACATGGGTTCCAATCTTGTTTTTGGCTTCGATCACCGGCGTAGATCGTCCTGGCCAACCCTTCAAGTCATCGTCAAAGGTGGATGGCTTGGGGATGCTGACGCCGTTGTACAAATCGAGATGCCGGCGCGCCCGATAGAAGGGTGAATGCGGTGTCATCGGCCAGAACAGCAGGCAGAACGGCTTTGTGCGGGGCTCTTTCAGCCACGCAATCGCCTTATCCATCGCGATGTCGTCGGCGTACCCGTCGTAGGTTGTTTCCGGTCCAAGATCCGCACCGCGTCCCTCGATGAATTTGGGTTGGTAGTAGTCCGCCACGGCGTCGTTGAATGCGAAGTAGTAATCCCAGTGCCGATCTTTGGCACCGTCACGACAATGTGCTTTGCCCACCAGGGCGATCTCGTACCCGGCTTCGCGCAGCATGTCGGTGAAGTAGGGTATGTCGAGAGGCTTGTCTAAGTTCTCGTTTCCGAGAGCACCGGTCGACTTCGAATACATGCCCGTGAGTGCCGCACTTCGGGCCGGAGCACACAGCGCATTCGTGCAAAAAGCGTTTTCAAAACGTGCACCTTCGTTGGCGATACGGTCGTGGTTGGGTGTCTTCAGGATCGGGTGCCCGACAGCCGAAAGGCAATCCCAGCGATGGCCCTCGCCATAGAGGAAGACAAGGTTTGGCTGGGCTGCAGGAGCGCCAGCTGATTCGTCGGCCATTGCAGACATTGGCCAAACGGCTGATCCGCCCGCGGCCAGACCTGCCGCGATGAACTCGCGACGGTTCCACTCGTTATAGATCGCGTCGATCGATGTCTCTTCCGGCATGGTCATCTCCAGTATGGCTCCATCATAGGACTTGAATCTCTGCACTCGCAGCACGGAAGCGTTTCCCAGTCCGCCCGTTCACGCTCGACTCGGTCAAGGACTCCTACAATCCAGTCATGGCAGAAGATCACGGTCGGTTGGTGTCTCTTTCGGGCGGAACGTTCCTCATGGGCACGGACGACCCTGATGGATTTGCTGGGGACCAGGAGGGCCCGGTGCGCCCGGTTCAGATCGCGTCGTTTTCCATCGGAGCAACCCCGGTCACCAACCAGGAGTTTGCCTGTTTTATCGCGTCCACCCAGTACAGGACGGAAGCCGAGCGTTTTGGCTGGTCATTTGTGTTCTGGTTGCAAATTCCGCAGGAACGTCTTCGTGAGTGGGTGGAGGACACCGTGGCACAGGCGCCCTGGTGGTGCAAGGTTCCGAAGGCTGCCTGGGATCATCCCTACGGTCCGGGGACGGACCTTGCAGGCATTGAGGACCACCCGGTGGTGCACGTTTCTTGGAACGACGCTTCAGCGTACGCGGCGTGGGCCGGCGGCCGGCTGCCATCAGAAGCGGAGTGGGAGTATGCAGCACGCGGCGGCCTGGTGCAACAGCGCTACCCATGGGGAGATGATCTGTTGCCCGGTGGACAGCATCACTGCAATATCTGGCAGGGCCGCTTTCCGACGTTAGATACCGCGGAAGACGGTTTTGCGGGCACCTGCCCCGTATGCACGTTTCCACCAAATGGGTATGGCCTTTACTCCTGTTCAGGCAATGTGTGGGAGTGGTGTGCAGATAGCTTTGCTGCAAGGTCCGTTGGTGATACAGGCTGCTGTGCGCCCGAAGCATCCGCAGGAAGGTCGATGCGTGGCGGATCATTTCTTTGCCATGCCTCGTACTGCAATCGGTACCGTGTTGCAGCGCGCACCCAGAACGACGCAAGCAGCTCGACGTCCAACATTGGATTTCGCTGCGCTGCGTCAGCTTGAAAGCTTGCAGCTGGACCCTCAGACCGTCATGGCGGCGGTGGAGTCAAGAAGAAGCACACGCTGTTCTTTATAACCTCTTAAGTATCTCGATCATCTTCGCTGTGGATGCGTTCGGCATGCTGATGTTCAAAGCAGCCTCTAGCTTTTACCCCTCCTTATTCACTAAGGGGTGATAAGGTCCGTAGTCAGTTGCAGGCGGAGAGCTCGTTGCTCCAAGCAAAGGGCCTGCATAGGATCGATGGCGGTAGCGCGCACTACCGAAGCTGCGCCAATCCTTATGAAAGGTCGACTCGCGTTCATCCGTCAGAGCATCTGAAATGGTGAAGTCTGCAACAAGCAAAGGTGTTTGTGACGTCGCCTCTTATCGCGTTCCTCTCGTTACTAACCATGAAGACTGTCGAGTTCCGTGGCGTCTTTCACAAGGTCCCGACCTGGAACGGCAAGGCTGCCCAATTCGATGGTGATGACTTCAACGGCTACATTCCGTAAGTGGCTGCCCAACCGTAGTTCGCCTCGCAGCAACTCAAGGAAAGCACGATACGGCCGTCGCGTTACATACGGCGTATGTTTCAAAATGCTCCGTCAATGAAGAAGCGAGTCGTATGTGTACACAGCGGAGCCGCTAGTACGCTTCGCGCCTTAGATTGGGCTCCATGATGTCCTTTTCACTAAAGCATCTCTTCGCCACGCTCAGTAAGCCTTTCTCGTTGACATGGCTTGGTGAGTACGAACTTACTACTTAAACACCAAGGCAGTCTGCGGGTGCCGGAGCGGATCAGGTGCCAACGGTGGTGGCGACATGGAGAACTCTACAACGGAAGCTGTTTCACTCCCAGTGAATCGGGAGTGAAACAGCTTCTGGGTATGGATGCGTTCTCGTTGCGTGCCGCTTGGGACATTGTTGCTTCAAAATTGGAGTCGGCCGGAGATCTGTCCGGTGCGCGGTCCGGCGAAATCTCCAGTATTGGTGCTGGTGATCACACCAAAGCTGCCCGGGGCGGAGACATTAAGTCCTGGGTTGCCGAGATTGGTGTGATTCAGGATATTGGTGAAGGTGCCTTCCGCGCGGAAGGAAACGCGCTCCGTAATGGCGAAGCTCTTGCTGAGACCACTGGACAGAACAACGGTCTTCGGACCGACGACAGAGCCATTTTGCAGGTCGCCGAAACGTCCGATAGGGAGTGGGTCCGCCGCGGTGGTGGTCGTCGCCGCACGCCCGCGGCCGGTGGTGCAAGCCGTGCCCGCAACATAGTTCGGATTGCCGGGGCAGGTGTACGCGGCAGCGTTAAACCACTGACCGGCGGTAGGGTGCGCGGCCTGCAGTGCCTGGCCTGGTGCGCGGTCTGGCTTCTGCGAGCGACCGCCCAACGAAGCACCGTTGGCTGCAGTGCTTAGGCCGGAGCCCGTACCGGAAGGGTCGCCCTGGCCACTGGGAAAGTACGGCGAGAGGAACGGGCCACTCTGCAGGACAAAGATGTTGGAAAGCTGCCAGCCACCAATGAGGGCGTCTGTGACGCGATTCATGTTGCTGCCGAACTGGCGACCGCGCCCGACCGGTAGGGCGTAGGCCATGGTGCTGTTCCAGCGGTGCCGGCGCGTGCCGTACGCTTGGCCAAAGTCGACGTCTGGCGTGCCGGCATAGGAGGCGCGACTGCCGCCATTTTCTCCGGCGAAAGCGGCGCTACCGGGCCCCTGGTTGTTCGTCAGGTTTTTGGCAAGAGTGTAGGTGCTGTCGAATGTGAGGCCCTGCGTTAGGCGGTGGTAGAACGCAACCTGGCCCGATTGATAATTGGCGGTAGCTCCGGTCGAGCGGGTGTTAATGCGACCCCAGTTTGGGAAAGGTCTCGCCGACAGTGGCTGGTTTGCTGCGGAAACCGTAGTGGAGTAGGGAAGGTCGTTCAGGTTAGGCGCCCACACCAGATGCCGCGTCACCATGCCGATGTAGGATGCACGGAAGCCGTAGCCTTTGCCGAGGTCGTGCTCCACGGAAAGCGAGATCTGCTGTGAGTAAGGATCTTTCCAATGAACGTCGTTTGCAGTGCCGAAGTACGCCTGGCCGTAGTTTACTGCGTCGAAGCTGCCGCCAGAGCCGGCGTAAATCTGCGGAAAGGTGTACTGCGGACCCGTTGCCGTCTCCACATTGCCGTAAAAACTGGTGTCGGCCTGCAGCGTACCTGTCAGGGAGTAGAAGTTGCGGCCCAGCAAGGTGATGTTGTACAGGCCATAGCCGCCGGTGACAACAGTGCGGTTGTTGGCGGAGGGGCGATAAGCAAATCCGAAACGTGGAGCAAAGCGAGTTTTGATGGAGGTGCGAAGGCCATCGGGTAATCCTGCTTGATTGTTGTCAAGGGTGGGAGTGCAGGGTGCCCCATTCTGATCGGCGACACCTGAAGCCTGGCCTAAACCACAGGAGTTAAAGCTCCGGAGAAAAGCCGTGGAAACGAGATTGCCGTGGCCGTTCGGATAGACGACACGGCCGGACTTGGCAACGGAAGGGTCGAAGTTGCCGATGTTGCCGGTTGGGTCGTGGTACGCGGGATGAAACTCGTAGCGAATGCCGTAGTTGAGGGTGAGACGCGGGGAAGCCTTCCACTGGTCCTGCGCGTAGGCATGGTAGTGCAGCGTTTTGCCGTCGTTGTCGGACTGCACGACGTCGTAGAAGGTGTTACTAGGTGCGCCGATAAGAAAGTCGGCGAACTCGTTACCGGTAAAAGTAGCTGAGCTGAAGTCGAAGGTGCCATAGTTGTCGGCACCATTGAAGCCTAACGGCGTGAGGGCTTCAATACGCCGTATGTCGACACCGAACTTGAAATTGTGGTTGCCGCGCACCCAACTCAGATTGTCTGTAAAGACGTGGGTGCGGGACTTGGTGGTACTGGTAAGGCGGTCGGCAGTGAGGCCGGTAAGGGTGCTGAAGTCAAGCTCCGGGATGCCGTTATAGAACAGGTTTTGCAATCCTTGCAGACCGGAACTCTGGGTGAAGGCCTTCCCGTCGAAAGGATTGGTATTGCCAGCGGTATCAAAGGTAAAGCCGTAGCGGAACTCGTTGACCAGGTTTGCGGTGAAGTTGTAGTTACCGGCCACAACGAGGATGCGGTCTTGCGTGGAGTTGACACTGGAGGGGACGGAGAGGGGCTGATACGCGTTCGGGTTCTGGTTCTTCCAGGTGAATCGAGCGAAGACGAGGGCTTTCTGGCCAAAATACTGATCGCCGCGCACGTCGAACTGGTTGGAGGAGAGCGAAGTGTCCTTGTTGGTGGAGTAGTTGGTAGCACCGGTGAACACGTTCAGCGGCGTGGTGCCGTTGGGGCCCATGTAGTTAGGGTCGGGGAAGAACTGCAGGAACTTCTGAGAGACGGGATTGATGGGCACGGCACTAAGCGAGTAGTTGCCACCGGTGTAAGGATCAGTGAGGCCGGTGACACCGGCATTGGTGAAGTTGCCGGCCTTCATTTCGGCGGTGGGCACGACCGCCTGGTAGAGGCTGGTGCGCGGGCTGCGGTAGCCCTCATAGGTGCCCAGAAAAAAGCTGCGGTTTTGGCCATGGTAGAGGTGAGGAAGGAAGACGGGACCGTTGATTGAGCCGCCGAAGTCGTTGGTGACAAGCTTTGCCTTGCTGGTGGCGCCAAAGGCTTTCGCCTGCAGGCTGCTGTCCTGGTGGTAGTAGAAGACGGCACCGTGCAGGGCGTTGGTGCCGCTTTTTGTGACAGTGGTAACTTCGCCTGGCTGACCGAACTCCGCGTTGTTCAACACGCCATCAACACGCAATTCGGCGATGGCGTCAGCGGAAGGAAAAGCATTTGGTAGCGGGCTGTTGCTGGTGGTGTTCTGCGAGGTGATGCCGTCGACGGAGACCTCCGTCTGGAAGGGCAGGCCGCCTTGGACAGAGTAGTTGCCATCTTCGTCAGTCTGCACGCCGGGCAGTGTCTGGATAAGCGTGAGCGGGCTGGTGCCGCTAACGCTGGCGCGGTAATTCGCAGGTAAAGAAAGAACTTCGTTCGCATTCAGCGTGGCGTCGATCGAAGAAGAATCGGTGTCGATGGTGCCGGCATTCGAGGCATTGACAGTTACCTCCTGGCTGACCATGCCCGGTGTAAGGGTGGCGTCGCGGCGCAGCTCCTGCCGTGCAGTCAGGGTCAGGTCCGTCGTGGCCTCGGTGGTAAAGCCCGAGGCGGTCACGGACAGCGAGTAGCGACCTGGGCTGACATTCAAGAGCTGGTAGTTGCCGGAGCCATCTGTGGTTACGGTCCGACGCACGCCGGTGTCAGTGCCTGCAAGGGTGACGCTTGCGCCCGGAATGGCGGCTCCTGAGGCGTCCTTCACGACGCCAAGGACGGTGGCCTGGGTGGACTGAGCGTGGAGAGAAGTGGAGACAAGGGCGAGCGGTACAAGCGCGAGAAGTCGTGAGGGTTGCATGGCACTCCTAGGGTCGCTTACAGTTTTGAGGGCTTGGTTGCCCCTGCTACGTCTGTGAATGAGGGTAGTGTGCCTCAAAACCATAGTGTTGCGCGTAAATATCTGCGCTGTGGAGGGGACTTTTACTGTCTTTTCATCTACGCTGGGTGCACCGCGGCGACAGACTATGGGGAGGATCGAGCATCGTCGAACGTTCACACATGCACAAGCGACTGAAGGCGACGCCACGTCCGTGGCAGCTTTGGATCATCACAATTGGTTTTGTGTCTGCTCGCGAGTACCTTGGCTGGAGCCACAACTGGGCAAGCTCGGGAACGCTTAGCCTCATCATGACCACGCTGGCGGCGATTGTGCCGCATAGGCGGTTGCAAACGCTGGAATCTGCAACCGCCGCCTGATGAAATTTGCGGCCACGCTGCGGGGGGTGCGCTACAGGTTTCAGGACCTGAAGGCGCTACTTGCTTGCGCGACGCCGTTGCGGTCTGGCGATGAGCTGGCGGGGGTTGCAGCGGCGAGTGAGACCGAGCGGGCAGCTGCGCGGTATGCACTGGCGGACGTGCCCTTGCGGCACTTTCTGAACGAAGCCGTGGTGCCATACGAAGCGGACGATGTGACCCGGCTGATCCTGGACTCGCATGATGCCACGGCATTTGGAGCTGTCGGGTCACTGACGGTTGGAGGGTTTCGGGAGTGGCTGCTCAGTGATGCGGTGGACGGCGTGGCGCTCGAGAGGATACGCCCGGGGATTACGCCCGAGATGGCGGCGGCGGTGAGCAAGCTGATGCGAAACCAGGACTTGATCCTGGCAGCAAGAAAGTGCACCGTGGTCACGCGATTTCGCACGACGGTCGGGCTGCCGGGACGACTCGCCATTCGCCTGCAGCCCAATCACCCGACGGACGACCTGCGCGGCATCTTTGCGTCGACGATGGACGGCTTGATGTACGGGTGCGGCGACGCCGTTGTGGGTATCAATCCGGCATCGGACAGCGTGTCGGGCGCTATAGAGTTGCTGCACATGCTGGATGACTTGCGGCTGCGGTTTGAGATTCCGATGCAGAGCTGCGTGCTGACCCACGTGACGAACACGATGGAGGCGATGGAAGCGGGCGCACCGGTCGACCTGGTGTTCCAGTCCATTGCTGGAACGGAAGGAACGAACGCGTCGTTTGGCGTGTCGCTGCACATGCTGCGCGAGGCACAGGAGGCGGCGCTGAGCCTGCGGCGAGGCACGGTCGGGGACGACTGCATGTACTTCGAGACGGGCCAGGGCAGCGCCTTGTCCGCAGGGGCGAACCACGGTGTCGACCAGCAGACGCTTGAGGCGCGGGCGTATGCGGTGGCACGTGTGTTCAAGCCGATGCTGGTCAATACCGTAGTTGGTTTTATCGGACCGGAGTACCTGTATGACGGCAAGCAGATTGTGCGCGCCGGGCTGGAGGATCACTTTTGCGGCAAGCTGCTGGGCCTGCCCATGGGTTGCGACGTGTGCTACACAAACCATGCCGAGGCAGATCAGGACGACATGGATACGCTGCTGACGCTGCTTGGAACGGCAGGTGTGAACTTTGTGATGGGTGTGCCGGGCGCAGACGACATCATGCTGAACTACCAGAGCACTTCGTTTCATGACGCGCTGTACCTGCGGCGGCTGCTTGGGTTGCGGCGCGCACCAGAGTTTGAAACGTGGCTGGAACGCATGGGTGTGACGGGTACGAATGGGGAGTTGCTGGGATCGCAGGTTGCACTTCCAGGAGCTGGATGAGCGGCCTGATCGTAGAAGCGGCGGACTTGCGACAGCTGCGCGCGTGGACCGAGGCGCGTTTAGCCCTGGGCAGAGTGGGAGCGAGCATGCCGACTGTCGCAAACCTGGATTTTGGCGCGGACCATGCGGCGGCACGCGATGCCGTGCATGCCCGGCTGGACGTGGAGAAGCTGGCCACGGACTTGCACTATGCGGGTTTTCAGACGGCGGCGGTGAGGAGCCAGGCCGTCAGCAGGGCACAGTATCTGCGTAGACCCGACCTTGGGCGAAGACTCGATGCTGCATCTGCCGAAGCGTTGTTGTGTGGGCTGACAACGACGACACATCGGTTGACAGTGGTCGTATGCGACGGACTTTCTTCTGCGGCGGCTCCACGCTACGGCATTCCGATACTGAAGGAACTGCGCGCGCGGCTGACGGATTGGACGATGGATACGGTCGTGATTGCAGAGCAAGCGCGCGTGGCACTGGGAGACGAGGTAGGCGCGCTGCGCCAAGCGGAAGCCGTGCTGGTGCTGCTGGGGGAACGACCGGGCTTGAAGTCCCGGAAAGTCTCGGTGCCTACCTGACGTATGCACCGCGCGTGGGCACAACAGACGCTCTGCGTAATTGCGTTTCAAATATTCGTGCCGGTGGGCTGAGTGTTTCCCTGGCTGTTACAAAGCTGGTTTATCTTTTGAACGGCGCGCGGGCGCTAGGACGAAGTGGGGTGGCGCTGAAGGACAACGCCGCATTGCCTGAATTGCCCGCTCCCAATGCTGGATCTCCAGACCTCAAGCGACTGAAAAGCTATTTGATGCAAACCGACACTGTTTTTGATCAGGAAGAGACCGAAAACGCTCCGCCTGCTGTTGGCAAAGATTGATCGTGACGCTGCTTGCGTGGCAGCTTTGGCGCAGCATCGGACCCCGGCGAAGATCGGCCCGTGCAGGTTCCCTCCACTGCAGCTTCAGGCGGAACCTAAGCCTGTGTAAATTTAGCCCCACATACATGAGCCCGTGTAGCTGTCTTACCGCCTCTGGTGGCAGACGGTGGTAAGGCTTAGGGCCGCTGAGCCGAGCCCCTTTTCACATTAAAGATAGAGGACAGCTAATACGTCTAACTAACGCTTTTGTATGCCTGAGCCCGGGGCTTTCTTGAAGAGTTCCTCGTGTTCCTCTCCCCACGCTCCAAGGGCATATCGCTTGAAAGCTCCTTCCCAAGCTCGACATTCTTTAGTCCACCTTGGGACGCACCTGCGGGGAAGACCTTACGCAGGGTAAGACCATCTGCTTCCGATTCGCACGGATTGGGCAGTCAGGATCAGTCGCCTTAGACAAGGGATTGTTCGGCGCATCGTCGTTCCTGTAGGCGACTGGTGCAGACCAAAGTCGCTCGTCGCGTGCAGCGCGGGCCTTTCCCAAAAAGTTTTGCTTGAACGGCCGGCAGCGTTCAAAAAGCAATTGACTTATACTTTGATCCATGACCATCAGTCATGTATAATGACCATTAGTCATGGAGGCATGATGTCAAAGTCATCTAATTGGGCTGTGGTCACAGGGGCGTCGAGCGGGCTTGGCAAGGAATTTGCGCGAGCGCTCGCTTCGCGTAAGTACAATCTGGTGCTGGTAGCTCGTCGGGAAGAGCCGATGCAGGCCCTGGCAACGGAGCTTCGTCTGCAACACGCCGTCGAAGTACTCGTTGAGCCAATCGATCTAAGCATTGGAGGCAGCCCAGTCGAGCTTCAAAGTCGACTTGACGAGCGGAGGGTGGCGCCTTCGGTCTTCATCAACAATGCAGCTTTCGGGCTGAGCGGCGAGTTTCTCGGGCAGGACACGGATCGTCTGCGCGAGATGCTCAATCTGGACATACTTGCCGTGACGGAACTAACCCATTTGTTTGGCAAACGTATGGTGGACCAAGGAAGAGGCCACATTTTACTTGTGGCAAGCCTCGCTGCTTACCAACCCGATCCGTTGCTGGCAGCTTACGGCGCGGCGAAGCATTTCGTTCTCGCACTCGGTGTCGCCTTGCACGTAGAATTGGCTCCTAAGGTCATCGTCACTGTGGTATCACCTGGACTTATGGATACAGAGTTCAACGAAGTTTCCGGGTTTCGCCCGAAAGCCTCGTTGAAACCGGCTATTGTCTCTCCGACTAAGGTCGCGGAAGCTGGTTTGATGGCGATGTTTGCCGGAAAGTCCAGCGTGATCGTCGGAAAGCTTAACCGGCTAACGGCCTTCTCCAATCGATTCACCTCTCGGCATCTACAAGCGAAATTGACGTACCGCATCTCCAAATGAAAAGAGTCATTGCAGCTCATGCGCACGCTGTGGAGGACAAAGCAGCGCGCCGCACGGCCATCCTTCAGGCTGCCGATGTCTCGTTCGCGGCGGGACCAGGGCACCTGCCGACAGCAGCCGTGATCGCGTCGGCTACTGGCCTTGCCAAAGGAACCGTTTACCTCTACTTCCAAACGAAAGAAGAGATTTTCGCAGCCCTTCTCCTACAGAAGTGGAGCACCGTGATGAAAGAGAGCCAGGCGCTTCTGCAGACTACGAAGGGAACACGCGCAGCGAAAGTGAGTGCGTTTCTCGCTGGGCTTGTGGCTCATCTAGAAAATCATCCAGAGCTTCTTCGGCTAGACGCACTCGGCTACAGCGTCCTGGAGAAGAACATGTCACACGCTGTCTTGGTGACCCACAAAGCGGAATTCATGATGCGTCTGGAAAAGACCGGCAGCGTGATCGACAGTGCACTCCGACTCACGGAAGGACGTGGGATCCAGCTTTTCATGCGCACGTACGCCCTGACCCGAGGGCTTTGGCAGTCGTACCAGCACACGGAAGAAACGGTCTCGGCGGGCGTCATCATCTCCCAGAGACTGGTCGCAAATCCTTTCGGTGCAGAGCTGCGCGATGCACTCACGGAGTACTGGCGTGGAGCCCTCTCTGTCTGCGCAGACCGACGTTGACAACACCACTGCGACTTAGCGTCGCCGATCTTCTTGCGGGTACATGTGGCTTCTGTAGATACTCCGCAGAAGGCGAGCAATGGTTCTTCGGTGGATTGGGCGACTGAAACTGGTATTGCGCTCACGCCAAACAGTTTCATTATCAAAGTCGTTCCTGTAAAGAAATCGTAGCTTCGTAGCCATTCCGCCATACTCCTCATACCGTGATGTCATCGAAACGACGGGTCTGCGCTGACATGATCGGGTACTTTCCCGTGCTTATGCTTGGTGAGCGAGAAGTGTGAATCTCTCCCTCCCAAAGTAGGAGCACAAATTCAGCCTTCTCTCCGTTGTTCATGTTTGAACCTACGAACCATACTTCTCAGCGCAATCAACAAACACTTTTTATCGCTGCGCGAGGTCCCTTGGTTTCACCGCGGTTTCTCCATCTGTCTGACTTGCCTGAGCGTTGCAATGAACGCTCCAACCCTGCTACCAGACGAGCATTTGTCAGCCTTGCTGCGTGCGCAATGTTCGTGTCCGGTGGTGTACAAGCCGTCGCACAGCAGTTTGCGACGGTGAGAATCACCGTTGAGGATGCTGCTGGACGTTTGATTCCGGAAGCAAAAGTTTCTGTACAAAACAAGGACACGGGTGTCCTCCGCTACGTGTCTTCGGACAAAACCGGCGACGCGGAAGTACCGGGGCTTGTTGCCGGAATATACATAGTTCGTGTCAGCGCCGCCGGCTTCGCCATCGCGGAGACGCCGCTGACCCTTGCCCTGGGCGAGTCCGCCTCCCTGCACACGCGGCTGCAGGTGGCCGGCACCAGCCAAGAGGTGGACGTGCGAGACACCCCGGTCGGCGTCGAAACGGATCGCACCGCGCCCAGCCAGGTCATCAGCCCGAGCGAGATCCAGAACCTGCCGATCCTGGAGCGGGACTTCATCGACTTCGCCCTGCTCACGCCGACCGCAGCCATCGGCCGCAACTTCACCACGGGCGCGCAGTCCGCCTTCCAGGAGCCGGTCCTCCAGATCAGCTTCGGCGGGCTTCGGGAGACGCACAGCGTCTTCTACGGGCTGGACGGCATCGACTACACCACCACCGTCTCCGGCATTCAGCGCGTCAGCCCTTCCATCGAGTGGGTGCAGGAGTTCCGCGTCGTCAACGGCCCCGGCGCCACGGAGGGCCTGAACATGGGCGGTTCCGTAGCGACCATTACGCGTTCCGGCACAGACACCTTTCACGGCTCGGTGTACGACTACTTCCGCAACAACGCGCTCAACGCAAACAACCTCCTGTCCGCCCCGGGCTTCAACGCGCTGCGCTTCAACCAGTTCGGCACCACGGCGGGCGACCCCATTCGCAAGGAGAAGACCTTCTTCTTCGCCGGGTTCGAGGGCCAGCGCCGCGCGCAATCGCCGCTCTATTCCAGCTTCATCCTGCGGTGCATCGACACGCAGGGCTGCCTTGGGCCGGGCACGCCAAGCATCAACCAGGTGAAGACGCGCCTTGGCCTGGCGCCGGAAAACCTCCGCGCAAACCTGCTGACGGCGGACTACAACAACGCCTTCGGCAAGCTCACCGACGTGCTGAGCGAACGCTCCACGCTGAACGTCGGCTACCTGTATACCGCCGTCCACAACGGGGGCACGCCGGCCGCCTCGCCGGGCCAGGGCCTGCCCTCCAGCTATCGCGACAACCGCATCCACGACCAGACGGTCTACGGCGACTTCTTCCACCTGATGGGGGCGCGCTGGAACTCGGAAAGTGCCCTGACCTTCGGCCGGCGCATCTTCCACACGAATCCCGTCGGCGCCGGCTTCGAGCCATCGCTCAACGTCGCAGACACGCTGTACAGCGGCGGCTTCCTGGGCGGCGTCAGCTACTACAGCGAGCACCACTTCCAGGCGAAAGAGGCGCTTACCCGCAGCGGCGATCGCAACTCGGTCACCTTCGGCGCCGACGTCGAACCCATCTGGTTCGCCGCGCAAACGCCGTACTTTACGCCGGGCGTCGGCATCTTCAGCCCGCAAAGCTTCTTCGGCACCGGGCCCTTCGCCGCGTTCGGCCCCGGCACCGCCGTGCAGTTCCTCTTCCAGCAGCCGCGCACGGAGTTTGGCCGGCAGGTGCCGCAACGTGCGCTGCCCTTCCAGAACGGCTTCTACACCGGGCCAGACGCGGCGGCCCGCCAGAGTGCGGATGCCGTCGCCTTCTGGCACAGGCTCGTGTCGCTGTACGTGCAGGACCAGTGGAAACCGGGGAGCGGACTCGCCGTCTCGCTCGGCTTGCGGTACGACATCGATGTCTTTCCCTCGGCCGCGGACCTCGGCATCCTCGGCAACATGAACCCGACCAACTACGGCAACGTGCAACCGCGCGTGGGCGTTGCGTACACGTTCCGGAACGACAGGAGCGTGATTCGCAGCAGCTTCGGCCTGTATACCGGCTCGTTCGAGTACAGCAGCACGGTCAACGGCTGGCACGGTGCGTCCGCCTTCACCGCCATGAACCAGCCGTACCTGCCGGAGTTCAGCGACCCGGCCAACCAGCTCGTGGGCTTCGGCGAGGCCGGCATGGTGGGGACGGTCGGGCCGGGTACGTCCGCCGCGGCGTTCTCCAACTTCACGCGCAACGGCATCTATCCCAGCCCCGCGGTTCTCAAGCAGTTTCCGCTCGGCTTCGTCCGGCGCAAGTTCCCCAACGCCTACTCCGAGCAGGCGACGCTGGAGTTCGAAAACGACCTTGGCCGGAGGTGGTTCCTGACCGCGGGCTACCACTACGTTCACGCCATGCACCTCCTGAGTTCGAACACCATTAACGGTGCTCCCGCCGGCACCCTGATCGACGGCAGGCAAAGGTTCACGCCCGCCGACAGCAACTTCGGCTTCGCCCTGTACGCAACGCCCTCCGGCTGGTCCATCTACAACGCCGGCACGCTCACGCTCCGCAGGGGGATGGCACAGCACTTCAGCCTCCTGGCGAACTACACCTACGCGAAGTCCATCGACGTGGCGACGGAAAACCAGTTGCAGGACGAGCCCCAGAACTATCTGCGGCCCGACCTGGATCGCGCCGTCAGCGACAACGACGTGCGCCACCGCCTCACGCTCACGGCACTGGCGGAGGCACCGGAGACTTGGTCGCCGGCCCTGCGCCACCTGCAGTTTTCCATCCTAAACACGCTGCAAACACCGCAGTTCTACAACATCCTGGCCGGGTCCGACGTGAACGGCGACGGCTTCCCCTTCAACGACCGCGTCGGCAGCATCGGCCGGAACAGCTACCGCGGCGCGGCCTACTACGACACCGACGTTCGCCTGCAACGCCTCGTTGCCCTGACCGAGCGGGCAAAGCTGAACGCCAGCTTCGAGGCACTGAACGTCTTCAACCGTGTGAACGTGCAGGACGTGGATCAGGTCTACGGTGCCGCGCAGTTTGCCGGCCCGGTACCGCGCGGCTACGGCGACGGCGTCACCAGCGCGGCGAACCCCACCTTCGGCACGCCGACATTCACCGGCCCCGCCAGGCAGCTGCAGCTTTCACTCAAACTCACCTACTAGCGGCAGGAGGGGACCATGCCCTACACACCCAATGCAAGGCGTCCGAAACGCGGCACCTACCGGCCCAGGCCTGAGATCGCATCCCTCGTCGTCACGTCGGGAAACGTCATCAACGGCGTGGGTGAAACCGCGGTGCGGCAGGCATCGCCGTTCTTCTGGCACCCGCCCACCCTTCATCCGTACGGCGACCTGCAAACCATCGCACGGACGAACTCGCGCAAATGCCCCGGCACCGGCCCGGTCTTTCAGCAGGCCTACACCTACCCGCCCCTCCAAGCTCCATCCGCAACGAAGCTTGAGGGCTCGCCCGAGGCACTCTCCGCACAGGTGAAGCAATGGGCGCTCTCCGCCGGTGTGGATGCGGTCGGCATCGCGCGCATGGACCCGCTGTTCGTCTTCCAGGGGTACACCATCGACGATCCCTGGGTCATCGTCATCGTGCTCGCGCACAACTACGACGACCTGCAAGAGGTCCCCTCCGACGAGACGAACGGCGTGGGCGTCACGGAAATCGGCACGCAATACGCGCGGGGCACACGCATCTCCTACGCCCTGGCCAACTGGATTCGCTCGCAGGGATACCACGCGAAACCGTACCCCGGCCCCTCCGCGGACGCCCTGCTCCTCATCCCGCCGGCCATCGCTGCCGGTCTGGGCGAGCTCGGCAAGCACGGGTCGCTCATCACTCCGCAGTTCGGCTCCGGCGTTCGCCTGGCAGCGGTCACAACGGACATGCCGCTCTCCGCGGACAGGCCCGTGCGCTTCGGCGCGGACAGCTTCTGCACCTCCTGCCAGATCTGCACGAACAGCTGCCCGCCCGCCGCCATCGCTCCCGAAAAGCAGATGGTCCGCGGTCAGGAGCGCTGGTACGTCGACTTCGACAAGTGCATCCCCTACTTCGCGGAGGCGGCCTCCTGCGGCATCTGCTTTGCCGTCTGCCCGTGGACGCGCCCCGATGTGCGCCCCAAACTGCTGCAGAAGATGGCGGCATGCGAACCGCCGGCAGCAACGGCAGACGCAGACCCGGCCGAGACCCCGACGCCGCTCGACCGGCAACCGCCGCCCCCGGACACGGAGCGCCATGCGTAACCACCTCACGGAACAATCCCTGCGCTACGAGGGCTGGCGAGTCACCCTGGCCGCGTCCATCGGCGTCATGGTCAGCTTTGCGGCCATCGTGCCGTACACCTTCAGCCTCTTCATCGGCCCGCTGCATGCCGCCTTCGGCTGGAAGGTGGAGGCGATCTCCCGCGGCTTCGCCATCACCGCCATCACGGTCGCGTTCTGCTCGCCGTGGATCGGTCACCTGCTCGACCGCCGCCCGCCGCGCCACATCATCCTGCCCAGCATCCTTGTCTTCTCGGCCGCCATGATGTCCCTTGCCCTGCTGCGCGGCGGCATCGCGCAGTTCTACGCGACCTACTTCGTGCTCGGCGTCGTTGCAAACGGCACCGCGCAACTCGCCTATTCGCGGGCCGTCCTGTCATGGTTCGACCGGCGCAGGGGCATCGCCTTCGCGCTCGTCCTCTGCGGCAACGCCGTCGGTGCGGTCCTCATGCCTCTGGTCGCACAGGCCGTCATCGGCTCTCGCGGCTGGCGTTCCGGCTACGTCGCGCTCGGCGCCATCGGTCTGCTGGGCCTCGTCCTCACCGCGGCGCTCGTCCGCAACCGGCCTGAGCCCACCATGCTCACCGTGCAGCCACCAGCGCCGCTGAGGCTCCGGTCGGTCGCCGGTCGCCCCGCGTTCTGGCTCATCGCCGTGCCGGTCCTGCTTGCCGCGTTCAGCGCCAACGCGGTCATCGCCCACCTCGCGGCCCTGCTCACCAGCCGCGGGGTGCCGGGCAAAGACGCAGCGCTGGCTCTCTCGGTGCTCGGCCTCGCCGGCATTGTGGGCCGGCTGTCCACCGGCTTCCTGCTGGATCGCATCTTCGCGCCGTTCGTCTCGGCGGCGGTCATGCTCATTGCCGCCGCCGGTGTCGCCGTGCTGGGCTATGCCTCCACCGGCTGGGCAGGCATCCTGGGTGCCCTCCTGATCGGCTTCGGTGCCGGCAGCGAGTCGGATGTGGTGCCGTATGTCGTCGCCAAGGTCTTCGGCAAGCAACGCTTCGCCACCATCTACGGCCTCACCTGGACGGCCTACGCGCTCGGCGCCGCCTTCGGCCCGGTGCTGATGGGCCGCGCCTTCGACCGGCACCATGCCTACGCAGCGGCCACCGTCCTGCTCTTCGCCGTACCCTCCGTCGCGGCAGCCCTCCTGCAGCTGCTGTTTCCACCATTCAAGCCGGACGCGCAAGCGGCCCCACACCCGTCCGACGTTCTCGTCAACGTCGGCTAAACGATGCAACAAAGAGAAGAGGACCCATGCCACACATCGACCTGCCCAACCTGCCCGGAATCCGCGGCCCCATGGCCTTCCGCCCGGAAACCTCAAAGCCTCTCAACGAACTCGTCGACGTCCTATTGCGCGACACCACGTCCCTCGCCCCCGGCGAGCGGGAGTTGATCGCGACCTACGTGTCGTCGCTCAACGACTGCCACTACTGCCAGTCCATCCACGGCGCCATCGCGGCTGCCCATCTTCAGGACGACGAGGACCTCGTCCAGTGCGTCAAGCGCGACTACGAAGCCGCCGGCATCTCGCCCAAGCTGAAGAGCCTGCTCCGCATCGCGGCACACGTCCAGCAAGGCGGCAAAAACGTCACCGCCGACGACGTCGCCGCCGCCCGCGCGCAGGGTGCCACCGACCTGGACATCCACGACACCGTGCTTATCGCGGCTGCCTTCTGCATGTACAACCGCTACGTAGACGGCCTGGCAACGGTACAGCCGGACAACCCCGAACTCTACCGCGAGCGAGGCAAGATCGTCGCCCGCGACGGCTACGTCGCGCTGAATGTGCGGCAGCCTTCGCCTTCTTAGTAGGGTTGGCTCGAGAGGAGGTGGAAATTTGGTAAGGATGCTATGTAACGCGTGTGTAGCTGCCAAGCAGAAATGTCAGTTCCCGCTCGTTTAGGAGCTTCAATTTGTATAAAGGGGATGAGGATCAGCGTTTTTTCGCGAGGTCAAAGGTATCGAGTTGTGACGGGGGGCGGTCGAGCGGACGCTTGATTGCAGACGCCGTCTTGTCAAAAGCGGACCCTTGCCCTAGACTTCCGCGCTCGTATTGTTGACTGGTACAGAGTCGAACTCCGGACTCTAGCGAGGATGTAGATCAGATAACGAATGAGACGCTGTTGATAGCGCTCCACAAGAAACTGCAGCAGGGCCGAGTCCCGTTGACGCAGACCCAGCGCGACCGCCGACACCATCAGGTTTTATCGAAGCTGGGCTCAGCATCTCGGTCGAGCATTTCTGTGTATACGCAAGTAGGGAGGAATTACGCAGGATTCCTAGATCCGCGCGGTCTGTGCCTCGTCATGACCCCGAAGCATAACGCTTGTTCGTGACGAGGAATGGATTGTAGCGAAAGCCGCTTTACAGCATGGAGCGTGACATTTCCGTCCGGATCAAAGGCCGGAGAGCGAGGAACGGCCAGGGCTTCAGTGGAAGCAAGCAACTGGACTGACATGCGGCTGGTCGAACTGCAGCGATCGTTAGAACAGGGCTGCTTTGACGCATTGACTATTGCCCCTCAGCCTCCATCCGCAGGTGAACTCACGGAGTGCTGGCCGCAAGCTGCTAAATGGCTCGTGCGCTCTGTGTTCTAACACGACCTCACTCAACAGCTTTAACCCAACCATCATGGCTTTGGTCTCATCTTCGGTCGATACGAAACGCGAAGTACGACGGTTCACAATCTCGAGGATGCTGTCGTGGTTGGTAACGTCGAAGCGGAGGGGTCTCCAGCGGTGCCCCTCCGCTACTACCGTTCAACTGAAATTTGAAAGCGCTGCATCGTTCTTCCTCGATGAGATCCAGCGAGGATGGACCGAAGGCAAGAGGAAGCTTGCCGTCGACGCAGCCTCGGTAAAGAGGCCGACTCTAGAGTGTTGAGTCAGCATCAACACGAGCACGCCGGATAGTGCGACCGCAGATTAAGGGTGAGTGCTCGCACATAAAGACTGCGCAACACTCCCCCAAAGCCGGCGCAAGAACCACTTTGCGATCGGCGCAGCGAGAGCGAGCCCATATACCGTTACGGCGAAACCAGCGTTTGCTGGTTCGCGGTGTGTTCAATAAACGGCCGTCCTGGAAATGGAGTTAGGTCACGGACGCCGAGAAGAGAAGCGTCAGCAGATTAAAACTCCTGGTCGGACTTACCAAGAGCTTCGCGCCAAGAGGCCGCGAAATTGAGTGTCTCGCCTGCGACGATTAGCATAATCGCTTTCCAGCGCTCACCCTGACCAGGGGCCTTTGCAGGACGGACGGGACCCTAGCCGGTGTAGAGAGCTTTATCGCGAGAGTGATCGCTGATTTGACCTGGTCGGTTCGATATCTAAGCCTTGAGAGACTCCATATCGATCACGAATCGGTACTTCACATCACTTTTGAGTAGCCGCTCATAGGCCTCATTCACCTGATCCATGCGGATCATCTCGATGTCACTGACGATGTTGTGCCGTCCGCAAAAGTCAAGCATCGCCTGGGTTTCGGGAACACCGCCGATATACGACCCAGCCATCGAACGCCGGTCAAGAGCGAGGCTGAAAGCTCGCACTGCGAGAGGGGTTTCGGGAAGGCCCACCAAGACCAGGGTTCCATCGGTCTTCAGGAGATCGAGATATTCGTTAGGATCATGCGGAGCCGCAACGCAGTCAAGAATAAAATCGAAACGATCCTTTATGCGCAGTCATCTCTTCTGCGTTCTTCGAAATAATGACCTCGTCCGCGCCTAGACGGCGTGCGTCGGCAGCTTTGCCGGGAGAGGTCGTGAAGAGGGCGACACTGGCACCCAAAGCGTGCGCGATCTTGAGAGCCATGTGGCCGAGGCCGCCTAGCCCCACGACTCCCACCTTTTGTCCTGGACCGACCTCCCAATGCATCAGCGGTGAATAGGTCGTGATGCCCGCACACATCAAAGGTGCGACAGCAGCCGGGTCGAGGTTCTCGGGGACATGAAAGACGTAAGCCTCATCAACCACGATAAGTTTCGAGTAGCCGCCTCGTGTAATGCCGCCGTGCCGCTTATCGACGCTATTGTAGGTCTCTGTCGCGCCATTGAGGCAATACTGCTCGATACCAGCATTACAGTTTGCACAGGTCCGGCAGGAGTCGTACAACACACCAACCGCAACGATCTCGCCTGGCTTAAAGCGCTTTACAGCGCTTCCCACTTCATGGACTCGGCCGACAATCTCATGCTCAGGCACAATGGGAAAGTTGCTGATACCCCAGTCGTTACGAGATTGGTGGAGGTCTGAGTGACAGACCCCGCAGAACAGAATGTCGATGGAAACATCGGCAGCGGATGTATCCCGACGTTCGATGTGGAAGGGCGCGAGCGGCGTAGTCGCACTTTGAGCAGCATAGGCAATTGTCGCGTGTGACATGGTTCACCTTTTCTTCGACGAAGTTCGCATTGCTTAAGCCTGGTCGCAGAACCTTATTGCTCTCTTCTATGACCTAGCGTTGAGGAAGCCGTGGCCGCTGGCTTAAAGCAGGGCTAACATGTTGGGCTTGTAATCTACTTCCTGCTTGAGCAGGGTGGGGCGCAGAAGCGTGAACTCTTCTGGTTGAACGGCGGGTGAAGATAAGGGGTGCGATCGTTCGAGACGACCGGTTCTTTGCAGCAGGGTCGCCTGCATTTCAGAAACGATTGAGAGAGCGATCACCGTCGGCTCATCTGAGCCGAAATCAAGACCAACAGGTGCGTTGATTTTCCGCAAACATTCATGGCAGCTCATTCCAAGTTGCGGAGCTACCACGTTGACCAAACGCTCGGTGCGATGCAAGGGACCAAGGATGCCAAGGTATTGCAAATCGAGTGGAATCAGTTCGCGTAGTAGAGCTTGGTCCTGTTCGTAAGAGTGTGTGAGGACGACCGCGTACTCGTCTACTTCGATCCCAGTCGCCGCTGTCAGTTCCCATCGGCCGACGGACCTTTCCTCACTCAGAGCGTAAGAAAGCAAGTGCAAGGAATCCGCCTGAGGAAATCGCTGCGGGGTGAGTAGGTGACTTCGCCCGTCGAAACAGTCACCCGCCATCCCAGCTCTGCGGCGAAGCGGACTAGAGGTTGAGCGTCATCTCCGGCTCCGAAGATTGTTACGCTTGGTGGCGGCTTGATCGGCATACACACCAGGTTCGGCAAGTCGAAAGCCTCTCCCGAAACTAGCGATATCTGACTGGAAAGCGTAACGCTCGGGCGTTCGTAGAGAATTGGAAGGTCTTCCAGTGATGAAAGCTCCGCTGGATTCAGGCGAGAACCTCCAGCACTCCGCGAACCTTTGACGATAGCGACAGTTCCAGTCACCTTTTCAGAAAGAGACGCGATGACCAGGGATGACTCCTCTTCAGTGAGCGCTTGCTCCATTGCATCCAGCACCGCGAAGACTGCCTCGCCGGTCTCCATCAAACTCCAGATCGTTCCTCCGCACCCCAGCCCCGTATGGAACGCCCTCGTTCTCATCATCGAACGAAGAGCTGTACCGCGCGATGAATGCACCTCCAACGGTCAGCCATGCAATTTTTCGACCCACCTCTGCTTCGAGGCAGCCACCACTAATTGTGCCGGCCCGTTCTCCTCCTGCTGTAACTAACATGCGAGCTCCGGGTTTGCGGTATGAAGAGCCCTGCACATGCACCACCGTGGCGAGGTACATCTGCTCGCCCCGGCTCCTTGCACGTTTCGAAAGATCCAGGATGCGTTGAGCTTCTTGCACCGAAACCACTCCGGAAGATCATTTGTCAGCGGTGACTGTTCACGAGGTTGAACAGCTTAGCGTGGTGCCAAATTGGCGATTAGTCGCTTACGGTACGCCTGGTGCAACTAAGCTGCGAATGGCGTCTTAGATCAGCTTGTCCAGAGTGATAGGCAACTTCCGCACGCGGACACCTGTGGCGTTGTAGATCGCGTTGCCGATCGCCGCCGCGACGCCGACCAGGCCTATTTCGCCGAGACCCTTGGCTCCAATCGGATTCACAATGTCGTCCACTTCAGGCACGAAGATCACTTCGATGTCATGTACATCGGCATTCACTGGAGTATGGTATTCGGCGAAATTGTGGTTCATGATACGTCCCAGTTGATGATCTGTGACGGCTTCTTCCTGCAAAGCCATTCCGATGCCCCAGACGATGCCGCCGATGATCTGGCTACGGGCAGCCTCATGGTTGATGATGCGTCCGCCAGCGATGGCACTGACGATACGGCAGACGGATACGGTACCGAAGTCTTCGTCTACTTCAACCTCCGCAAAAACAGCGGAGTGGGTGAAGCTCTTGTAGCCATGCTGTTTTAGCAAGCTTGGACCGCTCTTCGCCTTCTCAACGATGGGCTTGCCGTCTCCCGCCGCAAGCGCTGCCTGCAAACTCACGAACCTGGAGCGATCAGAGCGGAGGAGAATACGTTCCTCTGAAAACTCGACTTCTTTCAAAGAAGCCCCTTTGAGCGGAGAGTTATCCAGGCCGGCTGCCAGCTTGAGCACCTTCTTCGATACGGCTTTGCACGCCTCAGTGACCGCAGTTCCAACAGAGGAGATAGTCCACGATCCACCTTCCAGAGGCGCGACGGGGAGTTCCGTATCGCCGAGTTTGACGATGATGCGGTCCAGCGGCAAGCCTAACGTCTCGCCCGCGAGGATAGCCATCGCTGTGTAAGTGCCGGTGCCAATGTCGGATGTCCCACTCGCCACGGTAAGCGTGCCGTCGGGCGACAAAGAGGCCTTTGCTGCAGCAGGCATCTGCGGGGATTCCCATACTCCACCCGCCATACCGTGTCCGATCAGGGTGCTCCCGCGGCGATTGCTTCGCGGCTTGCTTTTGCGCCGAGTCCAGTCAAAGAGTTCTGCGCCCTGCCGATAGCATTCCTTCAACTCTTTGCTGGAATACTTCTTGTCGTGATTCTGATCTTTGTCCGCGTAGTTCTGCAGGCGAAGCTCGATGGGGTCGCGGCCAGTCGCAACTGCGAGTTCGTCCATAGCTGTCTCAATCGCCCACACGCCCTGCGCCGCACCAGGCGCACGCATGTCGCCCGGCGTAACGGTATCCATCGCCACCGTGCTTTCTTCCATGGTGACGTTGTCACACCGATAGCTCAAGCCGCTCCAGTTGGCGATGACTTCGAAGTAGTTCTCATAACGAGAAGTCACTTGAAACGTCTCCGTATGAATGGCTTGCAACGTTCCGTCGGTGTCCGCTCCAAGACGGATCTCCTGGAGCGTTTCCGGCCGGTGACAGAGGGTGAACATCTGATCACGCGTGAGAGTCAGCCGTACCGACCGCTTGAGCACCTTGGCCGCAAGGGTGGCCAAGAAAAGCTGATGCTGGGGACGAAGCGCGGACCCGAAGGCACCCCCAACGAAGGGCGACTCCACGCGGACCTCATCTTTGGAATAACCGAAGATGTTGGTCACATACAGCTGGCTATTGGAGACACTCTGAGTTTTGTCGTAAATGGTGAGCGTCTCGTCAGAGTTATAAACGACTGTGGTCGTGAACAGTTCCATCGGGTTGTGAAACTCGGTTGGAGAGTGGTACTCCTTGTCGAGTTTGATCGCAGCCGCCGCGTAAGCTTCGGCTGAGTTCCCCCGAAGTTTCGGCGGAGCCTCAATGCCGGCTCTATTTGTTTTTTTAACTTTTTCCGCTTCGTGTATGGCAATCGCCATGTCGGTCTGGTGCGTCAACGCTTTATACTCAATAGAGACTAACGTCGCCATGTACCGTGCGGCTTCGAAGGTTTCGGCCACCGCTAGCGCGATGGGCTGCCCATTGTGGTGAACTCTGGCGTCATAGAGCGGGCGCAACGGACTGCCATCGATAGGCGCATCTTCGTCCAAATAGGTTCGGTCGAACCATGGAAGATGTGGCCGGTTCTTGTGCGTAAACACCTTTACGGCACCGGGCACTTTCATTGCTTTGTCGATATTAATCGACTTGATTTCGCCGTGCGTAACTGACGCTGAGACAACATAGGCGTAGAGCATATCCGGAGCGAAGAATTCGCCGGCGTACTTCGCCGCACCAGAGACTTTCGCGGGGCCGTCAATTCGGTTTACATCGGTGCCGATCAGATGCGTGTTCATATAGTTTCCCCCTCATGGGCGGCCTGTTCTAACGCTCGCACGAGCGTGACAGGGGCGAGTTTGAGCTTGAAATCGTTCTCGCCAAAGCCTTGCGCACCATCCAGCAAGGCAGTCTGGAAGTCGTGCCAGGTGTTGCGGTTGGCGGGTTTACCGACGAGCAACCGTTGTTCGAGCTCGGCGCTGCGCCACGGTTTATGCGCGACTCCGCCCAATGCCACCCCAGCATGAGTGATGAAACCATCCACGATCTCAAGACCAGCCGCAACGGAGATCAGAGCGAACGCGTAGGACTGACGGTCGCGTACCTTGACGTATGCAGAGTTCCCGGCGAAACCCGTTGCGGGTAAGTCCACCGCGGTGATGATTTCGCCTTTCGACAGGACAGTGTCGATCTCCGGGTGCTCCCCCGGCAAGCGATGAAAGTCTGCGAGGGGAACACTGCGATCACCCGAGGGACCAGTCACTTGAACGATTGCGCTTAGAGCAGCCATGGCGACGCACATATCGGAGGGATGAGTCGCAATACATTGCACGCTGGTGCCCAGGATAGCGAGAATACGATTGGCACCCTCTTTCGCAGGGCACCCGGTGCCAGGTTCGCGCTTGTTGCAGGGCACGGCGGGGTCATAGAAGTAGACGCAACGGGTTCTCTGCAAGAGGTTGCCACCCGTCGTCGCCTTGTTGCGCAACTGCGGACTGGCACCTGCGAGAATGGCACGCGAAAGCATGGGGTAACGGGCAGAAATGACAGGGTGATAAGCGAGATTGCTGTTCGTGACCAGAGCTCCAATCCTTACCCCCCCTTCAGGGCGATCGGTGATCTCATGAAGGCTCAGACGATTCAAGTCCACTAGAGCCGTCGGGTGTACGACCGAATACTTCATCAAGTCGACGAGGTTGGTGCCTCCGGCGATAAAGCTGACTCCATCACGGCTGCTTGCAAACTGAGCGGCTCCGCTAAGATCGGCTGCACGCACGTACTGAAAGTTGTTCATTGCGCACCTCCCTCACCTGCGGCAGCGGCCGTCATCACATGCTTTACTGCCGCAACGATGTTGGGGTAGGCACCACAGCGGCAGAGATTACCGCTCAGCTGCTCACGGATGTCAGCCTCGGTTTTAACGTGGCCTTCGCGCAGCATGCCCACCGCGGAGCAGATCTGCCCTGGCGTACAGTAGCCGCACTGGTATCCATCGTGATCGACAAAGGCCTGCTGCATTGGCGAGAGGTGTGTCTCGCCGCCTAGACCTTCTATCGTCGTCACCTCGGCACCATCATGCATGACGGCGAGACACAGACAGCTGTTAACCCGAACACCGTCAAGCAGCACAGTGCATGCGCCGCACTGTCCGTGATCGCAACCCTTCTTGCTACCGGTCAGTCTGAGGTTCTCGCGGAGAAGATCCAGGAGGGAGGTCCAAGGCTCTATATACAAGGTATGAGCGTGACCGTTCACTGTCAGCCGCGTTTCGACGGCTAATGCCGAGTGTCTTTCAACCGCTGCTTCATTGATCAATTGGCCTCCTTGATCTCTTTTTTGGCCTGTTCGCGTGCAACGTGCACCTAGCAACCGAATCGAGGCACAAACCCTGAAGCGGGCTTGGCTGGAGGTACGGAGGCTCTCGACGAGAGTTCATGTAAATGCGCCGGAGTCGATCCGGTGTTTCCACTGCGAGGCCGCTCCGCACGGGAGACTGAGAACCTGATCAAATTCGGCCCTGTTGATGAAGGTAGTCTTCGAAGAGAGCCCTGTAAATGCCCGGCTCTTCCAGAAACTTGCCTAATCCTTCCAGCTGCTATCCTAAGTTTATGCAGCAACATGAGCAGTCCCTAAAATTGTTGGAGCTCGCAGTCCTGTTGCATCGGTATACCGACGGGAAGGCGGCAGCCGACTCATTGAGCACGCCGATCGAGGGTATGTCGATTCTGCGCTCTGATCCTTTGAAGCAACCCATGCAATGCATGATCAAGCCAGCCCTTTGTATAACGGCCCAAGGAGGCAAGTTTGCGACTTTTGGGAAGAAGCGCTACGACTACGGAGCTGGCCAGGCTCTCGTGGTAACAGTCGATATGCCGTCGCACGGCACCGCATTTGCGGCCAGCAAAACACAACCGTATCTGGGCCTGATCTTCGAGATTGATTTGGAAATGTTGCAAGCCGTGGCGGATGACCTTGAGCTGGTGAAGGCGGGTCAGACCAAGGGTAAGGCGTGTGGTGCGTTTGTTCTGCAAATGAATGAACAGCTTATCGATTGTGCTGTGCGCGCGGTTCAACTTCTGGACAGCCCGAATGCGATCAAGGCTTTGTATCCGGCGATCACGCGGGAGCTATGCTACTGGTTGCTAAACAGTCCTGGTGGCGCTGAGACTCTCTTGCTGGGTGGCGGACATGATCGCAAGCTCATGCAGACCATTCATCTCCTCCGCGATCGTTTCCGGGATTCTCTCCGCATCGAAGATCTCGCCCGAGCTGCGCAAATGAGTCCAACCACCTTTTTTCGGCAGTTCAAAGCTGTCACTTCGATGGCTCCGCTTCAGTACAAAAAACAGCTTCGTCTATTGGAAGCGCGGCGGCTGATGATGTTCAGCGACGCGAATGTCGAAACGGCCGCGTTTGACGTTGGGTACGCAAGCCCTTCACAGTTCAGCCGCGAGTACTCCCGCGCCTTTGGAAGCTCACCTCGGCGAGATGCTTCAGCCGGACGGTAGATATCTGAGTAGTGAGCCTGCAGGCCCGAGCGCGGGCGTACAAGTGCATCTCAACCGGCACCTTCACTTTCCTAAGCGCGATGTAGTAGGAAAGGGCGTCGTCCACATTGTCCACGTGATCGTCTTCGTTCTGCAGCAGGAACGTCGGCGGTGTCTGGCTGGAGACCGGAACTTCTGGGTTCAGGCACAGCTCGTGGTCCTTGCAGGCGAACAACACCGATGCTGGCATGACGTACCTCGACTTGCCCTGGCGGGCGTCCCACTCCGCTGCGTGCAAAGACAGATGGCCGGGATAGATCGGGACGGCGAAGTCGGGTCTGCAGCTGACTGCATCCGCCGCATCGACGGGCGAGTAGATTCGCTTCATAAAGTGAGTGCTGATGGCCGCTACGAGGTGACCTCCAGAGGAGAAGCCGAGCACGCCTACCTTGTTAGGATCGATATAGTAGTTCTGCCGCGCGGAAACGGACCAGGCCTACCGTACGTTGAGCGTCTTCCATAGCCATGGGCGACTCAGGATACGGTCCAGATTTCGGGTACGGTCCAATGTTGGTGACTCGATATTTAAAGAGCACACAGGTGATGCCGCGTGGCACCAGCAAATCGCAGACGTCTGTCCCTTCGAGATCGATCGCGAGGCTCTGATAGCCGCCACCTGGAAAGACAACTACTGCGACACCGGTGTTGTTCCCCTTCGGCGAGTACACCGTCATGGTTGGCCGGGTGACGTTGTTGATCGCTGTTGCCGTTCTTCCCGTGCCTACAGGAAACTCCTTTGGCGTGGTTCCTTCGAACTCTGGACCGGATGTGACTTGCGGGTTAGGGATTGCACCAGGCCACATCGGTACCTGAGTATGACCAGCGGTTGGTTGCCACACCGGCTTCTGCGCAGAGAGCGCACTGCAAAGAATGAGAAGACCCGCACAAACATGCTTCATTGTTTCTCTCGCTGAGAGGTTTACGGAAAAGCATGGGGTCGTAGACAAACAAGGCATAGTAGCAAGCCTGATGCTCATTCAGGCAAGGTGGGCTTCCGCGTACCCAGCCGTTTACCCGTCCAGCCATCTAGCCTGTTAGCGATCTAGCACTCCGATCGGAGCAACTTTACGAGCCCGTTTCTCTCTTGGAGCGATTCACGCACGGTTATGGGCTGGATAAAGCCGTGCATGGTGAGGCTGTGAGCCAGCTCAACCAGCTTGGTCGGCTCGAAGGTGCGGCGTGGGTTGGTGCTCGATTCGTCCAGCATGGAAAGGGGGAGGTTCCGGTATCCTGTCTCTGCAATCGCTGTGGTGTACATGCTCTTCTCCTGACGGGTGTGTGCATCGTGGATGGTTGGGGGCAGTGTTCCTGCACTGCCCCACTCAAGCTCTTGCCAACTACTGGTCGGTGTCGGCGTCTGCCTCGGCCTTCGACGCAACCCGCTCGATGGCGGCGGCAAGGAATTCCGTTTCGTAGAACTTCACGGTCTCCGTGCCGACCTTGCGCTCGTAGTTGTTGTTCCTGGCCTCGGCCTCGACATACACCCGGTCGCCCTTCTTCAGCTTGGCCGCGTACTTGCGCAGGTTGCCGAAAACGACGATGTTCTGCCAGTCGGTGCGGGTCTGCCGCTCGCCCGCGTTGTCGGTTCAGTGAGAAGACACTGCTATTAAAAAGGTCACAGGCGCGGTGCCGTTGGCTTGCTTGGCGTCGGCTCCAAGGTGGCCCATAAAGGTGGAGCGGTTCAGGTTGCTGATCATGCTGTGTTCTCCTTCAGATGGTGAGGCGGCTAGATTGCTAGCGCTCTAGTTGGTCAACGGCTCAAGAGGCTGGCACTTCGCTCTTGAATGGTTTGGCTGTGTTTTGTTCAGAAACACGCCTTGGCCCTGGCCCACGCCAGCAGGGGCGGCAAGCGCAAGAGTCGGATTCCTTTCCCGAACGGCGAGCGTTGTTTGCCCGGTCTGCACAAGCGCAGCGCGGAAGATAAAGGTGGCTCTTGCGGGCGCGAGGGTGTCGCACACCCTTAGCAGGCCTGGTTTCCGCATTGCGCGGCCACGCGCAGACTTGCTGTTGGAGCGTTACGGGGTACCCCCGTGGGGATGGGGAGTCTCCAAGACGGCACCGGCCAGCCCTATCGCCGGGGCTGGCTGGGAGCCGGCGGAAGGGCAGAGCGCCTTCCCCGTTCTAAGCTGCCAGATGCCTTAGATCGCTGGCAGGCTAGAACGCTGGACGGGTAAACGGCTGGAGACGCGGAAGCCCACTTCCAACGCTTAAGCAGTACTAAGGGGGTGTATTTTGATTGGGAACGGAGCCGCAAATGCCAAGACCCTACCAGTCACGCATCTCAGTTAAAGACCTCTTACCTCGAAGCCGCAGGACAGGCGCTGTTCAACTATGCCTATGAGAAGGAATCGTCGCTTACCTTGTAATTTCAGTTCTTCCGGGGTACATCAATCTCACCCGGAGCCGTACCGCTGATGAGATTGCGAACGATCTGGACCTGTCGTCGAACATCAAGGCTGATCAGGAACTCAGGGTGTTGCGTCAAGGTTCCGAGAGCTCACAGGTAAGCGATATGCTCTACTTGTTGCCTTGCCCGTTACGGCTTCCAAGCCGCCCAAAAGGTGACCGCTTCGAGGTAGTCGCGGGTGCGAGGCGCTTCCGTGCCGCGCAGATCGCAGACCTCGCCGACGTGCCTACCCTTGAGGTCCAGATCATCGAGAACAGCCAGCGCCAGGACGTACACCCCTACGAGGAGGCGGCAGGCTATCAACGACTTCTGGACCTGCCCGGCTACGACGTAGCGGCGCTTGCGTCCAAGTGCGGCAGAAGCCAGAGCCACATCTGCGCTGTTGTTGTTGCTTCTGCGATTTTTAGCAATTTAGATTGCTAACACGCTAGCGTTTTAAAACGCTCGTTGAGCTCATAGTCTGGATCAGCGTGGCATCCTGCACTGCTGGATTCGGCTTGGATAAGCTTTGGGCGTAGCTGTTCCGACTCACATATTCGAGGTACGCATGGGCCGCGAAGGTTTTCGATCCCGAATTCCTAGAGCGATTGTGCCGTCAGAACCTCCCTTCCGCACTTCGCCTGCTTGCTGACCATCTCGAGCGAGACGAGATCAGAGCGACACTCTGGAGCTTTCAGGGCAACGGCATGGTGCAGGACTGGCGCCGAGAACACTTCCTCATGACGCTCGACCTTGCCGTCTCGCCGCTGGAGCACACGGCGGTTGAACGCTAAACAGCTTGGCCTCCTAAAACCTGCGCTAGAGCACCTACCCCTGACAGCCGTGGTTGTCGTGGGTGACGGCGCAGCAGGAGCAGAACTGCTATCTGCGCTGAGTACCGGTGCTTTCGTCAAGCGGGACAAGGGAAACTACCTCCGTTACGACGAACAGCATGCAGCAACCCATATGGCCGTATCCCATCCATGCAGGATTTTGCTGTGTTCCTCCGATGCCTTCACGTCGAGCAAATATTCGACCACGCAATGTAGCACGAACAGTATTGGACCCTCGTTGCGGCTTTGAGTGCTTTAGGCGGAGTCGTTCATCAAACTCCTTGAACAGCTGATTGTCCACCAGATCCAGGGGAATCCCGTCAACGACTAGCGGCTTTTCTCGAACTGGCTTTGGGAAAAACCCGCAGCAGTACATGGTGTCCGTTGATCGCGTGCCGCCATACTCCATCCAGATACCTGGACCGACTTTAGGCCAGGCGCATCCACGGTCATCGATCATCGAATCCTCAAATCCGTGCGAAGCCGTGACTTCGACCTCAACAAGCTTGTGCAGGAAGTTTTCAGGATGAGCTCTCACTTGGCAAAGGGAAACCGCGAGCGGTTTCTCGGGAAGCTGCGCATCACCCTGTTGAAAAGCTACGCCGAAAGCCAACATCCCGCCCAGACAAATGACTGATCGCATGCGGGCCAGTATAGCGACCCTGGAAGCCTGCCTGTATTCGCTCAAACGTGCGTTTCAGCGGAAGCAGTGTGGGACAAAGCTGGACAGATTTCCAGTAATCGGTCCAGCATCTTCCCGGATTCCCATATCGCAGCATTCCTGGTCAACCATCCACAAACCCAGCACAGGCCAGCGTCTGCCGCCGGCATCGTTTCCGAAGTGCGTAGTCTGTCCAAGCCGCTGATCGACACACATGCGATCCGTGTAAGGGCCGTCGATTCTGGTCAGACTGCCGTCAGGCCGAACTAGCGTAATGTTTGCGCCTTCGCGGGAATGCATCGGTTTGCGTATCCAGCCTGGTGCTGGTGCCTGTTTTAGAGAAGCTGAATGAGCCTCCAGCAAAAGCTCATGTCCGGGGTACAACGCCCAGAGGATCGGAAGAATGCCCTTGTTTGAAAGCAGCATCTTCCAAATGAGTTCGATCCAATGCATCTCCCTGTAGGTGCGAAGTGCCTGCGGAGCAAACTGCTCGTCAAGCATGCTCTCCTAGGAATAGAGCTTGAAGATTGATCGGATAGCGTGCTCCTCTGGCGCGTTGTCGACAAAGCAACCCCGACGCTCATTCCAGCCGATCTCTTTCATCAGCAGCTGATCCGTAGCCAGCCCAGCCTGCTGCGCTGTGTCCCGCAGGTACGCCGTCGTCAGGCGATCTTCCGTATTATCAGCGCTTGCAAAGTAGACCGGTTCCGAGAGGTAAGACTGAACATCCTTCCACTTGGCAATCAGCCTTTCGTGGATGGGATTGAACTGGTCTGCAGACGGTAGCACGTCCTTAGCCAATTCCACTGAATGAATGCAGCTTCCAGAAGAGATGTAGGCGTATCTGCGTTGTATTCCAGTAGCTTGGGCGGTCCCTCGCCATTCCAGAGAAGATCGAAGCGACCATAAATCGCGGGTGTTCCTGCTTCCATGCCCATCGATGGAAGTCATGGCTTCTGCCGGAATTTCCAGCTCGGTGTAACGTTTCTGATCGATCACCCGCTGCGCAGCTGCCAAACACATGACCTGAAGCTCGTTTCCAGCTGCTTCGAGGCGGTCCACTTCGGAGGAGGTGAACTCGTAGCAGGCGCTCTCATCCCAGTAGGGCCGAGCGTCCGTTTCGTCTGAGGACGAATGGAAAGTTAGGCCCTGGATCGTGACGATCTCCTGCCAGTTTGGTCGCGGCCTAGTACTGTGGCGCTGCACTATTCTCACCCTCCACCGCCACCAAGGCCGCCACCGTGTCCACTACCCTCGCCGGAAAAGCTTGAACCAAAACCGCCGCGAGCGGTTCCGGAAGCCGTAGAGTAGCTGTGGCCGCCGGCTGGCTCTAAGCTTCCACCTTCTACCGTGCTGCCAACTCGATAGCTGCCTCCCCCACCGTAATAGGCGTGATACCCGCCGCCGCCACGCGGTCCAGAGCGCACAAGCCCTGATCAACTACGCGATTCTGGGAATCAACACACCTCTGCATCTCCGGTCCGTGACAACCTGATATCAGGCCAATGAGGTGGTAGCGAGTAGTGGCGCGACCACATGGCTAGAACGTTTCATCCCCATTCCTCACGTCGCAGTTCAAAGTAACTGAATGGTCGCAGAAATGCGACTACTTCGACCGGCGGCGAAGTCACCTTTCTACATGTGATAAGGACGTAGCATATGTAGATGCCACCGATGCAGCACCTAGTCAGCACGGCAAAGACGCGGTTCAGGTGATCGTCGCTTCGGTGCGACAGCGGTTGCGTAATGAAGACAAACGATTCGTCATAGCGATCGATGGCGGTAGCGGTTCCGGCAAGTCCACGATCGGTGCCGCCGTAGCTGCCGAACTGGGTGCCACCCTCGTACCTAGAGATGACTTTTTCTCTGCGCATGTCACCCATGAAGGTTGGGCTGCTAAAGATACGGCGCAGCGGGCTGCAGATTGCATCGACTGGCAGCGATTGCGGCGGGAGGTGCTTGAGCCTCTCGTTGCTGGACAGATAGCGCGATGGGCCACGTTCGACTTTACGCAAGGGGTCTGCACGGATGGAAGCTACGGCTCCTCTCTAAACTGGAAAAAAGCCCTGCCGCCCGCCAGCATCATTGTTGTGGAAGGCACCTATTCGGCTAGGCCGGAACTGGCGGATCTGATCGACCTCTCTGTTTTGGTCGATGTGCCGGCTCCGGTGCGGCATCAGATGCTCGAAATGCGCTCAGAGGCTGATTGGCTCGCGATGTGGCACGTCCGATGGGATCGGGCCGAGGACTATCACTTCTCTGAGATACGCCCCATCGCCAGCTTCGATCTGGTTGTGACGAACCCTGTGAGCGAACAGAGTGGAGGCTCTGTAAACAACCTGAACAAACCCGACAATGCTGATTTGATCGCAAGGGCTACGGCTGTGTTGAAACCGGTACGGGTGAAAGACCGGCTGTTCGGGGACGTCGGTGCGGCTGTGCTGAGCGAAGCGGGCGAAGTATTCACCGGCGTTTCGGTCGATACTGCCGGCTGGGGTCTCTGCGCCGAGCGCAGCGCCTTGGCGGCCATGATTACGGCCGGCCAATACAGAATCGTTCGAGTAGTCGCCGTCTGGAAAGACGAGATTACCGGCAAGCTCCACATCCTGCCGCCCTGCGGCATCTGCCGTGAGTTTATGCGCAGCATTAATGAGGCGAACCTGTCCGCGATGGTCATCACCAGCCGGAACCGATCCGTGCCGTTGCGCGAATTGCTCCCCCTGCACGAATGGCCGCCCGCAGAACTTCAGGAGGGCGAATGAACGGCCGGATCATCTTGTTGAACGGCACCTCGTCCGCTGGCAAAACGACGCTCGCGCGGGCGCTGCGTCCAAAGCTGCCCATCACTTTCTGTTACTACGCCTCGGATCAGCTTGCTGATGAAGAGTTTCGACCTTTAGAACCGGTGGCGCGGGCAGCTGGAAGAGAGATGTTCTTCGATGGTTTTCATCGCTCGATTCCGGCTATGGCGGCGGCAGGCCTCGATCTCCTCGTGGAGCATATTGTCGAGGAGCAGCACTGGGCAGATGACCTTGCCGCCTTGCTCGCCGGCCTCGATGTGTTTTGGGTCGGGGTGCATGCACCGGCGGACGTGATGACGGCCCGGGAGGTAGCGCGAGGCAATCGCATGGTCGGCGAAGCTGCGCACCACCTCAAGACCCACAGCTTCTGCCACTATGACCTTGAAGTCGACACAGCCCATCCTCTTGACGACATTACATCCCTAATCGTGACTGCCTGGAACGAGAGAACGCGCCGATGACCGAAACCGGCATCGTCTCCCTGTCCGCCGTTGTTGGCTCTGAACGTCTACCCGCACTCTTCCTTGCCACACCCGAAGCCGGCCGGCGCTTCTGGGAATTATTCACCGTTAACATCCGCAACCCGAACACCCCGGCGCGCCTACCTCAAAGCCGTGAGGATCTTCGCGGCCTGGTGCACGGAACGTGGATTGGAAGACCTGGCACGGGTGACGCCCACGCACGCGGCCGCTTACGTCGAGCAGCTCGACCGGATCCACTCCAAACCCACCGGCAAGCAGCACCTGGCCGCGATCCGCATGCTCTTCGACTGGTTGGTGACCGGCCACATCATGCAGACCATCCGGCCCACGCCGTGCGCGGACCGAAGCACTCCGTCCGCAAAGGTCAGACCTCCGTACTCTCGGCCGAGGTTTAAAGAATGTAACAAGGTATATGCCAGCGCGATTCAAGTTGTTTAATGTCCTACGTTGTCTCTGCACCCGTAACCTTCCTGGTTCCGCTAGGTTCCCTCCCCCCTCTTCGCGGCTACTTATACTAAGTCTCTCTGCGCTCCGCCCTGACGCATGCCCCCATCCACCAGCCGCTATTTCGGACTCGATGCGCTGCGCACCGCCGCCATTCTTCTCGTCATGCTCTTCCACGCCTATTCTTTCGTGCCTGCAGCGCTCAAGCCTGTCGCGGCCTACGGCTGGATGGGCGTGGACCTCTTTTCGTGCTCAGCGGCTACCTTATAGCCTCCCAACTTTTCCGCGAACACCGACGCACCGGCCGCATTCACTGGCGCGGCTTTTATCGCCGCCGCATTTTGCGCGTACTGCCGCTCTACATCGCCGTACTTCTGGCGTACCTCCTTCTGCCCCGATGGCGAGAAGCCCCTGTAATGGCGCCTTCGTGGGAGTACTTCACCTTCACCTACAATCTTTTCGTCCATTACCCTCTTCAGCGAGCCTTCTCCCACGTCTGGTCGCTCTGTGTGGAAGAGCAGTTCTACCTCTCCTTTCCGTTGCTTCTCCTCCTGCTTCCAACCCGAACCTCCGCCCGTCGCTCAACCGGTGTAGCCGTGGCCGTCCTCGCCCTCGGCATTGCTTGGCGTACGTGGGTCTTCTACCACCTGCTCCGTCCGCTTGGCCCCGACAGTGACGTCCTAGGTCCGACCTACGTTGAACGAATCTACTATCCGACTTGGTCGCGTATGGACGGTCTGCTCGCCGGTGTCGTCCTTGCCGCAACTGAGGTCTACCGCCCGGCCCTCTGGCAACGTCTTCAGCGCTGCGGTATGTCGTTCGCCGCAGCCGGTGTCGCCCTTGTCGGCCTTTCCTGCTGGCTCTTCCGCAGCCGCACCGCACTCGATACAGTGGGTGCCCTCGCCACAGTGTTCGGCTACCCACTGCTCTCTGTAGCCATCGCTGCGCTCGTCCTGTCCAGCCTCGGCAACGGCCCACTCAGCCGGTCGTGTACCCCGGGTGTCCAAATCGTTGCCCGAATCGGAGCCACCCTGGCCTTTAGCACCTATCTAACTCACAAAATTGTCCTTGAGGCCTGTACGGACCACTTGCCCGAATCCATCGGTCCCAACACCTGGACGGGCCTCGTCCTTTACTTTGGCGGCAGCGCCGTCCTCGCTGCCATCCTCTACATCACCATCGAAAAACCCGGCCTCAAGCTGCGCGGCCCCCGAACCTCTGCAGCAACAGCCCACGAATTCGAAACAGGCCCCGCCATCTAGGATGAACGACAAGGGCTCCCGTGTAAGCGCCCGTTAGGAGTGTCATGTTTCCGCTCATTAGAACTGTCAGGTTCAAGAGATGGGATGGATACGGATG
>CAHJWI010000022.1 GCA_903642225.1 Acidobacteriaceae bacterium | reverse complement strand
CCAGAACGCACGCATGCTGATAGAGGAAAAGTTCTCCGTGACTCGCATGGCTGCGGAGTACAGCGACGTCTACCGGTGGGCAAAGGCGGAGGTCGCGAGCCGACCATGAAAGCCAGCCCGATGTCCACCCATAATTTGCCAGTAAAGACCCGGCCGATTCGCGTGTACATGATGGACCTGCTGGCCACGGTTCCCTACTACACTGCCTACCTTGCGCGTGCCCTGCTGCAAGACGGCGTGAACGTCAGGGTAGGATCGATCACTTACTATCTGGATCCGCAATGCTTCCGCGAGCGTGGCCTGCGCTTGGACCCGGGTTGCGTCGACGTCGTGGGCAGGTTCGCCTCGCTGCCACGCTTCCTGCGCCGCGTAGCCAAGCTCTCCGAGATGGCTCTAAACCTGGCGGCACTTACCGTGCGATTTCTCCTCCGTCCGCCACATATCTTGCACGTGCAGTACCTGCCTATGCTGCGGACACGCCTGCCGCTCGACTACCTGTTCGTCCTCGCGGTCCGGCGGCGCGGCGCGCGTATCGTGCTTACCGTGCATGATGTTTTGCCGCACGACACGGCCAACCGTTACCGAGCGAAGTTCACCCGGCTCTATCGCAATACGGATCAACTCATCTGCCACTCCACACACGTCGCCCAGCGGCTTGCGCAGGAGTTCGACGTCAGTCGCGATCGCATCCACGTCATCCCGCACGGCCCCTTCTTTTTCGACCTGCCGGCCGGAAACGACACCGCACTGAGGACCAGGTATGCCCTGCAGGATGGCCGCCTGCTGGTGCTTTGGCAAGGTATTCTCTTCCCCTACAAGGGTCTCGACGTGCTGCTGGACGCATGGCAGGCCGTGGAAGCAGCAGGTGTCGACGCAATCCTCATCGTGGCAGGTACCGGCGCCGCCGACCTGTTCGCACAGGCTCAGGCGCAGGTAAAGCAGCTCGGCCTTCGCAATGTCATCCTCGACGTGCGTTTTATCCCGACAGAGGACCTTGTCGATCTCTACCGGGCGGCTGACGTCGTGGTCTACCCCTATCGGCAAATAACCACCAGCGGCGCTTTGGCCACGGGTATCTCGCTCGGCAAGCCGGTCATCGCCAGTGACCTGCCGGTCTTCCGTGAACTGCTCACGGACGACGTCGACGCAATGCTTGTGCCACCGGGGGACGTGCCCGCCTTGGCTGGGGCGATCCTGCGTGTGCTGCACGATCCGGCTCTGCGCTCCAGGCTCTCAGCGGTCATGCAGGCGAAGGACTTCGGCGCGACATCCTGGCTGCGCATCGCCGCAGACACAAAGGCCGTGTACGAGCAAGCTCTCCACAGCACCACGCCTGACGCGGACACCGCGCGTCCCGTATAGGGACTCGGTGCTTAACGAGCCACGCACCCGCTGCAAGCCAATCTATACTTGGCATGTTCCGGACCAGTCGTAACGGTTCGGTACGGGCGCGTTTGCACTTCCGGTACGCAAAATATTTGGGAAGACAGGAGACAGGAATGCAGCTGCGGTTTCGCCACATCTGCCGCAATGCCCTCTCGTCCTGGCTAGCCACTGCGGCCAACATGGCTGTCGGTTTCTTCCTCTCCCCTTTCATCGTTCACCGCCTGGGCGACGCGGCATACGGTGTCTGGGTGCTCTCCATCTCCTCGGTCAATTACCTGGCCCTGCTTGACCTGGGCATGCGTAGCTCGGTGCTGCGCTTCGTCTCAAAGGAGCGAACAGTCGGCAATCATGCCGGCGCATCCGACGCGTTTTCCGCGGCACTATGGGTGCGGGTACAGATCAGCGTCGCCGTTTTGCTGCTCTCCGGGCTGCTGGCCGCGCTCTTCCCTGTTCTGTTCCGCATCCCTCCGCCGCTCGTCCACACCAGCCGCATCGCCGTCATGATCATCGGAACAACGACCGCCGTGGGCATGTGCCTGGGCGTCTTTGGCGGTGTGCTCTCTGCTGTCAACCGGTATGACGTCCAGACTGGCGTCACGCTGGCGCAGCTCGCCATCCGTGTCACCGGCGTTGTGCTTGCGCTTGGCAAAGGCTGGGGTCTGGTCGGCATCGCCTGCGCAGAGCTTGTAGCTGCAACGTTCGGCGGCAGCCTTCTCGTACGCTTCGCTCTGCGCGTATACCCGGAGCTGCGCGTGCGCCTGTCACGACCCACGCGCGAGGTCCTGAGGCCGCTGTGGTCGTACAGCTTCTACGTCTTTGTGCAAACTGCGGCGCTGCAACTCATCTACCAAACGGACAACCTCGTCGTCGGCAGCTTCGTCTCCGCATCGGCGGTCACGTTTTACGCCATCGGCAACTCACTGTGCCGCTACACAGACCAGTTCGCCGGTGCCATGAGCATGACGTTTGTGCCGGCCGCTAGCACCTTTGACGCGGGTGGCGATGCGGCCAAGCTGCAGAACCTGTATCGCATCGGCACGCGCTCCATCCTCATCGTGTCCATGCCGTTGCTCGTCACATTGCTGACCAGGGGCCACACCTTTATCGGTCTCTGGATGGGACCGCAGTATGCCGGACAGTCGGGAACCGTGCTCATGATCCTCGCAACCGCGCTGCTGTTCGGACTGGCCAACAACACCGCGGGTGCGGTGTCCATGGGCACCGACCGCCACAAATTTGTCGCGCGCTGGGCCATGGTCGAGGGCATCAGCAATCTCGCCCTCAGCGTCGTCCTGGTTCATGTTTACGGCATCTACGGTGTGGCCATCGGAACGCTGCTCCCCAGCCTGTTTATTCATCTGGTCGTGTGGCCCGGGTTCACCACAAAGATGCTTAAAATCAGCCGCTTCGACATCATGGTGCGCACCTGGGGTGTCGTGTACGCGGCGGCGCTGCCCTTTGCCCTTGCGTCCTTCTTCGTCGACCGCCATTTCGCCGTCCGCAGTATTGCCGCTTTCATCGGCCAGACACTGCTTCTGCTCACGATCTTTATCGCGACACTCCTGCTGGTCTTTCGCGCTGGCTTTCGTTCGCAGGTGCTGCCGGCTATCAAGTCGCGGCTTCGCGGCAAAGCGGCTGTGGTGGCGTAGGCCGCGGCTAAGGCTTGTACATCGATTCGACGTTCAGGAAATATTTGCCGTACACAAACCCGGCCAGGTCCCATGCGGCGAGTTCCCTGCCGAAGGCCTCAGCCTTGCGGCCGCGCATGCGGATCACCAGAGCACCCGCCAGTCCGCGGACCGCCTGCCTGAACCGGTATCGCTGCACACCGAACAGCGTGGCAATCGCAGGATCCGGATTGGTACGGTCAAGCACACCCTGCGATGCCGCGCGCCAGTACACCCATCGCCGGTGGTAGGCGCGGGTCAACCTTTCCGGTGCAATGTAGTGACGAATCGTGAGCTCCGGCACATATACACCCTGGATGCCCGCGGCAAGAATGCGGCGAAACATATCCGCATCCTCCTCTGACAGCAGGCCCTTGCCGCTGCGGCCCAGGTGTAGCGCATACAGCCCTACGCGCTCAAAGACCGAGCGGCGCAGCACCGCGTTGCCGCCCATCAGGTTTCCGCCGTTACCCGCGTTGTAGCTTCCGCGCGGCTTGGGTGGAATGGCACCGATAGCCGCGTGGTAGCCGGGCGGCAGCCAGTCAGGCACCGGCGTCACCCACTTGGGGAGGTACGGTCCGCCGATGAACTCGATCGCCGCATCCTGGAACTCGCGGGCGATCACCACCAGCCAGTCAGTATCCACTTCCTCGTCGTCGTCAACGAACGCAATCAGCTCGGCCGTGCCGGCGGTGATGCCTGCATTCCTGGCGCTTGACGACCCCTGCTGCACCTCAAGCACATGCCGCAACGGCATCGGGAATCCTGCGACCACCGCCGCCACGGCTTCTTCTGTGCCGTCCGTGCTGTTGTTGTTCACCACGATTACCGAGACCGCCAGACCGGCGGGCTTTATCGCCTGCGCCAGGCTGGCAAGGGTCTTCGCCAGCAACTCCTTGCGGTTGTAAGTCGGAATCACAACGTCCAGCGTCGCAGGAAAACTCATGGCAGGGGCTCGATACGGCACCAGTATACCGGCCATCACCTGCCCCCCGAACAGGGGAGAGCCTCCTCTGCAAAGTTGAAACTCAGCCTCCCTCTCCCACAAAGGTGTAACGAAACCGCGCATCGCGCCGATGTGAACAGTACGAGGCATTCACGTCCCCGGCCTCAACGGTGGCTGACAGCATGATGGAGCAAACAACAACCCGGCAGTCGTGCAGCACCTCGGTCCAGTGCTCGCCTTCAAACCGCGCACACCGGCTTTCGGAAGCGCCCTGAGCCGCAGGAGCAGTCGCCGCGCGACCCGCCGTCCACCCCACACACAAACTATCCGGTGACCTGCCAACACAGGCACGCACATATGTGCGCTTCAGCAGCCACGGATTCGGAGAACGCTGTGCAGAGTCGAAATATCCTTCTGGTTGGTGTTGCCGCAGTTGCTGCCCTCGTCACCGGGGGTTGCGGCTCGAGCATCGCGCCTACGGCTGCTTCGCTTGTGGCCGACAACCTTGTGGTTCAGAGCTCGCTGTCTACAGGGGAGGTCGGCAGCCCCTATGCCGGCGCAGCCGTTGCACAGGGTGGCACGCCTGCCTACACCTGGTCCGT
The DNA here is from genome assembly GCA_903642225.1 of Acidobacteriaceae bacterium. Lineage (GTDB taxonomy): Bacteria > Acidobacteriota > Terriglobia > Terriglobales > Acidobacteriaceae > Terriglobus. Next base: position 63,091 of record CAHJWI010000022.1, on the reverse strand, counting down.
CTCCGCAGGAAACCTGCCGGCAGGCATCGCCCTCGCACCCGCCACCGGGCAGATCTCCGGCATACCCATGGCCACCGGCACCGCGAACTTCGCCCTCACGGTCACCGATTCCAGTACAGCCAGGCAGCAGATGACCCAGAACTTCAAAATCACCATCGCCGCCGGACCATCCCCCGTCATCATCAAGACAGCCACACTGCCGGCGGCCAACACCGGCGTCACTTACGCCGCTACCCTGCAGGCCGCCGGCGGCACTGCCGCCTATACCTGGAGCATCGCCAAGGGTAGCCTGCCCTCAGGTCTTTCACTCGACACCTCAGCCGGCATACTCTCCGGCGTGCCTGCCATCAAGGGCACCTACACGTTCACCGTCGCCGTGGCCGACAGCACCAGGCCCAACGCCGAAACACAAACGGCTGCACTGTCCGTCACGGTCGCGGACGCACCTGCCCACACCACCTGGTACGTCCGTGCCGACGGTGGCACCCGCTATTCCTCGAACGTTCCTGCCGGCCAGTGTGACGGCCAGGGCGACGCAGCGTACCCCGGCACCGGTGTCAACCAGCATTGCGCCTTCAATGACATTCGCCTGCTATGGCAGGACGGCAGTTACGCCTATAACCCGCCCGACTCCACCTTCCCGGCCGCAGGTTGGGTCGGCCAGGGCGGCGACACCTACATCCTCCGCGGCTCCATCGCCGCCGGCTCCGCATCCTACCGCGTCGGCTGGAGCTCCTACGACGGCAACGGTGCGGACCCCGCCCTGGTCGCCGCCGGCAACCCTGCACCCTACCGCGGCTGGCGTGGCAACCAGTACGCCGGTCCGCCCACGCCACCCGCGGGCACCGCCGGCGCACACACCCGCATCCTGGGCGAGAACTGGCAGAGCTGCCACGCCCAGTCCGCTCGCACACCCGTCGTCGCGGGCTTCCACGTCGGCAGCGCTTTTAACTTTTCCTCCAGCTACATCGACTTCCAGTGCGTCGACATCTCCGACAAGAGCGACTGCATTTCCAGCTGCGAAAAGGAGGACTTCGGCGTCGAGGGTATCGGCCTGTCCAACGCCGCCGACCACCTCACCCTCACAGACGTCCGCATCCACGGCATGAAGACCTTCGGCATGCTCGGCCCCAGCGGCGACGGCAGCGTCTTCTCTTACCTGTCCCTCGTCGGGAACGGAGGCGGCGGATGGAACGCGGACGCGGGCGACGGAACGACCGGCACAGGCTCGCTCCTCGTCCAACACTACGAAATCAAGTGGAACGGTTGCGCGGAAGAGTACCCCATCAAAGATCCGCTGCCTTACATCAACTGCACAGACCAAAGCAGCGGCGGCTATGGTGACGGCTTCGGCACAGCCGCTGTTCCCAGCAAACCCGGCTGGCAGGCCCACTTCGACCAGGGCGAAGTCGCCTACAACACGCAGGACGGTCTGGACGCGCTTCACCTTATCGGCAACGGCTCGTCCATGACCGTCACTCGCACCCTGGCCTACGGCAACATGGGCCAGCAGATCAAGGTGGGTGGCGCTGCCGGCACCCTGCAGGATTCCGTGGTCGTCGGCGACTGCAACGCCATGGCCGGTGCGATACCGGGAACACCCGCAGGATACAACGCCCACCTCAGCGACTTCTGCCGCGCCGGCAACCAGGCACTGCTCATGACAGTCGGCAATAACTCCACCACGACCATGGAGCACAACACCGTCATGGGTGCGGGCGCACTGCTCATCGGCTATGTCTGCGACGGCTCCAATGGCAACTGCGACAGCTCCGCCCTTGTCGACCTCCAGGACAACATCCTGCTCGGCAATGCCAACCCCGACCGCGGCAATCCTGGCGGGAACTATCTCATGGTGATCGATAACACCTATACCAACGCGGCAGCCTGCAACGCCGCGCCGGATCACCACCATCAATGGATAACGGACGGCTCGGTCGGCTGCGGCAACGACGTCTTCTACAACGCCGGCAGCTTCAACGCGCACAACACGTATACCAAGCTGAAGGACTTATGCACTGACCACAACGGCACCGGCAATCTGTGCATGAGTCCCGGCCTGGTCGATGAGGTGCAGCCCGCGTACGGGTACCCAAACCTGGCGCTTTCACCCCACGGCGGCGCAGCCTACCACGCGGGCACCGTGCTTTCCACCCTGACCAGGGACTACAGCGGTGCCAGCTTCGCCGTACCGCCAAGCATCGGCGCGCTGGAAGCAGGCAGCAGTCTGACACCGTACAAGGCCACAGAGTAGATCCGGGCTTGAAGCTCGCGGTCTAGCCAGCTAGTGCAACGAGCACCATGCACACGGGAGCAGCGCATCAGCGCTATCCATTTGCGGTAAAGTGCAGGAATGTCTGCGCGAAAGATATGGCGGAAGCTGATGCGTACGGGACGCGAGGTATACCTTCTCGGCCTCTGCGCATCGCTCCTGCTGTTGCTCGCGCCGCCCATGTCGGCCACCACCTGGTACGTTCGTCCTGACGGCGGCACGCGGCACTCCTCAAACGTTCCCACCGGTCAATGCGACGGCCTGGGTGACGCTGCCTACCCCGGTACAGGTGTCAACCAGCATTGTGCCTTCAACGATGTTCGCCTCTTATGGCAGGACGGCAGCTACGCCTACGCGCCGCCGGCGTCTACCTTCCCCGCCGCCGGTTGGGTAGGCCAGGGCGGCGACACGTACATCCTGCGCGGCTCTATCGCCGCCGGTACAGCACCCTACCGCGTGGGCTGGAACTCCAACGATGGCAACGGCTGCGACCCTGCGTTCCACAGCAAACTCGGCACAGACGCCTGCTATCGCGGCTGGCGCGGCAACCCCTATTCCGGCCCGCCCACGCCACCCGCGGGAACCGCTGCCGCCCACACCCGCATACTGGGCGAGAATTGGCAAAGCTGCCATGCGCAGTCGCAGCGCACGCCCATCATTGCAGGCTTCGGCGTCGGTAGCGCCTTCAATTTCTCCTCCAGCTACATCGACTTCCAGTGCTTTGATATCTCCGACAAAAGCCAGTGCAGGGATAGCTGCACCGGGCAGGACACGGGCAAAGAGGGCATCGGCCTGTCCACCAGGGCAGACCACCTCACGCTCACCGACGTCCGCGTACACGGCATGCAGGTTTTCGGCATGCTTGGCCCCAGCGGCGATGGCAGCGCCTTTTCTTACCTATCCCTGATCGGCAACGGCGGTGGCGGCTGGAACGCGGATGCAGGCGATGGAACCACAGGCACAGGTTCCCTCCTCGTCCAGCACTACGAGATTAAGTGGAACGGCTGCGCCGAGCAGTACCCCATTCGAGATCCTCTGCCGTACACCGCGTGTGCAGACCAGAACAGCGGCGGCTACGGCGACGGTTTCGGCACGGCCACCGTCCCCAGCAAACCAGGCTGGCAGGCCCACTTCGACCAGGGTGAGGTCGCCTACAACACCCAGGACGGCCTGGACGCACTTCACCTCATCGGCAACGGCTCCTCCATAACCGTCACCAGAACCCTCGCTTACGGAAACATGGGCCAGCAAATAAAAGTCGGCGGCGCCGCCGGGCAGGCAGTCAACAACCTTATTGTCGGCAACTGCCGCGCCATGTCCCGTCCGATCGCCGGCACACCCAAGGACTTCAACGCCCACCTCAGCGACTTCTGCCGCGCCGGTGACCAGGCCGTCGTCCTCACCGTAGGCCGCGGCAGCCTCACCCGGTTTGAACACAACACGGTGTATGCCGCGGGAACCATAGCCGTCGACCTGGAGTGCGATACCTACCTCGGCCCCTGCGACGCAACTGCGCGCCTCAGTCTGCAGAACAACATCATCCTCGGCTTCCAGAATGGCGCGGCAACCGGCAACAAGGACGGCGATGGCCGCCTCCCGACCGCCGTCTACAACAACAGCCAGGCGCACCCATTTACCAACCACGGCAGCGTAATCCGCAACAACACGGTCTACCACCAGCGCACCACGGACCCGTGCCCCATGGGACGCTTCGACCGCGGTGCGGTGTGCGGTAGCCCCAAACTTCACGACGAAAGCTTTCACGCGGACGGGTACGGCGACATGCGTCCCATACCAGGCGGCACATCCGTCAGCACCGGGGCAACACTGCCAAGCATTCAGGTGGATTTTAGCGGCACAGCGCGTCCTGCGGCACCAGCTCGCGGTGCTCTTGAACCCGGCAGCCCGTCTCCCAAGAGCGGCCTGACCGACAGCACGCAGGGGGACAGCACCAGCGGCGGCGGCGGCCCGCTGTCCAGCCTTACCGTTAATGCTGCCGATGACATCTACTCCCCCGAAGACGAGACAGCACCGGAGGCCTCCACAGACGGCCTACCCGATGGTGCACGGCCACACCTGCGGCATCTGCTGCGGCCGGTGGCACTCTGCACGGTCGCCATCGCATCCGGCGCGGGCCTGTTCCTGCTGGGCAGATCCAGCGGCAAGGCAAGCAGCCGCGGAGGCCGAGAGGTTTGACGACGCTCTCCCACCAAACCCTCCGGGTGCGCAACACCCTCGCAAGCGCACTAAACGAACTCAAGATCCCCTCAGACAAGCGCATTCCGTTCCTCGATGGCTTGCGCACCCTGGCTATCCTGCTGGTGGTCAATCACCACGTAGCCGCAGCGTTCGACACCGACTACGGGCCGACCCGCTACACAAACTTTCCGCTCACGGTTAACGGTTGGATGGGTGTTGACCTCTTCTTCGTGCTCAGCGGCTTCTTCATCGGCTCGCAGTTATGGAAGGAGCTGGCACGCACCCGAACGGTCGCGCTCGGTGACTTCATGCTGCGGCGCACCCTGCGCATCTGGCCGCTCTACTTCTTCACCTACGCTGTTGTGATCTTCACCACGCCGCACTTCGCCGCGGCGCAACACTACGGCTGGACGGACCTCGTCTTCCTTGTCAACTACCTAGGCCATGGGGTGGTCCTTGGCGGCTGGTCGCTCAGCACAGAGGAGCAGTTTTACCTGCTGGCTCCGGTGCTCCTGCTGCTGTTCCGGCGGCGATCACTTCGCTGGTTCCGGTGGATGCTCCTCGGTGTGTGGCTCACAGAGATCACCGTCCGCGTCGCGCAGTACGTCCACATGGCCGGCGGCTTTCGCGTTAAAAACGCCGCTGCCTTCGGACACCTGTACTACCCGTTTCACACCCACTCAGACGGCCTTATCGCGGGCCTGCTTGTGGCCAACCTGGTCGTCGTCGCTCGCCTGCCTGGTGCCCCCGCGTGGCGCGGCCTGCTGTCCCGGCCATGGCTCGTATTTGCGGCTGGTGCTGCGGCTTTTGGCGCGTGCTGGAAGCTGCAAAGCGAGACCCTCAACTTCACAGGTCTCGCCATCTTCTTCGCCGCAGTCGTCTGGTGGGGTATTCACGGCCATAGCCAGTGGATGAGTGGCCGCATCTTCTATCTCGGTTCGCGGCTTTCGTTTGGCATGTACCTGAACCATCCCTACCTGATTCAGCCGCTCACTCGCCTTGTACTTGGATCGCATGCTCACCCACTGGTTTGGGCAGCACCGCTCGTCACAGTCTTGGCGGTCTGCCTGTCCGCGGCGCTCTCGCTACTCACCTTCTGCTTGGTGGAGCATCCGTTCCTGCTGCTGCGAACGGTCCTGCTGCGCAGGAGTCTCGCTGCACCGCTGGTTGCCCATTAGCCCTGCGATATCGACCTTTATGCCGTTAGATCCTTCACCAGGCTCCGCCACCCGTTGAAATATGCAAAGTACTCCCGCGCGTGCGGGAGTATAGTCAGCCACCGCACCAGCCGGTTCGCTGGCATGCCGGCTCGGAAGCGCAGCAGCTTCTTGCGTCCCTGAACATACCGCAACGACGGTGCCACGCGGGAGTCGTTCTCACCTACCAACCGCAACTCAAGGTCCGTCAGCGGCGGCTCAGACTGCTTCCAGTACGCCTCCGCCGAACTCCGCCACCGATCCACCTTCTGCGATACCGTCTGCAGCGACGCACTCACGCTCTGGTTCGGGTGAATGCGGTACTTGAAGAGCTCTTCCGGTGTAAACACCAGCCGCATGTACACCGTCGCCACGCACGCCACCCACGCGTCGAACCACCAGTTCGGCGGCACCGGCAACACCTTGTCCAGCAGCGCCGCACGAAACATCAGCGACGACCCATACACCTTGGTCATCGACATCACCAGCGGCAGCCCATCTCCGCGCGCCAGTTGCGCCTGCTCCCGCGCATTCAGCCCCGTCGTCTCTGACAGCAGAACACCCTTCGGCACACCCGTCTCACTCACCAGTTGAGCATCGCTGAACACCGCGCCGATGGCCGAGTCACCCAGCAGAATCGCGGCCATGCGCTCCACCTTCTGCGGCATCCAGATGTCATCCTGGTCGCACGGCACAATCAGCGCCCCCGTACAAAGGCCTGCCGCTTTTTCAAAGTTACGGGTGATGCCTTTCGCTAACCTGCCAACATTCTGATCGTTCACATGCAGGTGGACAGCAAACGGGGCGCCTGCGGCAAACTGGCGAATGATGGCGACAGTATCGTCCGTGGAGCAATCGTCGATAATCACCAGCTCGTCCGGCAGGCTTGTCTGCGCGGCAATGCTGGCCAACTGCTGCCCGATAAACTTCGCGCCGTTGTACGTGCACATGGCGACAGAGACCGTTGTACGCTGCGGCAAGCAGGACTCTCCTTCACGCAAGAACCAGAGCGACACCGACGGCCCCAGCACTCGACAGAGCTAGGGTACCGTCCCGGCACAAGCACGTGAACAGGAGCGAATCAAATTTGGTGAAGCGAAAGAGAACACAGACGCTTCACCGGAACACGCTCTACAATCTTTCGGAGCGGGTGAGGTCCGCAGAGCATCCAGCGATGCGTCCGCACCCCGAATTTTCCTTTGGAATATTGCGTTCATCTGCCATGAGCAAAGTCGACATCCTGATCCCGGCCTACAACGCAGCGCACTTTCTGCCCGGGACCATTGAAAGCGTTCTGGCGCAGACGGAACCAGACTGGCGCATCCTGTTGGTCGATGACGGCTCCACCGATGGCACGCGGGAGGTGGTCCGGCAGTTCATGCACGACAACGCGGACTGCCTGCGAGGTCGGCTCACCTACATCCACCAGCCTAACCGTGGCCTCTCTGCTGCGCGCAACACCGGCATCCGCTGTTCCGATTCGCCGTTCATCGCTTTGCTGGACGCGGATGACCTGTGGCTGCCTACGCGACTTGAAGAGTCCTTGGGTAGCCTGGAAAACGCGCCTGCCGTCGGTCTGTCCTACGGCGGGGTTTCCCGCTTCGCAGAGAAGGGCACCGTCATCGACACCTTCGTCACCAGCCGGTTGGGAAAAACACCGCAGCAGACAGTGACCCGCCTGTATACGCGCTCAGTCGCGTTTCCCTGCCCCACCGTCACCTTCCGCCGTCAGTGCATCGGAACGGTCGGCATGTTCGACGAACTCCTGCGCGCCACCGAGGACCGTGATCTCTGGCTGCGCATCGCCCAGCACTACGGCGTCGTTTTCATCCCAAAGATTCTGGCGCTTTATCGTACCTCGGCCAGCTCCATGTCCGGCGACCTTCCACGCATGCTCGCAGCCCAACGCACCTTTATCGACAAGCACCACGGCGAACCCGGATGCGGATGGGCTGCTCGGCGCGTCGCCCTTGCCGGTGCACTGCAGCAACAGGCGCAGGGCTACAGCCACCGCCGGCAGCACGGCATCGCACTGCGCTTCGCCCTGTCCTCCCTCACCAGCGCCCCATGGAGACCGACGCTGTGGCGCACCGCTGCAGCCACGCTCGCACACGCACTTCGATCACCGCGAACAGCAGCCTGACACTAAAACGCAGGCGTGGTCACGCTGCGAATCCACAGCTGTCGCGTAAACGGCGGCAGCCACGTGTTGTACACCTCCGGGCTGAACGTGCTCGGTCCGTCACACGCCTTGTCGTCGAACGAAATGCCATACCGCGGCTTAATCGCAGGAACCAGGTGCGCAAACATCTGCCCGCACGGCTTCACCGACATGCTGCGTGGGATTGGCCGGTCCATGTGCACGCCGTCCGGCCACCGCATCGCAATTACGTTCATCCATCCCATCTGCTCTATCTGGGTCCAGCCGTCGTACTCAAAGCCGCCGTAAAAAGCAGTGCGGGGGACACCGGCGTTCAACAGCCGCTGCGCCGCGGCAAGCTGCGCACGACGGTCGGCATAAGTGTCGTGCAGCGTGGCGACCGCCAGCATCGCGAACATGGCCAATGCCGCATAGCAGATGCGCGGCAGCTCTGCGGCAACGCGCTGCTGATATGCCCGCACCAGCAACAGCACAGCAAATGGCAGCACCGGCAGGAAGTATCGGTCATACGCAAAAGCAAAGATGGCCCGGTGCATTACCAAGCCCAGATACGCAATGCAAAACGGTACTGAAAGCCGAAGCAGCTCCCTCCAGGTCAGCGGGCGATTGCCCTCTCCATCGGATCCTTCGTCCGCGTCACCTCGTTGGACCGAAACCACCGCAGCCTGGAGCTTCGCCGTTCTCCCGATGCCCCTGCTGTTGCCCAACGCAAATGCGACCGTAGCAACCACCGCAGTCACCGTCACCAGCGTCAGCAGCAGCTGGCACCACACCGGCAAGCCAGGCGGACGGATCCCGATCTCGCGCAGATCCACGACGCCTACGGAAGAAAAGAAGTTCCCCGCTTCATGAAACGGCAGGAGCCAAAGTGCCACCTGCCCGCGATGCACCGCGAAGCCAAATAGTGCCGCCATCAGCACACCAACACCGGCCGCCCACCGCCACGCAACACGGCTACGCACGGGAAACACCGCCACAAACGCCACAAGAACCGGTAGCAACAAGAGGCAACACTGCAGGCCGGCACGCGCCAGGTTGCTGACCACCTGCACCACCAGGTCGCGGTCGATGTACGCTGCAATGGGCAGCTCGCGCACAGAGTAATTCTGCCGGTAGAACCATTGCATGCTGGCAAACGCAAAGCCGCCACTGCCCACCCACACGGGCGCAAGCCACACCAGCGGCAGCCGTCTGCCGCGCAACAGCCACGCCGTGCTCGGCACCATGGCAAGCAGGCAAAGCCACACCGTCTGCCGCGCGGTCCCACCCACAGCAGTCCCGATCATGGCAACGATCAGCCATGTCAATAGCGGCCCGCTTCTCTCTGCCTGCAGTGCGCGTACGCAGCAATACGCGCACAGCACCGTGCAGAACAGACCGGACATATCCGTCATGAAGCTGAAGGCAAGCGGCAAAGCCATGGGCGACAGCATCACCGTAAGCGTGGCCAACACCGCATTGTTCGCAGACAGCCCAGAGCGCACAAGCAGCCGGTGCAGCACGAACGCAGTAACCGCAGCGATCAGCAGCAATGGCAGCCGCGCCACGGAGAACGAGAACCCAAAGATCCGGATGAACGCCGCACCCAGCAAGAGTTGCCAACCCACCATCGCACTTGCCCAGCCCGCATAGTGAACATGCCCCGTCTGGGCCAGCGCACGAGCCGAAAAGATATACGAGAAGTCGTCATCAAGTCCCGTCTCCGCAAAGGGCCATGCTGCCAAAGTGCATGCAACCACCAGAAGCAAACACAGCAGGGCGCGATAGCGTGAGGGTGAGGGTGTCAAGCGTTGTTCCTTGGTCGGCGGCTCGTTCTAACGGCTCGTTCTAACGATACAGACGTGCGGCTCATTGCTGCCGACGTGCACGCATGACGCACTTTTGACGGGCCATGCGCCGCGGTGTGGACACGTAAGACCAGCCAGCCAGCCCCACCCTGACCCGTCTCCCACGGCCGCACAGATGCCTGCAGGATACCCGTTGCGATACCATCGGGGTCGAACTTCAAGAACTTTGAGGCATATGACCGAACACACTCGACGTGATTTCATTGCCGGCAGTGTTGCGGCAGGCCTTGCAGTTGTTTGCGAACCCATGGCAAAGGCCTGGACAGCGCAGAACAATGCTACCAACGAAGCGCTCATGCGGGCTGACTCTGCTGCGACTGATTCGTTCACGCGAGGAGTCGGCCTCTACCCCGGTAACCCGGCAGAGTACGCCGGCCCCACGCTCGTCCCGGCAGCCAACACCACGCGAAACCTCGCCCTGCTCCGCCCGGCCTATCACTCCAGCAGTTATGACTACAACCTCACGGCTCAACTCATCACCGACGGCATAGCCACGACACAGCGGCCAACCTGGATCGCGGTCAGCATCAATGACAGCGTTCTTTCTAAGCAGGAGCGCGAGATCCTGGTTGGTCATGCGCCCTTTAACCTCACCGAGATCGTCGGCCCACATGCAAAGGTGGAGATGCACCTGGGAGGCGGCGACGCCGTTGCATCGGTTGACCGCCTAGAGCTTTTTCTCGTCATGCCCACCTCCGTTCCTTCTGCGGCGTTGAGCTTTCGCGTCTCCACATCGCAGGACGGCCACACATGGCAGCAGGCTGGCACGGCAGGCATCGGCACTGCCGTTGCACCGGACCCCTACCCACCCGATATGGTCGCCGGCAACCATGTTTACAGACCTTCCATCCCGCTTGCAGCCTCGACAGCCGCGCGGTTTTACCGTGTGAAGCTGCTGGCCGAACCTTCCGTTCTGGGCCGGAGCTTTCCCAGTTGGCAACTCGGCCAGATCGCCTTCTACAACGCCCAGACACGGGTTGAAATCGGCGGGCCCTACCACTTCACCAGCGCGTGGAAGAGTGCGGGCCTCGATGAGGAGTGGGTCTACGTCGACCTGCTCTCCGTCTGCGACATCGATGCCGTGCGGCTGCACTGGATCGCTCCCGCTACCCGCGGCTCCCTCCAGACCTCTGACGACGCAGCAACCTGGCACGACGTTCACGCGTTGAAGGGCACAGCACCGGTCGAGGAGATTGCCGTCAACACCCGGGCACGCTACCTGCGTGTCCTCATGACACAGCCGGCGAGCGACGACGGCTACATCCTGAGCGAACTCGAAGTCATGGGCCGCGGCGGCCTGATAGCTCGTCCGCAACCCGCGCCTACTCAGTTTGTAGATGGCTCGCTCTCACTCACACGCGGCAATTGGCGGCTGCAGCGCGACTCACTTGTACAGGCCGACGGGCAGCAGGTGAGCACAGCCGGCTTCGCGGACACAGCCTGGCTGCCGGCCACCGTCCCAGGCACCACGCTCACCTCCTACCTGAACGCTGCTGCCATCCCCGACCCAAACTTTGGCGAGAACCAGCTCTACATTTCGGACAGCTTCTTCTACGCCGACTTCTGGTATCGCACCGAGTTCAAGACACCGGCGAATGCGCACGAGATGACGTGGCTTTGCCTGGACGGCATTAACTGGAAAGCAGAGGTCTTCCTCAACGGCCAGTCCCTCGGTCGCATTGACGGTGCATTCTTCCGCGGCAAATTCGCCATCGCCGAAAAGCTGAAGCCCGGCGCGCTCAACGCACTGGCAATCCGTGTCGAAAAAAATGCCACCCCCGGCAGCGTGCACCAGAAGACATATGAGGTGCCCAGCAAAAACGGCGGCGGCCTCGGCGCGGACAACCCCACCTTCCACTCGTCCGTTGGATGGGACTGGATTCCAACGATCCGCGGCCGGAACACCGGCATTTGGAACGAAGTCCGCCTCTGGCAGACTGCTGCCGTCACCGTAGAAGATCCACTCGTTACCACGCTACTGCCGCACAAGGACACCACCGCGGCAGAGGTCACCGTTACTGCACGTGTGCGCAACCACGGCAGCCATGCCACGGAGGGCACAGTCACCGGCAGCCTGGGTGACCTACGCTTCTCACACACAGTAAAGCTGCCGGCAAAGAGCGAGCAGACCGTCACCTTCGACCCATCGAATACACCCGCGCTGCGCATCGCCAACCCGATGCTCTGGTGGCCCAACGGCTATGGCGACGCCCACCTCTACGACGCCACACTCGCCTTCCAGCCAAAACGCGGTACCGCCGGAACTCCATTGCGCTTCAAAGCCGGCCTGCGTCAGGTCACCTTCGCCGACGACGGCCACATTCTGCGCCTGTTCATCAATGGTCGCCGCCTTATCGCTCGCGGCGGTAACTGGGGCTTCAGCGAATCCATGCTCCGCTACCGCGCGCGCGAATACGATGCCGCCCTGCGCTACCACCGCGAAATGAACTTCAACATGGTCCGCAATTGGGTCGGCCAAATTGGCGAGGATGCCTTCTACGAGGCCTGCGACCGTCATGGCATCGTCGTCTGGCAAGATTTCTGGCTCGCCAACCCGTGGGACGGCCCCATCCCGGAAAACAACGCCATGTTCCTGGCCAACGCCCGCGACCTTGTCAAGCGCATCCGCAACCACGCCAGCGTGGGCCTGTACTGCGGCCGCAATGAGGGCTATCCGCCCGCGCCGCTGGAGTCCGGCATCCGCACCATCCTTGCAGAACTTCACCCCGACCTGCCCTACATCCCAAGCTCGGCCGACGACGTCGTCAGCGGCCACGGCCCCTATCACACGCTCACCACGATCGAGTATTTCCAGACCTCCGACATCAAGCTGCACAGCGAAATCGGCGCGCCTGCCATTCCCCCGCTCGATAGCGTCGAAGCCATGATGCCGAAGTCCGCCCTGTGGCCGCTCGGTCTCGATTACGGCCTGCATGATTTCACGCTGACCGGTGCGCAGGGGACGCAGTCGTTGCTGGCGCTCATCGACAACGTGTATGGCGGGGCCACCAACGCAAAGGAGTGGATCGCCCTCGCACAGTTCCTCAACTACGACACCTACCGCGCCATGTTTGAAGCGCAAAGCGGCAGTCGCATGGGCGTGCTGTTATGGATGAGCCATCCCTGCTGGCCCTCTTTCGTGTGGCAAACCTACGACTTCTACCTGGAGCCCACTGCCGCATACTTTGCCTGTAAAAAAGCCTGCGAGCCTATCCACATCCAATGGAACCCGCTTACCAACAAGGTAGAAGTCGTCAATTACAACGCAGGCAATCAATCCGGCCTGCAGGTAACGGCGCAACTCCTCAACCCGGATGGCACAGCAGCCTGGACGAAATCTGCCTCGCTCGACTCGCTGGAAGACAGCAACAATGCAGTGCTTGCCATGGAATACCCCGGTACACTCGCGCCCATCCACTTCTGCCGCCTCACGCTCAGGCAGGGCGAGCGCGTGCTCTCCACCAATACCTACCTCCGCGCGCGCGAAGCCGACAACCTACGCTCTATCCGCACCCTGGGCAACGCCACCGTCACCGGCACCACCAGGGCTCAACGCACGGGCGAGCTCTGGTCCCTCACCACGGAGCTGCACAACGACTCCACCACCCCCGCCCTTCTTGTCCGCCTCAAAGCCGTAGGCGAGCAGGACGGCAAGCGCATCCTGCCGGCGATCTACAACGACAATTACGTCACCCTTTTGCCTCTCGAGCGGCGCACCTTCACCACCGAACTCCGCCACGCCGACACCCGCGGTCAACAACCAATCATTGAGGCAGAGGGCTTCAACATGCCCACCATAAGGCTCTCGACTGTGTAGCGGCAGCCTGCACCGCCCGCATTCCAGAAGCACGTTTTCGGAAGGCTCCGTGGCTGAAATCCATAAGAGGGCGGCTGCGCGGCCGTGTCCTGCATCACGCGGCGTCTAGGGCTCTGTCACCAAGGTGCGGTCTGGAGCTGGCCATCTCAAACCGGAAATCAGCGTGAGGCAGCCGTGGGCACGTGCAAGGTACAAGCCACGCTGTCACGCAACGCGCCGCGCCGCGTCCAGCTGCTTCAACTCATCATCCGCATAACCCATCGGCATACAGCGTCAGGTACTTGCTTACACCCGGGACATGTAACCGGAAATCCAAGCCACTTTTCCGGTCTCCGGGATTTTGTCGGTCATCATAAGTAAAGGTCGACCCTGTGGAGTTACCGCGAAAAGGTCGTGCTTCAACGATCCCAGCGTCATGGGATGACCCTCACCCTCACAAGATCGACCATCGTGTAAAACTAGCTTCCAGATACCGGCTAAAGTAAGTTCTACCTTCTAACCATTGAAGTACGGCGGCACCGGGTATTTACGTCCTGACAGCTTTCCGATTACTAAGTCGAAGCGGTATTTCCCAATGAAGGGACCAGCGGAAATGGATGCGGTCGCGTGGCCTGCAGCCGAAGGGTCGAACCCGTGTGATCGTCGTCCATGGACGGCCGCGACGTGCGGGCTCCGGCAGTGGCATGGGGCAACGCCGCTACGGGAAGCAACAAAGGCAACGGCAACACTCTGTCCAGAGTGGCAGTTTGCATCGGCCCATGCATCGGTAGCACCAGCGCTTTCGATGACAATGCGACAGGTTCTCCCGTTTGTCCTGCCGCCGCTCCGCAACACGCAGCCAGCCAGTAAACCGCAAAGTAGCAACGCAGAAGGTTCCGCCGAAACGGCTTCACAACGCTGACTCCGACGTGCTCCTTCGCTCTGTCACCCACGCGGTCGTACTCTGTCGCTCCAAGCACCAACGCCAATCACCAGCTTTCAAAGCTAAGCCTGAACTCTGCGCCCTACCGAAGGTCCACTTATCGCACAACGTTAATTGCTGCAGCCGCTAAACCAAACGACGACAGTATCTGCGAGTAATCCGTCACCTGTTTCAGCGTTGTCGGTCGCACGGGCTTTTCCGGTATCACGATCGAGTCTCCGGGATAAATGCGAGAGTCGTCAAAGTGGTTCGACAGCACACCTTTGGCCAATTCGCGACTATATACAGAACCATCGGCCCGAATAATAAACGCATGACTCTTGTCCGCAATTCGATTCGGCTTACCTGCAAGTGCCAGATAGTCCGCTAAGTGCCGATCGTGGTTATAGAGAAATACATTCTGGCCATATACGGCACCTATGACGCTGATGGTACTCGGACGCGGCGGCACCCGGAACACATCGCCATTCTCAAGAGAGATTCTGGGCACGGCTGCAACGTCAACGTCGTCTGGCTTGAACTCCAGCACGATGCGCCCTGTGGAGCGCAATCGCCTTAGCTGCTCGACCCGGTCTCTCTCCTCCACCAATGCATTCGGATTGGTGATTCCTGTCAGCGACGATGCTGCTCGAATTGCCGACTCGCGTTCCAGGTCCCCAGACAGCTGCGTAATGTATTCATTCAGCCGTTGCTGCTGAAATACCCTCGCAGACTCCCGTTGAAAGCTGCTGCCATACAGGTAAGACTGAGCTGTAAAGCCGCCCGATCGCCGCACAAGCTGGTCCAGCGTTTCGTCAGGCCCTACGCTATACACACCTGCCCCGGCAAACTCGCCCTCCAACCTCACAAACTTCGTCTGCTCGCGTTGCGGCACAAGAATGTCCCGCTGAGAAAAAATGGTCACTATGTCGCCCGCGTGCAATTCCAGATTCTGTGTCGAATCGTGATCCTGAACCAACCTGCCCAGGTTGAATGGCACAAGCGAATTCTTAAGCGTCTCAGGATTCAAGCGTTCGATCACGGCGTACGACCAGTCAATTTCCGGTGCCGGAATACGAACCCTGTTCGTCGGAAGACTCGCTTCCTGCTGACGCTCCTGCAATTCCTGGGGATCCCGCGCGTCGTTCAACAGGCCTTCATTGCGGGCAGCCCGGTCGTTCGCGGCGTCAATGGCAGACACTACACCGCCGGTGGCAAGGCCGGCATTCTGCTCTGTCACCTGTACGTTTTGCCTCTGCTGCTGCGTCTGCAAGGTGCCGTCGTTCTGCTGCTGATTTTCAGTATTCGCGTAGGTACGATTCGCCTGCCCTGACGTCCGCTGGTCGACCGGCTGCTGCTCATTGGAACCATACCTCTGCGGGCCTGGCTGGCTCTGCGTCGGCAGCGGCTCGAACAACGGTACAGGTACACCCAGTCGGTTGCGTTCGCGCCAATAATTGTTGGTCAACAACGACGAACGGTCCGGAACGATATCACTCAACCGCATGCCCGGAACCCACTTAAAACGACCGGGATTGGCCAGATTGCCACGGATGGTCACAGACTGCTCGTAGCCCGGCGAGATGTGTCCCGCATACACCACATCACCATCACGAAGCACCATGGCACGACCTGCTGCATCCAGCGTCACCGTTGTCGCCTGTCGGCGTAAATCGGTACCAATGCGCTCCAGACTGATCTGCCCAGGCGATCCGGTCGCTGAGAATCCTCCGGCCAGCTTTAAGACATCGTCCAGCGAGCTCGCGTCTTTCAACTCATAAATCGCCGGGTGCCGCACACTGCCCGCCAGCGCTACCTGCGGACCCACCGGTGGAATGAAAATTGTGTCGCCTGACTCCAGCCGAAAATCCCGACTCTTGTCACCCCGCAGCACCAGGTCATACAGATCAAACTCAGGCAACGTCTGGCCGCCGCGCCGAACTTGTATGTTTCGCATCGATCCCTGCACGTTCGGTCCCCCGGAAGCAAACAGGGCGTTCAACACCGTGCTCAGGCCGCTCACCGTGTATGCTCCAGGCCGACGCGCCTCTCCCACCAGGTACACCTGGATCGATCGCAGCTGTCCCAGGCTCACCGACAAGCTGTAGTTCCGGAACACCCGGTTCACGGCAGTTGTAATCTCGCTTTGCAGTTGATTTGCGCGCAGACCCGCAACGTGGACTGACCCAACCCGCGGCACGTAAATGTCACCCGCATTGTCCACGGTGAGCTGGCTGTTGCCGCTGCTCGCATTTCCACCGCCAAAGGTGCGTACAAGCACCTGGTCTCCGGGTCCCAGAACGTAGTCCGGCGTGATGGGAATGCTGTTGCCCGGAGCAAACGTCGACGGGGCCGTTTGAAAGAAATCTCGACCGAAAATCGGAATCATTTCCCCGGTGGATGAGCGTGCAAGTCGTTGCAGGTCGGTGACCGGATCCTGCGGAAACAACATGCGAGTGCGGTCGGCTGCGGTCGGCCCACGCTGGTTGCCTGTGCCGGCCGTATCCACGTACACCTGTGCATTTGCTGGCGTCTGCACTGCGCCCTGCGTCGTCTCAGCGCCCTGCGTACTCTCATTGCCCTGCGACGTTACGGGCGCTGCCTGCTGTACCTGTTGCGTCTGCTGACATGCCAAGGAGGAACCGAACACGGAGTCCGAGCACGATGCATCCGGAACCTGCGCACCAGCCGAAACACATGCCAAACCCACAACGGCGACACATACCGTCTTTGCCCAGTTAGGCTTTACCCAAAAGGCCGCGCAGGGTGAAGACACACGGCTAAAACCCCTGCGTACTCTTGCAGGAGAGCTGTTCTGCATTTCGCTCATGTACCGCTTACTCCAGGGCCCATCATACAGCGGCGCCTCGCCAACTCGCACTTGCGGCATCCCTCTTGCGGCATTCACGGCACAACCCATTGGCACCGAACAATCTACAAAAGCATCGGCAAAATACGGTCGCGCCCGTCACATTCACTCGCAAACATCCGCTTCACCTGCTACCGTTCTTGAACGCATCCCTACCAGGGAGCATCCAGAGAGCAAGCATGAGAAAACGTCCCTTCACCCGCCGTCGCCTTCTCGGGTCCATCCCTGCCGGGGCACTTGCCGTGCACGCTTTAAGCCAGGGCCTGCAGACCAAGCGGCCCCAAGGCACAACCCGTCTTCTCATCGGAACCAGCGGCCGCGGCAGCAGGGGAATCTACACCGCCTATTTCACCAACGGCAAGCTCACGGAGCCTACCCTCACGGCCGTCACTCCCAGTCCCAGCTTCCTCGCATTGCCGCAGAAAGAGTCCTCCGTCGCGCCCGTCCTGTTTGCCGTGACCCAGCCGGAGGACCACAATTCCTCGGCCTCAAGCTTTGCCCATCCGCCCATGTCCGACATGCCGGACCAGCAGTTCGCCACCATCTCTGAGGTGTCCTCCGCCAGCCCCGGCGGCTGCCACGTTTCCTGCACAAAAGACGGCAGTTGCGTCTTTATCGCCAACTATGGCGGTGGCAGTGTCGCTTCCTTCCATGCTGATGCTCAGGGCAATCTCACCCTCGTCACGCTTCTAAAGTTCCCGGCCACCGATCATGGCCCGGACAAGGAACGCCAGACCCAAAGCTACGCTCACTCTGCGGTCCCTTCACCCGACGAGGGCTATGTCTTTGTCAACGACCTCGGTCTCGATCGCATCCACGTTCTCAAGCTTGATGGTGCCACTGCTGTTCTCAAGCCCCACAGTGAGTTCAAAGCCCGTCCCGGAAGCGGACCTCGGCATCTCGTCCGGCACTCCAACGGCCGCTGGATTTACAGCATTAACGAACTCAACTCCACCATCGACCAGCTTGACTGGAACGCCGCCAGCGGCGTTCTCACCTTGCACAATATCGTCGGAACGCTTCCACACCAGGTCGATCCTGTCGGCAAACGTGCCTGCGAGATGGTCTTCTCCCTTGACGAGAAGTTCCTCTACGCCGCCAATCGCATTTATGAAGACTTTGCCGTCTTTGCAGTGAACCCGCTAACCGGCGTGCTCACAAATATCCAGCACCTGCCCAACCCAGGCCAGGAATCCCGCCACATAACCCTCGACCCCTCTGGTCACTGGCTCCTCTCCGCCAATCAGTTCTCCGGCGACATCACCGTTTATCCGGTCGACACGACCACCGGAAAGATCGGTGTCTCTACCTCCACCGTCAAACTTGGTGCACCCACCTGCCTCCTGTTCGGCTAGCGTCCACCCATGTTTCTCCACCTGCTCCGCGTGGAGCGCATCTCCGAGTCAGGCCGGATTGTACCGGTCCCCGTCAAACAGATCGACAATTTCTGCATGCGCAACTTTACTAACGACGTGCTCTTCGACGACACTCTGCCCATCGCGGACGGCCTGCTTGAAGTCGGCTCGCTGGTGCCGCTCGATCGCTTGAGTACCGCCATGGAGGCCTGGTTTCGCCGCAAAGGCTATCTCAGCCCATCGGAACACCTCAGCCTCAAAAAGCTGTCGAGCTCCGGCGATACGTAGCCGAGTGTCCTAGCAAACTACACCTGGCACAGTAGTACCTCCACTATCTAAAAAACAGTCAGCGCAGAAAAGGCACCCATATTAGGGTGCCTTTCCCTGCTTCGTTAACATCCGGGAACTTATGCAATTGGCGTATTCGACTCAGGACTTCTGGATCGGGAGAGAGGGAGGGGCGTGCATCTACTCGTCGTAGTGCAACAAGCTGTACACGTCATACTCAGGAAACTTCTGTCTCCCTTTGAGGAAATCCAACTCCACCGCAAATGCCACACCGGCAATTTCTCCGCCCAACTGCTTCACTAGTTGAACCGTGGCCTGCATGGTGCCACCAGTCGCCAGAAGATCATCCACAATCACCACCCGCTGCCCGGGCTGAATCGCATCCAGATGAATCTCCAGCGAGTCCGACCCATATTCCAGGTCATACGTCACCTTCGCCACCTCCGCCGGCAGTTTCTTGGGCTTGCGCACCGGAACGAATCCAGCGTTCAGCCGATACGCCATTGCCGGCCCAAAGATGAATCCGCGGGCCTCAATGCCCAGAACAAGGTCAACATGCTTGTCGATGTAGTACGCCGCAAATGCATCAATCATCTGCGCAAATCCTGCCTTGTCTTTCAGCAGCGTGGTGATGTCATAGAACAGGATTCCAGGCTTCGGAAAATCCGGAACAGTGCGAATGAGCGCCTTCAGCGGCTCACAATTGATCGGTGTCACCATCCCTCCATTCTACCGGCCAAACCCATACCAACTCAGAACGCTCCATCAATCCGAAACGTCCCAAGCTGCTCCCCTTCCCCATCGTTCAACTCATGCACACGTACGCGGTCCACACGGCTTCCACGCGAGCCCCTTTGCATCGAAGCCTCCAAAGCCTCAAGCTGTCCCACCTCCCCCGCCGCAACAGCCTCCACATGCCCTGCGTCGGTATTCCGAACCCAGCCACGCAGTCCGATCGCAGCAGCCTCGCGGTGCACAAACCACCGAAAGCCCACACCCTGCACCCGGCCTTCCACCTGGTAATGACGCACCATCAGGCAAAGCTCCGCAGATGAGTGAGAATCTCATTCACCGTTTCCACCGGTTTCTCCCGCTGCGGAAAGTGTCCAGTACCATCCAGCAACACCCGCCGGTACCCTCCCTTAAAGTAGCGGCCGGCACCATCCGTCGTCTCTGCCAGTTCACACCGATCCTCCATTCCATGGATCAGAAGTGTCGGCGTCTCCAGCATTTCAGTTGCCTCAAACCGGTCTTGCAAGACGTCATACTTGCTGTCTAATGGCGCATGGTCCCAGCGCGACCGGTAGCTGTGAAGCACCACCGCTTTGAAGTCATCTCCCTTCCAGCTCTTGGCCGCCTCGCTCAACTCTCCAGCCGTGTACCACCCCTTGGGACTCCATGCGTCCCACTGAGCCTTGCCGAACGCCACAGGGTCGCCCGTAAACAGCTTCTCGCCAGGCTTTGTGCACAGCAGCCACTGGTACCAAAAAGCTTGCGCCTGCGGCAGCTTCGGTGGCTTCGCCTTGCCTGGCTCATACGGAACGGAGATGGTCACCATCGATTTGAGTCGCCTGGGAAACAAGGCGGACAGCGCCTGTGCCGTACGCGCACCCCAGTCGTGCCCGATGAAGTGGATCTTTTCAATCTCCAACGCGTCCAGCAGGTCCACCATGTCCTGCGCAAACGCCACTGGCTGCCCTGTCCGCTTCGGGTTTCTGCCAAGCAATCTGTCTCGGAAACTGCTTGGTCCGTAGCCCCGCAGATATGGCGCAATCGTCCTATACCCAGCTGCATGCAGCGCAGGCAACACCTTGTCCCAGGTTCGCGGCGAGTCTGGCCAGCCGTGCACCATCAACAGCGGCTCACCCTGCTTAGGACCGCTCTCCTCAAACGCCAACCGTACAGCCGAAGTCTTGATCTCGCGAACTTTCATTCCACACTTGGATGCTCTCAAGCGAGGCGGCGGCGTGACCGAAACTACGCCGTTCTGAAAGCCCACTCGCAACACAATCAAGCGCGTGACATATAGGCCCCCTCAGCCGTGTCCACGCGAATCTTCTCTCCTTCGTTGATGAACGGCGGCACCTGCACCACAAGCCCCGTCTCCGTTTTGGCCGGCTTTGTCACGCTGCTCGCCGTAGCGGATTTGATGCCCGGCTCCGTCTCGACCACCGTCATCTCCACGACACCCGGCAACTCGATGCCGACAGCTTTGCCGTCATAAAAGCTTACGTAGATACTCAGGTTCGGCAGAAGAAAATCAACGGCATCGCCCAGGGTTTCGCGGTTCAGCGGCGTCTGCTCAAACGTCGTCGTGTCCATGAAGTAGTAGTCGTCGCCGTCGTTATACAGGTACTCCATCGCAACGTCGTCCACAATCACGCGGTCGATCGCATCACCAGAACGAAAGCGGTGCTCAAACATGGCGCCGGACTTAAGATTGCGGAGCTTGGCCTGGATAAACGCACGCAGATTGCCCGGTGTCCGGTGCTCCACCGAGAACACGCTGTGCAGAATATCGTTGTGCTTGATGACCATACCGGGACGCATTTGGGTGGCGGGAATCGCCATGACGAGAACTCCTTGGACGGGTTTGGCGGCTCACGACCATGCCGTGGAACTGCGAGAGAAACTATAGAGAAGACGTTCCCACCGGCACAGACGCGCCAAGCGCCGCACTCGCGGTGAGCCTATCGATTGTACCGTGAGGAAGCTGAAGTGGTGCTAATTGCCACCGTGGAATAGCCGGTGGAAGAAACGCCCGAGAGCAGAGAAGGGGCCGGAACCCGGCTGCTTTGGCGAGGTCGCCGCGGACGCAGCCGTGTTGACCGCAGGCGTCGTCGCCGCAGGTTGGGCCGTCGTTACAGGCACGCTACCGTCGGGGTTTGGCGGTCCACTGGCAGCACGCGTCTGGCCGTTGTAGTCCATGCCTGCACTTACCTGCATGTGGGTGTCGCCCGGTTTCACCGCCGGTATTTCCGGCTGGGCCATGCCCGCGCTTACTGCTTCCGGGAAATCATCCTTGCCGCCAGCCTTCGGACACCCGCAACCAAAGCTCTGCCGGTCCACCACCTCACGGACGCTGCCATGCTCAAACAACACCCGCTGGCCCGCCTTTACCAGATACCCGGCTCCGCTAAACTGCTCTGTCACATGCAAAATGGGGGCGTTTCTGCCCAGATTCTCAACACATGTATCACCAGCCTGGTTCACACGCACGCGTAGGTCTAGAGGCGTGCCGCCGCTCATCTCCAGCCGCAGATCGGGGGTGAGCACGGCGTCCGCACGCAGCGCGCTCTCCTGAATTTCCACAGCCCCGCGCTGCAGCGCAATCAGCAACGGCGTTCCCGCAGCGGTCGCGTTCGATCGCGACAACGCCACCACGCTGCCCGCGCACACACGTACCGTGCCGCCGCGACTCAGTGCGATGTCGCTTGCGGCAGCACCCGCGCTTACCGTTGCAGTATTCTGCAGCATTGCACGCCCGCCACTGACCGAAACTGTGCCCTGGATCTGCGCGCCTTCGATCCGCACCGTGCCGATGCTTGACTGCGCCGTGCCAGGTGCCGCACTCACCACAAAACCAGTCGCTACCAGCGCCAACCACTTGCCACGTCGAGGTCGCATTCAGAGATTCAAGAAGTTCTGGATTAGCTGTTTGCCGTGAGCGGTCAACACGCTCTCCGGATGGAACTGCACGCCCTCAATGGGCAGTTCTCGATGCCTCAGACCCATGATCACCTCGCCTGACGGATCCTGGGTGCGCGCAGACACTTCTAACTCGTCCGGCAAACCTTCCGGACTCACAACCAGGGAGTGGTACCGCGTGCATGTAATCACCGCGTCCAAACCAGCGAAGATGGTTTTGCCGTCGTGCGCCACCGGACTGGTCTTACCGTGCATCAGCCTGCCGGCTCGCACGACGTTGCCGCCAAATGCTGCGCCCAGCGCTTGGTGACCAAGGCAAACACCGAGGATTGGCGTTCGCTTTGCGGCCTGCCGCTCGGCATTCGCAAAGTGCTTGATTAAATCGACGGAGCAGCCCGCCTCCTGTGGCGTGCATGGCCCGGGTGAAATCAATATGCGATCCGGCGCCATGGCCTCCACCTGCTGCGGTGTCACCTCGTCATTTCGTTTGATCACCATCTCGGCACCCAGTTCGCCCATGTACTGCACCAGGTTGTAGGTGAACGAGTCGTAGTTGTCCAGAACGAAAACCATGCTGCCTCACCCTCAGTTTATGCTTTGGCCCGCTTTCTGTCGCGAATTCGGGCAGTCACTCCCACTTCCGTGCTATCGACCCATAACCGCTGTAGGAGTGCGGCGTGACGGCAAATCGTTCACTGTGGTGATGCCGCCCCTGTTCCACCTGTCACGCCTGAAACCCAAACTGCCGATAAGGAAATTACCATGCCACTCCGCATCGCTATCCTCACAGCTCTCCTCCTGTCCACGCTTACGGGAAGCAGCGTTTGCCTGGCGGCAGCACCTCCACCGGCGCAACCCGCGTTCAGCACCGGGCTGGTTGCTTCTGTGCCGCTGGAGTCTCTGGCCCTTAACTACTCGGCGCGCATTACGCCCGTTCTGCTGCTGCACCCCGCGCGGCAAACCCTCTTGTCGATGGTTGCGGGTTTCTATGCAGCCGCCACTTCCCGATTTAATATTCTGCCGAACTCAGGCGACACTATCAGCCAGAGCCTGGACGCACTTCCTGTGATTGGCACCGTCCGCCGCCGCGCGGGTCGCCGCTTCAATACGGACGACGCCAGCATTGACGACTTCGCCATCTGTTATCGCCTTACCTCCAGGCTCGGCTTTCAGATGATTCCGGGCGACCCTGCCCCCGTCAAGCTAGCCGTCACTTCTCTGGCCAACAATGCGGGCCTCACCGTTGGCCTCACGCTGCGTCTGTCGCATCGCTAAGCGACACGCACTATGCGTCAGCCCTCGCCGGCTTGTGGTTCGCTCCACTTTGGCCGATCAAGCGAAAAGGTGTCGCGCGTCGTGCAATAACCGCCCTCTCCACCCGTCATCCTGCCTATCAGCGCCAACCGCGCGCTGTCGATGTGCAGCCGCGACCGGTCCTCAAACGCCGACCGAACCACGTGCGCCTGCAGCACACGCGCCAGCACAATCGTTGTGCCATGGCCGGTGTCGATCTCCCGTTCCAGCCTGCACTCCAACGCAGCCGGTGACCGAGCAATGCGCGGCGGCTTGACGGCAATGCTGGCCACAAGCTCCAGCCCCGCAAGCTCCGTCTCATCCACACCAGGCGGCGCGTCCACCGCAGTCGTGTTCATAGCCCCGGCCAGTTCTTCAGACACTACGTTGACCACCAGGTCACCTGTGTCGCGGATGTTGCTCAGAGTGTCCTTACCGTTCCGGTCAGATGCTGGACTGAATGCAATTGCAACCAGTGGAGGATCAGTCGACAGAAGGTTGAAGAACGAAAACGGAGCTGCGTTATTCCGGCCATCGGCGCTCTGCGTCAGCACCCATGCAATGGGCCTGGGCATGACCAGCGATGTCAGCAGCTTGTAGCCGTCTGCCGGCTTCATCAAGTCCAGCTCAAATGCCTCGTGCGTTTCGCTCATCGTCGCTTCTGCCTATCTTCTTGCGCAGCGTGCACGTTCAATGGCGCGCACCACGGCTTTACTTTTACTGACGGTTTCTTCAAATTCCGTCTGTGGGATGGAGTCCGCAACAACACCACCGCCTGCCTGTATATATCCCTTTGCGCCGTGCATAAACAACGTCCGAATGGCGATGCAGCTGTCCAGATTGCCGCTGAAATCCGCGTAGAAGACTGAGCCACCGTACACACCGCGGCGCGTCGGCTCCAGCTCTTCAATGATCTCCATGGCGCGAATTTTCGGTGCCCCGCTCAGCGTTCCCGCCGGGAAGCAGGAGCGAAAGGCATCCACCGCGCCGAGGCCCGCGCGCAACCTGCCCTCCAGCGCACTCACCAGATGCATCACGTGCGAGTAGCGTTCTACCGACATCAGCTTCTTCACCTGCACGGTGCCGAACTCGCTCACCCGGCCAAGGTCGTTGCGACCCAGGTCCACAAGCATCACATGCTCTGACGTCTCCTTGTCGTCGCGCAGCAGGTCCTGTTCCAGCCGGTTGTCGCTGGCCTCATCGTCGCCGCGCGGCCGCGTTCCGGCGATGGGGTGGTACCCGATCTTTGCGCCATGCACACGCACCAGCAACTCCGGCGACGAGCCCACGATGTGCGCCGAAGTCGGCTTCGTTTCTCCTGCGGCGGCCATCGGGAACCGAAGAAAATACATGTAGGGCGACGGGTTAACGATGCGCAACGCACGGTAGATCTCAAAGGCATCCACCCCAGGCTCACAATCGAACCGCTGCGACAGCACGCACTGGAAAATGTCGCCGGCGGTGATGTATTTCTTGATCGTCTCTACGGCCTTCATGTAGACGGCTTTGGGCGTTCGCGGCACAAGCTCCAGTGGGCCCAAGGCGTCTCGCTTTTGCACCTTGGGCAGCGAGGACGCGAGCTGCTTTTCCAACCGGTCCAGCCGTGCCACCGCGTGAGCATACGCCGAGTCCGCATGGGGCTGCCGTTTTAGATCGGCCGTCACAATCAGGAAGATTTCTTTCTTCACGTGGTCGAAGGCAAGCACCTCGTCAAAGAACATGAGGCAGGCATCCGGCACGCCAAGCTCGTCCACCGCCGTCTCCGGTAGCCGCTCAATCTGGCGCACCACGTCGTACGCAAAAAAGCCCACAGCGCCAGCGGTAAAGGGCGGCAACCCCGGCAGCTTTGCCGGTGTGTGTTCGCTCAGCGCAGTTTTCAGCTCATCAAAAATGTCGCCGTCGTAGGTGTGGCTCTTCTTGCCGGTAGTGGCAGTAATCGTACGTCCACGCGACACCAGTTTGCGGTAGGGCCGAATGCCGATGAACGTGTACCTACCGACTCGTTCGCCGCCCTCCACCGACTCCAGCAAAAAGGCTTCCGGCTCCTTTGCGGCAATGCGCAGAAACGCCGACACCGGTGTTTCCAGATCTGCAGTAACAGTCCGGTATACCGGAATCAACGTGTGGTGTTTGTGCGCCAGTCCCCGGAAGTGGTGTTGATCCGGCATCGCATTGGAGTTGGCGTCGTCACTCATGCGCTGTACTTCACCCACCGCAGAATCTCCGGCAGGTTGGGCTTCTTGCCGTACATCAGGATGCCCACGCGATAAATGCGGCTGGTCACCGCCAGGATGGCGTAGATCGTGACCAGCAGAATCGCTATGGACCCGGCAATCTCGTACCACGGCACCGGAGAGACGGAGATGCGCATGTACATCAGCAACGGCGCAAAGAACGGCACCAGCGAAAGTATGCGTGACGCCAGGATATTCGGCGAATTCAGAATCAGGGGTAGCATCACCATGCACGCCGCAAGCGGCAGTACCAAGAACATGTTCAGTTGCTGCAGTTCCTGCTCACTGTTGGTCATGGCTCCAAGCGCGGCGGCCATCGCAGAGTACAACAGATAGCCGAGCAGGAAAAAGACGATAAAGTAGGCAACCTGTGAGACCGTAAACGCGATCTGGCTGCCTGAGCTCCCCATCACACTTGCGATCAGCGCGGTGTGCGTCAGAATCACAGCTGCCAGCATCCAGATGCCCACCTGTGTAAGGCCGACGGAGCCCACACCCAGCACCTTGCCCGCCATCATCTCCACCGGTTTTACTGTCGCCAGCATGACCTCAAAGACGCGCGATGTCTTCTCTTCGATGATCGATCGTGCCACGTTCATGCCGTACAGCATGATGACCATGTACATCAAAAAGAAGGTGACGTACGCCGCGGCAAAGTTGGCGGCAGTGCTGTCCTTCGCGCCGGTTTCGGTTTCCATGTCCACCGGCTTCATCGCTTCCGCGACCTGCTCCTGGTTCATGCCATGGCGGACGAGATTCTCACGCGCCAGCACGTTACTCAGGCCGTGGCTCACGGTGCTGCGCGTTGCAAGGTCCGCGCTTGCACCCTGCTTATACTGTAGCTGCGGCCGTGCCCCCGACGTCTTCGGCGGATTGATCCAAAGATAGCCGTCCAGATCTTTCGCCTTGACCGCCGCGTCCAGGTTGCTGCGGGTCTTTGCACTGGGTGGCGAGATGACATCCACCATCATCTCGCTCTCGCTGCCGTGTTCCAGCTCGTCCTGCACATCGGTCGCCAACTTCATATCCGTTGACACCACGGCGATGTGCGAGTTGGACTTGCTGTGCTTCGCGATCAGAATTGTGCCAGCAATACCGGCACTCATCAGCAGCGGAATCAAAATTGTCGCAATCATAAAACCACGCGTACGGATCCGCTCCGTGTACTCGCGCTTCGCAATCAGC
Organism: Acidobacteriaceae bacterium; assembly: GCA_903642225.1. Lineage (GTDB taxonomy): Bacteria > Acidobacteriota > Terriglobia > Terriglobales > Acidobacteriaceae > Terriglobus. Next base: position 35,826 of record CAHJWI010000022.1, on the reverse strand, counting down.
CAGACGTTATGCATCCACGCGCCCCCCTACCGTGCTGATGAAGATCTCCTCCAGCGTCGGCTCTTTTACTTCAAACTTTTCGATACGCGTACCGTGCGCCACGGCGTCTGCAAGCAGCGGCTGCGCATTCGGTTCGGTTCCCCGCAGGGTGATCTCCGCGCGTCCGGCGTATTCCTTTACTTCTTGAACTTCCGCGTTGCGCAGAAATGTCGTATCACCGCCGTACAGCACCTCTACGCGATTCCGCGGGTAGCGGCTCTTGATCTCGCGCATGCCACCTTCAAGCACCACCCGCCCACGGTGTATCAGCGCGATGGCGTCGCACATGCGCTCCACCTGGTCCATGCGGTGCGTGCTGAAGAGGATGGCCTTCCGCTCCCCGCGCAGCTCCAGCATTGTGTCCTGCAGCAGCGAAGCGTTTACCGGGTCCAGGCCGCTGAACGGCTCGTCCAGAATGATCAGATCGGGGTCATGCATTAACGACGCGATGAACTGGATTTTCTGCTGCATGCCCTTGGACAACTCTTCCGTCTTCTTGGGCAGAGCCTCAGTAATCTGAAGACGATCTGCCCAGCGGCGTGCTCGGCGCTCCGCCTCTGCGGCGGTCAGGCCATGCAGCTGACCCATAAACGCAAGCTGCTTCAGCACGATCATCTTCTTGTACAGGCCGCGCTCTTCCGGCAGGTATCCCACACGCTTCAGGCTGTCGCGCGTAAATGGCTGGTCGAACAGGCTCACCGTGCCCGAGTCGGGCATCGTGATGCCGATCATCATACGGATGGACGACGTTTTGCCGGAACCGTTTGGTCCCAGCAGACCGAACATCTCGCCCGGGTTGATACGCAACGTCAGACCTTCTACCGCGACCTTCTGGTCGTAGACCTTGCGCACCTTTTCCAGATCGACCGTCGGCATGACTGCTTCTTGCTCCTGAGTAACCCAGTCTAGCAGTGGTGCACAAGCGGTGTGCTGCTTAGCGGTAGTCCCGCACGTACGCTTTTGTTTCGCTTCGACTGCTATTCTCATACGTGCCATGCTTCAACTCACCACCGCCGTCCAGCTCCTTCGGGGGGTCGGTCCGCGCAATGCAGAGGCGCTGGCCAAACGCGGCGTGCGCACGGTAGAAGACCTGCTCTACCACCTACCGTTCCGGTATGAGGATCGACTGCATCCCAAGGCGCTCCACGAGCTACAGCCCGGCGAAACGGCGTCCGTCGTTGCGGAGGTTCGCGGGTCCATGCTGCTGCGGACGCGAGGCAAGCCACTGTTTGAGCTGACGGTTGGTCACGGCCTGCAAACATTAAAGGCAATGTGGTTTGGCGGCACTTACCTGAAAGACAAATTCAAGCTGGGCGAAATGGTGGCGCTCTACGGCAAGATAGAGCCGTCGCGTTCTACACCCGGCCGTTTCAAGATGGTACAGCCGCAGTTTGAAATGCTGCCGGCAGCAGGTGACGACGCCGACCCAGTGACCATGCTGGAGGTAGGCCGTATTGTCCCCGTGTACGAGTCCCTTGGCGGTACCACGCCATGGGGATCGAAGCTGGGCTCCAAGTGGGTGCGCCGCGTGCTGTGGCAGGTGTTTGAAGACCTTGCGGCAGGCGCGCCTCTGCCTGAGATTCTGCCAGCAACGATGCTGCGCCGCCTCGGTCTGCCACCACGTCTGCAGTCTTTGCGCGATGCCCACTTCCCGCCGGAAGGCACAGCGCTTGCGGACCTGCAGGGCTTTCGCACAGCCGCCCTGCAGCGGCTCGTCTTTGAGGAGCTCTTCTACCTGGAACTGGGCCTGGAGTTGAAGCGCAAGCGGCTCCGCGACCGCGAGGGCGTTGCCTTTACCACTGACGCAAACGTGCGTGCTGCCATCAAATCCGTACTTCCCTTCCGCCCCACAGCCGCGCAAAAACGTGTGCTGGGCGAGATTGTGGAAGACATGCGCAAGCCCAACCCCATGCGCCGCCTGCTTCAGGGTGACGTCGGCAGCGGCAAAACCATCGTCGCCATTGAAGCCGCACTCATCGCCATCGAAAACGGCTACCAGGCAGTGCTCATGGCACCGACGGAGATCCTGGCAACGCAGCACTATCTCTCCGCGCGCAAGCTGCTGGAACGGGCCTCGCGTCAGTACCAGGTCACGCTGCTTACCGGATCGCTGGACGAGGCGGAGAAGCGCCGAGCGCGTCGTCGCATCGCAGCCGGAGAGGCCGAGCTGATCCTGGGGACGCAGGCACTTATTCAGGACAAAGTCGACTTCGCAAACCTGGGACTTGTCATCGTGGACGAGCAGCATCGCTTCGGTGTACGCCAGCGCTTTACGCTGATGAAGAAACCCGGCAGCGGCGATCCGGATGTGCTGGTCATGACCGCTACACCCATTCCACGCACACTTGCGCTCACCGTTTACGGCGACCTGGAGGTCAGCGTCATCGACGAGCTGCCGCCGGGCCGAACGCCCATCGTAACCAAGCGCACCGGTATCGAGCGTGCCGAAGAGGTCTGGCAGTTCATCCGCAAGCAGGTCGGCAAAGGCCACCAGGCTTACATTGTTTACCCGCTAATTGAGGGTCCGAACGACGACCAGCCGGAGCTGGACTTCGCCAACGATCCCTCCCAGCAGGCCGACGCTGGCGCTTCACTTTCCCCAACCCCATCAACTCCAGGCAAAAGGCTCGGCAAGCCAACGGCAAAGAAGGCTTCAAAAAAGACGGCGCTCAGAAAAGCGTCGGCACTCGCATTTCCGGCAGAGGCGACGCAGCTTCGCTCAGCCGCGGAGATGTTTGAAGAGCTTCGGCACGGCGCACTGCACGACCTGCGACTTGGCCTGTTGCATGGCAGGCTTTTAGCTGAACAGAAGGAGCTGACGATGCGCCAGTTCCAGCGCGGCGAAGTCGACGTGCTCATTTCAACGACCGTCATTGAAGTCGGCGTCGACGTGCCCAACGCCAGCGTCATGGTCATTGAAAACGCCGAACGCTTCGGTATGGCACAGATGCACCAGCTCCGCGGACGCGTGGGTCGCGGTGCTGCAAAGAGCTACTGCATTCTGATGACCGGCAAAAAAGTGTCGCCTGAAGCAGAGCTGCGCCTGGACGCCATGGTGCGCACGCAGAACGGGTTTGAACTCGCCGAGCTTGATCTGCAGCAGCGCGGACCAGGCGAGTTCTTCGGCACCAAACAGGCAGGCACGCCGGACCTGCGCGTGGCCAGCCTTTTGCGCGACCGGCGCATGCTTGAGATTGCAAAGTCCGAAGCACAGAACCTTGCGCACAACCGCCTCACCGACGTGACGGAAGCTGAGCGGGAGTGCGTCCGCACCCAGTTAAAAGACCAGTGGCAGCGCCGCTACGGTCTGATCGAAGCCTGACCGCAGGGTCATGCATCGTGAAAGGAAGGCCGCATAGGCAGATCGTTCCATTGCCCAAAAGCTTTTAATTCCTCTGTCACCACGGCTGCAATGCGTCGCGCGTCGTCCAGGTCGTTTGCAGGCAGACTGATCGCACCCACGCGCGGGTGTCCACCACCGCCGAAACGCTCGCAAATGGCGGCGATGTCGGCCAGCTTCTCTTTCACGACGGTGGTCCACGGGCTTGTGCCCACAGAAATCTTCACACGCGTGCTGGACTGCGACAGACCCACTGCGTACACAGCCTCCGGCAACAGGTAGTACGGAATGAACTTGCTGTATCCCTCTGCCTGCTGATCCATCAGGTCAAAGGTGATTACGCCTTTGTCAGCCGACGCTCGAGAACGCATCAACGTTATGTCGCTCTGCTGCTTCGCCATGCGAGGCTCTAATGCCTCTTGCACAAACAACTCCTGCTCCGTGTCCACCAGAGACTGCGCCGTCAGCAGCGGGATGATGCGTGTGATGAACGCGGGATCCTTGGCAGCCTCAATGACGGTCGCAATCTTCATGGCAGGTGAGGCAAGGGTCACGGCGTCCTCTGCCGACGGAAATTTGGCGCCGTCGATGATGTCGGCCCAGTGCAGCAGATCGGCATACGGCTTGTTGTCAAAGCCGAATCGTTCGCGCCCCACGTCTGCGATTAGTCCGGCGCACGAGGTGTACGCGGCGTCGAAGAACTGCTGTGGATGAGTCGCCGTGCGCTTCTGTTCCGCGTCAAAATGCTGGCGGTACTCCGGTGTCAAGAACGCACTCACGTGGTGGTCAAACCACCATGTGAGCTTCGGCGAAGGCAAGTATTTAAAGTCGACGATCGCATTCTGTTCTCCGGAGAGATCGGCATCATGGATGCCGCCACCCGCTGCATGCTGCAGACCCTGGTAGGTGAACTGGGCAGAGGCATCAATGCACTCTCGGTAAAAGCGCGTGAACAACGATGCCGAGCAGGCACCATCAAAGCAGTTGTTATGGAATAGAACATGCATGCTTGTATCTTCCTTCACGCAAGGGAATACATTTCGCGGTCGTTATGCCATCGTAAGCAGCCGGCTTTCGCTCAGGTCCAGCTCTCGCTCAATGGAGCGATGCAGGGCGTCGCCAATCGTGCCTTCATCGCGCATCCGGTTCAGGGTTTGGCGTTCCTGCGTGACAAGTTCAAGCATGATGCTGTAAGTGTTATTTGCCGAGTGCGTTGCTAACTCTCCGTTCGGACTGCAACCTGTCACTTCTGCAAGGCGGTGTTCGTATTGGTGCAAAAGGTCGTCGTAGGCATGACTAGCTTCCGGGTTTGAAGCGCGGCCAGTTCGCAGGCTCTCAATGGCAGCCAGCAGCAGCAGGCGACGCACTTCGCCTTCCTCGCACACTGTGCTTTCATCTTGCTTGAAGCCCAGCGCACGCACAAGAAATGGCAGCGACGTTCCCTGCAGGACGAGCGTGACAAGAATGACCGAGAAGGTGAGAAAGACGATCAGGTTTCGCTGCGGGAAGTCGTGTCCATCCATGATGGTCAGGGGCAGCGAACTTGCCGCGGCCAGCGCAACCACGCCGCGCATCCCCGTCCATCCCACCACAAAGATGCCTTTCGGGTTTGGTGGTGGCAACTCCTTTTGATGAAACAGTCGCCGCAGCAGCCGCGCAACAACTGTCCCGGGATATACCCAAACCAGTCGCAACGCAATCAGCAGCGCTGAGAAGGCGGCACCATACCCCAGAAGCTGCAGGCGGCTGTATTCATGCAGGCCGCTCAGCACCGCAGGCAACTGTAAGCCAAGCAGGATGAAGATCAGGCCGTTCAGCAAAAATTCCAAGGCCTCCCACACGGCTGTCGCCTGCAGCCGGCTGGCTGCTGAAAAGAAACTGGCGCTACGCCGGCTCATCAACAGGCCACAGGCGACCACGGCGATCACGCCTGAGGAATGGATAGCCTCGCCGGACAGATAGCACACGTACGGCACGACCAGCGAGATCGCGATCTCTACCGGACCATCGTCGATCCAACGCTCGAACCAGGCTACCAGGCCACCCACTGCCAGACCCACGGCAACGCCGCCCAGAACCAGCCACACCAGGCGCAGAGCACCCTCGACAAACGTCGGCGACGTGCCGTGCACCAGCATACCGATACCGAACTCCAGCGCAAGCAGGCCCGTGGCGTCGTTCAGCAAACTTTCGCCTTCCAGCAGATCCACGATGCGTTGCGGCATGCCAACCTTCTTTGCAATCGACGACGCGGCAACCGCATCCGTGGGTGAAACCACGGCGCCTAATAAAAAGCCGATCCGCCAGTCGAAGTTTGGCAAAAACAGGTGCGCTGTGTACGCCACCCCAAACGCTGTAAAAAACACCAGCGCAAACGCGAGCAGGCTGATCGAAAACATGTTTTCGCGAAACTCACGCCACGACGTCTGCCATGCCGACGCGAATAACAGCGGCGGCAGAAAGATCAGGAACACTACATCCGGCGGCAGTGGAATACGCGGCAGGCCTGGAATAAAGGACGACGCCAAACCTACCAGCACCAGCACAATCGGATAGGAATACCCAAACCGGCGCGCCACACCGGAAACACCGGCCACAACAATCATGAGCGCCAGCAGCACCAGTTCCAATTCGCTCAGGGGTGTCATGCTGCTGATCATGTTGCTCTCCAGTCTCGCAGAGTTGCAGCTTCGCAGAATAGCATTCCCGATTCTGCTTGAACGCGGGTGGACCCTAGCCGATGTTCTCTCTTCGCGAAGAGCACTGGCCTTAAACTGTTTGCATGAGTGAGCAGGCACCCGCGCCGCGATCGGCGGAGGCAGCGGAATTAAGTGGCAAGTGGCACGACCTGTTCTTTCACCGCCGTGTCCTTCGCGCCGGTTGGGGTTTGCTGCTGTTTGTGCTGCTTACCGTGCTGCTGGTGGCGGGCCAAACTCTGGCGCTGCGCACAGTTCCACGCCTTCGAGATGTGCCGCACACCATCCTTGTACCGCATGATTCGCTCGGCAACATGGTTGCCCTGTTCGCGGTCACCGTGGCCACTGCCGTCGTAACCATGCTGGAGCAACGCCGCTATGGGGATTACGGCTTCGGTGGAGTTGCCCGCATGCCCCTTCTGCTGGCCGGCATCGGCAGTGGAGCGGCCATTCTTGCCAGCTTCATGGTCGCTCTGCGCGCGATGGGCCTTGTTGCTTTCCACGCCGACAGGATTTCAAGCACGGCGAATTACTGGCGCCTGGGAATTATCTGGGCCGGCTTTTACCTGCTGGTGGGCTTCGTGGAAGAGCTTCTGCTCCGCGGGTATCTGCAGTTTGACCTGACGCGCGCGATGGCGTCGCTTTTACGAACCTACTTTGGTGCCCGGTCCGGGGTCGCAGCCGCATTCTGGGCGGCGGCAATCCTGCTTTCGCTGTTCTACGGTCTGTTGCACGGCCTTAACGTTGGCGAGACCCTTTTGGGTATTGTCAGCACATTCTTTCTGGGTTTGCTTCTGATTTTCAGCCTGTGGCGCACAGGTTCACTCTGGTGGGCTCTCGGCTTTCACGTGGCGTGGGACTGGATGCAGAGCTTCGTCTTCGGCACCGCAGACACTGGCCTCCGCGCCCGTGACCATATCTGGCTTGCAGAGCCGCTTGGCCCCGTATGGAAGAGTGGCGGCAGTGCCGGCCCAGAGGGAAGCATTTTCATCTTTCTCGCGCTTCTGGCTGCACTTGGCCTGGTACTACTTCTGCCGCGCCACACCGCCTACCCTGACCTTTGGGCCGAGGCGGAACTCGACGCACCGGAGCCGGATCCCGACACCATGCCTGACCCCGATCGGACCGTCTAAGCAGCAGGCCGTTTGCGCACCCCGCTTGCAACGCTAAACTTGGGGCAACTGCATGACCACAACACGACTTGCCCCCATCACACCCCAGCAGATGCGTAAACGCCGACGGCTTCGGCGATACACGCTGGCACTGGTTGTACTTTTTAGCCTTGTCCTCTTGGCTGCTCTTGCAACGAGACTCTGGCTGCACCGCGCCATCTTTGCCGCCCTTCCCCAGATTGACGGCGGCCTTCGGGTCAGCGGCCTCACCTCCCCGGTGCGCGTGGAGCGTGACACGCACGGCATTCCCCACATTACCGCACAAACGATGGATGACCTCGTCTTTGCGCAAGGCTATGTAACCGCACAGGACAGGCTATGGCAGATGGACATGCTTCGCCGCCACGCAGCCGGCGAGCTGGCCGAAGTGCTAGGCAGCGGTCTGCTGGAGCACGACCGCACTCAGCGCTATCTACAGCTGCGCGCCGTCGCCGATCGCAGCGTCGCCACGCTTGAACCGGGCCAGCGCCATGCGCTTGAGGTCTACGCAAACGGTGTCAATGCCGCGATGGCCGCCGCGGCTGATCACCTGCCTGCGGAGTTTCGCATGCTCGGCTACACACCTTCTGCCTGGCAACCGCGCGACAGTCTACTGGTCAGCTTCGCCATGGCTGAGGACCTGAGCACCGAATACCCGGACAAGCTCAATCGTGAGGCAGTAGCCGCCAAGCTCTCGCCGGAAGATATGGCCGCGCTTTATCCCGTGGGCTCCTGGCGCGACCACCCACCGGCAGAGGGCAAGCCCGACCTCTCCGCACCACGCGAGATGATCGACATCCCGCTGGACGAAACGCAGGCGAAGCTCGTCACAGCACAGCATCTACAGGACCTGCAGGCAGCACGCGCAACGCTGGCGCAAAGCGTCTCCGCACTGCAGTGCGACGGCTGTGCCGCCGGGTCCAACAATTGGGTCGTCGGCGGTGCCCGATCCGCAAGCGGCAAACCCCTGGTTGCCAACGATATGCACCTCTCCATTACGTTGCCCGGTATCTGGTACACGGCGGAGCTGCAGGCAGGAAGCTTTCACGTCAGCGGCGTCACCCTGCCCGGTGTGCCATACGTTATCGTCGGCCACAACGACCACGTCGCCTGGGGATTTACCAACAGCGGCGCCGACGTGCAGGATCTCTACGTCGAGCAGGTCACCGGTGACAGCTACCGCGCTCTTGATGGCTCCATGCAGCCGCTGGTTCACCAGCAGGAGCACATCCGCGTCAAGCGCGGCCTGGACACCACTCTTGACGTACGCGAGACCCGCCACGGCAACGCGCTCACACCACTGGTTTCGCCCATGTTCCCCAACGAGTCGCGTGCCCTGGCGCTGCGCTGGAATCTGTACGAACCCGGGTATGCCACGCTGCCGCTGAAGGACATCAATGCAGCCGCAAGCGGGGCAGATCTCGTCAGCGCCTTCGCAAACTTCAACGGACCGTCACAAAACCTCGTCTGGGGCGACGATGCAGGCCACATCGGCTATCACCTGACCGGCCTCGTACCCATGCGCGGCGTCAACGGCCAGAACGGCATCAGCCCTGTCCCCGTCACGGCGGGAACCTACGAGTGGACAGGCTTCATCCCCTACGAGCAGCTGCCCGCCGTCACCGATCCCGCCGCGGGTGTGCTGGCGACTGCGAACTCCCGCATCACCGCAGATAACTACCCATACGCCATCGCGCTGGACTGGGAATTGCCCTACCGCAACGAGCGCATCTGGAAATCTCTCGGCGACCGCACCGGCCTTACACCCGCAGACATGACTGCACTGCAGGACGATACCTTCTCCGCCCTGGACAAGACCGTCGCCGAGCGTGTTGCCTACGCAGTTGATCATGCCAAGTCACCCAGCGCACGTGCGCGCGAGGCCGCTGACGTGCTGCGCACCTGGGATGGCCGTGTGACCCGCAACAGCGCTGCCCCCAACATCACCCAAGCCGTGCGCGTCGCGCTGATGCCGATGCTGCTCAAACCGAAGCTCGGCGATCTGTGGCCGCTTTACACCTGGGGCGAACGCAGCTACGCCATCGAGATGATCTTGGAGCACGCCTCCGAACGCTGGCTGCCGCGCGACTACAGCGACTGGAACGAACTGCTAACTGCCGCGCTGGAGCAGGGACTCAAGAAGAGTGCGGCACCGGCGAAGCTTGCCAATTGGCAGTGGGGGCCGACGCACACTCTGCAGTTGCTGCATCCCGTCTTCGGCAGTTCGTGGCCCCTGCGTTGGCTCAGCGGCAACCCGCGGTCCAGCCCCGTCCAGCTCCCAGGCAATGCGTACACGGTCCGCGCTGCAAGCGGTGTTCACGGAGCGAGCGAGCGCTTCGTCGCCGACCTTGCCGACCCGGCGCATGCAACCTTGACGCTGCCGGAGGGCGAGAGTGGTTTACCGGGGTCACCATGGTACGTGGACCAGTGGCCATGGTGGACTGAGGGCAAACCAGTACCCTTGCCCTACGCTGGCGTTACTCCCGCGACGCACACATTGCTCCTGCAACCGCAATGAAGAGGCGCATGCAGCGCATCGCCTCAAGCGCTCCAGCAAAGCCGGCGATCCTGCGAGCCGGAAACTTGCGACACGACCTGCAGTGGATTGTTTTCGCTGCTCTGCTTGCAGTGTTGCCGCTGCTTTTCCGCGGCCTCTCCTGTGGACACGACCTCAGCTTCCACCTGCTGAACTGGATGGAGGTCGCGACCCAGTGGCAGCACGGCACGCTCAGGCCTTGGTGGGCCTTTCACGCGGCGTTCGGCGCGGGTGAGCCACGCTTCGTCTTCTATCCACCCCTGTCGTGGTTTCTTGGCGCCGAATTGGGCCTGCTTCTGCCCTGGACCATCACACCCATTGCCTTCACGCTCGTCGTTCTCATCCTCTGCGGCATCACCATGCGGAGCTTTCTGCGCGCCTTCGTTGGCTCGACGTCGGCGCTCGCCGGAGCCTGCCTTTACCTCGCAAACCCCTACATGCTGTTTGTCGCTTACGAGCGCACAGCCTACGCGGAACTGCTTGCCGCGGCGTGGATGCCGCTGCTCCTGCTGGCGGCACTGCGGCTCAGGCTCCGACCATCGCAACTGGCATGCGCCGTTGCTCTGCTTTGGTTGACTAACGCTCCTGCCGCAGTTGTTGGCTGCTATTCCCTGCTCTGCCTCGGCCTGGTCCGCATTGCACTCGCGGCACGCACACAAGGCATACTCACAGCGTTGCGGCAGGCACTCGCCATGTCATGGGCTACGGCCCTGGGTCTTGCAGCGGCAGCTTTTTACCTGGTCCCTGCCGTGGTGCAGCGGCGCTTCGTGCAAATCAACATGGCCATCCTGCCCGGCATGCGGCCGTCGGACAGCTTTCTCTTCCAACACACGGCAGACCTTGCCCACGACGCCGTCCTGCGCTCCGCTTCGTGGATCGCGGTGGGCATACTCGCTGCTGCCGTAACCTCCATCGCAGCCCTCTTGCTTAGACCTGAGCGCCACCGGGTCTACAGCTCGATGCATGCGCGCGGATCTGCCTTGCACCGCCATCCTGAAACGGAGCGACTCTTCGTTCTTACCGCAACAGCGGTGCTCACCATCGTCATCGCGCTCCTGCTCACACGGATCAGCAGCCCCGTGTGGGCGCACGCGCCCGAGCTGGCGTTCCTGCAGTTTCCCTGGCGCTTTCTCAGCATTGAAGCCGCCATAGCGATCTTGCTCGCCTGCCTCGCCTTCGAACGTTGGGCTGCTCGGCTCCCTGCAAGAGCACACAGTCCGCAGAGCTCTGCCCCCGTGATGCTTGTGGTGTGTGCAGTCGTTTGCGGGGGCTGCTGGGCAGCCCATGGTCTTTACGCCCAGCCCTGCGCCGACGAGGACACACCGGCGGCCCAACGTGCTCTGTACTTGAGCGACACCGGAGTTCCACCAACCGACGAGTACACGCCGACCGACGCCGATAACGACGCCCTGCAGCCCAATCTACCCGCAGCCTGGCTTGCCACCAATGCAGACGGCTCGCCTGACACAACCACCCTGCAGAACATCCTTGAACTGCAGGATCGCAATCTTTCGCACCTCACCTTCAGTGTCCGCTCGGCATCCACAAGTCGCACCCTCGTCGTCCGTCTGCGCCAGTTCGTCGGATGGACGGTCACGCTGGACGGAGCCGTCATCCATCCAACACCCGAACGCGCCGACGGTCTCCTCAGCATCCCGCTTCTCCCAAATAGCGATCACGTGGTCGAGCTGCGCTACTGGTGGACGGCCGACGAGATGATCGGACTGCTGATCTCCCTGTGTGCTCTGGCCGCAGCCGTGCTGCTGCGCTGGCCTATCCTGCGGTCTAAAGCCGTCGACGCAAAGCCGGCCGTAACCCCATACAATCGACCTACCGCATGACCGATTCCGTTCAGCAACTTTTGAAGAGAGGTGCAGGTCGCACCGACGAGGCAATGGAGCACCTTTTGCCGGGGCCCGAAACACTGCCGCACTCCATTCATCGCGCTATGCGGCACAGCGTCTTCGCCGGTGGAAAGCGACTGCGTCCGCTGCTCGCCATGGAAGCCGCGCGCACTATCGCCGGAGACCTGCCACGCGGCGTGGAAGATCTTGGCTGCGCGCTGGAGATGATCCATACCTATTCCCTGATCCACGACGACCTGCCCTCGCTCGACAACGATGACCTGCGACGCGGCAAGCCGACCTGCCACGTCGTCTTCGGCGAGGCCATCGCCATCCTCGCGGGCGACGCCCTGCAGACCCTTGCGTACGAAACATTAGGCAAGCTGCCCTGTGATCCAGGCGCTGCCATTCAGATCGTGAAAGAAGTCGCTATCGCCACCGGCACCGGCGTCGGCGGCGCACTCCCCCCAGGCATGATCGGCGGCCAGGTGATGGATATCGAGAGCGAAGGCCACGCGCCCACCGCCGACCTGGTGGAAGCTATCCACCGCGCCAAAACTGGTGCCTTGATCACAGTCTGCATCGTTGCCGGCGGCATCTATGCCGGAGCGTCCGCTGCCCAGGTTGCGCACCTGCGTGCCTTCGGCGAACGCGCCGGCCTAGCCTTCCAGATCGTCGATGACATTCTCGACGTCACGCAGAGCTCTGAGGAGCTGGGCAAAACCGCAGGCAAGGACACCGCAACGGCGAAAGCCACGTGGCCTGCGGTCTTCGGCCTTGATGCCTCGCGCAAACAGTCGGACGCACTGATCACCGACGCCTTTGCGGAACTCGACACCTTCGGCGCAAGTGCCGATTCGCTTCGCTCCATTGCGCGCTACCTTGTGGAGCGCACCCACTAACATGCTTACCGAAGCCGACATCCGCGACGCGCTTCGTGTCTGCTTCGACCCGGTGCTGCCGGTCAACATTGTCGATCTCGGCCTTGTGCATGGCGTCAGCATTGTTGAGGACACTGAAGCGCCCGGCTCCGAGTCTCGCTTCCACGTCCACATCCATCTGCTGCGACGTACGACGGACGAGACCCGCGAGGCCATGCTGCTCGCGCAGGTGGAAAACAGGCTTATGGGCTTGCAGTCCATCTCTCAGGCCCGTGCCTCCATCGTGGACACGCCAGCGTGGACTGCTGACCTGCTTACTAGTGACGCACGCCAGCGCCTCCTGCCGTCGCCGTCTGCGCCGCTCGTGCAAATCCGCCTCTAGCAACGCTCCCCCAAACACCCGCCCTAATCCGGCAGTGGTCTAGTCCAAATCAAATTCGCGCAGCGGCTTGCCCGTATCCGGAGATTCCTTCGCCTTACGAAACGCCTCTTCAAACTTCTTACTCAGGATGTCGTCACGGTTCTTCTGCGCCTCTACCGACTGCGCAAACAGGGAGTCACGCCGAGCATCCTGCGCGTGCATGCCTTCCGCAGCAGACGCCAGATCCTCAAACGTACGCTTACGTGGTGCGGGGGTATGACTGATTACGGACTGAGTTACCGGATCGATGCGTAGAACCGCACCGCAGTCTGGACAACTTACTTCAAATCCGATTGCCTTCGCAACCTTCGACTTCGCCATTGCAGAAGTGTACGCCAGTAATCAAAGGGGTCAGATGCTGAAGACCCGATGGCCCGGGCACTCCTGTTCCGCGTTCGCGACCAGCATTGCAGGCAAGTCAACCGTGCTTTGCGCCAGCAGCTGCACGCCCGCAATCAGACGTTCCTGAGCATGTCCATCCGGAAATAGAGCCGTCGTTATTGCGAATGCGTGCTTGCGGAGATGGGCTTCCTTCTCCAGTTGCCAGTTCGCAGCCAGCCTGCGCAAACGGTTCATCTGGTAACGCATCTTGCTGGCGGCAACGCCCGCGGATCTGCCCAACCCCGCATCCATCGTCGTCATCCAGAGCGTCACTTCATTCAACTCGGCATCCAGTGCGTTGCCCGCCGCGGCAATCCCGCGCTTGCCCTCCACCGGCATGGCCCGCGCACCCAGCTTTTGGGCCAGCAAGTCCACGGGTTGAACTATGTCGCGCAAACCAACCTCATGCTGCTGCATCACAGCGCCAATGGTGGGCTCCACAAGCGTTGCGGATAGCCTTGGGAGCACTGCCGTCGCCACACCGAGAATTTGTTCGAACAGCGGACGGCTCTGCGCAAAGTACGCGATCTCTGCTGGGCCGCCAATGTACGCAGATGTGGGTAGAATCGCGTCCTGAAACACCGGCCGCAACAGCGCATTCGGGCTGAACCGCTCCGGCGACTCAACCAGAATCGCAAGCAACTCCTCTGTGGTGAAGCTGCGCAGCCCGGCCCTCCAGCCTCGTTCAGTGCCAGCACCAGCGACCCGGCGCAAAGGCACACGATCCCCGTCCTCTGACAACAGGAACAACAGGGAGCTGTTCTCTGCCACAAGCACCTGTGCATGGAACCCCGCCGCTACAAGTTCCTCTGACTTCCGCGTCAGTTCGTCATGCAACTGGTCTGCGTGCTTGAGTGCGTATTCCAGCACCGGCGTACCCATCGCGTGAAACTCACGCGTGCTCGCGTCGATCACAATTAGTCCGTACTCGTGGAAGATTCCACTCAGCAGCTTCGCAAACGCACTCGCCAGCGTTGCCTGCGGCGTATACGACGACCGCAGCAGCTCGCACACCGGCGCATACTTCAGCAGTTCCTCCGCCCGCTCCAACACAGGCAGAATGTCCTCACCCAGCGCCAAGCCACCGACCTCCCGCGAACGATGCCCCGGAAAGCTCGACCGCAGCGTCTCGTTTCCCGCCTTCGTCACAAAGGTCGCTTGGTTCACCTCATCCAGGTCATGGTCCTCGGTCGCCATCCAGAACACGGGCACATGCGGCACACCGGCCTCGCTGGCCAGTTGTGCCTTGCGAATCACGGTAGCCGCTTTCAGCAACGTCAGTAAAGGTCCGCCAAACAGACCCACCTGCTGTCCAGTCACCACGGCACGTGCTCCATCCCGTAGTCGCCCCAGGTTCGCGAAAGTCTGCTCCCCAGCGCCCCACATTCTGTTCTGATGCACTAGCGCATCCACCAACGCCCCGCGCTCCGGCTGGAGCAAAGGAGTCGTTCCCTGCATCCATCGATCGTCAAACGGGCTCGACGCATAAAAAGCCCGAACCGGCGCATCTGCGGGAGCCGTTCGCATCTCCGTGAACGCTTCGAACAGGCGAGAGATGTGCGGAAGCACCGTAATCGGATAACAGTCTTCGATAGTGGTGGCTGCGCTCATGATCGGCTCTTCTGCATTATCTATCGGGGTACCGTGTTCGTCAGGTCCTGCAGTAGGATGCGACCCGCCGGCAATGGATGCAGGTTTGATACCGTTGCATGATGGCCACCCAGCGCAAAGCGGCGACGAAGACAAACCCTTCACCCACGAAACCCGCGAGGCAAGCCACCACCGCACCGCAACAGGTTAACGTCGGCCTGCCGAAAGCGCCGCGCGGCAAGGCCGCCACCCTCAGTTCCACGCTCGCCTTCAAAGGCAAGATCTTCTCCGTCTACACCGAAGAAGTGCAGGAACCGGACGGCGTCCATGCCACCCGCGATGTGGTCCGTCACAATGGCTCCATCGTTGTGCTTGCGGTCGATGAGGAAACAAATCCCCGCGACCCCCTCATCGTTATCGAGCAGCAGTTCCGGCAGGCAGCCGGCCAGTACCTGCTTGAACTGCCCGCAGGCCGCGTTGAACCCGGGGAAAAAACCCTCGCCGCCGCCAAGCGCGAACTGATTGAGGAGACCGGCTTTCGCGCCGGAAAGTGGACAAGGCTGGTCAAGTACTTCGCCTCCCCGGGCTTCGTCGCGGAGTGGATGGAGATCTATCTCGCAACGGGCATCGTCGCCGGAAGAGCGGAGCCGGAGGAAGACGAGATCATCGAGGTGCGGCTCGTGCCGCTTTCCCAAATGGTCGAGCTCTGCCTTGCTGGCAAGATCAAAGACGGCAAAACGATCATCGGCGTCATGTTGTATGCGGAGCAGCGCCGCCTTGCCCGCAGAGCGGTGATGGCCAAACCAAAGCGTTGAAGTGACCTCCACCCATCCGGTACCTCGATTTTTACGGCATGAAACGGCGCTCCCGGCGCACACTCATCCCGCTCACCGCTGTACCCCAAACCTATCCTCACCACGTCTATCCAACACCATCCTCCCAGGGGCGAGCCCGGGGTTGAGCGACGGACTGATGGTGCAGAACGAGGGCACGCGTGGCACAGCTTAAAGGAACGGTAAAGTGGTTCAACAACGCCAAAGGGTATGGCTTCCTGGGCCGAGAAGACGGCGCCGCTGACGTCTTCGTGCACTACAGCTCCATTCAGACTGAGGGCTACAAGAGCCTGAAGGAAGGCGACCCGGTGGAGTTCGATGTAATCCAGGGTAGCAAGGGGCCGCAAGCCGACCAGGTCATTCTGCTCAACTAACGGCAGCAGTACTGCAGCACCGGTTTTGCCCATTGTCGGTGCATCGGTCCGCATCCTCCGCTCGCGTACTGCACCACAGCGCGATACCCTTGCCTGCATGGATAACATCACCCTGGCGCGGCTGCTTGACGAAACTGCGGCACTGCTGGAAATCGACGCAGCCGATCCCTTCCGTATTCGCAGTTATCGCCGCGCCGCAGAGGCCGTCGAGCAGCAGACACAGCCATTGAGCTCCTTGCTGGACGACCCAAAGGCCCTCACGTCTATTGGTGGCATCGGCAAGACCATGGCCACCAACATCATTGACCTGGTGCGTACCGGTTCCATGCCCCTGCGCGATGAACTGCTCACCAAGTACCGCCCAACCATGCTTGAGTTGCTGCGACTGCCCAGCATGGGACCCAAGACCGTCGCTCTGCTGTGGAGTGCGCTCGAAGTCTCGAACATCGATGAATTGGAAGCCGCCGCCAAGGCCGGTCATCTCAACAAGCTGCCGCGCTTTGGCCAAAAGCAGGTCGACAAAATTCTGAAAGGGATTGAGGATCACCGCAAGAATACCGGCCGCTTCCGCATCGACGTCGCGGGCGAATGGGCCGACCGCATCGGTTCCCTTATCCTCGACTTTCCCGGCATCGACACCATTACACCCGCAGGCTCTTTGCGCCGTGGCAAAGACACCGTCGGCGATCTGGACCTGCTCGTCACTGGCCCGGCGTGTGAGCCCGATGTCGTGGCCTCAGCCGTCGAACACGTCGCATCCCTGCCGCTCATCGACAACCTGATCGCACGCGGTCAGAACAAGGTCAGCTTCACATTGCGCAATCACCTGCAGGTCGACGTGCGCCTGCTCCCACGCGAAAGCTACGGCGCCGCCCTGCAGTACTTCACCGGTAGCAAAATGCACAACGTCACGCTGCGGCAGCGCGCTCTGCGCAAGGGCTACACCCTCAGCGAGTACGCCCTCGCACGTATCGACCCACAGCCGGGTGAAGCACCTATCGTGGCCTCAGCGACTGAGGAAGACATCTACAACGCCCTTGGCATGGATTGGATACCGCCAGAGCTTCGCGAGAACTGCGGCGAGATCGAAGCCGCCGAAAAAAACACACTTCCCCATCTCATCCAGATGTCCGACATCCGCGGTGACGTCCACATGCACACCGTCGCCACAGACGGTGCAAACACCATCCGCGAGATGGCCGATGCTGCACTCGCTCGCGGCCTGCAGTTCATCGCGATCACAGACCACAGCAAGAACCTCGCCATGACCGGCGGCCTCGACGACGAGCGCGCTCTCGCCCACGTTCACGCCATCCGTAAGGTCGACAGAGAGATGGAAGGCCGCATCCGCGTCTTCGCTGGCATCGAGGTGGACATCCTGCAGGCCGGCGAACTGGATCTCGATGACAGTACCCTCGCCCAAATGGACGTGGTCGTCGGCAGCGTGCACTCGCACTTCCAGCTGCCCGCGGAAGAGATGACCGCGCGTCTGCTCCGCGCTATCGAGAACCCCTACCTGCGCATCCTCGGCCACCCCACCGGCCGCGTTCTGCTCCGGCGCGAACCGTACAGCTATGACCTGCACGCCGTGCTCAAACGCTGCGCCGAACTCGGCGTCGCGGTCGAACACAACGCCGCACCACCACGTGCCGACCTCAGCGATAGCAATCTTCGCCTTGCCAAAGAACTCGGCTGCAAAATCAGCGTTAACACCGACGCCCACGCCACCACGGAACTCGACCGCATGCGCTTCGGCATCACCCAGTTGCGCCGCGCCTGGCTTTCCCCCGCGGACGTGATCAATACGCTGGACGCGCAGGCTTTCCTGGCCGCCCTCGGCCTTCACCAATAGCTGCCGCTACGGCGCTATGAAACAGACCGCGGCAGCAATCGCCGCAACAGCATCGGGAGCGTCAAACCCTGGACGAGTATCGAGAAGACAACCACCACGAACGTAATTGCCAGCAGCATGTCGTGTCCCAGGCCCTCACCCCTCGGCAACGATAATGCCAGCGCAACAGCAAGCCCACCACGCAAGCCGCCCCACGTCAGCACTGCAACCGATCCGGGGATGTGCCTGCGAAAGAGACCCAATGCCTGCACCGATGCACCAACACTTAGAAATCGCGAAACCAGCACCACGGGAATCGCAATCAGTCCGGCAATCAGATACGTCCGCGTGAACGGCAGCACCACAATCTGCAGCCCAAGCATCAGGAACAACACTACGTTCAGCGCATCGTCTACCAACTCCCAAAAGCGCTCCACATGCTCCCGCGTCAACTCTGACATGGCACGAGACCGGCCCGGTCCACTCACCAGCAATCCTGCAGCGACCGCCTCCAAAGGCGCAGACAACGCCAGCGAATCCGCCAAGGCATACCCACCCATCGCCAACGCCAGCGTCAGCAGCACTTCCACCTTGTAGTCGTCCACTAATCGAAGCAGGCGGTACGTCACATACCCCAGCCCAACGCCCATCGCAATGCCCCCGCCAGCCTTCAGCAGCAGCAACCACCCGAACACACTCGCAGACGGATATCCGCCGCCCGCCGACGCTCCCAGCAACGCCAGAAAGATCACCGCACCCACACCGTCGTTGAACAACGACTCGCCAGCCAGTTGCACCTCCAACTCCGGCGGTGCCTTCGCGCGCCGCAGCATGTCCAGCACAGCGATGGGATCCGTAGGCGAAATCAGCGCTCCAAACAGCAAAGCAGCAATCACGCTCAGCTCCACGTGCACCAGCTGCAGAGACCAGCGCATCAGCACGGCCACCAGCACCGTTGCCAGCGCAGTCGTCACCACGCTCAGCACCAGCACCGGCACACGCTGGCGGCGCAGGTGCTTTAGGTCCAGCTGCAGCGCACCGGCAAACAGCAGCAACGCCAGCATGCCGTGCAAAACTACCTGGTTGAAATCAATTTGCTGCACCAGCCGTTCCGCCATCGCGTGCACCATCGGCAGTTTCGGCGTCGCAACAATCAGCAGCACCGACGCCCCCAGCGACAACACCATCGTCCCGATCGTCGCCGGCAGCCGCAACAGCCGCACGCTGGCAAAGCTGAACAGCGCGCCGATCGTGACCAGAACGCTCAACAGCTCAAAAAGAGAAATCATGTCGTTGTTCAGATGATGCGAGAGACTGCCGGAATACTGGCCAGAACACGATTTGCGCTACAAACTCCTCTGTTGCAGGACGCGTTCCCAGCCACTACTCTTCCTCCACCAATGATTCCAGCATTCAACACGTTCGCTGCCCTGCGCCGAACCGCTCTCCTGCTGCTTGCCACAACCCTCTGCACCGACGCACTGCGTGCACAAGCCCAGGCACCCACCATCAGCAAGGTCGACCCGCCCAGCTGGTTCGCTGCCCTGCCCTCGCCCATGCTGCTGCTGCACGGCACCGGGCTGCAGGGTGCCACGGTCACCGGCGCACCCGTCAACCGAACGCTTACCTCGCCCAACGGCCACTGGGCTATGGTCTGGCTCGACACCCATGCAACCCCCGCCTCCACACTGCACCTTGTCGCCCACACTGCCACCGGAAGCGCGACCTTCGACTACACACTCGCCCCACGGCACGCAGCCAGCGATGGCATCGCCGGCTTCTCCCCCGCCGACGTCATGGTCTGCATCATGCCTGACCGCTTCGCCGACGGCGACCCCACCAACGACAACCTCCCCGACTCACCCGCCGCAAACCGTGCCGACCCGCACGCCTACCATGGCGGTGATCTCAAGGGCATCCTCAATCACCTGGACTACCTGCAGCAGCTCGGCATTACCGCAGTCTGGCTCACACCTATCGTCGCCAACAACCCCGCAGGGTCTGACTACCACGGCTACGGTGCCACCGACCTGTACGCCGTCGACCCGCGCCTCGGCACCCTCGCCGACTACCAGCACTTAGCGGCCGAGCTCCACAACCGCCACATGAAGCTGTTGTTTGACGACGTGCCCAACCACGTCGGCCAGGCTCATCCGTGGGCCGCAGACTCCCCTCTGCCGGACTGGTTCCACGGCACCGCCGCGAACCACATCGAGGCGACCTACGACTTCGGCAAAATTCTCGACCAGCACCTGCCACCCAACGCCGCAAATGCCGAACTCAACGGCTGGTTCGTCAATACCCTGCCCGACCTCAACCAGGGCAACCCCGTCGTCGCACAATACCTGCTGCAAAACATGATGTGGTGGATCGAGCAGACCGGTCTCGACGCCCTCCGCATCGACACCTTCCCCTTCGTGCAGCGCACCTTCTGGCAGAGCTACCTCGGTGCTCTCCACAAGCAATATCCTCACCTGAACGAGGTCGGCGAGGTGGACAATGGCGACAGCACCATCGCCGCCTACTTCGCAGGTGGTCGCGCCCCCGCAGGCATCGACACGAACCTGCACACACCCTTTGACTACGCCTACTTCTATTCCATTCGCGACACTCTGCTAAACAACAAGCCCTTCAGCCGTCTGGAGCAAACCCTGCAGCAGGACTGGCTCTACCCACATCCCGAGCGCCTCGTCACCATCCTCGGCAACCACGACCAGCCGCGCTTCATGAGCGAGCCGAATAGCACGCCCGCGCTCCTCCGCCTGGCCACCGGCATCACTCTCACTCTGCGCGGCACACCGCAGCTTTACATAGGCGACGAGGTCCTGATGCAGGGCGGCCCGGACCCCGACAACCGCCGCGATTTTCCCGGTGGCTGGCCCGGCGACAGCACGAACGCCTTCACCGGCACCGGACTTTCCGCAGACCAGATTGCACTCCAGACCTTCACGGCCGGCCTCGCCACACTTCGCGCCAAAACACCTGCGCTACAGGGCACCGCACAGCAGGATGTCCTTGTCGGCAACGACACCTTCGCCTTCGTCCGCCTACCGCTCAACGCCACACAGGCCTGTTCCTCCAGCGCCAGCATCCCGTCGGTCCTCATAGCGGTCAACAAGTCGAATCAGGTCAACACCCTCACCCTGCCAGCCACCGGCAACGTCCTGCAGGGCTGCACCAGAGCCACGGAGATCTTCGGTGACCAGGCCCAGGCAAGCGGCCTCAACCTCACAGTCCCAGCCATGGGCTTCGCCGTCTTTCGACTGGAGTAATGCGCCTCTCGCCTCCCGGCACAACCGTCTGAGACACTAGACCCCATGGCCGACCTGCTCAACCCGGACACCACCCACGAGCGCACCACGCTTCGCACACTGCTTCTTGCCGCGGCAGTGCTCCTCGCGCTCGCAGCAGCTGCCTTCGCCGCGTTTGTTCATCACGAGAATCATGCCCCGGTCGAGCTCACATCCACTCGCACACTGGTCCTGCCGTTGCACACGACATACACGCACATGGGCAAAAGCTCAGGAGGACCTGAAGGTGGCGAAGACACGACTTACGTCGTCACTGCGCTCCACGTATACGACCGCGCGAACGTTCCACTCTTTATTAAAGACATCACCGGCACCATGCAGCTCGCAGACGGCACGCCGGTACCATTTACTCGCATCAAGGCAGCAGATCTCGACCGTTTGCTGGAGATCGTTCCGGCACTCAGACCTGTACTGCAGCAGATTGCCGCCCCGCCGCTGCAACTGGAAGAAACCGTTGCTGCGTGCACAACTGCTGACGGGTACGTACTCCTTCAGTTCGCAGGTCCGCAAAACATCTGGGCAGCACGCAAGAACGCGGCGCTTACGCTGGACTTCTATCACCAGGACCCAGCGACCGTCACAATCAAATAGCCGCAGACGTGCCTACATGCCCTTCGGTACAGACAGGTATCCGCTCACCGTGTCCTTGCCCACCTGGTTCACAACCATTTCGTACAGCACAGGATTCTTCCCGGTAAGAAACTGAGTCGGCTCGTCCACTGTCTTGTCCTTCTTTTCAATGTTGCGGTCGTCGGAACTCACCAGCAGGTTGAACCGCGACTTCCTGTCGTTCACCTTCTTTAACTGCAGCTTTACCGTCGCCAGCAGCGTCGCTGGCGCGTTTTTGTGCAGCGTGAACTCGTAATATGTACGGTCGCCCTTGTGCTTCAGCACCTCAAGCTCGTCGTGGTTGCGCGCTATCAACCCACTCATCACACCGGCGTCGCCAACCGTCCGTTGCAGCAGGCTCTTCGTATCAGCCACGTCCGTCTGCGTCGCAGCCAGCTGCGTCTTGGTCGTTGAGACGTCGGACTTCACACTGCCCACATCTGTCTTGACGCCGCTCACATCGGTCTCCACCGATCCCAGCTTCTCGGCCGTGGCAGCCTGCGTTTTCTGCAGCCGGTTTGCGTCCGCCGCCAACGCCTGTGCACGCGCGTCCAGCGCTGCCTGCTGTTGCTGCGCACGGGTCATCTGCTCGTCTACGTTCGCACTGTTCGCCTGAATCTTGGCGTCTGCTTCCCTCAACTGTCGAATCAGCGCCATCCGGTCCTTCGAAGCCGCATCGGCCAGCTTCGCCTCGGTCTCCGTTAGCCGCTGTTGCAGCACAAAGGCCCACACCAGTGCGCCCAGCGCTGCCACCAGCGCCACTGCAACGGCAATATAAAGCGGCCGGTTGGCAGCGAACACACCCTGTTTTGTCTCCTTCACATCATTCATTCCCGTTCGCCTCCAACCTCTCTTCACTCCCAACACGATACTCCGCCAAAGACCGACGGCCTCGTTCTAGGCTGCGGCCGTATCCCCTTCGACCGCTGCTCTAGAATGGACGCATGCAGCAGGCTGACATCGTCATCGCTGGGGCAGGCATCATCGGTTTGACGCTTGCGCTGGAGCTCCGTCGCCGCGGCCGTCGTGTCACCATGCTTGAACGTGCTGCCCCTGGCAGCGGCGCAAGCACCGCCGCCGCCGGCATGCTGGCCGTCAACGATCCAGCAAATCCTCCGGCTCTTCGCCCACTTGCCGAGCACAGCTTGCAGCTCTATCCTTCCCTGTTCAACACCATCCAGTCGCTCGTCCCCGCACATCGCCTGTACTTTGAAACCGCTTGGACACTCGAAGAAGGCGATACCGGCATCGCCGAGCAGGTACCGGCAGGTCTTTACGCCAACGGCCGCTCCTTCTCCCTCATCCGGGAGTGCAGCGTTGACCCTCGCCGCTTGCTCCCAGCACTGCTGGCCGCGGCTTCGCAGGCGGGCGTGCAGATTCTTCAAGCCACAACGTTGCGCAGCCTGCGCCCACTCACGCCAGGCACCCTTCTTGTTGAAACTTCGGCGTCTCCTCTTACCTGCACGCAATTCGTAGATTGCACCGGCGCGTGGAGCAGCGCCGCCGTCCATCCCGTTAAGGGCCAGATGCTGCGCGTTCACATGGGCGACCTCAACCCACGCATGCCAGGCCGCGGCAACATCGTGCTCCGCACCCCTGACGCGTACCTCGTCCCGCGCACCGACGGCAGCATGGTCATCGGCTCCACACTCGAACACAAGGGCTTCTGCATCAAGACCAAAGACGCCACCATCGCCGACCTCCGCGCCCGCGCCGCGCACCTCTACCCAGCCGTGCAACACGCGCAAGAGCTTGAGCGCTGGGCGGGCGTTCGACCCGCAACCGCCGACGGTCTGCCTGTTCTAGGCCCCATGCCGAACGCTCCCGCACCGAATGCCTACGTCGCCGGAGGCCACTTCCGCAACGGCATCCTGCTTGCCCCCGGCACCGCGCGTGTCATGGCGCAACTGCTCTGTGGTGAGCAGACCGACGTCGACCTGCGTCCCTTCTCCCCCGCCCGCTTCGCGAACACTGCCTCTGCTTGAGCCCACGCACCATCATCGATAATCGAGCATCATTGGTGACAATCGCACCAACGCTTCGCTATAACCCAACCGATGGCGGCACCCGCACCTATGGCCGCACCCCATCCTCGCAACAACACAAGGGAGTCTCGAACCATGGCGAACGACGCACCGGCACGAGGCCTTGAAGGCGTAGTCGCCACCACCTCCGGCATCTGCTGGATCGACGGCGACGCCGGCGTCCTCTCCTACCGCGGCATCGACATCCACGAACTCGCCGCGCACTCCACCTTTGAAGAGACCACCTATCTCCTCTGGTTCGGCAGGCTCCCCACGGAGGTCGAGCTCAAGGACTTCCGCCAGAAGCTCGCCGACGCCCGCCACCTCGACTGGCGCGTCATCGACTTCCTCCGCCAGATCCCCACCAAAGCCGCGCCCATGGAAGTTCTGCGCACCGCCGTCTCCCTGCTCGGCATCGCAGACCCCGAGGACGCCGACAACTCGCACGACGCCAACGTCCGCAAGTGCATCCGCCTCACCTCGCAGATCGGCCTGATCGTCGCCGGCTTCGACCGCCTGCGCCGCCGCCTGCCCCTCGTCGATCCCGACCGCTCGCTCTCCCACGCCGCCAATTTCCTGTGGATGCTCACCGGCGAAAAGCCCATCGCGGAAGCCACCCGCGCCTTCGACGTCGCCCTCATCCTGCACGCCGACCACGAGCTCAACGCCAGCACCTTCGCCGCCCGCGTCATCGCTGCGACCCTGTCCGACGTCCACTCCGCTATGACCGGTGCCATCGGCGCCCTCAAAGGCCCGCTCCATGGCGGCGCCAACGAAGCAGTAAGCCACATGCTCGACGCCATCGAGAAATCCAACACCGATCCTGTCGAACACGTCCGCGGCATGCTCGCCCGCAAGGAAAAGGTCTCAGGCTTCGGCCACCGCGTCTACAAAACAGAAGATCCCCGCGCCACCCACCTGCGCCGCATGAGCGAAGAACTCGGCCGCGCCGCCGGCAACACAAAGTTCTTCACCATGTCCAAAGCCATCGAGGACTTCATCAAGGCCGAGAAGAAGCTCAACGCCAACGTGGATTTCTACTCCGCCAGCACCTATACGACGCTCGGCATCACGCCCGACCTCTTCACGCCCATCTTCGCCGTCAGCCGCATCGCCGGCTGGGCCGCCCACGTCATCGAACAGCACGACAACAACCGCCTCATCCGCCCCCGCGCCGACTACACCGGTCCAGCCTTCCCCGCACCTTACATTCCACTCGCCAGCCGCTAGCTATGAAAATCATTCTGGTGAAACTTGCCGTAGCGGCATTGGCCATGCTGCTGCCGTTTCAGTCCATGTCAGCCCAGGGTGAGTTCTCAGCGGTAAGAGAATGGGTGCGCATGCAGAGGAGCCTGAGACCCAAGAACGGGGTAGTCGGAGACGAAAAGACCTGTCTCCTCATAGCCGAACCGATTTTGCGTCATGTCTTTGGGGACAAGCTCATCGAGAAAGAACTGCCATTACGGGCTGAGCTCAAAGGCGATGTCTGGACAGTTATCGGAACTTTTCACGGCAAAGCGTTTGGCGGTACAGCAGTTCTTCAACTTAAAAATGGGAACGCGCAAGTGGTCTTCATTCACCACGAGGAGTAGCGTGACTCCTTAACGATCAGTGCCCCGCTCGTACACAGCAGCCACTACACCGCCGCCAGCCGCTCCCGCACCATCGCGCTTACAAATGGCTCCGCCATCTCCATGGCCCGCTCCACGGTGACACCGTACTTCTCCCGCAGCGCATCCACCCGCCCATGCTCAATGAACTCATCCGGCCAACCGATGCGCACCACAGGCGTGCTCAGCCCCGCGGCGTTCAGCGTCTCCATCACCGCCGACCCAAACCCACCCGCCAGCACATGATCCTCAAACGTCACCACCAGCCCACAGGAACGCCCCAACCGCTCCACAACAGCACCATCCATCGGCTTCACAAACCGAGGATTCACCACCGCTACGCTCAAACCCTCGGCCTCCAACTTCGCGGCCATCTGGACAGCCAGCGGCAGCAACGCTCCCAGCCCGAAGATCGCCACATCCGACCCCTCGCGCAGCACCTCCGCCTTCCCGATCTCCAACGCCACCGGCGCAGCCTTCACCACAACACCCGGCCCCACCCCCCGCGGATACCGAATCGCGCTCGGCCCGCTGAACTCCAGCGCAGTCTGCATCATGTCCGCCAGCTCGTCCTCGTTCGCCGGCACCATGTGAATCAGATTTGGCACACTCCGCAGATATGAAATATCGAACAATCCATGGTGCGTCGGCCCGTCATCGCCACTCAATCCACCGCGATCCATGCAGAAACAAACCTGCAGATTCTGCAGTGCAACGTCGTGCACAATCGGGTCGAACGCACGCTGCAAAAACGTCGAGTAGATCGCACAAAACGGTTTGTACCCCTTCGTCGCCATCCCCGCCGCAAAAATCACCGCGTGCTCCTCGGCGATGCCCACGTCGAAGTACCGCTCAGGGTGGTGCGGCCTGTACAAATCAAGCGCCGTCCCGTTCGGCATCGCCGCCGTAATTGCCACCACCTTGGGATCTTTGTCGGCCAGCTTTACCAGAGTCTCGGCAAAGACCTCGGAGTACGTCTTTTGCCCCACCGCCGTCGTCTCACCTGTATCCGGGTTATACGGCCCCAGCCCATGAAACTTCTTCTGGTTATCCAGGGACGGCTGGAACCCGCGCCCCTTTTGCGTAATGGCGTGCAGGATCACGGGCCGGTTCTGCGTCTTCAAAAACTGAAACGTATTCACCAGCAGCGGCAGGTCATGCCCATCCAGCGGCCCGTAGTAGTCCAGCCCAAACTCCTCAAACAACATGCTGGGTCCCAGCAGCCCCTTCACACTCTCCTGCGCCTTGCGCTGCACGTGCTTTGCCGCCTTGCCGCCAAACCGGCTCACCAATCCGCTCGCCCGCTCATGCAAATACCGAAAGCTCGGGTGCGTCACCACTTTGTGGAAGTACGCAGCAATCGCTCCTACATTTTTGTCGATCGACCACGCGTTATCGTTCAGCACCACGATCAGCCGCTTGGTCTGAGACGCAATGTTATTTAACGCTTCATACGAAATTCCGCACGTAAACGCCGCGTCCCCGGCCAGCGCAACAATGTGCTCATTCCCACCGCTCCGGTCCCGCGCCACCGCCATGCCCAGCGCCGCGCTCAGCGCTGTGCCTGCGTGCCCCGCGCCAAAGCTGTCGTGCTCGCTTTCGGTGCGCAGCATAAAGCCGTTCAGCCCACCCGGCTGCCGGATTGTGTCAAACCTGTCCGCCCGCCCCGTCAGCAGCTTGTGCACATACGCCTGGTGGCTCACGTCGAACACAAACGAGTCCGTCGGCGTGTCGAACACGTAATGCATGGCGATGGTCAACTCCACCACGCCCAGGTTCGGCCCGATATGCCCACCAGTCTTCGCCACAGACGTGATCAGCCGCTCGCGAATCTCCGCCGCCAGTTCCACCAACTGCGGCACCGACAGCTTCTTTACATCCGCCGGACCCGTGATCGTCTTCAGAAACTCACTCATCGGCAGCCGCGAATCCCCTCGCTTGTTCAGCATCCCATTCTAGTCTTCAGGACGCCTTGCTTCCGCACAAACCTGCCCTACCGCCGCGCCACACTGTACCGCATCAAACCCCGTTATCACCGATGAAGCATTGGACGCATGCAGTCCTGCACCGCCCAACATTCAAGGCAGCGCATCCTCGGCCAGCACCGCCGCTGAGGGTATCTCCTCCCCAAACACGCCCTCCCACCGTGCCACCACCGCGCTCGCCAGGCAATTGCCAATCACGTTAATTGCCGTCCGTCCCATGTCCATTAGTGCATCCACCCCCAGCAGCACAAGGATCGGCTCACTTGGCAGATGCAGTGTCGAAGCCGTCGCAAGCATCACCACCAGCACCGCCCGCGGCACACCCGCCACACCTTTTGAAGCCAGCATCAGCGTGCCCAGCATCACGGCCTGCTGCCCGAAACCAAGCTGCACCTTCGCCACCTGCGCCACAAATACCATCGCCATCGCCAGGTACAAGGTCGACCCATCCAGGTTGAAGGAATATCCCGCAGGAATCACAAACGCCAACACCCTGCGCGGCACCCCAAACTCCTCCATCTCCTCCATCGCGCGCGGCAGAGCGGCCTCACTTGCCGCCGTCGCAAATGCAATCGCCGCCGGCCCGCTCACATGCTGGGCAAACCGGCGCAAGGGTACCTTCGCCAGCAGAGCCACAGGTACAAGCACACCACCCACAAACACCGCCGCCGCCACGTAAAACGCGCCCAGCAGCTTGCCCAGGTGAAGGAGCACACCCGGCCCCAGCCGCGCAACGGTATATGCAATGGCCGCCAGCACCGCCGCCGGTGCCAGATACATCACGAGGTTGGTAAACCGAAACATCACCTCGGTCATGCTCTCCGTCAGCCGCAGCAGCGGTGTGGCCTTCTCCCTGGAAACCATTGCAAGTCCAAGCCCAAAGATGACCGCGAACACCGCCACCTGCAGCACCTGCCCCTCGGCAATGCTCTTTGCCAGGTTCTCCGGAAACACCTGCACCAGGAACTGCTGCCAGTGCAGCGGAGCGGTCGCTCCTAAATCTCCCCGCAGGTCCGGCGGCAAAACCAGCCCATCCCCGGCATGCGCCAGGTTGGCCGCCGCCAGTCCCAGCACCAGAGCCACCGTCGTCAGCACCTCAAAGTACAAGAGGCTCTTCCATCCCATGCGCCCCACGCTCCTCAGGTCGCCATGCCCGGCTATCCCGCTGATCAGGGTCACCAGGATCAGCGGTGCCACAATTGTTTTCACCAGCCGCAAAAAGATATCACTCAAAAAATGCAGGTTCACGGCCAACGCCGGCGCATCGATCCCCACATGCACGCCCACCAGCATTCCCACCAGGATCAGCCCCGTCAGGCTCCTCCAGCGCAAGCCCACCCACAGCAGGAGCAGCCCGTCGCCCAGCAGCCGCACGCACAGCCCCGCCGCGGCAACCTGCAAAGCATGCTTCCCGGCAAACAACAGCGCAACACCCGCGCCGTACACCAACAAGCATGCGACAGGTAAAACTCGACGCCACCAATCGTTCACCATGTGCGGCGCGGTCCCTTCTTGGTACATCTGGCTTGGTTTCGGCAGTTGCCACTGCAACAGTTTCGGTACACACTCATCACAGACACACCCTGGGTAAGTAGCGTGATAGCAGTGTATTTACGGATGCGAATCCCCATCTTAGCCCTTGCCACGTTTGCCGCGTTACACCACACCGGCCACGCGCAGGCACAGGTCGGTCTCACGCCACCACCGGGCGCTCTTACACCGGCCACCGGCAGCTTCCTTCCGCCGAATGCACCCACGCGCATCCCCGATCAAGGCCCTCTTCCCACTTTCTCTCCTCAGGTGCTGCAGTTGCTCACCCTCGATGGCCAGTTCAGCCAATCCGTCGAAAAGGGTGGAGGCGCCGCCTTTGCCAGTTGGTTCGCCGACGATGCCGTCACGCTCAGCAACGGCAAGGCACCCGTGCTCAACAAGACCGGCATCATGGACCACGCCCGCTGGAAGCCCGAAGAGTACAAACTCCAATGGACACCCATGGGCGGCAAAATGAGCGATAGCGGCGACATGGGATTTACCTGGGGTCATTACGATGCCACGACATACCACCCCGCAGGCGGCAATCCGACGGTTCTGGGCGGACGTTACATCACCGTCTGGAAGAGGCAGGCCGACGGCAAGTGGAAGGTAGCGCTGGACGCCAGCGCCGAAGAACCAAAGTTCTAAGAGTCGGCGCGAGTGCCGGAAAGGAAAGTGCATGTCGACCCGCACCATCACCCCGTCCACGCCGATCGGCGCATCGCGCGTCTCCGTGCCGGCGGCTCTCATGCCTTTCGCACCGCACCGGGAGATCCCACGTCCGCGGGTCCTGGAAACGCTTGAAAGCCTCGACAACGCGAGCGACTTCGGCCTGGACGAGCTCACCCTGCTGACGGCCCAGGTGTGCGAGGCCGATGCAGCCGCCATCACCTTTGTGCGCGGCGATGTCATCTGGTTCAAATCCCGCGTCGGCATTACCAGCCGCGACATGCCGCGGTCACAATCGCCCTGCGACGAAACTGTCCGCGGTACCGAGCTCTTCACCATCCCCGACGCGTCCGAAGACGCTGAGTATAAGGAAAAAGGCATCGTCGTCGGTGATCGCACCTTCCAGTTCTATGCCGGCGCACCGCTCATCGGGGCAGACGGCATCGCCGTCGGTTGCCTTTGTGTCTACGCCACGGAAGCGCGTGTGCTCAACGAGCTTGAGGGCAACACCCTCCGCACCCTCGCCCGCGCCGTCATCACGCGGCTTGAACTCAGCCTGCACACCCGCCTCAACGAACAGGAGGCACGCACCCGCGTACGCGTTGAAGCTGCTCTCACCGTCGAACGCAACTTCGTCTCCGCCGTCCTGGACACCATCGGCGCTCTTGTCATCGTTTACGACACCGCGGGCCGCGTCGTCCGTTTCAATCGCATCTGCGAAACCATCTCCGGCCGTTCCGTGGAAGAAGTGGTCGGGCACACCATCTGGGACACCCTCGTACCGCCCGAAGACCGCGTCAAATCGCAGCAAAGCTTCGCACGCATGCGCAGCGGCAAGTTCCCGTATGAGTATGAA
Organism: Acidobacteriaceae bacterium; assembly: GCA_903642225.1. Taxonomy (GTDB): domain Bacteria; phylum Acidobacteriota; class Terriglobia; order Terriglobales; family Acidobacteriaceae; genus Terriglobus. The sequence goes on along the minus strand of CAHJWI010000022.1, from coordinate 5,312 downwards.
GACCGCTGGGTGACCCGCGAAAAATCCAACCGCCTCATCCAGTGGACCGCCACAGCCCTCACCGACGGCCACAAGGATGTCGCCTTCATCATCGCCACCGGCATCGACATCACCCTGCAGCGTGAAGCGGAAGGCACTCTGCGCGAGTCGGAGTCCCGCTACCGGCACCTCATCGAAGGCTCACTCGGAGCCGTCTTCACCCACTCGCTCGATGGCAGGCTGCTCTCCCTCAACAGCTACGGCGCAGAGAACCTCGGCTACAACGTGCACCAGATGGTCGGCCACAGCCTTACCGACTTCATGACCACCAGCAACCACGGCGTTTTCACCGAGTACCTGAACAAGCTGGTGCGCACCGGCGAAGCCCAGGGTACATTCGAGCTTACCCACCGCGACGGCCCCACCCACATCCTCGCCTACCGCAACCGCCTGCTTGCCTCCACCAACGGCGAGCGCTATGCCCTGTGCTTCGGTGTTGATATCACCGAAAAGGTCATCGCTGAAGATCGCCTCCTCCGCCTTACACAACAAAGCAATTCCATTCTCGATTCCGTCGGCGATGGCATCTTCGGCCTTGACCTCGACGGAATCTGCACCGTCTGCAACCCCGCAGCCGCGCAAATGCTCGGTTACACAAGAGCTGAGATCGAAAGCCGCATCCTCGGCAGGAACATACACGCACTCGCCCACCATAGCTACCCCGACGGCCGGCCCTACCCCAATCACCAGTGCCCCATCATCGACTCTTCCCGGACCGGCCAGCCCGTCCGCGTCTCCACAGAGGTCTTCTGGCGCAAGGACAACACCAGCTTCCCCGTCGACTACATCGCCTGCCCCATCTTCCGCGAGGGGCAGGCCACCGGCATCGTCGTCGCCTTTACCGACACCACGGAACGCGCCGCGCTCGACCGCATGAAGGACGAGTTCGTCTCCACCGTCTCGCACGAACTGCGTACACCGCTCACCAGCATGCGCGCATCCCTCGGCCTCATCGCGTCCGGTGCACTTGTCAACCGGCCTGACAAGCAGCAGCAGATGCTCTCCATCGCCATCGGCAACACGGACCGTCTCGTCTCGCTTGTCAACGACATCCTTGAGCTCGAACGCATCGGAAGCGGCAAGGCCGAGCTGCACTACAGCAACGTGGAAGCGCACACCCTTATGCGTCACGCCGCCGAACTCCTCGGTGCCTCGGCCGCAAAGGCACACATCGATTTCGACTTCGAGTTCGAGCGGCTCATCGTCTGGGCCGACGGTGACCGCATCCTCCAAACCGTCACCAACCTCATCTCCAACGCCCTCAAATTTACGCCCGCAGGCGGAGTCATCACCCTGTCCACCCGGCGCATCAGCGACTCGGAAGCGCAGCTCGAGGTCCACGACACCGGCCGCGGCATCCCCCCGGATAAACTCGAGCACATTTTCGGCCGCTTCCAGCAGGTGGACGCTTCGGACTCTCGCGCCATGGGCGGTACCGGCCTTGGCCTCGCCATCTGCCGCTCCATCGTCTCGCAGCATGGCGGCCGCATCTGGGCCGAAAGCGAACCAGGCACCGGCGCCAGCTTCCTCTTTACCCTACCCACCAGAGCCAAAAGCAACCTACGCTAGCTACCTGGACCGCTGCCCTCAAGGCTGGCTTCTCCCGATGTGCAGGCACCGGCGGTTCTGCCTCCGCCTGCCGCAAAGCACATAAAGACAGTGCACAGGCGTCGAAACCCTGACAAGCTACATGCAAAACCCTCGTGCACGCGTCTCGGGCAAAGTTGGCGAAGCGACCTCTCATGGAACGCGAATCGGGGTCGATAAGTAGGACAGCCCGTCAGACGTCCCACCCGGAGCAGCCCTATGTCCCGTACGCTTCGCCCCCTCGTACTTTGCCTGTTCACCATCTCGTGCCTCGTAAACGCACAGGCAACCACATACACGTCCACCAAGGTCGATGTCGCCCTCACGGCCATCATCGCCAATGGACTCACAACAACCATCGCCGTGCCCACCGTAGCCTTCGGTGTTATCACGGCCGGCACCGCCAACACGGCGCCTCTTGCGCAGGCCATCTCCGTGATCAGCGCATGGAATCTTGGAGTTGGCCAGACCGTCAAGATGTACGCCTTCTTCGACAGTGCGTCCGCCGCCATGACCGGCACCCTTAGCGGCCAGCTGGTTCCAACGTCTGCCGTCTCCGCAAGCGTCAACGGTGGCGCTGCACAATCGTTCACCAGCGCGAGCCCCTTCACCTCGGGGTCCACGTCCGCCACGGTCTATTCCGTTCTCATCTCCGCCGCCAATGCGGTCACAACCCGCACGGACTCAATCACGCTCACCATCACGCCCAGCTCGTCGTTGATGGCGGACACCTACACCGGAACGCTGCACTTCCAGGCGCAGGCCATATGAGCAAGGTTCTTCTCACCCGGCTTGCGTCTACAGCCGCAACGCGATGGACGTGCGCGGCAGTCTTCGCACGCATGTCTTTCCTCGCGGCCATGCTTCTACTTCTCTCTGTTGCGACCGGGAGCGCTCAGGGTGTCAGTCCCTCCGTCGTGCAGTACACGGCGGCGGCAGAAGGCAGCTTCCTTGTCACCAACGACGGGCTCACGCCGCTCTTCGTCACCATCGACACACATAGCTTTGCAGTCGATGCCGACAGCAATGCCGTCTTCACCCCTCTGAGCAAAGACATCCACCTGGAACTCAGCCAGACGAGCCTGCGTGTTCCGCCGCGCCAGCAGCGCACGGTCTATTACAAGGCCAGCGCCGACCACTACCCTGCGTGGTTTTCGGTGTATGCCAACTTCTCCGGCTTGCCCAAGCGCAATGGCCTCAACGTGCAGCTCAGCCTGCCCCACACCGTCTACCTGCTTGCACGTCAACCCGTTTCCGCGCACGAAGTCCACTTCACCGGCCTGGAAACGAACGGCGCACAGATCCGCGGCATGCTGCACAACGACGGCGCCAATGTGGTGCGTGTGCACGAGCTTGACGTCGTGTCGCATGGCAGGAACCGATCGGCAGGTGGCGGCTTTCCTCTGTTGCCCGGCGGCGTGCGTGCCTTCTCTCTTGACCTGCCCAAAGGCGAAAAGGCCGATGCGGTGCGGGCGCATCTTGAAAAGTTCACGGTGGAACAGGCACTGCCATGAAGTTGCGGCGCCTCTCCTTCCTGCTTGCTGTGCTGCCGCTCGGCATTGCGCCGTGGCTGCCCGCACAGGTGATGCAACTGTCCGGTTTCGGCAGTTCCATCAGCGGGACGGAAGGCGCCAGCCTGACCCATTACGACGACAACGCCACAAGCCGCGTAAGCCTGGGTGCCGCGCAGGGCATGCACCTCGGTCTCAGCCGAGAGGTGACCTCCGGTCCGGTACACCTGACCCTGGGCGACAGCCATCCCTCACTCGCCTTGCCCTCAGACCTGGACGGCAACGACCGCGGCGTCTACGCCACCGGTGCCCTGCTGCAAGTCGGCTCCCCCGACCGCAATATTGCCGTCTTTGCGGGCCGCAGTGGCGTCAACTACGGCAACGCCTTTTTCTCCGGTGTTTCTGCTGAAAAACCGATGCTGCTCTCCAGTTCCACGGTGCGCACCGGCAGCGTCCTCTGGCATACCCTCCTGGTCCATGGTGAGCAGCACGCCATGATTGCTTCGGCCCAGGTCCGCCTTCACCCGCGGACTCTGCTGGCCTTCAGCGCCGGCAAGTGCGCCGGCAAACCCGTACTGCGCGCCAGCTTCCAACATGTCGCGCAAACCTGGCGCATCGACGCATCCAGCACCAGCGGCCACCTGCAGCTGCAACCACAAAACAGCTTTCAGATCTCGCAGCTCGAGCGCATCGGCCTCAACCTCTCCGCGTCCGAACGCCTGCGGCAATGGCTCACAGTCGACGTGGCGCGCCACGAGTATGCCACCGGCACCACCGACCTGCCGAGCAGCCCCGCCCCCTCCACCATCGGCGCACGCTCCACCCTGCTTGAAGCCGGTGCGACGGCATACCTGGGCGACTTCCGAGCCGGCGTGCGCCTGCTTGGCTCCAGCACCGGCAGTGCGCACGACCACTCCCTGGTTTGGATTGGAAGCTGGCGTCGCAGGCTAACAGGCGCGCAGGCCATGGTCTTACGCCGCGTCGATCTGCAAGGCACCACCAGTACCCTGCAACTGGACGCGGACCGCGATGTGGTGCGCCACCTGCGCCTGCGAACCGGCATGCAACTGGGCAGCGGTGCACCCCATGCAGACGTCGGAGGCACAATCGACGGTAACTGGGGTTCCCTCAGCTTCTCCCACGGTGAGACGTACATCCCCTTCGGCACCCAGGCGGGCTTTCGCCGCGTGCTTACCGTTGCACTTCGCATGCACGTGCACAATGCCGACGTTGGCCTCGCCCGCGTCAGCGCCACGGGCATTCCCTCCGTCTGGGAAGGTAGCGTCAACGACTTCGAAAGTGCAGGCGACACCACCTCCTCTAACGGTCCTCGGCTGCAAGTATCCATGCCAAAGTACCGGCTGCAAGGCACTGTGCTCGACGGCAGCAACCCCGTTGCAGGTGCCGCTGTCGCGGTCGGCAATCAGCTCTTGTATACCGACTCCAGCGGTCACTGGATGGCCAGGTTTGACCGTGCCCATGCCGTTCGTGTCGCTCTTCAGCCCTCTGAATTTTTAACAATCGCGACATACCGCGCACTCACCGACGCACGAATCGAAACGCCGTTACGTGACACAACACCGCTTGAACTGAAGGTCATTCGCTGCAAGGCACCCGAACATCCCGCCACGCAAAGCTTCCAGGTAGATGCAGATCAGATCCAGCCGCACCGCTCCATTCTGCACGCGATCGCCCAATTCGGCGCGCAGGTTGTTCACCTTTGGCCGCGCAGATCCGCCTAAGCCTCGTCCCTCTTTGAAACATTTCTGCCTCGCCGCGATCAACGCTGATCGTCACAAGAACCCGCCCCGGCCGTTCGGGATGATCCGACAATCCCAAGGCACGCCCCTGCTCAAACGAACCCCCTCCGGTGTCATTGCCACAGGTCCGCCCGGCACCACCATGGACTCCGCTGCCGTCCCAAACGCTCGGTACGGCTGCGCTCCAAAGCACCACCCCCGCTTGCTTACCAGCTACGGTGACACTCCATCATTCACTGCGTAAATCACGCCCGCTCCGTCGCTATGCGGAGGAATCCGTGCAAAGGCCATGCTCAGCCCAAAGACGTCCCCACGCTTCGTGGTATCACCCGGATGGACCCCCCGAAGCCGCCACACCCGAATCCGGACCTCGCCCGCACCCGCCACCGGGTCGGGGATCTCGCCTACGGCCAGC
>CAHJWI010000021.1 GCA_903642225.1 Acidobacteriaceae bacterium | reverse complement strand
CGCCCGGCCGGCACGAGCTGTCCGCGTGCGTCTGGGTGCGCCGGGTCAACCTGCGGGACCAGATCAACGCGCTGCCGCAGCAGGACTTCTCCCCCGCTGCCTTCTTCTCGGCCTTCCTCAAGCAGCTCTATCTCGACCAGCCGTACGTCCCCCGCACCATCTACGTCCCACTGGACTTCCCCGACCGCGCCGCCCTTGCAGCCCTGCTCTCCACCCAGGGCAAGCGCAAGGTAGAGATCCTCGCGCCCCAGCGCGGCGACAAACGCTCCCTCGTCGACCTCGTCGGCCAGAACGCGAAGCACAGCTACGATACCCGCTTCCGCACCCTGGCACCCAACAAAAATGCCATCAGCAACGCCCTGCAGGACGCACTTAACCTGCCCGAAACACCCACCCGCATCGAGTGCTTTGACATCTCCCACATCTCCGGCGCAGAGTCCGTCGCCAGCATGGTCGTCTGGGAAAACGGCGAGATGAAGAAGGCCGACTACCGCAAATACAAGATCAAAACGGTCGATGGCAACGACGATTTCGCCTCCATGCGCGAGATCATCCATCGTCGCTACGTAAAGCTACAGAACGAAAAAATACCCTTCCCCTCCCTCATCCTCATCGATGGCGGTCTGGGCCAACTCGCCAGCGCAGCTGCCGCGCTTGAAGAGATCGGTGTCACCCTTCAGCCGCTCGCGTCTATCGCGAAGAAGGAAGAGGTCATCTACGTCCATGGCCAGGAAGACGACCCCGTCGTCCTCGACCGCCGCTCCCCCGTCCTCCATCTCGTCCAGCGCATCCGCGACGAATCCCACCGGTTCGCAATCACCTACCATCGCAAGCGTCGCGAAATGCGCGACCGCGACTCCGAGCTCCTCAGCATCCCCGGCGTCGGCGACACCACACGCAAGCGCCTCATCACCCACTTCGGCTCTGTCCGCGGGATCCAGACGGCCTCCATTGACGCCCTCACCTCCGTCGTCAACGCTAAAACCGCCAAGACCATCCGCGCCTACTTCGACAGCGAAACCGCAACCCCAAGCGCCGAGGCCGCTCTACGCATCCTGCAATAGCAAGGGGGTCGACCCGTTGGCCGACCCCGCTCCTCATGTGTCCCATGTCCACTGCTGAAACATGGCCTGGCGCTACTGCTGGTACCCGTCCGGCCCCACATCGAACGTCTTACAGGCTTTGACGTCACCCGTCGCCAGCCCACGATTGAACCAACCCTGCCGCTCCGCACTCGAGCCGTGGGTAAACGTCTCCGGACTCACCGTGCCTCGTTGCATTCTCTGAATATGGTCGTCACCCACGGCTGCCGCATTGGCCAGCGCACTCTGCACGTCGGCCGGGTTCAACAGATGCCGATCTTGCTGCGACTTGCCCCACACTCCCGCAAAACAATCGGCCTGCAACTCTAACTCGACCGAAGCTCGGCTCCGCTGCGACCGATCCTGCATCATCTGCGTCGCCTTCTGTTCGATTCCCAGAATGTCTTGCACATGGTGTCCCAGCTCATGGGCAATCACATATCCCTGCGCAAAATCAGCGCTGTTCCCGCCCAGCTTTTTCAACTCATCCCAAAAATCCAGGTCGATATAAACCCGCTCGTCCTCAGGACAGTAAAACGGCCCCGTAGCCTCCTGCGCCGTGCCGCACCCGCTCTGCGTCTGCCCACGAAACAGCACCAGCTTTGCATGCCGATAGTTCTTTCCCGTCTGCTCCGGCAGCACTGTCGTCCACATCTTCTGCACATCATCCAAAACGTAGCTCACCAGCTGCGCGTCCCGGTGCTCCGACGCACTCTCCTGCACCGGACCGCCGCTCTGTTGTGCCTGCTCCCCCTGATAGTGCTGCCCTGACCCGTCGTCCGTCGCAGACGACCCACCCGTCAGCCCACCCAGAAAATTCCGCCCCGTCACCAGGCTCAGAACCACCAGCACAATCACGCCCACAATCCCTAGGCCGCCCCCGCCAAACGGCAGCATTCCGCCGCCACCGCCGGAGTCCCCCCGGCGATCTTCCACGTCGCTGCTCATCCCACCTGGCGTCCAATCCATCGTTCCGTCCCCCATACTGCGTCGCCAGTTGTGATGCACCCCAGCCTCCACACACTAGCACCACCTACAAACATTCCGCGCGCAACCGCAGAGCCACTCCCTCCTTCATCTCCGTGGCGACTACCGTGAACACATGCGCCTTCTTGCCATTGCCACGCTCCTGCTCAGCACTACACTCCCCGCCCAAACCGCCCTCCAACAACAGGTCGCCACCATTGCGCAAGCAGCCCAGGGAACTGTCTCCGTCGCCTGCTTTCTCCCCGGCACCACTCTCAACTGCGACCTCCACGCCCAAAATCACTCACCCATGCAGTCCATGTTCAAGTTCCCGCTCGGCCTAACCGTTCTTCACCTCGCAGAAACCGGTAAGCTCTTCCCCCACCAGGACCCCACCACACCCCTTGGCCAGCTCCTTGACACCCCTATCCGCTTTCTCCCCGAAGACCTCATCCCAAAAACCTTTAGCCCTCTCCAGGACAAGTACCCCGAAGCCAACGTCGACGTGCCTCTCCGCGAGCTCTTAACCCTCTCCGTCGGTCAAAGCGACAATGCTGCCACCGACGTCCTCCAGCGCATCGTCGGCGGCCCCGCCGTCGTTCAGGCCTACATCCGCTCACTCCTTGGCACCAGCGCTTTTCAGCTGCAAACCGGCGAGCAGGAGATGGACAAAGACCTCAAAGCCCAGTACAGCAACTGGATCCAGCCCTCCGCCGCCGCCCAACTCCTGCAGATCCTCGTCACAAAACCTCCGCTCAAGCCGGCAGCCAACGCCTTCCTCCTTCAGATCATGACCGACTCCAAAACCGGCCTACACCGCCTACGCGCCGGCCTTCCCGTAGGCACCCCGCTCGCCCACAAAACCGGCACCAGCGGCGTTCACAACGGCGTCGCAGAAGCCACCAACGACATCGGCCTCATTACCCTCCCCGACGGCCGCCACCTCGCCATTGCCGTCTTCGTCACAGACGCCCGCTCCGACGAACCCACCCGCGAAGCCGTCATTGCGAACATCGCTCGGGCCGCTTACGCCGCAGCCCTCGTCACCCACTAGGCTCTCGGCCGCACACTCGTCATTCCGTTCGATCGCGTTTCCTGAACCAAAACCTTCGCGACCCCGTATCCTCCACACATCCATGGCCAGCCAGACCACCACCGTTCACTCCAACCCACTCCGCCCGGCAATCCACCTCGCCCTGCTCTTTGCCGTGCTCAAATTGGGCATCCACCTCGCCGCGAGTCTCTGGCAAAGCCACATCGGCTACGGCTACTTCCGCGACGAGTTCTACTACATCGCCTGCGGACGCCATCTTGCCTCAGGTTACGTCGACCATGGTCCCATCGTCGCGCTCCAGGCCCGCGCCTCCGAACTCCTCTTCGGCCACTCCCTCGCCGGCCTCCGCTTCCTTTCCAGCGTCGGCGGCGCATTAAGGGTCGCACTCACCGGCATCCTAGCCTGGTCCCTCGGCGGCCGCCGGCCCGCGCAAGCACTGGCCATGCTCGCCGTCCTCACCACTCCCATGTACCTCGGCCAGGACGGCTATCTCTCCATGAACTCCTGGGAATCCGCCTTCTGGCTCCCCTGCTTCCTCGCCATCGTCCAGATCGCCAAAACCACCAGTAGCCCGCGAACAGGCTGGACGTGGTGGACCGTCTTCGGCATCTCCGCCGGCATCGGCCTCCTCAACAAGCCCTCCATGGCTTTCTTCCTCCTCGCCCTCGGCGCGGGTCTGCTCCTCATTCGTCTCTACGGTCAAGAGCAATACCGCCTCCTCCTCACCCGCCAGGCAGCCTACAGCATCGCTCTCCTTGCTCTCATCGCTTCACCCAATCTCTTCTGGCAGCTCCACAACCATTGGCCCACGCTCGAGTTCCTGCACAACGGCCGCGTGCAGAACAAAAACGTCCACCTCGCACCACTCGCATTTCTCGCCAACCAGGTTTTCACCCTCGGCCCATGGACCGCCTTCGTTTGGCTCCCCGGCCTTGTCCGCTCCCTGCGCAAGCGGGAGCTCCGCTGGATCGGCCTCACCTTCGTCCTCTTCCTCTCCGCCATGATCGCGCTCGGCGCAAAGGACTACTACGTCACTCCCATTTACCCGGCGCTGATGGCCGTCGGCGGCATCGGTTGGGAGACCTTTTTCGCCAGGCGCGACCGCGTCCTGCAAAACCGCACCGTCGCCTTTCCGGTCGCCTTCGCCACCGCCATCCTCTGCTGTGCCCTCGTCTTCCCCCTGGCGGAGCCCGTTCTTCGCCCCACCACCTTCATCAGCTACCAGCACGCCCTCCACCTGCCCAGCACCAATAGCGAAAAGTACGGCTCCGGCCTGCTCCCCGCCTTCTATGCCGATCGTTTCGGATGGCAGGAAGAAACCGACCAGGTCCAACACGTCGTCGACGGCCTCTCCTCGCAGGACCGCGCCCAGGCCGTCATCCTCGCCAACAACTACGGCGAAGCCGGCGCCCTCCAATTCCTTGGCCGCAACCTGCCCGCGGTCGGAAGCGGCCACAACACCTACTGGCTTTGGGGAACACCGCCCGACGCCACCGGCCACCCAGGCTCCGGCCAGGTCGTCATCCTCGTCGAGGACACCACAAGCGAACACCTCCGGACCCTCTTCAACACCGTCCAGCGCGTCGGCAGCATCGGCACGCCCTACGCCATGCCCTACGAACGCCGCACCGGCATCTGGCTGCTTCACGGCCTGAAATCCGGAACGCTCTCCTCTCTCTGGCCCAGGAAGAAGGGCTACATCTAGGCGCATGGCCCCGACACCTTCCTGACAAGGTGGCGAATCGTCTATACAGTCCAACTTGAGCTTACGTCTAGAACTGACTTGGAACGAGCGAAGGAGCTATAGGGCGTGTTTCGAAAGATGAGTAGCTTTGAACGCTCAACACTTCGTTGGTCGAGAGCTGCCGTTTTGCTTTCACTACTTGCAGCAGCCTTTGTTTGTCTCCAGTGGTACGAGATGCATGAAGGAGGAAAGGATACACACGATCTCGCGTTGGAAGCCAAGACACAAGCAGAGCGTACTAAGGTCCTATCAAATGAAATGAAAAAACAGGCTGATTACACTTCAGATTTGGCATACCAAATGAAGCAAGAGGCGGATCATACAAAAGACGTTGCTGACAGAACGAAGGAAATTGCCGCGCAAGCGTTAGTTCAAGCTCAAGCCGCTAGCGTTGCCGCGACTGCGGCCCGGGACTCCGCTGAAACCGAGAGGCGTGCCCTCGAATTGTCGGAACGTCCATGGCTGCTCGTAAAGGCTGAGCTTGCGAGTGCTCTGACTTATGACAAAGAAGGGGCAAAGATTACTGTTCATTACACCATCACCAACATCGGACACAGCCCAGCTGTTGGTGTAAGTGTGGTTCCAGAATTCTATATACAAGACAGATCGAAACCACATCCTATCGTAGAGAGACGCCGATTTTGTGATCAAGCGAAGTCAATGTCCAGCATGGGACATGTAGTCTACCCAGGTGAAATATTCGAGATCAATGAAAGCTTCATGGCTACAACTTCAGATATCAGGAAGTCTGCAGAAGCTTTCTATAACGAGTTCTTTGCTGCTGGCATCATTGACTGTGTAGTCTACAAAGCTGGCTTCGAAAGTAAGACCTTTGCGGTAGGCACCTCATACGACCTCTTGAGGATTTTGCCTAACGGAATCCACGCAAGTTTCCCAGCCTTTCAAGACATGCCACTCGGCTCGATATATCTAATCCCCTCGTCCTTCTTTCCCAGAGACGACGAATAGTCGATCCGGCTGCAAGACTGGTGCAACTAGGGCAAACGTATAGGATCGGATGCCACGGTGACCTTAACCTGTTAGAAGGCGTTCATTGCGTCGATGCGTGCTACGCTGCAGAAATCCATGCAATCTCTCGCCACTGACGGCAAGCACGAGCTTCCGCGCGTCCTCAACGTCTCCCACGCAACCTCCATCGTCGTCGGCATCATCATCGGCTCCGGCATCTTTCTCGTTCCCCGCGAGATGGTTGCCGCCGTTGGCAGCTCAAAGATGGTCTACGCCGTTTGGATCGTCGGCGGCCTGCTCTCGCTATTTGGTGCACTCACCTACGCTGAAGTCGCAGCCCAGCATCCCGACTACGGCGGCGAGTACGCCTTTCTCCGCGAAGCCTACGGCGAAGGCGTCGCCTTCCTTGAAATGTGGACGTGGTTCACCATCGCCAAACCCGCATCGCTCGCCAGCGTCGCCGCCGGTCTGGTTCGCACCCTCGCCTTGTTTCCAGCGTTCGCCTTCTTGGACCGGCAAGCCTTCTTCGGCCTGAGTCAGGGTCAGCTCGTCGCCTTCGCCGCCCTCTGGGCAGTCACCCTCCTCGACATCGTCGGTACCCGTCGCGCCGCCAACGTCCAGCTCGCTCTCACCTGGCTTAAGGTCGGCCTCATCCTTGTCATCGCCGTCGTCTGCTTCGTCACCGCCGGCCCGCTCGGCAGTGTCGCCAACTTCTCCACTGTTGCAACCGGAGCGCGAGGCGGCGTCGGCGGCTTCATGGTCGCCCTTATCGCCGCGCTTTGGGCGTACGACGGCTGGTCCGACGTTGCACCGCTCGCCGGTGAGGTCGAGCGTCCGCAGCGAAACTTGCCCATCGCTCTCGCCGGCGGCATGCTCCTCGTCGGCGGCCTCTACATGCTCACAAATGCGGCTATTCAGTACATCCTGCCCGCCGCCCAGCTCGCCCACGCCGACCGCCCAGCCGTTCACGCCGTCAGCCTTGTGCTCGCCGCTCACGGCATCGGTTGGGGAGCTGCCCTGGTTGCGATCGGCATGATCGTCAGCATCACATCCACCTTCGTCGGCTCGTCACTTTCCGGCGCACGCATCCCCTTCGCCGCCGCCCGCGACGGCCTCTTCTTCAGGCGCATCGCACATGTCAGTCCGCGCTTCCAGACTCCGGCCAACTCTCTGGTCGTGCAGGCAGTGCTCAGCAGCCTCCTCATCTTTGCCCTCGGCCGGTTCCAGGCACTCTTTTCGCTCGCTATCTTCGCCGATTGGATCATCTACGGTCTCGCTGCCTCGACCGTCTTCGTCTTCCGGGCGCGCGCCAAACGCGCCGGCATCCCCGCCAGCGCCCGCCCGTTCTCCACCCCGCTCTACCCGGTTATTCCTGCACTCTTCATCGCCGCTGCTGCCGCACTCACCATCTTCAGCTTCCTCGACCAGCCGGTGAACTCCACGATCGGCGCTCTCGTGATCGCAGCCGGCTACCCCGTTTTCCTCTACTTCCGCAACCGCCGCGACCGCGAACAGGCCTTGGAAAAAGTGGCTGCTGCATAACCAGTGCAAACCGGATTCGACGGAAAGCGATCCAACAGAATCAGGATTTTAGAATTGACAGGGGGAGGGGGTCCCCCACCCATTACCCTGAAAGACGATGGACAATCGCCCCAAGAAGAAGCCAAAGCTCGGCCAGAACTTCCTCATCGACGATACCGCCCGGCACCGCATCGTCGACGCCCTCGGCGACATCTCGCAATCCACGGTCGTCGAAATCGGTCCAGGCCACGGCAGCATCACCGCTCTCCTCGCCGAGCGAGCTCAGCGTCTCGTCTGCGTCGAGCTCGACCGTTCCCTCGCCGCCGAGCTCCGCTTCCGCTTCCGTAATCATGCCAATGTCAAAATTCTCGAAGCCGACATTCTGGCCACTGATCTCGCCTCACTCCTCGGTTCAGCTCCTAAAATCAGCATCATAGGCAACCTTCCCTACTACATCACTTCAGATATCCTTCTTCATCTTGCTCACCATGCTGAAGTCATCGAACTTGCCATCGTTATGATGCAGCGCGAGGTCGCCGACCGAGTAGCCGCTCAGCCCGGCACCCGCGACTACGGTCTGCTCTCCGTTACAGTCCAGATGAGCGCATCCGCAACCGCCCTGTTTACCCTGCCACCTGAGGCCTTCAATCCGCCACCGGACGTCTACTCGACCGTTCTGCGCCTGCGGATGCGCAGCCGCTACGCCGAGCTTGGCGTAGCCGACCCCGCAGCCTTCACCCGCTTTCTACGGACCTGTTTCGCCCAAAAGCGGAAGACCCTGAGCAACAATCTGCGCGCCGCTGGCGAAACTCTGAGCAGCATCAACACAGCCTGCGAAGCCGCTGGTGTCACGTCAGCTGCCAGAGCCGAGGTTCTTACCCTGCCTGAGCTTGCAGCTCTGTACAGCACCCTTACCCTGTCTAACTAAACGATTCGGCGCAGATTCCACTCATCTGGGTCGAACAGTTGCAGGAGCGGAAGGCGCGCTGGGAGCAGGTGCAGCGCGGGGAGCAGGCGGTGGAGGCGGAGGCGCGCTCCGCGGCGCTGGTGGGGCAGGCATGGGACGCATGACGCCTGGATTCACAGGCCCGGCAGGTCGAAGCGGGACCAGCACGCGCGGTTGCACTGGAACAAGAGGGCGCGGCATTACCTGCGGGAACGCGCCTACGCCAGGCCTGCCCACTGCACCCAGCGGCGGCGGTCCGTTTGCACCAAACGGCGGAGCTCCAGTCGCACCCAGCGGTGGATCAGTCGGAAGCGGTCCACGGTCAATTCTGGAACCTGGTGAAACGGCACCGGCGCGCGGTCCAAAACCACCTACCGTTGGGCCGTTGCCTGGAATCGCGCGATGCCAGTCCGCTGGCCTGCCTGGCGTAGCTACCACGCTTTGCGACTGAATTCCAAGCACAGCGTCATGCGTTCCAGGCCGCACCGGAAAGTCCCGGAGCAAAGATGATCCAACAGCAGAGCCCCCCTGCGGCGTAAGCTGTGGCCCAATCCTCGTCACCGGGGTTGCCAGACCGCCTGCGACACGCACGGGTCTACCAGACCTCCCGCGATTGCGTAGTATCGCCTCGCCTGCCTGAAGAGTACTGCCGGTCACAGGCAGAGTCGGGTGCCGCTGCCCCCTCGCCTGCAGTTCGCCCGCGGACACTGGCCTTTGCGGCGGATGCCACCCGGTTGGCGGATGGTGAACGCGAGACCCACCGTCGCTGCCGTAGCCGCCGCCAAAGCCAAAGCTGAGGCATCCGCTTGCCGGTGACCAGCCCCAGCCGAATCCCTGGTAGAACGACCACGCGCCGCACCGGTATGGCAACCATCCCCAGGCATAGCTTGAAGCCCACGCGTACCCGCCAGGTCCATAGACCCAGGCACCGCTGCCGTACGGGTCGAAACCGGCGTCGGCCAGCGTCGGCTGCCATACCTGGCCTTCGCCAGGCACGTTATACCAGTTCCCGTTTGCATCCAGGTCGGCCCAGCCGTAGGCCTGGTCCCCCGCGTAGCTGTCGCGTACCGCCGTACGTGCGGTTTGCTCGTCTTGTGCCGCCTGCGCCAGCCGCTCGTTCCAGCTGTCCCATGTCTCTGAACTCACACTGTCTGACAGCAGATAGCGCCGGCCATTCCGTGGGTCGGTACGCAGGCTTTCACCCGCCTGCAGAACCACCGTATACGCGTTTGCGCGCGTCACGGAGATGCTACCCGCTAACACAGCCGCCTCTACCTGCCCGTCCTGCAGATGCAGACGGAAGCTCGCATTCCCCTCCGGCGCGATCTGCAGCTCCGCAGCGCTGACAGTGTAGGAGCTCCGATCAGACGCCCTGAGTTCCAGATAAATCAGACCCTCTCCAATTTGCAGAGCGGTTGCGTGAGACTCCGCATCCATGCGCTCTATCCCTACGTCACTGCGCGGCGTCATGCGCAGCACCGAACCGTCGGCGAACTCCACCTCTGCCTCACCATTGCCAGCTGTGCTTAGGCGTTCACCCGCCGGCAGCGGCATGTTGAGCGCAGCATCGATGGGTGGGCTGGTACCATCCTGAGTCTGAACCGTGGCTGAACCGGCGAGCCGGCTGAGCCTGGCAACCGGCAGCTGTGCCGCGAGTTTCCGCGCCTGATCCGTGCTGCTGCCTTCGGGTGTAGCGGCGGACGCCTGGGTGCCTTGGTCGGCGGTGCCCCCCTGCCCAGGGAGCGTTAGCCACGCGACGCCGCAGTACAGCATTGCAAACGTGATTGTGTAACCGGAGACTCTCATTCACTCACTCCACGTGCCGACAGCGCCAAGAATACGCTTGCAACGGCTACGGATGCCAGAGCTCCGGAAGCCTACTGCAGGTTGGCGGTAGTCAACAGCTTTGCAGCTTTTTCACGCACGCGCTCCAGAATTGCATCGTCAGCCACAAGCGCCTCGAGCGATGTGCGGATCGCACCCAGCTCAGCCGCCTTGCCATCCTTTGCTGCCGCAGCCAGCCGGGTCATCAACGGATCCAGACCAAGCCGATCATAGCGATGCAGCCGGTCGATCGTAACGCCTTCCTCTAACGTTACGCTTACCTGAGACAGGTATTCCCCCGCCTGGGACAGGGGCTTGTTGTCGGTGTAGTTGAATGTGCAGCGTACCTCTGCTCCGCCGACAGGTGTGTACACGAATGTTTTATCTCCCATGCGTGCAAGGTTCTTGGTCTTGGTCTCGCAGGGAACCAGGCCGTGCGCATCCACCAGCAGCTTGCCCAGCCTGGTCATACCTGTGCGCGACATCTGGAAGTGGATGGAGCTGTCGCCCAAGCCGGCAGTTGCATGGTGTGACGTGTAGTCCGTTGCACCGCTGGGCAGGATCTGGAACTTCCAGTTGGGCACCGGCAGGCCCTCGCGGTCGTACGTTGAAGTCAACGAAAATCCATCGGCCGCAGACTGCGCCGGAATGGGTGGCCCGAGCAATGATGCGAGCACAATTGACATCCACGCAAGCCTCATGCGCGCGCCAGCCTGGCCTGTGTGCTTGCCGTGTGGATGTGACAGATGGCAATAGCCAGCGCATCGGCAGCATCTGCGGGCTCTGGTGCCTGGTCGAGGTTCAACAGCTGGGCCACCATGAACTGAACCTGCTCCTTGGCTGCCAAACCATAGCCCACGACCGCGGATTTGATGCACAGCGGCGCATACTCCGCGACTTGAAGACCGGCGGCGGCTGCGGCAAGCATCGCCACGCCGCGCACATGGCCCAGCTTGAGCGCACTCTTGGCATTCGCGGCAAAGAACACATCTTCGATGGCAACAACGTCCGGCGCGTACACCGCAAGCAGGCCGCAAAGCTCCACGTGCACCTGGTGCAAACGCAACGGGGTCTTCTGCCTTTTGTCCAGCTTGACCGCACCGGCAGCAACCGGCACAAGACGACTTTCACGTGCTGTTTCCACCAGGTCGACAACACCCCAGCCGGTGTATTCCGTCCCGCAGTCAATCCCGAAGACGCGCATCGAAGATGAGTTTACCGGAAGCGGCACACTACGCGAGACAAGCGAAACCATCTCTGTGCAAACCTCAGCACCTACACCATAGAACGCACAACAGTAAGGGAGTCGCCCGCGAGCAACTCCACTGCGCCACAGCGGGCCGGCACAATGGCTGACTGCGCCCGACGCAGCCGAGATCCTGCCACATCTCCGACTTCGCAAAGGGTGCCGGAGCCGGACAGGGTGGTAAAGCAGTGCGGCCGACCGATGGCGTCATGCAGCTGCAGCCGGTCGCCGGCGTTCAGCTCGAATCGGTCGACCGTAAAATACTGCTCCTGAATCAGACGCACCCCCCTGCCCGCAATCGTCGGCTGCACCTTGCCGGCACGCGTTTGCACTCGGCTTGCGGCGATGCCCTGCTCCAGGTGAAGTTCGCGCGGCCTGCCGTAGTCATACAGGCGGAACGTTGTGTCGGACGTCTGCTGCGTCTCCAGCAGGGTCACTCCGGGACCGATGGCATGAACCGTTCCCGCATCCACAAACACCATGTCGCCAGCGGTTACCGGGACCATGCGCAACAGGCTTTCCATCGACCCATCGGCGGCAGCGGCACGCATCTGCTCCGGCGCAACGCCGTCGCGCAGGCCGCATGCAACCTCGGCACCGTCAGCGGCCGCCACCACGTACCAGCACTCAGTTTTGCCGCGCGGCTGGCCCATGGCACGGGCCTGGGTGTCGTCAGGGTGCACCTGCACCGATAACTTTTGGTCCGGAAAGAGAAGCTTCAGCAACAGTGGGAATTCACCTTCGACGCGCCACTCGCCCAGCAATTCTTCCGCATGCTCCACAGCGAGTTGACGCAGCTCAAGCCCTTCGTATCGACCGTCGCCTATCAGGCAGGCGGGGCCTGTGAGCCATGCCTCCCCGATCGGTTCCTCTGTGTTGGGCAGTTCGTCGGGGGAGTACCAGGGCGAGAGATCGCCGCGACCCCAGGGGCGAGGCGAGAAGAACGGCTTGAGCGTGAACGGAGAAAGTGTCTGCACGATGCTTTCATGGTATCAACGCGGCTGCGATATGAGCGCCATTTCGGTACAAAAGGCAGGCTGGGCATAGTTGCAGGCTGACCTTACATAAGTGTTACAAAGCGTTTCGGTCAACGCTGCTAGCGTGTTGGTACGGGATGAAGTCGAACCCACAGAGCACGCACTCACCAACGCAGTACACGAAGAGGATTCATGTCGACCGCCACTCCACACATTCCGACCGACGCCGAGATCGCCCAACACATTGATGAGCAGACCGGCGGCTATACGTCACTCACAACGCCGTCCGTGCGCGACGTGGTAGAAGCGACCCGCCGCAAGGTGCGCGAGGATCTGCGCATGGGCCGCGAGCACCAGGAAAGTGAGATCAACTGGATCACCAGCGTGTTCATGGGCCTTTTTCACGTGGGCGCATTTGCCGCGCTGTTCTTCTTTTCGTGGAAGAACCTGCTTGCGTTTGTCGTCATGTACTTCCTGGCGATTAATGTGGGGATCGGCATGGGCTATCATCGGCTGCTTACGCACCGCGGGTACCGCGTTCCGCGCTGGCTGGAGCTGATCATCAGCGGCTGCGGCACCCTGGCGCTTGAGGGCGGACCGATCTTCTGGGTAGCGACACACCGTGTACACCACCAGTTCAGCGATCACGAAGGCGACCCGCACACGCCGCACGACGGCACCTGGTGGGCGCATGCCGGCTGGATCCTGAGTGGCCGTGCGTTGCACAGTGAAACCGCCCTGCTGGGTCGTTATGCCCCCGACCTTACACGCGACCCGGGCCAGCGTTGGCTCAGCAAGTACCATTGGGTTCCGCTCACAGTCTCTGGCCTGCTGCAGGTTGCGATCGGCGGCTACTTTGGTGGGGTCAAGGGTGCCGTTGGGATGATGCTTTGGGGCACGTTCCTCCGCGTCACCGCCGGCTTACACAGCACGTGGCTGGTCAACAGTGCGACTCACCTTTGGGGTGGGCGTCGCTTTGAGACCAAGGATGACAGCCGCAACAACTGGATCGTCGCCCTGCTGACCGGTGGCGAGGGCTGGCATAACAACCACCACGCGCACCCGGTAAGCGCGCGGCATGGCCTGGCCTGGTACGAGTTCGACGTGAACTACTACGGCATCTGGCTGATGGAAAAGGTCGGCCTCGCCAAGAAGGTCCAGATTGCGAAATTCGACAGACTTAACCCAAAGCCTGCAGGCATGTAGGCAGATGTAAGAAGAGAAGTAAGTGGGCCGGGCTATTCGCCTGGCCCACTTTTTGCTTAATCCTTTCTGGAAGCACTTGCCACTTACTGCTTTACCCTGTCCCTATGAACATCACCCGCCGCCGCGGAGCCGTTGCGACCTTTGTGACGCTGGGCGTTTGCCTTACCGGGCTGGCGGCCGCGCTGAATGTCGGCTGGATCATTCTGAACGTACATCAACTGCACGTGGTGTACTTCGTTCTAGGCATTATCTTTTTTTCGGTCATCATTGCGGGACTCATCCTGAACACGATCTTTCTGGTGCGGGAAGTTCGACGCAATGAGCGGCAGGACAGTTTTTTGAATGCCGTTACGCATGAGTTGAAGACACCCATAGCATCGATTCGGCTGTATCTGGAAACCCTGCAGCGGCGCCCGATGGACGACGCGCAACGGCACGAATTTTACGGGCGCATGATGGAAGACAGCGATCGGCTGCTGAGCACGGTAGAGCAAATATTGCGTGCGGGCGAGGCGAACGCAAAAGGCGTGGTGAAGCAGGGTAAAGCCAGGTTGCCGGTCGACTTGCGGCAGATGACCCACGAGGTCTTGGCCGAGACTGTTCGCCGCCATCACCTGAGCAACAGTGCGATGCGGCTGGACGACCAGGCAGGGGCACGGTCGGTGTTCGTTGCAGGCGAGGCGCAGGGTTTGCGGACGGCACTGCTCAACATTCTTGATAACGCGGTGAAGTATTCGCCCGGCGGCGTTGACATCACTGCTGAGCTGTCCGTACTGCGCGAGGATACAGTCATGCTGCGCATCACCGACACGGGTCTAGGGATCCCACCGGCACAGCTGAAGCGCGTTTTCCACCGCTTTTACCGCGTGACGAGCCGGGAGAGCGCACGCATCAAGGGCACCGGTCTAGGCCTGTTCATTACAGGGGCTATCGTTCGCCAGCACGGTGGCGACACATCAGCGCAGAGCTACGGGCCCGGTCATGGAACGACGATTACAGTGCGTCTCCCCCTGCTAAGCGCCCTGTTGCAGCCGATACCGCGCGCGGCAGAACAGCCCGAGCTACGCGCATGAGCGGCGAGTTGATCGCCCTGGTAGAAGATGAGGCCCACCTTGCAGAGGCGCTGCTGTTCAACCTGCGTGCGGAGGGTTACCGGATGCACCACGAAGCAGACGGCGAGGCCGCCTTAGAGTACCTGCTAAACACGCCGGAAGCGCCAGCGGCTGTGCTGCTGGATGTGATGTTGCCAGGCATCGAGGGCTTCGACATCGCCCGCCAACTGCGCGCTGCAAACAACTACGTCCCTATTCTTATGCTGACTGCGCGCGGTCGGCCGGAAGACGTACTTGAGGGCTTTGAGGCAGGTGCCGACGATTACCTGCCCAAACCTTTCGAGCTGTCCATCCTGTTTGCGCGACTGCACAGTCTGCTGCGGCGCATGCAGTGGCAGCGCGCGCTCCCCGTCAGCGCTCCGGGCGAGCAGACGTTGACGGATGACCGGAACGTCTTCCAGTTGGGTGATCGATCCATTCACTTTGACACGCTCGAGATTGTCACGCCAGAACAGACGGTCCACCTGACGCTGATGGAAGCGGACCTGCTGCATTACCTCATCGATCGCGTCGGCAAGGTCGTGTCACGTCGTGAGATTCTGGAGGAGGTGTGGCGTGTGCGGGAAGACACGGACACTCGCGCAATCGACAATTTTGTGGTCCGCTTGCGGCGCTACCTTGAAGTCGATCCGGTGCGACCTGCGCGTCTGGTGACAGTGCGCGGTGTCGGTTATCGCTTTGTAGGCGAAGGCACGTGGAAATAGGCAGCAGCGGCCGCCGCATGCGGTCGGACTGCATCCCACACCAACGCAAAGCTGAGTGACACCACAATGATGGCGGTGCTCCAGGCGACGATGTTGAACCAGCGCGAGTTGGTGTACTCCCCCATCAGTTGCTTGTTGTTGATCAGCTTGAGCATGAAATACAGGATGACCGGCAGCAGCAAGCCATTGAGTACCTGCGACAGGATTGCCGTACTGACGATATTGAATCCCGGCAGCAACACAACAGCCGCACCACAAACAATCAGTAGTGTGTAGAACCAATAAAAGACCGGTGCCTGCTTCCATGTACGATCCAGGCCGCTCTCAAAACCCAGACCTTCGCAAACGGTGTAGGCCGTTGTCAGCGGCAGGATGGATGCCGCGAACAATGATGCGTTGAACAGACCCGCAGCAAAGAGGATGAAGGCGTAGTCGCCGGCGATGGGACGCAAGGCTTCCGCCGCATCGCTGGGCAGCGAAATGTTGCGCATGCCGTGAACGAAGAGGGTTGCGGCACAGACCACGACGATGAACCAGGCGACGATGTCGGTAAAGATGGACCCAACGATCACGTCAATGCGGGTGGCCTTGTACTGCCGCATCGTGACACCCTTTTCCACGATGGAAGATTGCAGGTAAAACTGCATCCACGGTGTGATGGTCGTACCAATGACGGCAATCGTGGAGTACAGGTACGCATGATCTTTCCATGCCGAGCGCGGAGGCAGCTTCACTGTTTCGGCAAGAGCCTCGTGCCAGTCCGGCCGGCCAAGCACGCCGGCAACAATGTAGGCCAGGTACACCACCGAGGCAAAGAGGAAGATCTTTTCGACGCTCTTGTAATCGCCGCGCACGACAAGCGCCCATACCAGCAGCGCTCCAACAGGAACGCTGATGAATTTGGAAACATGAAAGAGCTGCATGGAACCAGCGATGCCTGCAAACTCTGTGACCACGTTCAGAAAGTTGACGATGACAAGCAGCACCATGCAGACCAGCGTGATGCGCAGACCGAATTCCTCACGGATCAGGTCGCTGAGACCCTTGCCGGTGACGGCGCCCATGCGTGCACACATCTCCTGCACGACGATGAGCGCGAGCGTGATGGGCAGCATGGTCCAAAGCAGCGAGTAGCCGTACTGCGCGCCTGCCTGGGAGTAGGTAAAAATGCCGCCGGCGTCGTTGTCCACGTTGGCCGTGATAAAACCTGGACCGAGGGCCGCGAGGAAGAACAGAATGCGAACGCGCCACTGCTTCCACCAACTGCTCACGCGATCACCGCCTGACGATCGTGGTGCAGGGGCGCAAGCTGCAATACCCGGTCGAGGATGCGGCGCACCTGTGTGTCATTGTCGTAACCGCCGGTCCAGGCGCGGCGCTGGCCGGCCAGGGCAATGCGCGCGCGTGCGACTTCATCCGGCAGGTACCGCCGCACCTGCGCGACAAGCTCGTCGTAGCCGCTGAAGAAGGCAGCCTCCTCACCTTCAACAAAACGCTCCGCGTGGCCGGGCGAGCGTTCCGCCAGCAGAAAACCACCGCACGCCGCAATTTCAAAACTCTTGTGTACGAACTCGTCTGCGTTGGAATGTGTGAGGAAGCTGAGATTAATTTTGGAGCGCCAGATGGCGGAGCGGTAACGCTCGTTATACAACTCACCCTCACGGTACAGGGCTGCAAACTCAGCCGATGGGAGTGCATGTTTCCAGTGATGCTCGCCGCCACTTATGACGACCGGCAGGCCTTCCTCTGCCATGCGCATCAGGGTCGCTGGTCGCTGGTCGTACGTCGTGCCGATGAACGACACACCCCTGTCCCGCTGCACATCGGTGTACGGCACGGGAGCGGGATAGTGCACGGTCGGCTCGAACGCAGTTTGGATCTTGATGACGTTCTGTGCACCGGCGGCAAGGTAGTCGCGTACATTCGCATCGCGCTGCGTGCAGTGCAGATCGTAATGGGAGATCGTCCTGGCATACAGGCGCCAACCGGGATCGCGGCGCGGTCCAAAAAAGTTGTCAATCATGTAGGACACGGTGCGAACACCCCACGCTCGCAGCGTATCCAGAGTGCTCGGATATATCCAGAGGACCTTGTCGCACCACAGCACGTCCGGCTTTTCCATCGACGCAAGTGCCAGCAGATCGCGATTCATACGCGCGACTTCGGGTCCGGCGGCGAGCCGATACTCGACTTTTCGAAGCAACGGGTTCTTCATGCCATAGGCATACGTATTGAATGGGACAACGGTGTGGCCAGCGCGAACGAGTGCAAGCCGGCGGTACTCCGCGGAGTCGTTCGGCGAGATCGGCGCGGCGTACAAGATCTTCACACGGGTCACTGGCCTTCCCGCAAAAGCGCAATGACGTGCTCTGCCAGAATCACGCCGGCCAGACGACCGTCCTCTTCAAGCACGGGCAACGCGCGCAGGTTGTACTTGTCGAATTGCGCGGCAATTTCTTTGCCGCGGGTTTCCAGCGTGCAGCAATGCACCCGTTCATCTTTGATCGATCCCAGCTGCGCATCTACCGGCGCAAGCAGGATTCGCGACAGGTTGACGACACCCTTCAGGTGATCGGCGGCGTCGACCAGATAAATCTCAGACACGGTTTCCAGCGAGCCTTCAAAGGCGCGGAGCGCCTCCACGGCAACGCTGACGGTCGCCGCTTCCGACACAGAGACGTACTCCGTCGTCATCAGGCCTGCTGCCTCGTCGTCGCGGAACTCCAGCAGGTCCTCAACTTCCTGCCGCTCCTCCGGCTCCATCTGCTCCAGGATCGCGTCGGACCGCTCTTCCGAAAGTTCGGATAACAGGTCGGCGGCAGCGGCGGGATCCATCTCTTCCACAATGTCCGCAACGCGGCCACTATCCATATGCTCCAGCAAGGAGCGCTGCAGTTTTGGGTCGACCTCTTCCAGCGCTTCCGCTGCAACCTCCTCGTTGAGGGACGTGAAAACAGCATCGCGCTCTGCCGGTCCAAGCTCTTCCAGGATGTCTGCGATGTCGGACGGATGCATGCGCGAGAGCCTGTCTTCCGCAACCTTCAGGCGAACACGCCGTGCCGGGTCGCGGTCGATCAGGTCTACAAACTCCCAAGGAATGGGACGCGGAGAAAAGCGCAACGCTACCGCATTGATCGCCTTTGGAGGCAGGCCTTTCAGCAAGCGGCGCGCCGCTCCACGCATGCCGACCTCTACCTCGGCGATGCGAAGGTCGCAGACAACGTCGTCCTGCGCCTCCCATATAAGATCGACATCGTTCACGCGGACGACTTTGTGGCCATGGACGTCGATAATCTGCTGGTCGAGTAGGTCGCGCTCCAGGCAAACACTGGCGGCGAGGTCTTCTGCCGACTTCTCGACAACAGGCCCATGGAGCCGCAAGCTGCCGTCGTTGCGCAACGAGAGGCTCTTGAGTGGAACGGCTATGGCGCCCTTGCCGCTCATCTTGCCATTTGTGGTAAGCAGAAGTTCAGACACGTGGGTCGAAGCTTCCGTGCCGTTTACTAGGAATTCTGCAATCCGGCCGCTGACCTTGCCTTCTGCGTCATACACCGGCGAACCCTGCAAAAGGGCAACGGTCGTGTTGTGAGCGTGAGTATGGCTCATGGGCGAGGTGCCTTTCCTGGCAGATGGCGGGGCGGTGGTGTACGCAGACCGTGCGGCAGTCTAGGTGCAGTCTAACCGCACGCGAGAGTGGCGCGCGACCTGCCTGTGTGAATCGGGCGTGCGTGGATGGAACCGGTCTGTGGCCCCGTGCGTAGAACACGCTAGCAAACCTTCGGTGCGCAGCTTTCCCTGCTTGACTTTCCTCTCTGTGGCAAGCAGACTTTCCGAGTACCGGCCACTTCAACGCATTCCACGCTGTCCTACTCTCCGAGGTCTCTTGAACGAGTCCATCACAGGCCGCCAGACGCTCACGCTTCCCTCTACGCTCGATACAGTCGATCGTATGGAGCAAGAGGCCGAGAAGTTTGCGTCAGACCACGGCTTTGACGAAGATGATGCGGCGAACATTGCGATGGCAGTGCGCGAAGCTACCGTGAATGCTGTTTTGCACGGCAACACATACAGCCGGGACAAGCAGGTCCATGCGTCTCTGGAAGCCAGTGCGAGCGACATGACCATTCGTATCGCAGACGAGGGCACCGGCTTCAATGCAGCTGTTCTTCCTGATCCACTTTTGCCGGAAAACATCCTGCGCGGCTCTGGCCGTGGCGTGTTCCTGATGCGCGCTTTAATGGATGAGGTACACTTTCGCCAACTCACCCCGGGCACGGAGCTGACCATGATCAAGCACCGCACCACCGGCCCACTCAACCCGTAGTTTCGGTGCCTGACTTCACGGGCACCCTCCCAAGGAGGACCAATGAGCATCAAGGTAAGCACGCGCCAGGTAGACGGCATTGTCATTCTGGACTTGAGCGGCCGCATCACCCTGGGCGAGGGCAGTGTCACCGTGCGTGACGCCATCCGCGACCTGCTGAACAAGGGCGAGAAATACATCCTGCTGAACCTTGGCGACGTCAGCTACATGGACAGCTCCGGCCTTGGCGAGCTGGTGAGCGCGTACACCTCTGTGAAGAATGCTGGCGGAGAGCTGAAATTGCTGAACCTGACCAAGAAGGTCAAGGACCTGCTACAGATCACCAAGCTTTACACAGTGTTTGATGTAAAGGACGACGAAGCAAGCGCTGTTGCCTCATTCTCAAAATAAGTCTTAATCGGGCAAGGAAAGGCCGTCGCTCTATGCGACGGCCTTTCTGTTTCGATCCTAGTTTCCGAAATCAACCTTCGGTGCAGCCTTGGATGTTGGGTCTGCGGCAAAGTAGCCCGTCTTCTTGGGATAGCTGGAACCCGCGAAGAGGCTGTTCGGAAAAACGGAAACCGTGTTGTTGTAATCCAGAATGGACGCGTTGTAGCGGCGGCGCGCGACTGCAATTCGGTTTTCAGTGCCGGACAGTTCGTCCTCAAGCCGCTGAAACTGGGCGTCGCTCTTTAGGTTTGGATACGCCTCTTGCATGCGTGTAAGTGGAAGCAACGCCACAGAGAGCCGATCGTTCGCGGCGAGCTTTTCATCCGGAGTTTTGGCCTGGAGCAAACCGCTGCGTGCCTCCGCGATGTTTGTCAGGATGGTCGTCTCGACTTTGGCGTAACCCTTCACACTGGCGACCAGGTTGGGTATCAGGTCGGCGCGCCGCTGCAGATTCACGTCGATCTCAGAGAAGCTCGCGTCCACCTGGTTGCTCTTGACTGCCATGGTGTTGCGCGCTGAAACATAACTGCCGCCAATCAGCAGTGCCCCCAGCACCAGCACCACTAGAATTATGATTCCCGTATAGCTCTTGCGCATGCCGGAACCTCCGTTCCCATTCAACATCTGTGCCACGTTCTTCATCCTCGTTTCGTTCAAACTTTACCAACTGCCACCAGCGCCGCCTCCGCCAGAATCGCCGCCTCCGCCACCGCCGAAGCCGCCGCCGGAGTCGCCACCGCCGTCAAAACCACCGCCGCCGAAGCCTCCACCAGAGTCACCGCCACCAAAACCACCGCGCCGACCTCCACTCATCAGGCCGCCCAGGATCAAGCCAGGCAAAAACCCGCCACCACCGCCACGCCCACCACGACCGCCGCCGCTATTGCGCAGGATCATGAACATGATGGCAAAGAAGATCAGCAGCCCAACTATGCCGGAGCCGCCAACACGGTTCTGCGACCGAGCGGGCCTGGGTTGCTGCACGGTTTGCAGCGTCACGCCGGCATCCTGCGCAATAACCTGCGCAACGCCATTGACGCCGGCCCGCACCGCGCCGTTGTAATTTCCCGCCTGCAGGTCCGGCACCATTTCACGGCCAATGTCGCCGACCCTGGCGTCCGGCAGAACACCCTCCACGCCATAGCCGGTCGTGATCCAGCGCTTGTGGTCGTCGATGGAGAACAGTAGCAGCACGCCGCGGTCTGTTTTCGCATCACCGATCTTCCACTGGTGGTACAGGTCGGTGGCGAAGGTCTGCGTATCCACATCGCCGTCGATGCGGTGCAGTGTGACCACAAACACCTGCGCCCTGGCCTGAGTTTCTACGCTGTGGCAGAGTGCATCCAGGTCGCTCTTGGTGCTGTCATTCAGCACTCCAGCCAAGTCCGTCACATAGTTTGTTGGAGCGGCTATGTCTTTCAGCGACTCTGCAAAGGCACGGACAAAACCCACGAACAGGAGACAGAGTCCGAGCGCCAGAGCAGATACACGCGATTGCCAGCGGGCCATCATAACCGATGATACGCGGTTCGCAGATATCAGGTTGCCTCGTCTTCCAAGAGCAACTCCCGCCCTGAGACGATATCCTCTGAGCATGGCTGTCGAACTACAAGCACCCGTCGCGCGTCGTGAACCCCACCCCACCCACATTCATTCGCAGAGATTGGAGGACGACTACTTCTGGCTGCGCGAGAAGGACTCGCCAGAGGTCATTGCGTACCTCACCGCAGAGAACGATTACACAGCAGCCCACCTTGCCGGCACGGACGAATTACAAGCGTCTTTATATCGGAAGATGCTCAGCCACATCAAGGAAACCGATACCTCCCTCCCTGTGCGCGATGGTGCCTGGTTCTACTACACTCACACCGTCGAGGGGAAACAGTACCCGATCCACTGTCGCCGTCATGCCGCAGCTGACCGCACTTACAGCGCTGACGCGCCGGAAGAGGTGTTGCTCGATGTCAATCAGCTTGCTGAAGGTCACAGCTTCATGTCGCTCGGCGGCTTTACCGTCAGCCAGGACGGAAACCTTCTCGCCTACTCGACGGATACCACCGGCTTCCGGCAGTACACCCTACACCTGAAAAATTTGCGCAACGGCGAACTCCTCCCCGACACGGCCGAGCGCGTCGGCTCCATCGTTTGGGCACCCGACAACACCACCCTCTTCTACAGCGTCGAGGATGACCAGACCAAGCGCCAGAACCAGGTTTTCCGCCACACCCTCGGCCAGTCTCAGGCCAGCGACACCCTTGTCTTCGAAGAGTCAGACGAACGATTCAACGTCGGCATCGGACGCACCCGCGACCGCAAGTACCTTCTACTTGAGTGCGGCAGCCACACCACCTCCGAGTGTCACTACATCGAGGCCAACACCCCCACCGCCGCCTTCCGCCTCATCGCACCGCGCATTGCTGACCAGGAGTACGACGTCGACCACCGCGACAACCTCTTCTATATCCGCGTAAACGACACCGGCAAAAACTTTCGCGTCGTCACTGCCCCGGTTAACGACCCCGGCCGCGAATCCTGGACCGAAATCCTTCCCGAGCAGCCCACCGTCCCGCTCGACAGCTTTGACCTCTTCCAAAGCTTCGCCGTCGCCTCTGAAACCGTCGACGGCCTCGACCGCCTCCGCGTTATCCCTTTCAAAAACAACGTTCTTCAAACCGGCAATGAGACCGACCCCGAGTCCGAACCCATCCTCGACATCAAGGTCGTCAGCTTCCCCGAACCTGCCTACAGCGCCGGCCTTTCCGCAAACCGCGAGTTCGACACACCCACCTTTCGCTACACCTACACCTCGCTCGTCACACCCGCCTCGGTCTACGAATACACCGTCAAGACTGGCGAAGCGAAGCTCCTCAAGCAGCAGGAAGTCCCCGGCAACTTTGACCGCAACCTCTACGCCTCAGAGCGTCTCTGGATCACCGCAACCGACGGCGTCCGGGTCCCTGTCTCCCTCGTCTACCGCCGCGACAAGTTCCAGAAAGA
Organism: Acidobacteriaceae bacterium; assembly: GCA_903642225.1. GTDB lineage: Bacteria > Acidobacteriota > Terriglobia > Terriglobales > Acidobacteriaceae > Terriglobus. The sequence goes on along the minus strand of CAHJWI010000021.1, from coordinate 52,020 downwards.
CGGCACCAACCCCGTCCATCTCTACGGCTACGGCTCCTATGGCTACGCCCTTCCTATCGGCTTCTCCGCCACCCGCCTCACCCTCCTCGACCGTGGTTTCGTCATGGCCTACGCCCACATCCGCGGCGGCGGCGAGCTCGGCGACGCGTGGCACGACAGCGGCAAGATGATGGAAAAACGCAATACCTTCACAGACTTCATCGCCGCCGCAGAAGCCCTCATCAATCAGCAGTACGGCGCATCCGACAAGCTCGTCATCGAAGGCGGCAGCGCCGGCGGCCTGCTCATGGGTGCCGTCGCCAACATGCGCCCGGACCTCTTCCGCATCGTCCTTTCCCACGTGCCCTTCGTCGACGTCATGAATACCATGCTCGACGCCTCGCTCCCCCTCACCGTCGCCGAGTACGAGGAGTGGGGAAACCCCAACGAAGAGCCCGCCTTTACTTACATGCGCAACTACTCGCCCTATGACAATCTCCAACCCAGCGCCTATCCCGCCACCCTCGTCAAGACCAGCCTCAACGACTCCCAGGTCATGTATTGGGAGCCCGCCAAGTTCGTGGCAAAGTTGCGCACGCTCAAGACGAATCCGGAGAGGCCGCTCCTGCTTCATACCAATATGGACGCAGGCCATGGTGGCGCGTCGGGCCGATACGACTACCTGAAGGAGATTGCGATGGACTACGCATTTACCCTTCGCGAGCTCGGTATGGCCTAGACGCCACAACCCGCGGCGCGCGCGGCGACTCATACCTGGTATGACAACCAAGCAGGACATCGCCTCAGGCGCGAAACACGTAGAAGAAGTGGACCACATGGAGGCCGGCCTGGAAACGCCGGGAGACCTCGCCGCGGGCGACAGCAACCTTGTCAGCCACGTCGATGCAGAGCACCTGACCGCAGGTCAGTCCGACACCATGCTGGGTGAGGCGGTACTCTCCATGCTTCAGCAGGGCAGTTCGGTACAGGTCCGCATCGGCAGTCCAACGAACACGTCTGAGCTGTACGAGGGCAGGTATGAGTCAGCGGATGAGGCAAATACAGCCATGCTCGACGCCGGAATTCTCAAGCCGGACCAGGTGTCGGACACAAACGCGGTAGCTGGTACGGGTATCCACTTAACCGGTTTGTCGTCACAGCAACTGCAAGACGCCGGCCTGCAGCGGAAGAATAACTCGACGATGTAACGAAAGCAGCGGCGCCACAAAAAGCCTGCTCAATGAGCAGGCTTTTGTGTCAGACGGCGACTGGCTCGGGTACAACGTCACCTTCTCCGGGAGCAAGGAACAGGTTGGTCTCCAGCCCGTGCTGCCGGTCGTATAACTCCCGATAACGGCCTCGGAGCGCATACAGGGAGGCGTGCGTCCCACGCTCGACGATGTGCCCCTTCTCCACCACCAGGATCTGATCTGCATTGCGAATCGTCGACAGGCGATGCGCTATGACAAAGGTCGTGCGGCCCCGCATCAGGTAGCTCAACCCATGCTGAATCATGGCTTCACTTTCGCTGTCGAGCGAGCTGGTGGCCTCGTCGAGGATAAGGATGCGCGGGTCAGCCAGGATTGCACGCGCAATGGAAAGCCGCTGCCGCTGCCCACCGGAGAGCTTCACTCCGCGCTCGCCCACGATCGTTTCGTACCCCTCATCGAAGCGCTCGGCAAATTCGTCCACACGCGCGATTCGACAAGCCTCCATCAGCTGTTCCTCGGTCGCGTTTGGACGCGAAAACAGGATGTTCTGCCGAATGGAACCGTCAAAGAGGAACGTCTCCTGCAGCACTACGCCAAGCTGCGAGCGGTAGCTGCCAATGCGCACCGTCGACAGGTCCACCCCATCAATCAAGATCTGCCCGCTGGTTGCTGAATGAAACGCACACACCAGCGAGATGATGGTGGACTTGCCGGACCCGGACGACCCCACCAGCGCCGTTACGCTGCCTGGGTGCGACTCAAACGCGATCCCGTGCAGCACCGGCTTCCCTGCCTCGTACTCGAAGCTCACGTCGCTGAAGCGCACGTCGCCGCGGATGGTGTCCAGTTCCACCGTCCGCCTCGGATCCCGGTCCTCCTCGGCCTCCTTCAGAATCTCTGCTGTCCGGTCAAGGCCCGCAAGCGCCTCGGTCAGCTGCGTCCCGATCGAAACCAAGCCGGCAATCGGCGCGATCATGAACGCCAAAAACATAACGTAGGTCACATACCCGCCGGTCGAGAGTTGCCCTGCAACCACCTGCCGTGCGCCCATCCACATCACCAGCGCACCCACCACACCCAGCACGGCCGTGCTCGCCAGCGCCATCACGCTTTGCGCTGTCAGCGTGCTGATCACGTTGTCCAGCAGCCGCTTAACATTGGTGCCGAAGATCGCGGCCTCGCTCTCCTCCGCGTGATAGCCCTTAATAACGCGCACGCCGCCCAGCGACTCCGTCAACCGCCCGGTCACCTCGGCATTCAGCTTTGCGCGTTCACGGAAGATCGGCCGGATCGTCTTGAACGCCCGCTGCAGAATGAACGCAAACAGGAGGAGGATCGTAAAGGTCAGCAGCGTCATCTTCACAGACAAGAAGATCAGGTACCCAAACGCAAAGCCCGCAGTGAGCAGACCACCCAAGAATTCGACCAGGCCCGTGCCCACCAGGTTCCGCACGCCTTCCACGTCCGTCATAATGCGCGCGACCAGCGTGCCTGTACGATTCTCGTCGTAAAAGCGAACAGGCAGTCTGCCGATGTGCTGCTGCACCTGCATGCGCAGTTCGGTGATCAAACGCTGGCCTGCCTTGCTCAGCAACTGGGTCAGTGCGTAGCTCGTAATGCCCTGGACGATCGTAGCCGCCACCACTGCACCCACAATCCAGGGCAGCAGGTTTAGTTCGTGCCGCTTCATCACGTTGTCGATCAGGTACTTCGTCGACGCCGGCAGCACGAGCCCGCTTCCCCGGTTCATCACCATGATCGCGAAGCTGCCCAGCAGAAGCCACTTGCGAGGTGCCATCAGCTTCTTGATTTCCGGCCACACCTCACTGAACTTCGGCTTCTTCTTCGCCGTCATTTCCGCCGATGCAGAGCGAGCGGTGTTGCGCGACGGTCGCTCCATGCTTCGGCCTCCGCTGCCGTGCATTCCCTGCCCGAAAGTTCCCATGCCCAGCTCTCCTCTGACGACGTACTTCTCTGATGCGGACGCACATCGATGGACTCAGTGCTTACGCGGTCCGCTCACGCCGCCGCGCAATGAACCATCGCACGCATAGCGCCGTGTACACCAGGCAGATGAATGCCATCGCCATCTCTTCCTCTACCGCCAGCGGCCTCACGATCTGCTGTCCCTGCGCAGCTCGGATGACGCGCGGTAGCGACGTTGAAAACGGGAAAACAAAGCCAATCAAGCCGACTGTCACAGCGATGTGCATCCACAGCTTGCGCCGACTCACGTTCTCGGTATTTGCCAGCACACCGAAAATCAGCAGCAGCAACCCAAACGCGGCCGGTATCAGCGAAGTCGGCGCACGCTCCCCAACTGACAGGTACACACCCACGCCCAGCAGCACCAGCAAACCACCGAACACCATCGTTAACTTAGCCAATTCATCACTCGCTTCCTGAACCCCTAAGACTTTGTGGCAACGCGCCGCATATCCGCAATTACATCTGCCGGCTTCCAATCATTGCCTGGATACCATGCGGCAATTGTGCCGGCAGGATCGATCAGCACTGTCGAAAGTGAATGCGTGAGCGATGCATCGGCACCGGTTACACCCACGTTGAAATATTGCTCCACCTTGGGCAGCTCGTCCTGCGACGGTGCCGCGAACTGCCAGTGATCGAACGTTTCCTGCGTGTACCTGCCGGTGTAAGCCGCGCCGTAACTCTTGAGCACACCGGGCTTGTCGTACACCGGGTCAAACGAGATCGAGATCAAATCGGTCCGGGCATAAAGCGACTTGTCTGCAGCAAGGGCGGTATTCACTTCGGCAAAGTTGCGGCTCATCTTGGGACAAAAGTCGCCTAGCGGGCAGCGTGTGTAAATGAAGGTCAGCAGCACGGCCTTGCCCTTGAATTGGCTGAGCGTTAGCGTCTTTCCACTCTGGTCCAGCAGCCTGAAATTTGGTACGGCGTCGCCCACCTTCGGAACGTGATACTGCTTCACCGGCACATAGTCCGCCTTGGCCTGGCCCACGGTCACAATGCGATCAAGGTTTGCGTTGTGGTACTCGCCGTCGCTGTCCTTTTCCACCACGATGCGCGCAGTGATGACATCGCCGGGGTGCAGCTCGCCGATGGCCCCGGGAACGCCCAGCCTGTACGGCATGGTCATGGCTCCCATGAAGCCGGGAACAGCCTCATGCGCCAAGGTGATTTGATTCGTGGCAGGGTCGACGGACACGATCCGCCCGCGAATGGGAAAGGTCTGCTCGTCGCTTCGTTTGCCGATGTCTTCATTGCCGCGTTTGCAGCCATCCAGCAACAACAGGAGGAGCGCTACGCAGATCGTCATGTAACGCATATGCTTCACATCATCATGATAGTCCGTGAACGGCATCGTACTGTCCTGCTACAGTTGCAGCGGAATGAGCGACCGCACCTGAAGAGGGTGCGTGGCCGGAGAAAACTGTTGTGCTGAAAACCGCAGTGCACACCGATGAAGTTCACCGCGCGGGCGACGACCCGAGAGCCCACCTGCCCGCTGCCCTGCTGCACTACTGCATCCTGCTGACAGGTTTTGGCACGGTCTTTCTGGGACCCATGCTGCCCACCCTTACAGCCAGGCTGCACCTCTCAGACAGGGGTGCGGGTACGATGCTTGCCGCCCAGTTCGGCGGAGCCTTCCTTGGTGGATGGACGACGTCAACTCCACTCCGGCGGTCGATGCTGCGCGGCCTCATCGCGGCAGGGTGCGGTTTTGCCGGCCTTGCGCTGGTCGTTAACGCCGCACCGCACCTTGTGTGGGCCCTCTCTGCGTTGGTTGTGCTGGGGTATGGCATCGGCCAGACTCTGACCGCCGTAAATCTGCTTGCGTCGTCAAAATGGGCGCAGCGGCGGGGGGCCGCACTCACGCTGCTCAATTTCACCTGGAGCCTGGGCGCACTTACAGCTCCCCTGCTATTGCTGCGACTGCTCCGGTCCACCCCTGCGGCAGCGGTGCTTACAGGTGCCGCCATGCTTCTGTTTGCGGGCCTGGCCGCGACACTCTGGCGGCGTGCGACTCCGGCAGCCGAGCACGCTGAGGTCAATGTCTCTGCCGGCCTCTCCCGCCCTGCTTACGTCTTTTTCTGCAGCCTGCTGTTTCTGTATGGCGGCGTTGAAACCAGCCTTGGCGGCTGGCTCACGACGTTCGATCATCGGTACAACGCCGCGGGAGGTTGGCGCGGTATGGCGGTGAGTACAACGGCCTTCTGGGCCTCGCTCACACTTACACGCCTGCTCGCACCGGTTCTGCTTCGGTATATCTCAGAACGTGTGCTGCTGCGTGCCGGGCTAGCCACAGGTGTTGTCGCTCTGCTTGCAATGCTCAACGTACAGGGAACCCTGGCCATTGCCACCTGCGCCGCGCTTGCCGGCATAGCCCTGTCGCCGTGGTTTCCACTGGTACTTTCGGCCCTTGTGGCGCAGGGTTCCACGGCATCGCAGGCCGGCAGAATCATCGCAGTTTCCGGCCTGGGCGCTGCAGCCATTCCCTGGCTGGTGGGACAGCTCTCAGCCGCCGCAGGGTCGTTGCGGGTCGCGTTACTCTTGCCGGCGGCCGGCGTGGCGCTCCTGCTGCTGTTGAGTTTTCAGCGCAGCTTCAACAGGTCTGCAGCGGTGCGGTCAGAAGCCGTCAAAAGCGTATAAACGGAGAATGCTTTCTCCACAGCTGCAAGCCAGCATGCGCACTGGCGCAATCCTGTTGACCCCCACGCAGAGGTCAGCACAGCTGTGGCGCGACAAGCTCCTGCAGGCCGATCCGACGCTGCGGCCGACGGTGCTGCCATGGGGGGCGTGGACAGCGCAGCTTTGGCAGGGAGCGCTGCTTCGCGGCGATGAGGACAGGGTGTTGCTGAACCCGATGCAGAATGCGGAGCTGTGGGCAGACGTTCTCCGCAACTCCGAGTTGCAAACTCTTCGCCCATTGCGCTCACTCGTGGACCTCTGCGTACAGGCTCAACACCTGCTGCACACCCATGGCGCCGCAGACGCTTCGCTTCATTTCAAAGGATCGGCTGGAAGCGATGCGGCACAGTTCGAAAGCTGGTTTCGCGCCTATTCGCACCAGTGCCGGCAGCAACGGCTGCTGCCGCCCGCGGCACTCGACGATGCGCTTGGGAGCTTGCCCGGCAACATGGTGACTACTCCCCTGGTGCTACTGGGCTTTGACGACTTGCCGCCCTCACGTCAACGTTTGCTGGAGAGAGCGGCCGCAGAAAGCGTCGTGGTCACCAGCCTTAACGCTGCAGATGTGCTTCAGGTGCAGGTGAACAGGGCGACCGTGTTGCGCTGCAGCGACGAGTACGCGGAATGGTTGAACCTTGGAACTTTCCTGCGTGACGCGTTGGCGCAAAACCGGAGAAACATCGTGGTCGTTCTGCCCGATACCGACGCCTGCCGACCGGCGCTGGAGCGTCAGCTTCGTCAGTCGCTCTCCACCAGCCAGGACGCCACCGTGGAACTGTCCTGGGAGTTTTCTGAGGGTCGGGCGTTGCGGAGCTTGCCCATTGCGGCCGATGCGCTTGCGCTTCTTCGCTGGGCATTGGGTCCCGCTTCCGTCGCATCCGTCGGCCTCTTACTGCAATCGCCTTATCTCGATTTCGGAGTAGGAGTGGAAGCCGCCGCGGAGCTTGAGGTCAGGATCCTGCGAGCTCCGGCTCAGGTCTGTCCGGAGTGGACGATGCAGTCCCTCGCGAACCAATGCGAACCTGACACGCGCCGGGTGCTGCATGCCGTCGCGACCGCATCCCAGCAGCTCAGGGGCGTTCGCACGCCGGGTGCCTGGGCACAGAGCATGGCAGAGGTGTTGCAAGCCGCCGGCTGGCCTGGACCACGCGGCCTTTCAAGCATTGAGTATCAAGCACTGGAACGCTGGAACGATCTGCTGGACGGTATGGCATCGCTGGACATCTTTGAACGTTCCATGCCGTTTACGGAGTTCCTGGGCATGCTGGACGACGGTGCGGCGCAGCTTCGATTCGCACCCGAAAATCGGGGAGCACCGATCCAGATCCTCAGTCCCGACGAGGCACGCGGCGTCACCGCCGACACGCTGTGGTTTGCCCACGCAGACGAGACACGCTGGAATGGCAAACGGTCCGCGTCGCCGCTGCTACCCTGGGCCCTGCAGGTGGAGTTCGGCATGCCGGGGACCGATCCTGCGCAGGACGGAGAGGCCCATCGTAGGATCACCGATCGCCTGCTCCGCAGTGCACGGGAGATCACCGTCAGCTACGCCGCGTCGAATAAAGCGGGAGAGGCACGACACGCCGCAGTGCTGCGTTTGTTTCCGAACCTTGAGCGTGCAGAGGGCACGGCGTACGCAGACCGACAGGATCAGCTGATGCTGGACGAGTTCCGTGACGACACAGGCCCGGCGTTCGCCTCAGACGCACCCGTCCCCGGCGGCGTTGCTGTGCTGCAGAGTCAGGCGGCGTGCGCGTTCCGTGCCTTTGCAGAGCGGCGGCTGTACTCCACTGAGCCTGACTTCGTAGACCTTGGCTATGATGCGCGCGACCGTGGCAATCTGCTGCACAAAGTACTGGAGCTCTTCTGGCAACGGACCGGCACGCAAGCCGAGTTGTTGCGCCTGCATGCGGCCGGCGAGCTGAAGGCTGCCGTCCAGGCAGACATCGATGCCGTGCTGCAGGTCAACACCCGTCATGCCTGGTCTGCGGCCTACCTAGAGGTGCAGCGCCGCCGACTACGACAGGTCCTCCTGCACTGGCTCCACTTTGAAGCGCAGCGTCCCGCCTTTCGGGTGAGCGACACGGAGCGCAAGGCTGAGGCTCAGCTGGGCTCGTTGCATTTCGACGTGCGGGTAGATCGTATCGACATGGTAGACCACAACGGTGAGACATCGACGGTACTGATCGATTACAAAACCGGCACGCCGTCTGCAAGCGGCTGGATGGGTACACGTCCTGAGGAGCCGCAACTCCCCTTCTACGCCGTTGCCGCTGGTCTGGACAACGTACAGGCAATCGCGTTTGCAGCCGTAAAACCGGGCGAGACAAAGCTGGGCATGCAATCGTTTCCGCCGGCGACACCGCTTCTACTCGCGGGCAAAAGCAAGGAGCACACCGAGAGCTTCGACCAGCAGATGGAAGAGTGGTGGGGCACCCTGGTGCGGCTCAGCAACGACTTTGCCGGGGGTGATGCACGCGTGGACCCGCGGGAGTACCCGGGCACCTGCAAGCACTGCCGCCAGCGTATGCTCTGTCGCCTTGATCCGGACTCCCTGGAAGTGGGAGAGGATGACTTGGAAGAGGATGTGGGTTGAGCATCCTCGCCTTTCCTTCATCGCATGACCTGGGAACGCGCCGCGAAGCTTTGGACGTTCGCCGCTCCTTCATCGTCGAGGCGCCTGCAGGCTCCGGCAAGACGGGCCTGCTGATCCAGCGCTACCTCCGGTTGCTCACTGTCGTCGACCAGCCTGAAGCTGTGCTGGCCCTTACCTTCACCAACAAGGCCGCGGCAGAAATGCGGCAACGGGTGCTTGCCGCGCTTGAAACAGCGCAGCAGCCATTGCCCGACCACGCGAAAGAGTTCGACCGTGAAACCTGGACGGCCGCCAGCGCCGTTAGTGCCCGCAACGCCGACCGCGGTTGGAACCTGCAAACGCAACCGCATCGCCTGAACCTGCGAACGATTGATTCACTCTGTGCGGAGATCGCGCGCTCGGCACCGGTGCTCTCCGGCGGCATCGGCCAGGCGACGCCCGTGACAGACGCCATGCCGCTCTATCGCGCCGCCGCACGCGGGGTCCTGCTGCAACTTGGCGGCAACGATGCCGCGCTGAACCACGCACTTGAGTTGGTGCTGCTCCATCGGGATGCAGACCTCGGCGACTGCGAGGCACTGCTCGCCCAGATGCTCGCAACCCGGGAACAATGGGCAAGTCTGATTCCACTTGGCCGCGACTTGCTGGATGAAGCTGCCCTGGACGCAGCCGTTCGGCCCCGGCTGGATGAGGCTCTTGAAGGGGTCCTGTGCGCCGCACTCACAGAGATCCACAAACGATTCAGCCCCGGCCTGCTGCAGCAGGTTGCCGCGCTGGCACATATGCTTGCCGACGCCGAGGGCTATGACGACAAGCCGAACCCGGTGCTCGCATGCGGAAGCCTTCCCCATGCGCCGGGTCTCGCTGCAGACGACGTGCGCCACTGGGAGATGCTCGCAGGCTTGATGGTCACAAAGGATGGCTGGCGCAAAAGTTTAAGTCTCAACCATGTTGGGCTGAAAATGAGCAAGCAGCAAAAGGCCCACTTGCTGCAGGCCATTGATGAACTGAAGCACGACAATACGCTGATGAGCCTGCTCTGCGGCCTGCGTGAGCTGCCGCCACGCCATTACCCGGACGATCAGTGGCATGTCGCAAAGGCCCTGTTCCGCCTGCTCTACCACGCGCTCGTGGAACTAAGGCTGCTGTTCGCGACAAAGGAGGTCTGTGACTTTACAGAGCTCTCGCTGGCCGCGCGTGCCACTCTGCGGGCCGGCGATGCAGATCGCCTTGGTATGCGACTGGAGCATCTGCTGGTGGACGAAATGCAGGACACATCATCAGCCCAGTACGACTTGCTGGAGACACTCACCGCAGGCTGGAACGGCGTAAACCAGACGGTGTTCCTGGTCGGTGATCCGAAGCAGTCGATCTACCTGTTCAGGCAGGCAAAGGTGGAGCGCTTCATGGCGAGCATGCGCAACTGCAGGCTGGGACACATCCCCCTGCAGCCCTTGCAATTGACCAGCAATTTCCGCTCTGGCGCGGGTCTTGTGCGCGAGTTCAACCGCACCTTTGAGGCCGTGTTTCAGGACGCCGAGACAATCGGTTACACTCCGGCAAGACCAGCGCAGAAAGCAACGCCAGGCGACCTGATGGAGTGGCATGCCGCGCAACAGGACAAGCACGCGGACGCTGCCGCCAAAGCAGAAGAAGCTCGACGGGTTCATCGAGAAGAAGCAGAGACGATTGCCTTCACGGCACTGGCACTGCAACGTCGCGCGCGAACGAGCGGCGGTACACCAGGCACCATGGCGGTGCTGGTCCGCACACGGCGGCACGCAGTGCAGGTGATGAAAAAACTGGGCGAAGCACACGTCCCATTTCGAGCGGTGGAAATGGAGACGCTTGCGGAGCGTCCTGAGGTTCTGGACGCGCTTGCCATTACACGTGCGCTGTTGCATCCCGCAGACCGCACGGCATGGCTTGCGGTGTTACGAGCCCCATGGTGCGGCTTGACTCTGAGCGACCTCTACACAGTGACCAGCGGTGACGACCGAAGCTCTCGTAAGAAAGCTCTCCGTACACACCTTCGCCAACGCGCGATGCTCCTTTCGGCAGAAGCCCGGCTGCGGCTTCTGCGCACGCTCGACGTACTGGACGGTGCGGTGACGCGCCGGGGACGCGCGCCCCTGTCTGCAGACGTCGACATGGTGTGGCACGCACTGCAGGCTGACCTCTGCGTCACCCCTCGGCAGCGCCGCAATGTGCGCGCCTACATGGAGTTGCTGGAGCGCATGGAGGCATCGGCAGAGCCGATCAATCTGGACAGCCTGGGTCAGCGCTTGAAGGCCCTGTACGCCGATGCGGACAGTGATTTGCAAGCGATCGATGTCCTTACCATTCATAAAGCAAAAGGCCTGGAGTGGGACACCGTGTTCGTACCCGGCCTGCACCGCGTAAGCCAGGGGAACAGGGCTGCCCTGCTGGACTGGGCCGAGTTGCCGCAGACCGATGCCGAAGGTCGCCCTTACATTTTGCTTGCACCCATTCACAAGCGGGGCGACGATCCGGGAAGGCTGAACTGCTTCCTGAGCGGCTTGCGCACCCGTGCCGAACAGGCTGAGTTGCAACGCCTGTTCTACGTGGCCGCCACCCGCGCGCGTACCGCTCTGCACCTCTTCGCATCACCGCAGACCAACAAGGATGGCAAGCCTTCCGTACCAAAGAGCACGCTTTTGCAGGCGGCATGGAACGCCGCTGGAAGCCACTTCGCGGGGCCCTCAATCACACCCATGCTGCCCTTCCCCGCACGCCCCCTGCATGTTCAAGGCCTGGCCATTGCCGCATCGGCAGAGACGTCGTGGCAGACCGGCGACACTATGGAGGCACGGGGCTTCGTCCCTCTTCGCAGGCTGCCTCTCTTGACGATCAAAACACCTTTCCCGCAGTACTCTGCGGAACCCATCGCCACCTCCCATTTCAATGGTGCCCTGCTACGGCCCAACGGCTCGCTGGCAGCGCGCGTTCTGGGCACAACGGTGCACGCTTTCCTGCAACACCTTGCTGAGTTAAAGGCAACGACAAACACCACACCAGATGTCGCGGCATGGTCCAGACGAATTTTCAACATGGTGCGAATGGGCGGTCTCTCCCCACGCGAGACAGAACGCGTCTGCGATGACGTTGCCACTGCCCTGCAAAATACGCTTGCCGACCCGCAGGGACAATGGTTGCTGGCACCGCATCCTCAGGCCATTAACGAGGGAGAACTCTTCGATACCTCGGCGAGCAGTGCGAACACCGGACCGGTGTCGCGTTACAGGTTCGACCGCAGCTTTCTTGCGGGGATCGCACCCGGCCAGCAAGGCGACGATGTTCTGTGGATTGTGGATTACAAAACGTCGGCGCGCCGTGGTGCTGAAATAGCCGGCGCAGTGCGGGATGAATTTCTACAGGAGGAGCGCAGCCTCTACTCGCCGGCCCTGCGGATGTATGCCAAGCTTGCTCTGCGCTCACTCAGCTCAGGCTCGATCAGCCCGGGGCAGGTGATGCTGGCCCTGTACCATCCCATGCTGCCGCACCTGGACTACTGGCCATATGAGCCTGAGGTGCAGCCGGCAGGGCAATGATGCTGTCGCGTTTGCCGGCATGCAACAACACAAAGCCAGGCGCTGCCGTCAGGCCGCCGCGCTGACGTTATGACGAACATCTCGACCACGCACCCAGAAGATGACGTCTTCCGCAATGTTCGTCGCGTGGTCGCCCACCCGCTCCAGGTTGCGAGCTATCATGATGGCGTTCAGCGCCTGTGGAGTGGTCTCCGGGTCGCGCTTGATGAGTTCACTCAACGAACGGAAAGCCGCACGATTGATCTGATCCACTTCAGCATCAAGCAAAAGCACACTCTCGGCCAGTGCTGCATCCCCGTCGATAAACGCGTCCAGAGACTTGCGCACCATCGCTGCGGCCAGCGTGCCCATGCGCGGAATATCCACCGGCAAATTGATGTCCGCAAAGGAGTTCATCTCTCGCGCGCGAAGGGCGATGTTCACCGCCAGATCACCGACCCGCTCCAAATCCGCATTGATGCGAATCACCGACAGGATGAACCGCAAATCCACAGCCATGGGTTGTTCGGTTGCAAGCAGGTCAAGTGCAGCTGCATCGATCTCGCGTTCCAGCCGATTCACCGCGCTTTCCGTGCGCCGCACAAGCTCCACAAGCGACTCATCGCGCGTACGGTACGCTTCAATCGATCGTTGAATCGCCTGCTCGCTGAAGCCGGCCATGATCAACAGCTTTTCCTTCAACTCATCCAGCGACTGGCGAAACCGTGTGCGCATTGCTCGGAACCTCCGGTCGTGTAGTACTCGGTACGCGTACAGCACGGAGCGCTGACACACACTCTGGCTTGTTACATGAACGACTACCGGCATCCTTGACCGCCGGACGTTGTCTAAAGCCTACCTCGATTGCATGAATATCGCGTCAATCATGCAAGCCTCTTGCTCCTTCGGCGGCACATGCCTGGGTACCTTCGCCGTCCTTCTGCAGCGAATCTCTTCAGATGACCCGAAGACCACCCCCCGCTCAGCCAATGGCGGTCAAGCCTGGTGACGCAACGGGCAGCGTAAAGCTGAAGGTACTTCCCTCGCCAAGGGTGCTGGCAACTCGCAGCTTGCCGCCCTGCTCTTCGATCAGGTGCCGTGCAATGGCCAGTCCAAGTCCCGTGCCGCCACTCTCCCTGGACCGCGCTTTGTCTACGCGGTAAAAGCGTTCGAAGATTCGTTCCTGGTGCTCCAGTGCGATCCCCGCGCCGAAGTCGCGCACTGAAAACTGCACGGCAGCACCGTTCGGTGTGAGCACAGCTCCAAGCACAACGCGCGCTCGTTCGTCGGAACTGCGACCCCCATACTTTGCCGCATTTTCCATCAGGTTTCCCAGCACCTGGCCAACGGCGTGTTCATCCGCAAGCACGTTCACGCTCGTCGTTCGGTCAATCTGGAACAGGGCCTGCTCACCAAACGCCGCAGCTTCTGCCAGCAGCAATGCTTCCTGCAAAAGCTCGTCGGCACCCACGGGCTCCATGCGTAGGCTGCGGTCTGCATCCTCCACCCGCGCCAGCACGAGCAGGTCTTCTGTCAGCCGGCTCATGCGTGTGGCATTCTTCAGCACGGTTTCCATGTACTCCCGCGCGTGCGTTTGCAGGGGTTCAGTGTCCAGCATCGTCTCCACGTAGCCGATGATCGATGTCAGCGGCGTTCGCAACTCATGCGACACGTTGGCGACAAACTCCCGCTGCGTGCGCTCCACAGCCTCGGTGCGCGTGACGTCATGCAGCACAACGACAGCACCTCCACCGGGCAGCGGTGCCGCGTTTACATCAAAGATGCGGTTGGGCAAGAGCGTCGGGCTCCGTACTTCGACGGGTTTGCCGTTCTCGACCGCCTGATGAACTGCTGCAAGCAGGACCGGGTCGCGCAGGGTGTGCGTCACACTGCGTCCCAGGCGCACCGCGCCACCAAGGCCGTGTGTCTCCAGCAGGCGAGTCATCTGTGTATTGGTCCACTGCACGCGGCCCGCGGCGTCCACACCCAGAACGCCGTCCTGCATACCTTCCAGCAGCACTTCAAGCTGGTGGCGGCTCTCGTCTGTCTGCGCCAGCCTTGTTGCGGCCTCATCTTCGCGCTGCGCCAATCGCCTTGGGAGACTGCCGAACTCCGGGCTGGGGCTGGGCCCAACACCCGCCGTGGCAACAAGCTCCTCAAAAATGGTCGACTCCGACCGAAGCCGCCAACGCAGCACCGCCAAAGCCATGCACACCGCAAGTACAAGACACGCGAATGCCGCAAACTTCGCGCCGAATCCGGCTCCGCTCGTATACATACCCGTCATCATCGCGGCGGCAGCCACCACCAGCAACAGGCTGAACACCAGCCACGAAATGGAGACAGACCTCAAATGCCTGCGCCTCTCTTTCTGCAAAGCATGGCATACCTGGCGTTACCCGCGTTCGAAACGGTATCCCGCGCCACGCATCGTCTTCAGGTAACGTGGATCTTCCGCGTCGTCCTCGATTTTCTCCCGGATGCGGCGAACATACACATCCACCGACCGCGGTGTCACAAAACGCGCGTCGCCCCACACCGCATCCAGCAACTGATCGCGAGAAAACACCCTGCCGGGATGCCGCGCCAGGTAGTCCAGCAGTCTGAACTCTGTGGCCGTTGTCGTCACCGCCAAGCCTCTCACCTTCAGCAGCATGGCACCGCCGTCAATCTCAATGTCACCGAAACGGATGGTCTCCGGCGTCTCCGGCCTCTCAAACCGTCGCAGCACGGCCTTGACACGGGCCATCAGTTCACGTGTGCTGAACGGCTTGGTAATGTAGTCGTCTGCGCCAAGTTCCAACCCCTGCACCCTGTCGGCCTCGGTGGCCAGCGCGGTCAAAAAGATGATGGGCACGGTGCTCAGGTGCGGGTTGGATCGCAACCTGCGGCACACATCCAGACCACCGCCGCCGGGAACCATGATGTCCAGCAGAAAGACTGCAGGCGAGCTCTTTTGCGCCTCGGGTACCACATCTGCGGCGCTGGTAAAAGCACGCACCTCGTACCCGGCACCCTGCAGGTGCAGGGTCACCAGCTTCGCAATATCCGCGTCGTCCTCAAGCAAAAACACTGTCTGCGGCAAAGCGTGCTCCTCTCGTCCGCGGAAACCTCCCGCTGCCGCCAAGCCTAGCGCATTCATGGCTTGAACATGCGAATGCACGATGAATCGTCCGCTCGGTCCATGGTGCAGCTTGCCGCCCGGCGAGCCAACCTTCCCCCTCTCTTACCACTCCCACCCTGCATGGACCTCAAGTCATGGTTGCTGGCGGATTTGCAGGTGCCTAGCGCCAAAGATGCCGAACATGAGCCGGAGTCGCAGAGTGCATGGTGGCGGGTCATGTGCCTCACCGGCGTCGACTATTTCTCGACTCTTGGCTATCAGCCGGGCATCGCCTTCCTGGCTGCGGGCATGTTGAGCCCGCTTGCCACGTTGATTCTGGTGCTGGTCACCCTGTTTGCCGCATTGCCGGTGTACAAGCGGGTCTGCCAGCAAAGCCCTTATGGCCAGGGCAGCATCGCCATGCTCCAGAAGATCTTTCCAGCGTGGGGCGGCAAACTGTTCGTCCTTGTGCTCCTCGGCTTCGCCACCACAGATTTTGTCATCACCATGACGCTTTCCGCGGCAGACGGCGCGGCACACTTCATCGGCAACCCCGTCACTCCTCACTGGATGGATCACCAGATCATTGTCACCCTGCTCATCCTTGCCGTTCTGTGCGCCATTTTCCTAAAAGGCTTCAAGGAAGCTATCGGCATCGCGACCGTTCTCGTGGCGGCGTATCTTGCGCTCAACAGCGTAGTCGTCTTGGTTGCCATCCAGCAGATTTTTCGGCACCCGGACCTCATGTCACGCTGGCATGACCATGTGCTTCAACTACACGAAAGTCGCTGGAAGATGCTTGGCGTCGGCATCCTGCTGTTCCCAAAACTTGCCTTGGGTCTTTCCGGGTTTGAGACAGGCGTGGCCGTCATGCCGCTCATCAAGGCCGCAAACACCGAGGAACGCATTCGCAATGCGCGGCGTCTGCTGGTCACCGCAGCCGTCATCATGAGTGTCTTCCTCATGGCGACATCTATCGTGACCACCGTACTTATCCCCGCAAAGCAGTTCGCACCAGGTGGCGATGCCAACGGTCGTGCCATGGCGTGGCTGGCACACCAGTATCTCGGGCCAACCCTCGGCTCGGCCTACGACATCTCCACCATTCTGATTCTCGGTTTCGCCGGCGCATCTGCCATGGCGGGTCTGCTTAACCTTATTCCGCGGTACCTGCCCCGCTTCGGCATGGCGCCGGAGTGGGCACGCGCGTCACGCCCGCTTGTCCTCGTCTTTATGGGCATCGCTACACTAGTCACGCTGCTGTTCAAGGCAGACGTGGACGCACAGGGCGGAGCGTACGCAACCGGCGTTCTTGTACTCATCACCTCCGCTTCGGTCGCCGTGCTGCTCAGCGTGTGGCCAAACAAGCTGCTGCGGGCGGCCTTCATCGTCACCACCGGAATCTTCATCTACACCACGGTCGTCAACATGTTTGAGAGGCCTGAAGGCCTCAAGATTGCCTCCATCTTCATCCTGGCGATCCTTGTCACGTCACTTTACTCGCGCGCAGTCCGGTCGGTGGAGCTCCGCATCACCGAAGTCTCCCTGGACGACACGGCAGCGGCCATCCTGGACGAGGATGACGACCAGCTCATTCGCCTCGTGGCGCGTGGCCCGGAGGCCGGCGATGAGGAAGGGAAGCTCGCCTACTCCGACCGGAAGGTCCGCTACTACCACAACCTCAGCGAAGAAGAATGCCTGATCTTCTTCGAGGTGAACCGGGGCGACGCTTCCGATTTCACAGAGACCATCACCGTCTCCGGCAGACGCGTCGGACGCCACAGTATCCTCAGCACGGATAGTCCTGTCGTCGCAAATTCCATCGCCGCCATGCTTCTGTTCCTGAGTGAACGGACCGGCAAGGTACCGCACGTATACTTCCGCTGGACCGAGGCCAGCCCCCTGGCCAACCTCGCCCGTTTCTTCTTTAGCGGAGAAGGCGACGCCGCGCCGCTCACACAGGAGGTGTTGCGCCGGGCAGTGCCGAACCCCGACAAACGGCCGGTCGTGCACGTCAGTTAGCCAAAGCCCGTCGGATCCGCTCGGCTCAGCTTCAGGCTAACCCCTGACGCAACCGTTGCGGTACACAATCGGCTTGCGCCACTGTTCTTCCGTGGCAAACAGGATGCACGTGCTCCCGTCCGCCGTATTCACACGCCATGTCAGGTCGCCCTGCCGGTACACCTGAAACTGACCCGTGCCTGCAAATACCCTCCCGTTGGGCGGGTTGGCAGCAATCGTATCCGTCGCAGGGGCTGCGCTCGACGGCGTCTGAACAGGCGTTACCGCAGCCGGCGACACCGTCGCGAAAGCCGGACGCCTGCCCACCACACGCGCGGATTCATCGTCCGACCCGTCATTCGTCGAGTTCGCCACCTTCGTTTGCCCGCCGGCACCTGACCCAACAGCATTGCCGCTTTCGTCAACAACTTCGCCTGCCTCAATGCGGCGGTCGCGATAGCGTGTATAGGCATAGCTGGTAAGACCCACGACCACCAGCGCAACCAGAATGATCACGATGACCCGCTTTGCCATAGTGTCCCCACGGTAGCACCGGCGCGCGCCCGTGTGCACCGGATGCACCATCTTTGGTTACCTGCGCCACACGTTTCCGGCCACGCGAACTCCTCAAGTGCGCGAGCTACAGCAATACCGGCCAAATCGTCAAACCCACGGAATGCCTGTGGCGTAGAATCGTAGAGTGGCAAAATACTCCATCGTCGTTCCGTTTCACAACGAGGAAGAGAACGTCACCGCGCTCTATGACCGCCTCAAAGACGTCATGGAGCAGGTGGGCGATCCCTTTGAATTGCTCTTTATCGACGACGGATCGCGGGACCGCACTTATCGGCTGCTTGAGGAGATCGCAGCGGTCGACAGCCGTGTGCTGGTCATCAAGCTGCGTCGCAATTTCGGCCAGACCAGCGCCCTTGCGGCTGGTTTCGATCATGCCAACGGCGATTTCGTCATCGCCATGGATGGTGACCTGCAGCACGACCCCGCAGAGATTCCCCAATTCCTCGCCAAGCTCGAGGAAGGCTACGACGTCGTAAGCGGCTGGAGATCACAGCGCGGCGACAACTTCGTCCTGCGCCGCATCCCTTCCCGCGCGGCGAACTGGCTCATGGCCAGGCTCAGCGGCGTCGACATCCACGACTTCGGCACCACTTTCAAGGCCTACCGTCGCGAAGTGATCCAGAGTATCCCGCTTTATGGCCAGATGCACCGTTTCATCCCTGCGCTAGCCTCGTGGTACGGCGCGACCATTTGCGAAGTGCCCATCTCGAACCCGGCGCGCGTCTATGGCAAGAGCCACTACGGTATATCGCGCACATTTCGCGTTTTCTTCGACCTGCTTACGATACGGTTCCTCCTGAAGTATCTGACGCGCCCACTCCACTTCTTCGGCAGTTTTGGCGCACTCAGCATGCTGACGGGTGGGGGCATCGCGCTGTGGCTCCTTCTGCTCAAGATCACACAAGGCGGACACGTGCTGCAGGCGCACGGCCCAATGTTCGTTATCGCCGGCGTCCTGATCCTGGCCGGCATTCAGGTTATGGGCATTGGTCTACTCGGCGAGTTGCAGGTGCGCCACTTCCATTCCGGCAGCAGCAGAGCACCCTACGCCGTCGAGCGCATGGTGCGGCTGCGCTCGTCTGAAGAATCCATGCAGGCCTGATCAGCGGTCTCTGAAACTGTCGTACCTGCGACGGTCTTTCTTTGTCGGTTTGCCGGCATTCACAACTTCGAACGTCGGCATAAGGCGGCGCTGGGCCGCCTGCTCTTCCCGCTTCCTCTTGCTCTCCTCCGTCTCGCGATACAGTGCCTGAGCCACGCTTGCCGGACCACGCATATCGCTCAATCCAAGCACCTCCACTTCAAAGGTGGATGTTTCCGTCTGCACCTGCAGAGCGTCGCCCAGGCGCACCTCACGAGACGACTTTGCAGTCTGTCCACCAATGCGCGCGCGATTGGTTTCGCAGGCACGTGCGGCGAGCGTACGCGTCTTGAAGAAACGCGCTGCCCAAAGCCACTTATCCAGTCGTACGCCGGTCATCATGCCCTCTCGTTCCAGTGCCGCCAGAAAACGCGATCACGCTCACGCGGAAAAAATCGCGGTGCTACCTGTATCCACCGTGTCGCAGCGCGCTGTCCGGGGCCCGGTGCCACGGCAGTCAACTCCCCCAGCAATCTTTCGTCAAGTGCACGCCGATCGGCAACGTTTGCCGCGGTCTGCACCTCAGGACAGAAACCTTCCAAAGCCGCGCCACACAGTCCATACTGTGCTGATTCTTGGGGATCTACTCGAACGGCGCCGCGCTCCACCAGCGCAGACCACGGGTGGAAGCCACCATGCGCAGCGACGGCAAACTGGGGCTGCACCCCACGCTCCACCATGCCTTCAAGATGGGCCTCAACGCCACCCGAAAGCGCCACCGCAACCGGACGGTGCTGCCGTATTTCATTCTTCAGTATGCGCAGAGCCTCACTCAGCGTGTCCACGACAAAGTCCGCCGCACCACTCCGCGCAGCCTGCCGAGCATCCGCCTTCTCCTCCGCAAGCAGCAGCACGGCCCCACCACAACCAATGCACGCCAATGCAAAGGCTACAGACATGCCTTCGTCGTAGACGCACACTGACAGCGTACCCGGACCGCAGTTCCGTTGCAGCGTCAGCCCCATCCACAGTTCGGCAACCTGTCGCTGCAGCGCACTCATGGGCGGCGTGTGCCACGTACACTGGGGCTATGCAGACCCTTGCTCGCACCCTGCGTTCGCTTGCGCTCATCCTCTGGCTGGGCGGCATCGTGTTTTTCGGCGCGGTGCTCGCACCCAGTGCCTTCCGCATTCTTGGCAAGTCGCCACACCTTGGCACCCTCATAGGTGCTTCGCTGCTCACGCTTCACAGCATCGGCTTGTGGTGTGGTGTGTTGCTCATCATTGCCGTGCGGCTGTTGCGACAGCACGCGCGACTGCCCTTCGTGCAACTTGGCCTGGCCTTCGGCATGATGCTGCTGACTTTTGCGTCGAACCACTTCATCATCGGTCCCATGGAGCACGACCGTATCCTTGCCGGCGGCCAGATTGAAGCGCTCATGACGGGCTCCCCTTTGCGACAGGACTTCGAAAACCGACACCGATTTTCGACCGCCCTTGAAGGCGCAGTCCTGTTCCTCGGCCTTGCGTTGACGGTGGTCGCTGCCTCGGAACGTGAGCAAATCCTGATTGTCGACCGTGACACCGTACCCACGCCAGGTGTGATCCGCCGCCCCCTCCACCTCGACTAAGTGCACTTACTCCACCGGATTGCGCGCACGGTACCCGTCACGCGCCGTTATTGTGTACTTCAATTTTTTGTTTTTTTCGTCCACCATCGTCAGCGGCAGGCCTTCCTTGTCCACCAGGTCCACCTTGATCTTCCGGAAGGTACCATCCTGCGCCGTATTTGTCGGTCGATACGTCAACACATACTGGTTCCGAATCGACTGATTAATTTCCGAGAAGATGTCCGGTAACTCGCCCTGAAACCGGGGAAAGTAAGACTTGCCGCCAGTAAGTGAAGAAAAGGTGCGCATCTGGTTGTCTGCCTGTAAGTAGTCCATGCGCGATTCCGGCCCCTGGCGTCCGTAACTATCAGCCATCACGCGCGCAAGCCCACCAGTACTGATCGTATAAATGGTCACGTTGGGTGTAGAGCGTACTTTTTTCAGCATCGTGTCCAACGTAATTTTTGAAAATGTATCTCGCCCGCTTGATATCAGAATGATGTATTTCCGCCCATCAATGCGACTTGTTCGATCCAGCGTTTCATACAACGCGTCAAACTCATCCGTATCTGAAAACCCGGGAATAGTAAGTGTCTGCAACGCTTGCGCAGTCACGTCTTTATCGCGCGTAAAGTCCGTAAGGATGTGCGTCCGCAGGTCAAATGTAATCACCGCAATGTAGTCCTCCGGCTTTAACGACCGGAAGAACACATACGACGATTGCCGCATATCCTGAATGAACGACCAGCTGTTTGCCGCAAACTCCAGCAGCATAACTGCCGTGATCGGCGCCTGCCGCATCTGCACATCCGCAACCTTCTGTGGCGTGCCATCTTCCATCACCCGGAAGTTTCCGGCCTTCAGCCCCGGCACAAACTGCCGCGTCTTGTCCAGCTGCACACTTACATCCACTGTCACTACCGGCACATCCACACGCAGGGAGTAGTTCCCCAGGCCATCAGGATTCTTGACCTTTTCCTCGGCGGGTGCGGGCGGCGGCTCGTCTGTGCCTTCCTTTTTCTTCTTCAGCACAATCGGGCCATTATCCTGCTGCGGTCCACTGTCGTCGGTCTGTGCCGCGGGCTTGGTCGGCGTAGTGGTCTGCGCAGGCAAAGTTGCCGCGGGGAAGCCCAGCGTCAAGGCAACTGCGGCCGCAGTGCGGAAGATACGAAGGTCAAGCGTCACTCTGGATTCCCTCTGGTCAAAACTGTACCGCGTTCCCGCTGGTCCTAGCGCCGGTTCATCGCTGCGTGCCATGAACATCCGGATACCGCGCGGCAGTTGGCATGCGCGGCGTCGCGCCTCTACTCTGTAGACGTGGCTGCCCTCCGAAAGGCTACTCGCCTTCTTCTCCTGTGTTCCATGTCTGCCGCTGTAACCATGCTTCCGCTGCGCGCCCAAAGCGGCCCGCCTCTGCACGCGCCTGTCTTTCCCCTCGCACAAGTCCACCGTGGACTGCACGGCACAGCCTGGACGGTCTTTGAAGGAACTGTTCCAGAGCCCATGGATGTGGAGATCCTGGGCCTGCTTAAGGACGCCATCGGCCCCGGCCAGGACATGATCCTTGGGCGCCTGCATGGCACAAAGCCGGAGTTCACCGGCGTCGTCGCTGGCATGAGCGGCTCGCCTGTCTACGTCGACGGCAAACTGCTGGGCGCGCTCAGCTTCCGCATCGGTCAATTCAGCAAGGAGCCCATCTGCGGCATCACACCCATCTCCCTGATGTTTGAGGTGCGCGATCTTCCAGCAGGCCGACCGGAGACTTCCCGGCCTCCTGACGGTGCACAGCCCATCGCAACACCCTTGGTCTTTAGCGGCTTTGGCGCGCAGGCACTCGACTTATACGGCGACGGTTTCCGAAAGCTGGGTCTCGAACCGGTGGCCGGTCTCGGCGGAGCCGCTGCACCCGCTTCCGCGAACGCTGACCCAATCATCCCCGGCTCGGCCGTCTCCGCCATCCTCGCGCGCGGAGACCTCAACATCGCGGCCACCTGCACCGTGACCTACGTCGACGAGCACCAGCTCCTCGCCTGCGGCCACCCCATCACCCAGTACGGCACCATTGATATGCCCATGACCAAGGCAGAGGTTCTGGCCACCCTGCCCTCACCCATGAACGCCTTCAAAATCGTCAACACGACGGAGACGGTCGGTGCCTTCACCGAAGATCGCCAGAATGCCATCGCCGGCCGCTTCGGTCAGACTGCTCCCATGATTCCCGTCTCGGTCGACGTGCAGACCCCGCCGAACTCCGGCCTGCCACCGCGGTCCCTGCACTTTGAAGTCCTGAACAACCGCGACCTCACGCCGCAGGTGCTGCTGGCAGGCATCTTTCAGGCGCTGAGTGGAACCGACACCGCCGGCGCTGAGATGAGTCTGCACCTCACCGGCACCGTCGACGTCACTGGATATCCATCGCTCACCATAGACCAGGTGCTCTCCTCCGGTGAGGGTGGCGCAGCGGCGGGTCAGGCGGCGGTCTTCGTCGCCCAGCGCTTTGCCCGTGTGTACGCAGACCCCCTGCAGCAACCAGTCATCACCGGCGTTCACCTGCAAGCAGCGCTCGTTCCCAGCCGCCAAACCATGCAGGTGGAATCCGCCAGGCTCAGCACAGATGAAGCGCACCCCGGCGAGACCATCACGGTAGAAACCACGCTTCGTCCGTGGCAGGCCGGCCCACGCACCGTCCGTCAAACCGTCACCCTGCCCACCACCCTTGAAGCCGGCCCCCTCCGCATTCTGGTGGGCGACGCCACCTCGCTCGATCGCGTATTTGCGCCTCCGCCGGCCTCTGCAGCCCACGCCCTTGGCGTCGCAGACACCATCGCCCAACTTAACCGCACGCATTCCAACGACCGCCTCTACGTCACGCTTCTCGACCACCAGACCCAGGCCGTTACACCCGTGCAAGCATTGCCGTCGCTTCCGCCATCCATGGTCAACGCCCTGCAATCCTTGCGGGAAAGCCGAGAGATCTCCTTCACGTCAGAGACAGCAACCGTCGCTGCCTCAGCCCCGCAAAATGCCGCAGTCAGCGGATCACAGGTGCTTACTTTGCTCATCCGGTAAGCGACGCGAAACAAGCCAGCACAATCGAGGAACATCAAACCTTGTCGAAGTACCCGCTCCTATCCAGCCACCTTCGCTCACAGCTATTACTAAGAGCGCTGCTGCTCTCCGCACTGTGTGCCACAACGCTCGGCGCGCAGGGTACCCGCCAGTGGACCACGAACCGGTTCGAAGAATTCGAACGCGGCACCCCGCAAAATGTGGCCTTGCGCAACGACGGCCGCATCACGCCCGCTCCCACCATGAGCATGCTTAGCACAAGCTCAGCGACATACCTGTGGTCGCTCCTCTCCACCGACACCGGCATCTACGCCGGCACGGGAGCTATCACAGGCGGCTCACAGCTGCTCCACTTCGATGGGGTCGGCAAGAGCTCAGTCCGCGCCGACTTCAAGGAATCCAACGTCCAAACGCTCGCAGCACTGCCCGACGGCTCCCTGCTTGCAGGAACGTCGCCCGACGGCAAGCTATACCGCATTGCCGCGTCCGCACCGGGCAAACCCGAGCTCATTTTCGACACGACCACCACGCCCGAAAAACCAAAATACCTGTGGAGCGTCGCCGTCGAACGCACCGGCGACATTCTTGTCGCAACCGGCGCACCCGCAACGCTCTACCGCATCTCCCTTAAACCCGGCACCAGGCCGCAGGTGCTCTTCAAGTCCGGAGACCAGCACTTTCGCACGCTGCTGCTCGCGCCAGACGGTACGGTCTATATCGGTTCCGACGGCGCCGGCATCGTCTACCGCATCACCCCAGATGGAAAGCCCTTCGCCCTCTTCACCGCGCCCAAGCACGAGATCACATCCCTCGCGCTTGACCCGGCCGGTAACCTCTACCTCGCCGCCGTCGGCGACCGCCGGCCATCCGCGCTGCCTCCCCTGCCTGCCGCCGGCGAACCCCGCATCTCCATCACTTTTCAGCAGCCGGGGTCGTCCCTCTCCGCCACACCCAATGCCCTCGTCCCGGATGGTTCAGAGGTCTACCGCATCGCACCCGACGGCACACCACTTCGCCTGCTCACCCTGCGCGACGAACTCATCTACGCCCTCGCCTTCCACAACGGCACGCTCACCGTCGCGACCGGCAACCATGGCCACATTTATCAGGTCGACCCCCAGCACCCCGGCGTTTACACCGACGTCGCACATGTCGACGCAAGCCAGGCAGTCGCCATTGCCCCCGCAGCCAACGCCCTCCTGATCACAACCGCGAACAGCGGCAAGCTGGTCCGATTAAGCGACGCTCCAGCCGCCGACGCCACCTATCTATCAGAAGTCTTCGACGGCGAAATCGCGACCCTGTGGGGCCGCATGGAACCCACCGCCACCCCCGGTGTCGATCTATTTGCGCGCTCCGGCAACGTGGAGAACGTCCGTAGCGCTCTGGGCGATCTCTGGTCACCCTGGCAACCTGTCGCTGCCGCGCAGACTCCCCTCCCCGTGCCTCTGGCCCGCTACATGCAGTGGAAGGCCGTGCTGCACGGAGGCGCGCAACTTGACGCAATCACCGTCAACTATCTCCCGCGCAACCTGCCTCCTCTCATTGAGGACATCGTCGTGCAGCCCGGAGCACGCATCCCAAACACACCTCCATCCGGCCCCGGAAATACGATCTCCATCGCCTTCAAGAGTGCGACTCCTGCCTCCAGCACGCCACCCAGCGAAGCTACGCCCGGCCCCCTGCTGGCACAGCGCGACCGCAGCGCCGTCACCGCCCGCTGGATCGCGCGCGACCCCAACAACGACGATCTGACCTTCGCGCTGTACCTCCGCAACACCCACGAAAAGACATGGCGTCTGCTCAAGGACAAACTCGCTGAACGCACCTACAGCTTCGACAGCAACCTGCTCCCCGATGGCGACTACGAACTGCGGGTCGTCGCCTCCGATCTGCCGGTGCACAACGCCGCCGATGCGCTGCAATCGGAGCGTAGTTCCGCACCATTTACGCTGGACACAACGCCGCCCATCGCCGGTCCCATCGCGGCATCGCTGGCCAACGGCCACCTGCTCGCAAACTTTGAAGCGCACGACACTACCAGTGCCATCGCCCGCGCAGAATTCTCCATCGACGCCGGTCCCTGGCAGTACCTCGAACCAGTTGGAAAGCTTTCCGACGCGCAAACAGAGCACTACCACGTAGACACCCCCGTCACCGGCAACGGGGAGCACAGCATCGCCATCCGCGTCTTCGATCGCTCTGAGAATAACGTTACCGCAAAGGCCCTCGCCCAATGAGACGCCCCGCCCCATCCCGCAGCGCAGCGCGAGACCACGGGCTCGCCGCATGAGGTTCGAACTCTTTATCGCAGCACGCTACCTCCGCGCCAAACGCCGGCAGGCCGTCATCGGAGTCATTACGGCCATCTCTGTGCTCGGTGTCGCGGCAGGCGTCGCCTCCTTAATCATCGCGCTTGCCATCACCAACGGCATGCGGCGCGACCTTCAAGCACGTCTGCTTGGCTCCACCGCCCACGTGGAACTCATGCGCATCGCCGGTGACGGCATTCGCGATTGGCGTCCCCTGCTCGCACGCCTCAAGGCTCAGTCGCACGTCGTCGCCGTTGCACCCGGCTTTTACGGACAGGTACTCGTCTCCCGCGGTCCACGCAGCGGCGGTGCCCTCATTAAGGGCATTGTGCCTGCCGACGAGACTACCGTCTCCGACCTGCTGCAGACCGTACGCGAAGGCACAACGTCCCCACTCAGCCAGCGTTCGATTCCGGGTACCCTGCCGCCGCTGGTTCTCGGCAGCGACCTTGCCCAGACCCTCGGCGCACGTCCAGGAGACAGCATCCTCGTCACCAGCCCACAGGGGGAACTCACCCCCTTCGGCCTGCAGCCTCGCTTTGTCCGCTATCAGCTGGCCGCCATCTTCCACTCAGGCTTCTATCAGTACGATTCCAGCTATGGCTTCGTCCGCATGTCCGACGCCCAGCGCCTCTTCAGCAACCCCGACGTCATCACTGTCCTGTCCTTCAAAATCGACGATCTCTACAACGCCCCGGCCATCGCCCACCAGCTTGAAGCCGCCGCCGGTCCCGGTTACCAGACGACGAACTGGATGGAGCAGAATCGCGAACTCTTCCGCGCCCTACGCCTGGAGCAGGTCGTTACCTTCATCGTCATCGCGCTCATTGTCTGTGTCGCCGCTCTCAACATCCTCATCGCGCTCACCATGCTCGTCATGGAGAAAACCAGGGACATCGCCGTTCTTATGAGCTTCGGCGTTCAGCCCGCACAGGTGCGCCGCATCTTTCTTGCACAGGGGCTGCTCATCTCGGTCACCGGCACCATCATCGGCCTGGTCATCGGATACACCCTCTCCTGGGCCGGCGGGCACTACCACTTCATCCCGCTCTCAGCAGAGGTGTACTCGCTGGACGCACTGCCCTTCGCACCCCGCGCCATCGACGGCGTCCTGGTCACCGCCGTCTCCCTCGTCACGGCGCTCCTCGCAACGCTTTATCCAAGCTCAGCCGCCGCACGCATCCTGCCTGCTGAAGCCCTGCGATACGAGTAGAGCTACTGCGCCCATCCATTCTCGTGCATCCAGTGGTAGAGCAGGTCCGGCCAGCCACTCACCTCCGGGTCAGCCTGCGCCAGGCCCAGCCCATGGCGTCCGCGCCGGTAAATGTGCATCTCCACCGGGACGCCACTCTTTACCAGTGCCTCGTACATCCGCACCGAGTTCATCACCGGCACCACGGCATCATCCGTTGTCGAAAAGATGAACGTCGGCGGTGTCTGCGCCGTCACCTGCTCGTCCGCACTGAAAGCTGACTTCACCGCAGGGGTTAGGTCGTCGCCAAGCAGATTCTTCTGCGACCCGCTATGCGTAATCCCGTCCTCCATGCTGATCACGGGGTACGCCAGAACAAGAAAGTCTGGCCGGCTCGATACCCGATCGATCGGGTCGTTCGCCGAAGCGTTACCGCCGTCGAACTTGGTCCCGGTAATCGCAGCCAGGTGCCCGCCGGCAGAAAAGCCCCACATACCGATATGGTTCGGCTGCACATCCATGGCGGCCGCATGCGAGCGCGCATACCGCACGGCACGCTGGGCATCCTCCATCTCCACCGGTTGGTGGTACACGGGACCCAGCCGATACTTCAGCACCAGCGCCGCCACGCCATGTGCATTCAACCACTGTGCTACCTGCAGACCTTCATGGTCCATGGCCAGGTCGTGGTATCCGCCACCCGGCGCAATCACTACCGCCGTATGCGTCGGGTTAGCCGCCGGCAGGTACACCGCTACTGTGGGCACATCCGTCTCCGCCTTGCCCAGCGCGCCCGGCGCGCCACCGGGCCACAGTGGCACCGGCATGTGCACATCCTGCGGCTGGTTCATTTCCGTTGTGTTCACGTACTGCACCGGAGCACTGCTCTGAGCCAGCAACGACGAACCCGAAACAGCCATGCCGAGCAGAACGGCACACACATCCATACGCATCAAGAGCCTCACACTTTCAAAGCAACTCCTCAGTGGATGCGACAACCTCCACCGGCGACACCTGCTTCTTGAACGTGAATTTCTTATGCCCCATAAATTGCGGCACAATCGCCACCGCCACAATGATCGCCTGCGCCACATAAGGCGCGAAGCGCGGCTGCGGCAGCCAGTGCGCCAGGCCGGCTGCCATGGGCCCAGCCACAAACACGCTGATCAGCAGACTCGGACCGTACACCGCAAAACTGCGTAGATACTCCTGCAGCGCATTGCCTTTGCTCTTGAACACGAACCACTTGTACGAAAAAAACGATACCGTGATGTTCACAACCGTGGACAGCAACGTTGCCGCGCTTGTCATCAGCGCTGCATGCCCCGGGTTCAGGTGCACGCACACAAACGTCATGAGAAACGTGTCCACCAGGCCGAACAGCGTGTTGCCCCCGCCTGCCAGCAGAAATCGCAACGCCTCGCCTTTGGGAACGTGGTCTGTCAGCGCCATCTAATACCCCGCTGCTCTCAATAGTTGATGCGTTCCTTTTCCGTCACCAAAGGCCGGTTCTGCACAATGGTGTGGATCGATCCCACGTACTCGCCAATGATGCCAATGGCGATCAGCTGCACCGACCCCAAAAAGAATAGTCCGATCATTGTCGGCGCAAGCCCCAGCTCAAAGTGGTTCCAGAACAACAGCTTCGCCACCAAATAGATCATGCCAAGCACAAGCGAGATGGCCGCGAACACAAACCCGCCGAACGTCACCATCCGCAGAGGCACCTTCGACAGGTTGGTGATGCCGAGCATCGCCATGTCATACAACGTGTAAAAGTTATTTTTGGTGATGCCGCGCATCCGCCGCTTCTGCCCATACTCAATCTGCTTGATGGGGAAACCCACCTCCGCCACCATGCCGCGAAAGTAGGGGTACGGATCGCCATAGCGACGGACGACGTCCATCACCTGCCGGTCATACAGACCGAAGCCGGTGTAGTGCTGCAGCACCTGCACACTGGTCAGCCGTTCCACCGTCTTGTAATACAGCGTGCGCACGCGGTACATCAGGCCGCTCTCTTCGCTTGTCGTCTTGATCCCGACAACAACCTTCCATCCAAGCTCCCAGTCGCGCACAAAGTCTGCAATTAACTCCGGCGGATCCTGCAGGTCGCTCAGCAGCACCACAATCGCATCCCCGTCCGCCTCCATCATGGCGTGGTGCGGCGACCGGATGTGACCAAAGTTGCGCGCATTCACAATCACCTTTACGTGCGGGTCTTCGGCGGCAAGCACCCGCAGCTCGTCTACAGTCGCGTCGGTCGACGCATTATCAATGATGATGTGCTCATACTCATACTGCGGCAGCCCTGCAAACACCGCACGAACGCGCTCCACCAGTGGCTGCACGTTGCCCGATTCGTTGTACGCCGGACTCACCACACTGATCTTCTTCATGCCCTCTGCTCCACGGTTTTCGGAGTGTTCCAAAGCGACTTCTGCGACGGCACAGCGCGGCTCGCTGCGGCACCAAGCCACGTCGGCTACGGCCTACCCGTCCAACCGTACCATGCGGCTGTCCGGCGAATCGTCTCCCTGAGTGGAACGGTGCAGTGCAGCCCAAGTTCCCTGTTCGCCCGCTCTACCGACGGAACATACCGAGACACCGCCGCACCCTCGACCGGAACCTTTGCTACCTCAATCCGAACATCGCTTCCCAGCGCATCACGAACTAGCTCTGCCAACTGGAAAATGCTCACACTCTCCGCCGATCCAACGTTGAACGCACGCTGCGATGGAGCTCTGAACAGCATCGTCCAAAGCCAAGTGGCCAGGTCACCCGCATACATAAAAGACCGCGTCGGCGTACCGTCCCCGCCAATGCGGATAGGCCCCCCAGCCATGACATCCCGAATGAAATTCCCGATGGCAAAGTGAATATCCAACGCTAGGTGCGGTCCGCAGAAAGCCCAGCACCGCGCGATCGCACACTCAAAGCCAAACTGCTTCGCGTACAGCGCACACATTAGCTCGCTCGCCCGCTTGCCCTCGCCATACACGCTGCCCACTTGCGTGCAATCCGGCGCACCCGCATACTCCTCCGGCAGACAAACCACGTCGCTCGGCTGCCGTCCATATACCGCGCCCGAACTCGTCAGCAACACCCTCCCGGCACCCGCCTGCTCGGCAAATTGCAGCGTCCGCTCCGTCCCCGTAAGAATCGTTGAAAGCATTTCTCCCGGCGCCTCCGCCAGCTGCTTCGCACTCGCCTCGGTTGCCGCATGCACGGCAAACCCAAACTCCCCGTCCGGAAAGCTAAAATCGCGCACATCGCCTGCATGCAGCACAATCGCACCGTCCGCAAACAGGTGTGGCATCTTCGCTTGGAAACTCTCAGGCCGCCGCGACAGTGCAACAGCCTGCGCCTTCAATCCCAACCGGCGATTGCAATACGCAAAACTCTCCAGCAGCCACGCGCCAAAAAAACCCGTGGCACCCGTCAAAAACACACGCTCCCCGCGCATCGCCCCCCAGAGCGGCTCCGTCTGCTCCAGAACTGCTCGCAGGTCAGCCTCGTCGATAGGCTTGGCAGGGTTGATCATCGGCTATACCGGCAGGTACCGAAAAACCTGCGCCGCCGTCGCCTCGCTCAACTCCGGACTCATCCGATGCAGCGGGTTCGACTCCATCCCCCCACTCTCCGTCACGCGACTCGTAATCTTCGGAAAATACGTCTGCTTCGGATCGATGTGAACCAGAAATGCCGCCGGTCCCTCCGCTTCCATCCTCGCGAGAAACTCCGGATCCTTTTCGTACCCAATCCCCACACGCATTACCGGTATGTCATACGCCGCAAACAGGTGCTCCCACTTGGGAATACCCAGCCCGGTCGACGTATCGCAACCCACATACCGGCCGCCGAAGTAATTGATCTGCGTCATGCGAATCGACGCATACCCGTTGTCGTCAAAGATGAAGATCTTCAGGTTCAGCTTATTCGCAGCAGCCGTCCCCAGCTCCTGCAGATTCTGGATGAACCCACCGTCCCCCTCCACCAGGATGGTGCGTCTGCCCTTGCCCGCCACCGCCGCGCCAATCGCCCCGCTCAAGCCGTACCCCATGCTCGCCAGGCCCTTGTCCGTCACAATCCGCTGCCCATACTTCTGCGCAAACGTCTGCATCATGATCGTGAACGCGCTTCCGCTCGAACACGGAATTACAATGTCATCGGCCTTCGTCAGCGCTCCAAGCTTGTCCGCAAACACCCACGGCGAAAGATAGCCGTCGCCGGTATTGTTGCCGTCCTCCACCAGCGGCAGCGCCGCCTTGACCTCACGTGCAAACGCAACCCACTCGCCCCAGGCCCCGCCCGGCTGCGTCGTCAAATACTTCAGCACAACGTTCGCATCGCCACACACCGGCAGGTCCACCCTGGGATGCCCCTTCTCCAACTCCTCGCGATCGCAATCCACATGCACCACCTCTGCCACCGGCGCAAAGCCCTGCCAGTTAAAGCCGGTCTGCTGCATGCTCAGCCGAGTGCCTAGCGCAATCAGCAGGTCGCTCTGCTGCAGCAGCACATTGCTGTAGCGCTGCCCCCACGTGTTCGGCCTGCCAAAGTACATCGGGTGGTCCGACCCCATCCGGTCCATCGCGTTCCATGTCAGAAACACCGGCACGCCCAGCCCCGCCAGCGCATCCTGCAAACCTGCCGCAACCTCCCGGTCAATACCGGCTCCCAGCAGCAAAGCCGGCCTCTTCGCGTCCTTCAGCTTCTGCGCAATAACGGCAAGGGTTCCTTCGGCTATTGGCTCAAACGCCGGCACAGCCGCTGGAGTTGACGTATCAAGCTCCGCACGTTCCACCTTGCTACCCTGCACATCCAGCGGGATCTCCAGGAACACCGGCCCTTTGCGTCCACTCATGCCGCAGTACGTCATCTCTGCAAACGTGCCGCGATCCACAACCTTGTCCACCAGCAAAGACTTTTCCGCGACCGGCGCGGCAATGGCAACGCCATCAATCTCCTGGATACCGCGCTGCCGCACCTGCCCACGGTTCAAATCGGCAGTCTTCACCTGTCCGCCAATCACCAGCAGCTCCCGGCTCTCCAGCCACGCACCGCCCAGCGCCGTCACAATGTTCGTCAGCCCCGGCCCTGCCGTCACCATCGCAAACGCCTTGCTGCCCAGGTGAACCTCGTTGAAGTATTCCGCGGCAATCCCGGCCGCTACCTCGTGCACCACCGGCACACAGGTCATGGTGTGGCTGCAGCTTTCCAGCAGGTGCATAATGTTGCCGCCCGCTACAAAAAAGCAATGCGTATACCCTAACTCCGCCAACCACTGTGCCAACACATCTGAATACTTTTCCGTCATGCCCAGCTCTCCACCACACGTTCAATCGCCTTGCCCACCATCGCCAGCGTCTCAGGCGTCTTCGGCAACTTCTCCAGCACCACCCCGCCATCCGGGGCAATCAAAATTAGCGCATAAAAGTCCGCGCCATGCTTCTTGTCGCTCGCCACCCGGTCTAAAACATCGTCCAGATTGAGCTTCTTCAGCTCTGCAACCGCCGTCTGGTCACTGCCGATCATCTGCCGCAGGTGCGCCTTCAGCTTCGCTACCTTCGGTGCGCCGTCGTAGCTCACACCGCGCAGCTCCTGGAACGCCACCGCACACTGAATCCCAAGCCCCACGCCGATCCCGTGCATGATCGCAAAGTGCGACGCACCTTCCATCGCATGCCCAAACGTGTGCCCGAAGTTCAGCAGCAGTCGCTCCTTGTTATCGAACTCATCAATCTCGATAAACCACTTCTTCGACAGCAAACTATTCACGATCAAGGCTTCCAGCTGCACCGCCGGCATGTCCACGGCAGGCTCCGTCGCCAGGTGCTTCTCGAACGACTCATTTCCCCGGCAGAAACAGATTTTCACCGCTTCAATCAGCCCACTTGCCTGCTGGTCCGCCGGCAGCGTTCGGATGAACTCCGGGTCCACCAGCACCACTTCCGGCGAATGGAATGTCCCCACCAGGTTTTTGTACGGGCCCACGTTGATCGAGCTCTTGCCACCAATGCATGAGTCCACCATCGCCAGCACCGTCGTCGGCACATACGTCCACTTCAGCCCGCGCATATACACCGACGCAATAAACGCAGAGAGGTCCTGCGTGATCCCACCGCCCACAGCCACAAGGTGAGTTTGCCGGTTCGCTCCACCCTTGCGCATCGTCTCGATAATGCCGGGCGAGGCCTCCAGCGATTTGTTCGTCTCCGCTGCCACGACAAACGTTGCCTTGGCGCCTGCCTCCTCGAACCGCGAGGTAAAGAAGGCGTCGCTGATCACCGCGCTTTTACCGAAAGCTGCGAGCCAGCGCGAGAACGCACCAGACTCCACGTGCACCGTGTATGGCCCCGTCGACGACTCAATCTCAAACGATGCGGACATGGCTGAACCCCAAATCGGCGGCTATAAACTGGCCGGTAATACCGGTATTCTCCGGCGAACACAAAAAAAGCACCGTGCTCGACACGTCATGCAGCGCCGGTAAACGACTGAACTGCGTTGCCCCTGTAAGCCGCCCGATCTGCTCCGCACTCAGGTTTTTCCGCGTCATCGGCGTATCCAAAGCCCCAGGCAACACAGCGTTGATCACGTGCCCATCGCTCGCCAGATCAGCCGAACACGAAAGCACCAACCCCTGCAGCGCAGCCTTCGTCATGCAATACGTCAGCTTGCTTTGCCGTGCAAGGTTCTGCCAGATGGAACTGATCACGCATAGTTTGGCCGGCGCCCGCAGCTTGCCCATCTGCAGCAGCGCCTGCATCGTCACCAGGATGTACACGCAGTTTGCCTCGTAGATCTCCCGGTGCCGCGCTACATCCAATGTCGAGATGTTGTCGTTCACGTTCGCGCCCTGCGCCCAGCACACCGCATCGAACGGCTCTGACGACGCCAGGAAACTTTGATCCAGATCCTTTGCAAGCGGATCAACGGCCTCAAAGCCAACACCCTCAATGGCCTGCTCCGGCAGCTTCCGCGCAACGCCGGTAACGTCCCACCCACGGGCCACCGCATCAGCCGCAATGGCCCCGCCAATCGCACCGCTTGCACCGAAAACCAGCAGCCGATGCATCGCCATTACTTGTTCAGCACTGCCCAGCGCTTCTCCAGCATGTCGATACGCTTCGCGTCTTCCTGCTGAATGGAGCCGTAGTAATCGCGCTTGTTCAACAGCCACAACAGCTCGAAATGCACCGCGTTCAGCAGGCCTTGATCAATATGCGCGGCATTCGCTGCCTGGCCGTCGAAGATCACCTTGCGCGTCTCAAACCGGGTCAGGTGTACCGCAACCATCTCCTTCAGCACCGGTATCGAATCGCTCGACACACCGCCACCAACGACCATATCCAGGCCCTTCGCCTTTGCGGCTGCGGCAGTCTTCAACACGTAATCGGTGACTTCCTTGCCGTTGATCGCGTCGCGGCCAAGCGAGGCAGACAACGAAAAGTCCACACGTCCAAAAACGACGCCCGCGATCTCCGGCGACTTCTGCGCGAAATCGGTCATCTCGTCCAGAACTTGGAACGCGTTCACGGTTTCGAGGTTGAACAGGAAGTCAGTATCGCCTTGCTCTTCCTTCGGGTACACCTTGTCCACGGCCTCCGCAAACTTCGACAGCGCATAGCGGCTCTCGATCATCGGAGCGATAATGTAATCCACACCAATCTGCTTGGTCTCGATCAGGTCCCGCATCGCCTCGCAACCGCCAATTTTGATGGCGAGCTTCAGGCCGGCCTTGCGGCAGATCTCGACAAGGCGCAGCATCTCGTCGACGCGCGTGCCCTCGGCCTCATACTCCGCCTTCACCGCCACATATCCGTATTCCTGGTGACCCTTGTTCAGCAGGTCGAGCATCTTCCGTTCGCGCGTGTTCATCCGGTCATGATCCTTTCGTACTCCGCTGAAAAGTAGTCACCTGAACGTGCCAGGTGACCTCTACTGGGTGATGGGCAACGGGTTGGGATTCTTCGCAAAATCGATGATCGTCTTCGCAATGTAGTCCAGCATGGGCTCCGTAAGGCCGGGGTAAATGCCGCACCAGAAAACCTGGTTCATCACGTAGTCCGTATTGGTCAACTCACCCACCACGCGATACTCCCAACCCTCATACGCCGGCTGGCGGAGTAAATTTCCCGCAAACACCAAACGCGTGCCAACCTTTGCCGTGTCCAGGGTGCGCGTCAACTGATCGCGGCTAAAGCCCGCGTCCGGCTTCACCGCAATGGGGAACCCGAACCAGCTTGCGTCGCAACCCGGCGTCGCCTCCGGCAGGACCAGCCACTGCTCCGCTTCTTGCAAAGCACTTTTCAGGTACAAGAAATTTGCTTTGCGCTTCTCGATAAACCCCGGAAGTTTCTCAATTTGAGATACGCCCAGCGCGGCCTGCATGTCCGTCGCCTTCAGGTTGTAGCCCACGTGGCTGTACGTGTACTTGTGGTCGTAGCCGCACGGCAGCGTACCCAGCTGCCAGTCAAAACGCTTTCCGCACGTGTTGTCCACACCCGGCTCACACCAGCAATCGCGACCCCAGTCACGAAAGCTTTCAATCAGCACCTTCAGCGCTGGCTTATCCGTCAGCACGGCTCCACCCTCGCCCATGGTGATGTGGTGTGCCGGGTAAAAGCTCACCGTTGCAATATCACCGAATGTACCGACCTTCTGCCCGTTCAGCGTGGTGCCCAGCGCGTCACAGCAGTCCTCGATAAGCCACAGGTTGTACTTCTTGCAGAATTCCGAAACCGTCTTGACGTCAAAGGCATTTCCCAGCGTGTGGGCGACCATCACAGCCTTGGTTTTCTCCGTGCGAGCCTCTTCCAGCTTCGTTACATCAATCTCGTAGTGTGGCAGCGTCACGTCGATGAACACAGGCACGCAGCGGTTCTGAATAATCGGGTTCACCGTCGTCGGAAATCCCGCCGCAACGGTAATGACCTCGTCGCCCGCCTTGATCTGCCGGTCGCCCAACTTGGGCGACGTCAACGCAGAGAACGCAACCAGGTTCGCCGACGATCCGGAGTTGACCAGCGAGGCTGACCGCAAACCGAAGAAACGCGCCAGCTTTTTCTCAAAATCCTTTGCCCATCTGCCAGTTGTGAACCATGCATCAAGCGCTGAATCAACAACCGCGCTTATGTCGTTGCCATCAATCACCTTGCCGCTCACGGGGACTGTCGACGTACCGGGCACAAACTCGCGCGCCGGAAAGGCCTCCGCATGGAATTGCTGCGTCAGGGCAAGAATCTGTTCTCGAAGCGCTTGTGCTTTCTCGGTCATAATCTGAGAACAGAATACACATGCTATCGCCTACACGAGTTACGCTACAGTGTGTCTGTGCCCCCGATTCGTTGAGCGCTGCGCCAATCGCCGTGCGAATCGCGAGCAATCACTCAACCCGCGCCCGAGGACGAGCACGATGAAAGCAGTAATTCTAGCCGGCGGCTTGGGCACAAGGCTCAGCGAAGAAACCTCCGTTCGACCCAAGCCAATGGTTGAGATTGGCGGCCGTCCCATCCTTTGGCACATCATGAAGATCTACTCCCACTACGGCATCAACGACTTTATTGTTTGTTGCGGATACAAGGGATATGTCATCAAGGAATATTTCGCCAACTACTTTCTCCACATGTCTGACGTGACGTTCGATATGAGCGACAACTCCATGACCGTGCATCAGTCGGTTGCAGAGCCCTGGAAGGTCACCCTGGTCGACACGGGAGACACCACAGGCACCGGCGGCCGTCTCCGTCGCGTCGGCAAGTACCTGGAGGGTGAAGAGGCCTTCTGCATGACCTATGGCGATGGCGTAAGCGACGTGAACATCACCGAACTCGTTGAGTTCCACAAGCAGCATGGCAAAGAAGTGACGCTCACATCCGTGCAACCGAACGCACGTTTTGGCGCTCTCGGTTTGAAGAACAATCACGTCTACGCATTCCAGGAAAAGCCAAAGGATGAGGGCGGCTGGATCAACGGCGGCTTCTTCGTCCTCTCACCTCGCGTGCTGGAAGAAGTGACCAACGACGAGTGGATGTTTGAGCGCGAGCCGATGGAGGCCCTGGTCGCCAAGGGCGAAGTCCAAGCCTTCTTCCACCATGGATTCTGGCAGGCCATGGATGCCCTGCGCGACAAGCACCAGCTGGAAGAACTGTGGGCGAAAGGCAAGGCTCCGTGGAAGCTCTGGTAACCGCGCCTGACGCGTCCGTGTGGCAAGGTCGGCGAGTGTTCATGACCGGTCACACCGGCTTCAAAGGCGGTTGGATGTCGCTTTGGCTTGCGAAGCTCGGTGCCACCGTTCGTGGGTATGCGCTGGACCCTTACACGACGCCCAACCTCCTTGATGAAGCCCGGATCGGCTCAGTGGTGGAGGATGTTCGCGGCAATATCCTCGATCGCGAAACGCTTGAAAAAAGCATGACGGAGTTCAGGCCGGAGATCGTCATCCACATGGCGGCGCAGCCGTTGGTCCGGTTATCGTACGTCGATCCGCTCGGAACCTACTCCACCAACGTGCTCGGCACAGCGCACGTGTTGGAAGCTGTTCGCAAAGTTCCTTCGGTACGAGCGGTAGTCTCTGTAACAACGGATAAGTGCTACGAGAACAAGGAATGGCACTGGGGCTATCGCGAGAATGAGGCGCTGGGTGGGTATGACCCATACTCCTCATCCAAGGCGTGCGCTGAACTGGTGACTGCGGCCTACCGCCAGTCGTTCTTTAACGTGGGCAAGTTTGCGGAACACCGCTGCGGAATCGCGAGTGGCCGCGCGGGCAACGTCATCGGCGGCGGCGACTGGTCTGACGATCGCCTCATTCCAGACCTGGTGCGCGGCTTTCTGCGTGGTGACGACGTGCGCATCCGACGTCCGAACAGCATCCGTCCGTGGCAGCACGTGCTGGAGCCAGTATGGGGCTATATGCGAATCGCGGAGGAGATCTTCAAGGGCAACGCCCAGGCAGCAACAGCGTGGAACTTTGGCCCGGCAGACGATGACGCCTGGCCAGTTGGGCGCATTGCCGAAAAGATGGTGCAGGTCTGGGGAGACGGCGCAAAGTGGACGCTGGACGCCGATCCCGGAGCGCACGAAGCCGGCTACCTGAAGCTGGACGCAAGCAAGGCGCGCGCCGAGCTTGGGTGGCACCCCTCCCTGCACATCGGCACAACGCTGGAGTGGCTGGTGGAGTGGTACAAGGCGCAGGGGCGCAGCGAAAACATGCAGGCATTCACCATGGCGCAGATTGCGGCGTACGAGACCTTGCTGAAGCGATCTGCCTGACGGCAACTCCAGCCGGCAAACAGATGCTTTACAGTTGAGGCCATACCAGGCTGCATAAGGGATCAGTAACAGCGCAGTCGCACCCGTGAGGTCACACGCACCATGATCGAACCGCCGGAAGTGCCACACCAGCACCATGCGAAGACGGGCCTTCCATGGTTCGACATGGTTGTACCAGTTGCAGTGGTCTGCCTGTCTATCGCATCGCTGCTCACCTCCCTGCAATCCGAAAGGTCAATGCATGCCCTGGTGGAGCAGAACACACGTCTCGTCAGTGCACAGTCCACGCCCCTCCTAATGCTCGACAGCTCTAACCTGGGAGACGACGGCAAGCAGGCCATCAGCATGGTACTTTCCAACGTCGGAACCGGGCCCGCGCGGATCGCCTGGTTCCGCCTGCGCGATGACAAAGGCACCGACTACTCCGGCGGAGCGTTGTACGAGAGAGTCGCCAAGCTTGACCCAGGGGCAGCATTCACCTCGCAATTCATCTCATCCACACTCATGCGCAGTGGTGAGCATCGGCAAGTCTTCAGTTGGCCGAAACCAAACTCTCCAGCTGCGCTCGCCGAGTGGAAGCTGTTGAACGATGCTCGCTTTCACCTTCACGCAAGTGCGTGTTACTGCTCCATCTTTGACGAGTGCAGAACGACCGAGTTCGGCGCCAGCCGTCCGAAAGCTGTCTCCAGTTGCGACGAGGCCAAACCATCGGACCACACCCCGTAAGCAAGGCGATTGACATAGTCGGCTGCTGCCGCCCCATGCTCTCAACTACTCAGTCCCTCCGCTTTTTGCTGTTCCGCTCGAACTGGAAAACCTCCTCCAAACCCAATTGCAAAACTTCCGCAATGCTGAAAGCGACCTCAAGGGAAGGGGAATACTTCTCCCCTTCAATAGCGTTCACTGTCTGGCGGGAGACGCCGATGCGGTCTGCGAGATCCTGCTGAGTAAGGTTGCGTTCACCGCGCAGGGTGCACAAACTGTTACGCACGCGACCGCTCATGCATACCTGCGGTAGAGCGTAACCTGTGTGACGAGCTTCGCAAGCTCGGCGACGGCAAGCACGAAGAGCAGCGTATTCACCACAAAGAAGCTCTGCAGAACAGGGCCCTCAAAACGATGAGCAACGACGGCTAGAACAGCCACGACGGAGAGGCACAGAGCCAGATACCCGGTGCGGTAGGCGCGGTTCTCAATACCGATGTCGCGCTCATCTTTCTTCGCCGGCAACGTGGTCAGGGCCAGTACGCTGTGCAATACGATCTGCGCAACCACCATTCCGAGAATGATCCAAAGCGCAGTGTGGAAGTGAAGGTGGCCGTGATGCAGTTCCCAAAAATACGTGCTGTAGAACAGTGTTTCCACGCCAAGTAAAATCCAGCTGCGTTTCTCCTGGTACCCCATCGCCGTCCTCCCATGTCAACAATTCTTTACATGTACTACCTTAAGGAAGGGCGGAGGACGTGTCAATTTTTCTTACACGGACGATGGCTCGCACCTGCTTTTGCACCGCAGGTTTATGCTGATAGAACTCCCACTCAAGGAGGCACCATGCCGAGTGCCGTTGCCCCTCCTCGCAGCCGATTGAGTTTCATCGCGCCGGCTGCTGTTCAGTCTGAGATTCGCGCCATGAGCGTGGAATGCGACCGTGTGGGCGGCATCAACCTGGCGCAGGGTATCTGCGACACGGAGGTGCCGGCGGCCGTAGAGGCCGGTGCGCATGCGGCAATTGCGGATGGCTACAACATCTACACGCGGCTGGATGGCATTGCAGATCTGCGAACGGCCATTGCGGCAAAGCTGGAAAGCTACAACGGCATTGCTGCCGACCCGACAACAGAAGTACTGGTGACGAATGGCGCAACCGGAGCGCTTTACGCCACACTGCTGGCCCTGCTGAACCCCGGCGATGAGGTGGTGGTGTTTGAGCCGCTGTACGGGTACCACGTCAGCACCCTGCTCAGCCTGCGCATGGTTCCGGTCCCGGTACCGCTTTCCGCGCCGGAGTGGACGCTTGATGTCGACGCGCTGCGTGCAGCTTTGACAGACAAAACGCGCGCGATCATCATCAATACGCCATCCAATCCGGCGGGAAAAGTGTTTAGCCGTGCGGAGTTGGAAGCCGTTGCGCAACTCGCCATGGATCGCGACTTGCTGGTGATTACGGACGAGATCTACGAATACTTCGTCTACGACGGTGCCGAGCATGTAAGCATGGCGACGCTGCCCGGCATGCGCGAGCGAACCGTGACGATCTCCGGCCTGTCGAAGACGTTCAGCGTCACGGGGTGGCGTGTGGGATACCTGACGGCACCTGCCGCGTTTGTGCCGGCGATCGGGTACTTCCATGATCTGGTGTACATCTGCAGTCCATCGGTGTCGCAATACGGCGCGTTAGAGGGCCTGCGGCAGCTGGGGTCCACACCGTTCTACTCGCAGTTGGCCAGCGATCACAGGGCAAAGCGGGACCAGTTATGTACGGCGCTCACACAAGCAGGGTTTGGTGCACCCAAGCCGAACGGGGCCTATTACGTGCTGGCAGATGCTTCCCACATTGCAGGTGCGACAGCGGCCGAGCGAGCACGAACTTTGCTGAGCCAGACGGGCGTTGCAGCCGTTGCGGGTTCAGCATTTTTTGCGAACGGACGCGGCCAGACCATGTTGCGGTTCTGCTTCGGTAAGCGCCAGGGCGACCTGGACCGGGCCTGCTCCGCTCTGATCGCTCCTTAGAAGGAATAGGGTGCCATTAGCGATGGGTGGTGCCAACACACGTGGCGTACTGGGCAGAGGTACGGGTCCAGGTCTGGGTGCGGCCAAGTGCCTTGAAGCCGATGTAGCCGCGCAGATGCAGCGTATTGCCCTCGCTGAACATGGCTGACTTGTAGGTCTTGCCGATTTCGGGATCGTAGACCCTGCCGTTTTCGGCATGATCGGCATCTTTTAAATCGAAATCCGTACCGATGTTGAGTTTGCAGATTGGACGCGAGTGCATGCTGGCATCCGGATTGCGTTCATCCATAACGCCCGGCGCCTTTTGAGAAATAGTAACGACGGTGATGCAAATGTGTTCGCCGCAGTGATCCACATGAAGCACCGAACCGGCGTCGGTCGACCAAAAGCCCAGGATGCCGTCAGATGGCGGGACAGAGGGCGCGTACTGCGCCGGGAGGGCGAAGGCGGGAAGAAGGCTGGTCAGAAGCAGTGCACGGAAGAGCATCGTCATGTGATGCTGGTCGGCAGTCAAACCTGCTCATCCGAAAAGTAAATTCTGCTGCGCCAAGCGTATCCTTGACCCACGCCCCTCAATAACGCCGCAGGGCAAGAACGGCGTTGAGGCCCCCGAACGCGAAGGAGTTGGAGAGCGCGAGCGTAACGGGTGCGGGCCGGGCAGGGCCGGTGATCACGTCAATCTGGAGTGCGGAATCAACCGTGGTCATACCGGCAGTTGAGGGAAGCATCTGCATCTGGAGCGAGAAGATCGTGGCCAACGCCTCCATGGCACCGGAGGCTCCCATGGCGTGACCGTGCTGAGCCTTGGTGGAGCTCACGGGAACGCAGGAGCCGCGATCGCCAAAGACGGCATGAATAGCGGCGGCTTCTGTGCGGTCGTTCACCAGGGTGCCGGTGCCGTGGGCGTTGATGTAGCCGACACCGTTCGCCGATGCACCTGCGTCGCGCAGGGCCAGGCGCATGGCTCTGGCAGGGCCGTCGGTGCTGGCCTGG
This sequence comes from Acidobacteriaceae bacterium, assembly GCA_903642225.1. Classification (GTDB taxonomy): domain Bacteria; phylum Acidobacteriota; class Terriglobia; order Terriglobales; family Acidobacteriaceae; genus Terriglobus. The sequence goes on along the minus strand of CAHJWI010000021.1, from coordinate 10,066 downwards.
GTAATGTGGTGGGCATCAGCAGACATGCCGAATCCGGCGACTTCAGCGTAAATCTGGGCGCCACGCGCCAAGGCATGCTCCTCTGTTTCCAGCACCAGCATGGCGGCACCTTCTGCAATGGTCATGCCGTCACGGTCTGCGGCAAAAGGTCTGCACCGCGTGGGAGAGACAACACGAAGGCTGTCCCAGGCGCGCAGGAACCCCCAGGTCAGCGGCGCCTCATGACCACCGCACACAGCCGCTGTCACCGCACCGCTCCGGATAAGGTGGAGCGCCTGGCCAATGGCGTGAGTGGCGGAGGAACAGGCAGTGGAGACGGCATAGGCGGGGCCGGTGATGCCGTGCTGCATGCTGATGAGGCTGGTGCCGCTGGAAGCCATGACGCGCGGCACGGTGAAGGGGTGGACGCGAGTGCCTTTCGTGTATAGCTTTGCCGTCTCCGGCTCTTCAACGGAGCGCCCACCGGTCGAGCAGCCAATGACGGCGGCAATGTCTTCGCCGGGCAGAGTGCCGATCAAGCCGGATTGCTGCAACGCCTCCTGTGCGGCGACGAGCCCCATCTGCGAGCCGCGTTCCGAGAGCGCGATCTGCTGCGGCGTAAGATGGGCTTCAGGATCGAAGCCGCGAACGCGACCGGTCTCTTTGAATGCAAGACCCTTTGCGGCGGGGTCGTCGGCAGCCATGGGGCCGATGCCGGTGATGTCGGCGAAGATGGCCTGTTGAAACTCTGCGGCGGTCAGGCCAAGTGGGGTAACGGCTCCCATGCCGGTAACGACTATGCGCATTCTTTAGGGGTCTCTGCTGGTGGGTTTCGCTGTTGCAGCTGCGTCTGGACGCCGTTGACGATGTCTCGAACAGAGCGGACGGTAGATAACGCGGATTCGGGAATGGAGATGCTGTAGGCCTCTTCGATGTCGAAGGCGAGCGAGACTTTGTCAAGCGAGTCCACCTGCAGATCTTCGAGCGCCGTGTCGAGTTCTATGTCATCGACAGGACGCTGCTTTGCCGCCGCTAACAGGGCCTTGACCTGCGCGGCAATGGTGTCGAAATCGGCGGATGGAGTCATGAGGCTGGTCTTAGAAGTGTATCCGGTTGCAGATGGAGCGGGTGGCTACTGGACCGGGACACGGGTATGGAGCGCGATTTGCCGGAACAGATAAGGTGCTGCGGCTGCGGCAAACGTTGGCGTGTGCAGCAGCGCACGCGAGACAAATGTGGCAAGCGCAATAGGACCGCGAAGCTGGCGAGCAAGTTGCCGCTGAAAGACTCGGCTGGACTGGCCGGCAAGGATGGCCCGTGCCGCGAGAACGCCGCTGTGAAGCGCAATGGACATGCCATCACCGGAAAACGAGGGAATGACAGCGGCCTGGTCTCCCACAGCGTAAAGGTTGGCAGGTGCCGTCTGCCGACGATAGCCATAGGGAATGTGTGCAAGCGCGAGAGGCTTTGGCAAGACCGGTTGCGCCCCATGCAGATACCGCGCCATCTGTGGCGAGGCCGCGCAGACATGCTCGAGCAGCTTTGGCCAACTGCTGCCCAGGCTCTGAAGACGGTTCTGCTGGATAAGCAAACCGAGATTCGCCGTACCGTCCTCAACCAGCTGCAGGCCGCAGTAGCCGCCGGGAAAAACTGCGATCTGAACGGTACCCTGCAGAGCCTGGGTCTGCTGTGGCGTCAGGCGAAAGTACTGGTTGAACGCGAGCAGGCCGTCATGGCGCAGGCTACTGCGAGCTGCCGGGCGTGTGCGAGCGTGGCCGCGAAGATCGTGCTTGCCGGTGGCCAGGATGGCATGTGTTGCAGAGTGCTGACCTTGGGAGGCTGAAGCGAGCCAGCCTGATGCCGTTGGCGTAAGGGCCTGCACGGCCTCGCCGCGAAGGACCAGTGCGCCGGCCTGACATGCGCGTCCCAATAGTGCTTCGTCCAGGGCGCGACGAGTGAGTGACGCGGCGGCAAAGGGCAGCTGCTGCTGCATGCAGCGGCTGCGATGCTGGAAACGCAAAGTAGTGATGGGCTTTGCACCCAGCGGTACCACATCAACTCCAAGGTGGTGCAGGTACTGCAGCGCCTCACCGGAAAGAAACTCTCCGCAGACTTTGTCGTGCGGCCCGCGTGTGCGTTCCAGCAGGGTAACGCTGCGGCCTGCCTCCGCGAGGAGAATAGCCGCGGCTCCTCCGGCCAAGCCGCCGCCGACAATAAGCACGTCGGTGTGAGCGGCCGCCGACTCCAGCCTTACGTGCGGCTCGTCAGGCATGCGGCTGCACGCGGGACACACACAGCCGGGCGGGTTTGAAGGCCTGGATCGCCGCAGCCGACTCAAGGTCCGCGGCAGAGAGCATGCGTTGCCAGTCCCCGGTTCGAAATGCACGGCGAATCGACACCGGACCATCGTGCTGCACAAACGGGTGGAAGCGCAGGGCCTTGGCCGCGATGCGGTACAGGTGGTACGGCACAGGATCGCGGTGCAGATCGTTGATGAACCAGCCTTGGGTTGCAGTTACCTCCATCCAGCGCAACAACGCCACAATCTCAGGCTCCGGCAGGTGGTGGGTCAGCAGCGAACTGATGATGTGGGTGGGTGGCGTATCGAACACTGTGCTGAAAACATTCCCAGTGACGAAATGAATCCGGCTGGAGGCGCGACTGAATTCCCGTGCCGCCCGTGTGCTGTGCGGGTTCAGGTCGATGCCGGTAAGGGTCACCGGGATACGGTTGCGTTTGCCCCAGCGTTCGATGCGGCGCAGCATGTCGCCGCCGCCGGAACCGACGTCAAGGATGTGCATGGGCGTGGTACGGTCGCGGAACTGGCCAAGCCACAGCAGTGTGGGACGATAGTTCAAGGTGAGTCGGTTGGAACGGCGCAGCGATAGCAGGCAGGCGCGGAAATCTGCATAGGAGCACGGTTCGTCCATCCACTCTCTTAAATGTGCGCGGGTGGTGAAGTTGAGGTGCTGGTCGTTCAGCGGCGAGAGGCTAGACGGCACGAAAGCGCATCGTTTCTGCGGTAAGTCCAGGGCCGAAGCTCATGGCGGTTCCCTGCTGGCCCTTGCGCGCGGTCTGCATCAGCCTTTTCAGAACAAACATGATGGTCGCGGAGGACATGTTGCCAAAGCGGCAGAGCGTTTCGCGAGAGGCCGCCAGAGCCTCCGGTCTTAACGCCAGTGCCTCCTGAATCGCATCCAGCACGGATCGACCACCGGGGTGGATGGCCCAGATTTCCGTGCCTGCAAACCGTGATCGCAGCAGGGCAAGCGCCTTGCCGATCTCAAGTGGAACCTGGCCGGAAAGGAACATGTCGAAGCCGCTATCGCGCACGGTCCAGGTAATTAGCTCGCGGGTGCCTGGCAGTTCGATTGCCTCGAAGCTCTCCAGGGCAAGTCCGGTTTCGTCGCTGCCGATCAGCGACGCGGCGCATCCGTCGGCGAAGACCAGAAAGCTGAGAACCTCCGCAAGCGATTGGGTCTGTTGGAAATGCAGAGTGCACAGTTCCAAGTTCACGAGTAGTGTGCGCTTGCCGGGTTCGGAACGGGTCAGATGTCGTGCAAGTTTCAGGCCGTTGATGGCAGCGTAGCAGCCCATAAATCCAATGCTGGTGCGTTCCGTGGAATGCGGCAGGCCAAGGTGGTCCACAACAATAAAATCCAGACCGGGAGCAACCATGCCCGTGCAGCTGGTGACGATGACATGGCCAACACTGTTGAGTTCCGTATCGCTTAACGCGAGCTTGTCGAGTGCGGCACGCATCAGACCGGGTGCAGTCGCTTCAAACAGGCGCATGCGGTCTCCGGTTGAAGGAAAGGAACCGAGCCTGTAGAACTCCTCCGCGCTGGGCACGCCACCGTTCACGCTTAGAACGGAGTGCCGGTGCCCAATGGCGGCACGCTCTGCCATGCGCAGAAAAAGCGTGCGTGCGCGCTCATCCTGCAGCATTCCCAGGGCAAAGTCGACAAACGTGGCGTGCACGTCGTTTGGGGGGACTGCCGTGGCAATCCGCTGGAGGTGCGCAGCCATATTTAATGTACGACGCCGGACACACGGACGAGCGGTGCACGCGTTCGCATATCCGTGTTGATGACACGCGCGAACAGGAGCCAACGCAACAGCAACCGGCGTTCCGTTCAGCTCGCGGACACGCCTTTCGCGCACGTGAGTTCGACGCCGGAAGCAGCACAGACTGTCTGACCTGACTGCGTACCATTGATCAGCGGTGCGGCCATGCGTGTGCACAACGTCTATCCAGAACACGCGGGTAGTCCAAAGTCCATCTGGAAGCTTGACCGCGTCTGTGATCTCGACACAACCAGCGGCGACAGGGTTTCGCTGCGCCCTGCAGCCTGACAAAGTGTCGGCGGCACAGGGCTAGAGCATGAGCGTGCAGCAGGCAAGGTCGTAAAGGTACGGTGAACGTGCCGACCATCACGCTGGCGATGGCATCACACCACCTAACGCAAACGCAATGAGGTCTAACTCGATGCCCGTTCTTACCGAGGAGCAAGCGCTCGCCCTCCACGAGTACTGGAGCGCTGCGAACTACCTGTCAGTGGGCCAGATCTACCTGAAGGACAATCCGCTGCTGGAGCGGCCGCTTACGCCGGACGACATCAAACCGCGGCTGCTTGGCCACTTTGGCACCACGCCCGGGCTCAACTTTGTGTATGTGCATCTGAACCGGATCATCCGCGAGCAGCAGGCCAACATTATGTACCTGATTGGCCCAGGCCACGGCGCACCGGGCATTCTGGCCAACACCTATATGGAAGGCAGCTACACCGAGATCTACCCCAACATCGAGCGTGACCGCGACGGCATCAAGGCGTTCTTTCGCCAGTTCAGCTGGCCCTACGGCATCCCAAGCCATGATGCCCCCAACGTTCCGGGATCGATCAACGAAGGCGGTGAGCTGGGCTACTCGCTGGTCCACGCATATGGTGCGGCGTTCGATAACCCAGACCTGCTGGTTGCATGCGTGGTGGGCGACGGTGAGGCGGAAACCGGAACGCTCGCTACATCGTGGCATTCCAACAAATTCCTGAACCCCATCACGGATGGTGCCGTTCTGCCGATCCTGCACCTGAACGGCTTCAAGATCGCCAACCCCACCGTCCTGGCGCGCATTTCGCACGATGAGTTGGAGAGCCTCTTTAAGGGGTATGGCTACAAGCCGCATTTTCTTGAGGGTGATGATCCCCTGACCATGCACGAAGGCATGGCTGCGGTCATGGACGCGATGATCGCGGAAATCCGTGCGATCCAGAAGCATGCGCGCGACAATAATGATGCCACGAGGCCGATGTGGCCCATGCTTGTGCTGCGAACGCCCAAGGGCTGGACCGGGCCCAAGTTCGTCGACGGCAAACCGGTAGAGGGTACCTGGCGTGCGCACCAGGTACCTCTGGAAGAGGTGAAAACCAATCCCGAACACTTGAAGCAGCTTGAGGCCTGGATGCGCTCCTACAAGCCGGAAGAGGTCTTCGACAAGGCGGGCTGCCTGCGCGACGACCTCTACCAGCTTGCACCCAAGGGCCTGCAGCGCATGGGCATGAACCCCCATGCAAACGGCGGCATCCTCTTACAACCGCTTGTGCTGCCGGATTTCCGAAAGTATGCCGTCGAGTGCGCAAGCCCATGCGTTACTGAAGCGAGTGCCACGGGAGAGATGGGCAAGTACCTGCGAGACGTAATGAAGGCGAATCTTCCGTCGAACAACTTTCGCCTGTTCGGCCCAGACGAAACAGCGTCAAACCGCCTGCAGGCCGTGTACGAGGTAAGCGGCAAGCGCTGGGACGCGGATTACGAGGCCGTAGACGAACACCTGAGCGTGAGCGGCCGCGTCATGGAAGTGCTGAGCGAGAACCTGTGCGAGGGATGGCTGGAGGCTTACCTGCTCACCGGCAGGCATGGCTACTTCAGCTGTTACGAGGCATTCATCCACATCATTGACAGCATGTTCAACCAGCACGCCAAGTGGCTGCAGGAGTGCAAGCACCTGCCGTGGCGGCAGCCCATCGCGTCGCTCAACTACCTGCTGAGTTCGCACGTGTGGAGGCAGGATCACAACGGCTTCTCGCACCAGGATCCCGGCTTCATCGACCATGTGGCAAATAAACACTCAGATACCGTCCGTATCTATCTGGCGCCGGACGCAAACACGCTGCTTGCGGTCACGGACCACGTCCTGCGCACGCGCAACTACATCAACCTGACCATCGCCGGCAAGCAGCCTGCGCCTGTGTACCTGGACATTGAAGCAGCGACCCGGCACGTGATCGCAGGTGTAGGCGAATGGACCTGGGCCTCGAACACTACGGGGGAGCCGGATGTTGTGGTCGCATCTGCAGGCGACGTGCCGACAATGGAGGCGCTGGCGGCCATTACGGTACTGCGACAGTGGACACCGGAATTAAAGGTGCGCTTCGTCAATGTCGTCGACCTGTTCACCCTCGAAACGCCCGGAGAGCACCCGCACGGCATTCAGGATGAAGAGTTCGATCGCCTGTTTACGACGGACAAGCCGGTGGTTTTCGCCTTTCACGGATATCCGACGATCGTGCACAAGCTGACCTACAAGCGCCGCAACCACGACAACTTCCACGTCCACGGATTTATCGAGCAAGGAACAACAACGAGTCCTTTCGATATGACGGTGCTGAACAAACTTGACCGCTATACGCTGGCACTCGATGCAGTGCGCAACGTACCGCGCATGTCGGAGGACGTGCAGCGCGTCATCCAGCTGCACAGTGTCAAAATCCAGGAGCACAAGCTGTACGTCTCACAGTTCGGCGAAGACATGCCGGAGGTGCGGAACTGGAAGTGGTCAGCTGCCAGCGCACCCCTCGCCCCCACGCAGCAGCCGGTGTAGCTGCAATGGCTATTCTGACGGTCAACAGCGGCTCCAGCAGCTTGAAGCTGGGCCTTTATAACAACGTTGGAGATGCGCTGCTTGTGAGCGCTTCGGTCAGCGGTATCGGCAGCGAAGCGGCCGATATAAAGGTGACCGGGTCCAATGCTGTTGTGCTTGCACAACAGACAGCCAAGTTCGACCACGTACACGACGCACTGGACGCTGCCGTCCATCAGATGCTCTCGCATGTAAGCGCCACGGTGAGCGCCATCGGACACCGCATCGTTCATGGAGGACCGCACCTGACGGCAGACCAGCGGCTGACTCCGCAGGTGTTGCAGACGCTTGAAGACTCCGTGCACTTCGCGCCACTGCATATACCGCCGGCGCTGGACCTTGTGCGCCATGTGGAGGCGGAGTTCCCCGGCGTGCCGCAGTTTGCCTGTTTCGACACATCCTTCCACCAAACCATGCCGCCGGAAGCGTTCACCTATGCGATTCCGGAGGTGTATCGAAATGCAGGTGTTCGCCGGTATGGCTTTCACGGCCTGTCGTACGAGTCGGCCGTGCACGCACTTGGCAGCAGCTTGCCGGCGCGCACGATCGTGGCTCACTTGGGCAGCGGTGCCAGCGCATGCGCTATGTTGCATGGCCAAAGTGTGGACACCAGCATGGGCGTCAGCCCGACCGGTGGCTTCGTAATGAGCACTCGAACCGGAGACCTGGACCCCGGCGTTGGCCTGCTGCTGCAACGGCCAATCGTGCCGGGGGTGCCTCCGCTGACCATCGACGAACTGGAGAAGACATTCAACAAGGAGAGCGGCCTGAAGGCGCTGGCCGGTGAAGCGGACATGCAAAAACTGCTTACCCGGCCCGACGATTCGGCAGCCTTGGCGGTGACCATTTTTTGTCGGGAGATCGCCAAGACCATCGCCGGGTATGTGACAGTGCTAAGCGGCCTTGACCTGCTGGTCTTTTCCGGTGGCATCGGTGAGCACAGCTCGGCGGTGCGTTCGCAAATATGTCAGCGGCTGGCAATGCTTGGTGTTACGTTGGACGCAAAGCTCAACGATGCCGACGGAGCCAGCCTAATCTCGCCTGCCGATGCGACGGTTGCCGTACGCGTGCTGCCGGCGGATGAGAACGGCGTCCTCGCACGGCATGTGGCGCGGCTGAACACCTAACCGCGCGCCCTCAAATTATGGCGTAGTGAGCAGCTTCAACGCGGCGCGATAGCCGTTGAGAGTGCCCGTATCCACATAAGCCTCGCCGGCACGGATACCTACCGCTTCCCCGCCCTGCTGAAGGTAGGCGTTCACAAGCGTACCCAGGTATTCATCCCCTCGGCCAGGCTGCCGCCACAGCCGGTGAAGTTCATGAAAAACAGCTCCCGGCATGCGAAGAGCGCCCCATACCCAGTTCGTCTGCGGCGAAGGCTGCTTCACCTCAATGGCCTGCACACGATCATCTGCACTGGTAATCACGGCGTCGAAGAACTCCGGATGCTCCGTCGGAAAAAGCAGAAAGCTGAGGACATTTCCCGGCAGTCGCGCCAGGCCGTCCTTTGGAAACCAGACCGTATCCGGCAAGCCGATTGCGACTGGCTCGTCCGCACCAACCACGGGAATGGCCCGGAAAAGCGCATCGCACAGTCCGCCGGCCGTCGGCTGCACGGCGTACACAATGTCTGCCCCCCAAATCCGCGAACCGTAATAGGCCAGAATGTCTGACTTGCCGGGGGAGATGACGAAGCAGAGCTTGGTGCACCCTGCGGTAATCAGACGTTCCACCAGGTACTCGCTTACCGCGCGGGGACGCTCCCTGCCATCGGCGTCCGTCGTGCTGCCGACGGGAAGCAATTCTTTCGAGAACGCCAGTGGCTGAATGCGGCTGCCAATGCCGGCAGCCGGGATGATGCCCCACATTACCGTGTCTCCTGCAAAACCCTCTGCTGCACAGCCGAGCGCGCCTGCTCGCACAGTTGTTCCAGTGTCCGCACTCGCGCAGCCGCCGTGTGGTGTGCAAGCGTGTGCTCCCGCGCGGCCTGAGCCATGCGGTTGCGTTGGTTCTCCGGCATGGCGAGCGCGTCCAGCACGTCCCGTGCGGTGTGCGCCAGAACAATCTCTTCCCCCGGCGTGAAGAACTCTTCGATACCGGGCCACGTGTCAGAGACCAGAGCGGTACCGCAGGCTGCCGCCTCAAATAGCCGGCCGGATGGGCAATACCCATACGACGCCATGGCGCGGCGCGTGACGTTTAGCGTGAAGCGCGAGGACGAGAAAAATGCAGGATGCGCGCTGGGTGGTACATGCCGATGGAAGTAGATATTGGGCGTCCACGGAAAGTTCTCGGGGTATTGCGCGCCGCCCAGCAGAAAGCGATTCGCGGGCAGTTGCCGAGCAGGTTCGATGAAAAACTCTTCCAGCGTTGGCTGACGATCTGCGGCGTACGTTCCTAGGTACGACAGATCGCACGTGTACTGCGGCTCCCCTGCCGCCGGATAATGCGATGCCGGATCGACCCAGCCATACAAGGGTGCCACGGTGCCCGCACCCAGACGCGTCTGCAGCTCCGTCAACGCACGGCCACCGGTATAACTCAGGACCAGGTCGAACCCACCAAGGCCCTTCACAGGCAGGTAACTCGGCGTATCGCCGGAGGACATCGCATCCAGCGTCACCGGCGTGTCCAGGTCGTAGAACGCCTTGATGGCCGCGGTGGAAGCAAGGATCATCTCCGCTACGTCAGCCCCATCCGGACAGTAGCTGCTGTAGAGCGCCAAATCGCAACTACTCAGCGCGCGCTCTGCTTCCACACGAATGCCGGCCAGACTGTCGTACAAACGCAGGGTACCCCCACCGGGTAGCTCCGCCAAATCACGCGCATCACGGTAATACTGAACGTTCTTTTCGTAAAAGATGACGTGATGGCCACGTTCCCCAAGCGCCCGCAACAGGCCGCGCCATAGTGTGGCGTGACCGTTGCCCCAGGAAGAACTGACCGTAAGGCCGAAGATGACGACCCGCATACCACTCATTCGTCCACTCTCCACGCGACGCTCGGCGCGGCCACGTGGCCGTGCAATCAGCTCACGTACGATGCAGCATACACAGCATCTATGTGGCTCGCCGGCTGCGTTCCTCAGCTGCTGAACAGGCGCGAACTGCAGCCACGGTGCGAAAAAAAAGGCCCCGCCGCAGCACTTAGGGCGGGGCCTTGCTTTGG
>CAHJWI010000020.1 GCA_903642225.1 Acidobacteriaceae bacterium | reverse complement strand
GTCAAAATGGACATCCTCGTCTCCGGCGAACCCGTCGACGCGCTCTCCATCATCGTCCACCGCGACTTCGCCTACGAGCGCGGCAAAGCCCTCGTCCACAAAATGCGCGAACTCATCCCCCGCCAAATGTTCGAGGTCGCCATCCAGGCCGCCATCGGCTCCAAAATCGTCGCCCGCGAAACGGTCTCGGCAATTCGCAAGGATGTGATCGCCAAATGCTACGGCGGCGACATCTCCCGCAAAAAGAAACTCCTCAACAAACAAAAAGAAGGCAAAAAACGCATGAAACGCATCGGCCAGGTCGACATCCCCCAGGAAGCCTTCCTAGCCGTCCTCAAAGTCGGCGAGTGAGGTGCAGGAGAGATTAAGGGAGGAGCCGTCCTTTCGTGTCTTCAGGGAAATTAGCTAGTTTGGGCGGAGGGTACACACAACAAAGCTTCGTGTGGTCTGCGCTGCGCCTGAAGTATACGAGATTCCACAACTCGTACTCCGGTGCGTCCACCAACGGGTCTGGTGGCGGCCAGCTCACCCACGCCATCTGTCCTTGTTTATGAACAATCGAATTTAAAACATCCCTTAGTGTCACGTCCCTTCCATCGAAAGGCGCGAGCTTGACATCGTCGTTAGAGGGAACTCGCAATACGCCCCCGTAACCTGTCCTCTTGGGGTTCAAGGAAAGCTGAAGATTGCCCCAAAGATCGGCAGAGACTCGTGTCGCATTACTTGGCGCGAAAGTCCGGAAGCGACTGAAGGTGAAATTGAGAAGGCTGTTGTTCAGCATGTCGGCTGAAACTGCGATGTTAACTACTCCGTGGCTTTCAGAAATCGAGTACTCAGGGGCGTCAAGTAGAATCCTGTGTACGCAATCGATGAAAGAACACTTTAAGCCCTTACTGCTTATTCGTTGCGTGTATATGGACGGTTTAGATACAGCGATCCCGATAGGAGTACGCGCAATGTCTGCCATTTCCAGCAGCAGTTCGAGGGGTGTTTTCCCTCTTACGTCAACGTCTGTGAGGAGGGGTACTTCGCTTGCTGGCACCTGACTCACGGCACTGTGGGAACGGAGCATGCTCGCAAACACTATCGCGAGCAAGAAGAGCCTCTTTTTCATATTCAGTTCCCGTTGTTTGTGAAACCCGTACAGGTCTCGTGTAGCGAATTGATTGTGGGCACATTAACACCTCCGTATGTAAGCTGCTGATTTAGTACGGAGAGTTTACCGCCGCCACCACCGGCCAAACAGGCATTCAACGCCGCATCGCAGTTGTAAAGTGCATCAGTGAATACACCGTGTTGCGGGCTGCTGTTCGGAGCGTTCTTGTACGCGGTAGGCCCAGACCCTGTCTTCGTTCCGGAACCCCAAGCGAAATCGTCTGGCGACGATTTCGTGATGACCTCACCCACAGTTACTCCATCTGCCAGAAACGGCTGGGCTGGGTTTTGATTATCTACAATCTGCTCATAGAGGTCACGCTCATGTCCGGTCTGCTGACCGTTTCCGCACACCTGAAGTCCGGTATACGTCGAATTTATAATTTGAGAGCGTGTAGGTGCCCTGACTGTCACTGGTGCTTGCCCATTCACGGTGCATTGTGCAGATTGGGCCTGAACCTGAGCAGTTCCGTTGCCCCCACCAACAGCGTTAGCATAGGCGTCATAATTAGAAGAGGACGTGACCTGGAAGGCTCCGTAAGTGTTCCAGTGATAAGTCGCTCCTGCACCCCCACTTGCATTCGGCCCATAGCACTGGCTGCTACTTCCTCCATAGTTCGTTGTGCAGTACGAGATAGTAGACGTAAAGTGAAAACTTGAACCAACATTTCCGACACTCGGTGTAGCCGAGGCGAGGATCTGGCAAAGCACAATCTGACCATAGCAGCTAAAGTTCTTGACCATCCGATCAGAGTTGCTGATCTGGAAAAGCCGTCCCGTCACACGGCGGGAATCGTTCGTCCACCAGGTCACTTCGCCATGATCAAGATTCTTGGGCAGCAGGTTACCCCTGTCGTCAGGCTGATCGCTTGACAACAGGAGCTCGTTCAAATCTTGGGTGAGCGTTTGGTATGGCTTCAGGGTAATGCGTCGTTGCCAGAGTCCGCCTGTGCCGTTGCCAATCTGAACCGTCACGTCTTGCGGCTTGCTGGTGTGATTGAATGCGACGAGTATCCCATGGTTCTCTTTATCGGCGGTCCACGGATGCATACCGGCGTTAAGCACAGTCGAAGCATCTTTCCCGATGATTAAAAATCGATTATCACCCGTCCCTGACTCATCCATTAGTGCTGCTATAACGTCTCCCGCCATTCCGGTTGAGGTAGCCACATACGAGATGAGTTCGGAACTGTTTGGATCACCAACGATCGCGAAGCTGCTGCTGGAATTCGCTGGCAATACAATGGTCCGGGCCGCTGCTGACTCGGACGGCTCGCCCGACTTAGCCTTATAGCCCTGTAGCGTAACGGTTTGGGATTGGTTCGAGAAGTTCGAGAACGAGAAACGAGGGCTGAAAGTATTAGCAAGAGGTTGGAAGTAGCCTACAGGAACCCCCGCGTATATGCTCTGCGTCGAATTCCACTCCTTAGGGTCGTTAAAGTTTATTGCTGAAAAATAGCGATGCCCAAGTACGTTGTGCAGCGTGAGACCAAATGCCTGCAACTCACTCTTGGGGTCCTCGCTGGATATCTGGATACCTATTGTCTCGGAAGCCTTGCTCGTGTCGAGGGCCTGCAGCAGGGCTGTGTCGTCAGTAACTTCGAACGGCGCGCCAGAACACGCACGAACAAACTTTGTGTCATGTCTGCCGAGCTGGAGGCTGTTAGTGAGGGGCGTTCCTGCGGAGCGATTGCACGTGACATTCACCAACACCGGCGTGTTCGCCACATTGCTAATAGCAACGACCGGTAAAGTATCGCTCTCTAGCGAAATCCCGCGAAGCGTGTGCGACGTTGTCATCGAAGGCATAAGCAGTTCTTCATCGATGGCGGCCCGCCGCTCCTCTCCGTTGTAGGTGATCTCCAATTGTCCGGTAAGCGACGAACCGATTGGATCTGTTGCGTACACTTCCAGGCTTCCGCGACTCGCGACTACACCCTTCAAAAGTGACTTTAATGGCAGAGTAAGTGAGTCGTGCCCCGGCAAGGTGAGCTTTGTGGTGATGGAGTTTCCATCCGGAGTGCGGACAACGATCGTTGCTGGTTCAGTACTGCTAGCTGAGTTCACAAGATGCAATGTGCTGGTGAAATGCTCCGTCTCTAAGAAGAGGGGCGCGACGACAGGTGCGTCTACCACCATCGGGTAACCGCTAGACTCGCCATGAAACAGGGCGGAATTACCGAGATCGATTTGATGCGACTGGGTGGCACCCTGAGGCAATTGTTGGCCGTGAACACCACCGACGACGCATAGCGCTGAGAACATCAACAAACGTCGAAACTTCTTCATAATTGCTCCTTCCAGCAATAACGAACTGAGCGCTTCTACATCTCCAATGCGCAACAAACTTTAGTGGCAGCAAAATACTCGTTGGTAATAAAAGAGTCAACACGGAAGTTTGCCTTGGGACGCTTCGACCGTGACCAGCTCTACGCCGCAGCCACGCGCTCCGGGAAGTCCCAAATCTTGTCAAGCCCCCAACCCATCTAAATCCAACAAATCAAACGACATAGAGTTGGCATGGTATTTATCCCAACTCACTACAATAGAAGTAGGGCTTCCTTCGCACACACGTGCGGCGGAAGCCCTTTCCATTTGCACAGACAGAGGTTCAGCCATGAAGCCGACCAGCAAACCCCTCGAGAAGCCCTACTTCGAGACGCCGCTCAACACCCTCAACTTCGTTCCGAAGATCGTCACCCGCCGCAACTGGTGTGGCGGCGCACAGCCCACGCACTTTGAGCGGCTCCAAGCCGAGCACAAGGCCAAGCTCGCCGCCGAGCAGGCCTCCCGTCCGCAAAAGTGGTACTAACCGCCCTCTCGCCAAAGGACCCCATGTACCGACTCTGCCAGCACACCATGACCTCGGGCCTCCGCTGCAAATCCCCGGCCCTGCGCACCGACGACTTCTGCTACTTCCACACGGCCTTCCGTCGCCAGCAGCGCGAGCTCGCTGCAGAGGCGCAGCGCCCCACCGAGTTCATCGCCCCCAACTTCAACAGCCGCGGAGACTTCATCGGCATGGCTCCCGTCAAGCCACGCGATATCGAGATGACCCGCGGCGTCATCCGCAAACCGCTCGACGTCGACCTCGGCCTGCTTGAGGACACGGCGTCCATCCAGCTCGCCATCTCCAACGTGCTCGCCGCCCTCGCCCACGGCCGCCTCGAAACCCGCCGAGCCTCCGTCCTGCTCTACGGCCTCCAGCTCGCCTCGAACAACTGCCGCCAGACCGTGTCACAGCTCGATCCAATGAAATCAGGAATTTACGATCCGACCGGGGAGGGGGAGGGTCCCTCTACCCAGCCAGCAAAATCGACATCTTCCCATCCGGAGTCTTCGAAAAACTATGTAGCTCCTGACCACCCAGCCCAATATGCCGAAGAATCGCCAGATCCTTGCTCAACTCCAGATGTGAAAAACCAAGAGTCCGACCACCAAACGGCCCCCTCTTCTTCGGATCCACCGACCAATCCACAAGCTCAGCTCCACCACCACCAGAAATCACAAACGAAGTCGGATGATCCTGAAACTCCAAATGCTGCAAATCGTGATCGTGACCTGTTATGTAGAAATCAACCTTCGCTTCCTTCAACATCGGTCCCCACCTCGGAATCAAGATCGGATTATCCCGGTGGACCCCATTGGTGTACAGAGGATGATGTGCAATCACGATCAAAAACGGAACCGTCCTTGGCTTACTCAACTCAGCCTTGAACCAGACATCCTGAGCATCCCGATCCTCCTGAGACATCAAATAACTCCAGGGCCAGGGATCGAACGGCTTCGTTCCAGGCAAATTCGAATCCAGACAAATGAACTTCGCCACCGGGTTCTGCTCAGGAAAATTGAACGTGTACCACCGAGCCGGCATCGTCCATCGAGTCCTGTGCTGCTTCGGATAATCCAACTGCATCTGGACCTTGTCGACCTTCAACTTTTCGTAATCATGATTTCCCAAAACAGCATAAGCAGGCCCAGGGAAGCGGTTCGCTGGATACATATTTTCAAACTGCTCCCGCCACCGCTCCACCCCATGCTGATCATGCATCTTTCCATACCAGTTATCCCCAAGCATGACCAGCGCTCCAGGCTGAACATGCCTTGAATCCATCCACTGATTCATACTCTGCGAAACACTCACCTGCTGAGGTTTATAGCGATCTGTTCCCCAGTCGCCCAGCATAAACATGTGAGCCGAAGCTGGATTCGGTGTCGAAGCCTGCGCTCCCGCATTGAAGAAGGAAGCGGGCGACAGCGTAGCAATCGCAGACCACGCAAATGTCTGTTCCAGAAAACGACGACGCGACAGTACATCCAACTTGTCCAAATGCCAATACTCCGTAATTTAGTCGACGTGTCTTGCACTGTCAGCGTGCCAGTGTGCCCGAGTTTGGGACGAAATAAATAATCGCGCCTAGAGCAAAAAGTAGTCCCATGTATCCGGCGAGCGTTGCAGAGCTTCCAGTCTCCGGTAAGTCGCGAGTGAACAAGCGATACACCAGGCCTGCAGCGATTAATAAAAACGCTGCCTCGTGCATTAATGCAAAAAGGACAAGACAGGCGGCAAGCAGCAGGCTGCGCTGCAGACGATCCATCGCATAGGTCGTCTGTGCACCGTCGAAGTTAAACACAGGAATCATGTTGAAGAGATTGAGCCATGCACTCGCATAGGTCAACGCGCCGAGAATAGCAAAGTGTGTCCAAAGGTAGAGTCCACCAAAGGTGAGTGCGGCAACAAGTCCGGCGAGAGGTCCAGCAAGAGCGATGGACGCTATGGCCGCCAGAGATAGGCCTTCGTCATACCAGCGAACGTAGGCTCGACCGAACGCAAAAGCGGGTAAATCGGCTTTTAAACCTCGACTACGAATGGCAACGTAATGACCCATTTCATGGATCAAGATGGATAGCATGAACCCGGCGGCGAACTTCCAACCAAAAAGTACCCAGTAGAGGCCGAAGAAACTTACCAAGCCGAGTAGAAACTTAAGCTTGAAGAGAAGAAAAAAGGCACTCTTGAATTTTGCAGCTCCGAGCAGAATGGGTGCGAAAGGACCGAGCTTTTTGGTCCAACGAACTCGTTTGTCGTCAGAGATTTTCTGCCGGTCATCAAGGGTAGCGAGATGTTGATGAATTTGGTTAGCCTGGTGAGCGTCAGATGGGAGCCAAATGAGTGCATCAATCCAGCGCTCACGGGCCTTTAGCAGGTTACCCTCTTTTTCTGCGAGAGCGGCTGAGGCGGCAAGCTGGTTCAGGTGAGGACCGTAGGCGAGGGTTTGGCATTCTGGGCAGGCGAGTGAGCCAGGTTGCAGGTAGTGGCTGCAGCGAGCGCAGTTGTAGACAGGATCTGGTTCTGGGATGCTTTTTGGCATCGTTTCGGCGTAGGGAATTGCTGACATTCTGCTGATTGGATGTTCTGATTCGAGTTTCGGCACCCCACCCCTCCCTGTGCGTTCTAAATTCCTCATTCTGTTGGATCGGGGATGCGGGGTCGTCTGCTGACGGATGTGGGACCGTTTGTTCGCGATCTGCTCTCTACCTCTATTGTAGGCGGCTGCAGGTATATATCGAGCCAACTATATCTCCAGCGGAATGAGGCAGATGCGCCCTGAGGGGGCTTGACAGTTTTCGCAGGGTCATTATTTCAAGCGCATTCCTGAAGTAGATAACCATCACGTTGCGTCATAGCTCGCCAAAGCCTAATTACAAGGCTAAGTGCAACCATCTTTTGAACGTCGTTATGACTCCCAGCTTACATAGGGATAACTGGAGTGGACCACGTCACGTCCGCTCCGAATGATGCACGCCGCGCGACACCTTCCCCAAGTGGCCGCGTCGGTTTCACAACGGAAGAACCTGACCGCACCCGGACATAAGAACCGGGCGCGCGCAATGACTGCAACGAATGCAGGAGGCCCTGTTTTGTCTAAATATAATTTCCAATCGTCACTTGCGCCGAACGAGAAGGTGACAGCGGAACAGCTCGACACCGATTGCAGGATGCTTGCCTTCGAACGCGCGCTGCCACACCTGCACCGTCGTGGATTTATGGGCGCCTTGCTGGGTGCCGCGGCGCTGGCCACAACGGGCGGCGGCAAAATGTACGCGCAGAGCACGACTGTGACGGATGTGCTGAACTTCGCGCTAAACCTTGAGTACCTGGAGGCGAACTTTTACCTATATGCCTCAACGGGTGCGGGCCTGAGCAGCTCATTGAACGGCAACGGTGGCGCGGTGCAGGGAGCACCCGGCAAGCTGCCGCTGGATGCAGAGACGCTGGCAGTATGCCAGGCTCTGGTTACAGACGAAGTGAACCACATTGCGCTGCTGCGAAGCGCTGTGACGTCGCTGGGCGGAAACCCTATTGCGCAGCCAGCCATGAACCTTGCGGCAAACGGGACGATCACGACACAGGCGCAGTTCGTGGCGCAGACTCGGCTGTTTACGGCGCTGGGTCAATCGGCATACGTGGGCGGAGCGCAGTTGCTGGTGTCGAACCCGGCGGTGCTGACGACGGCGAGCCAGATTCTGGGTGCCGAAGGGCAGCACTCCGGTGTGGTTGAGTACCTGTGCGTGACGCAGGGCCTTGCGATCCCTGCGTTCGATGCGCAGGATGTGCCGCCGACGGCGACGAACTACATCACGGTCGATCCGGTGCATGCACTGTCGCCGCTACGGAGCACCAGCCAGGTGCTGGGCGTGGCATACGGTGCATCGACCGCGGCAACCGTGAATCCGCCAACTGGCGTGATGATGGGCGGATTTTTCCCGAGCGGATTTAACGGCAACGTGAAGTCGACCTAGTTCCACGCGATCGCTGCCAGAAGAAGCGTGACTGAACGAACGACGTGTGACGAACCGATTGCCTTGGAGGCAAGCAAATGTCTGAATTGATGAATGTAGAAACGCACGGCGAGGGTGAGATGACCCACATCGCAGATGCGCGTACGTCTGTGCTGCGGGGACGCCGCGGCTTTATGACCACGCTTGGCCTGGCCGGTGCTGCTGTTGGTGTGGGTGCCATGTCCGGATGCAGCAACGACGGCCCGATCGTGCTTCCAAACACAACACCCACCGTGCTTGACGTGCTGAACTTTGCGCTCAACCTGGAATACCTGGAAGCCAGCTTTTACCTGTATGTGACGACCGGTGCGGGTCTGCCGGCAGCGGATATAGGCGGGTCGCCGGGTGCCGTGACAGGCGGGGCGAAGGTGAACTTCACCAACCCGGTGGTGGCGAGCATTGCCGACCAGCTGGCGAAGCACGAGCAGCAGCACGTGGAGTTTTTGCGCGCGACGATCAGTGCTGTAGGCGGAACGCCGGTGGACATGCCTGCGCTGAACCTGGCGGCAGGAGGACCGGTAAACAACGATGCGACCTTTGTGGCAGCAGCACGACAGCTCGAGACCGTGGGCGTAAGCGCATACATTGGCGGCGCGCAGTACCTGGTGAGCAGCGTGCCGGCACTGAACTATGCGGCGCAGATTCTGGACACGGAATCGCAGCACGACGGCTTTATGCGTGAGCTCTGCATTGTGCTGGGTGTGGCATCACCAGCGGTGGACGGACAGGATCATCCGCCGACGCTGGCAAAGATCTTCGACACCGATCCCGTGACCGGCCTGAACCCTGTGCGCAACACGTCGCAGGTGTTGCAGATTGTGTACGGCGCGGGTGGTTCGCTGGGTGTGACCAAAGGCGGCTTCTTTCCCAATGGGTTGAACGGTGCGATCACCATCAGCTAGCCCACTGTGCGTGGGCGTGTTGAAGGTCCGCATGCCTGCGCAACACTCCAGTGTTCCCGAGCCTTTGTATGTCGAGGAGAAGTTATGAAGTTTGGATTGAAGCAGGTTTTACCGTTTTGCATGATGGTGGCGGCAGTGAGTGCGCAAGGGCAGTTTTATAAGTTGAAGGGTGTCACGCTCTCTGCAAGTGCGACGGAGGAGTTTGGTACGCCACTTACAAGCAGCCCAAATTCGGTTGTGTCGCAGGTACCGAGTGGAAGCGGATTTCTGAGTCAGACCGTAAGCAACCAGGCGGTGAACGACACAAGCAAGCCGGGCGTGCTGGTTTCGTTAGGGTTCCATCCGGTGGCCTGGGCAGGCATCGAGATCAACTACCAGTTTGTGCAGTTTGACGAGGTGTATTACTTCAACTACTCGAGCACGCCATCGGTTGCACAGTCTGCACGCGTGCCTGTGGCATTCCATGAGACGACGGCGGCGTACCAGTTCCATCCGAAGCACATCAAGTTTCAGCCATATGTGAATGTGGGTGGTGGGTACATCGACTTTTTGCCGTACCTGGCAAACGAGCAATGGCGTGGAACGGGCCTGGTGGAGACGGGTTTCGATATTCCCACCAAGTATCCGCACATTGCTGTTCGCGTGCAGGGACGTGCGTTGATTTACCGTACGCCTAACTTTTATAACTCTGCTCTTAGCGTGCGCCAGTGGCGCGTGACGTCGGAGCCGACGGTTGGGTTTGTGTATCGGTTCTAAGGTTTGCTGGACTGATGAGAGGGACAGACTTGGTGGCCGGGCGAACCCGGCCACCGTTTTTTGTTTTGTTCGTTCACGTTGCAACAGCTTTCTAGACACAAGACTGGTGCAAGTGATTCAGGCAGAAATCTTGTGAATGTTTCTGGAGAAGCAGATGTTCTAACCCAGCATCCCACTCGCGAAAAAATGCTCGACGAGGAGTAGGTGGCAATGACAGAGTCCAACCACCAACAGCATCATGAAGATCTAACGAAACGGAGCGGGGTAAGGGCTCGAATCTGCAAAGGAACGCTTTCACCTTCAAGTGCTTGAAGATAAGCTCGACGGGTCTCAGCGACATTTAGAAGGACGATGTCATCAGCTTGCAGCGATATAAGACCGCAATCAATTTTGACGCCAAACAAGTCTATAATCTGCCATCCTGCCAAATGCTTTATGAGCAGTGCGCATCTGGGGTTATCAAAGAAGCTCATCATTCTTTCCTCAAAACACTGTTGCTTTTTCATCTGACTACTTAGGCTGTTTACCTCAAAAGCATCACCTGTAGCTATTCGCTTCAGGGTGTCTATATTTTCTCGATCATGACGAGATATGTTCAACGGTACAGGAATAGGCACCCCAAAATGTTTGGTAATCAGGTCCAAATCCCTAATCAGTGCTTCAAAAGCAGGGTCAACACTTATGTCACCTCCCGAAATGCCTGACGCCACTAGTAAAGGAAGCGCGGGTTGCAGCATGGAGACACTAAGGACGCCGCTGACCTTAAGCTGCGAGACAAATTCGATTGCCAGTAAGTACTCACTGGCCATGACGTTTAGCCCATTAAGACTGAAATTTAGTGTTGCCTGTTCCAACTGGTTTAGGGGCAAGATTAGAGAAGCCCTTAAAGCTGAGGGCTCTACAGTGGCAAACTCAATCTCTTTTCTTCCCGCTCTCATAACTCTCATTGGTAGGTAGTCAATCGTAAAAGCTGCGGCTCCAGTTCCTGCCTTCATTTTTAGAGGAACTATGCGGTTGGCTATCTGGGGATTGATTGTTGGCTGAATATGAAGCTCTAACTGCTCTGCATTTATATCAGCGAACAGTAGACGGATGAGCGGAGAGTCTGAACCTATGGTCCTAATATTGCCTGCAGATAATCGTACAGTTCGGCCAAAATCAATCGCTTCCTCTAGGTCATGCGATGACCTAGCATCGACGGTGAAAGACATCGTTAAAGGATCCAGTGCGTATTCGAGCGGATTCTTGGGCAAGAAATCTATGGTGAGGTTATTATCAGTGCTTCTGAAGATTGCTCCAGGCTGTGCCCCTTCCCAACCTTTCTGTACTCGCGTTGCAACCGTGGCAATGGGTCGCAGTCTAGGCTCAAGTCTTTCGTACACTGCCATGGTATCCAGGACATGGGCAACCATGAGTTGTTGCTTTTCCTGCAGTGTGCGGGTGCTATTACCGTTTAAGACGTTGGATTGAACGGCTAACGCTGTACTTAGAACATTCTCGGGAAAGCATGTCTCTAGTAAATGCCGATTGTTGACCAGGATGTCTAAGAAATCAGAACCTTGCATGAGCTGGATGTTTACGTCGGGGTGAACTTGCTCGATCTTCTCTTGAAACCACCTGTGCTCATTAAAACTAAGATCAAAGGGGATGCAGAGCGTCCAGCGTTTTGGCTTGTGAAGCAGTGCAGTCGCAAGAGACTTTAGAACTTGTTTTTTCTGAGACGGGCCTAGTCGACCGGATGCAAACGCCTTGGCCTGCCATATAGCGGGTCCATCGATGAGTGAGCCAGAAAAACTATCAAGGCCTTTATCTCCACCAGCACCTTCGACTTTCCTGATGCCGGAACCCGGGAATTTGGCTTTTAGCGCCAGATCAACGAGGTTTTCAAAACTAGCCGAGTCACTTTGACGAATTTGGATGGCTAAATTCCGAATCATCGCTGCCAGCTCAAAGTTTCGAGACCCTGTGAACATCTCTTACGCCGGGGAGGCGGCGGAGGTTTGCGGTGAGTTTGGTGAGGTGGCCGAGGTCGAGGGTCTCGATGACGAATTCGACGTTGGCGGTGATGCCGTCTGGGTTGGATTTGGAGTCGACGGAGCGGATGTTGGTGTCGTCGTCGGAGATGGTGGCGGTGAGTTGTTTGAGCATGCCACTGCGGTCGTCGCAGGTGATGACGAGGCGGACGGGGAAGCGGGTGGATTTGGGTGCGGCGGGGGCCTGGCGGACCTCGGAGATGCCGGATGTGCGGGGCGGGCGGGCGATGTCTGCTTCAGGCTTGACGGTGGAGTGGGCGTTGGAGGAGATCGGGGTTGTCTGGACGCCGGGAACCTGTTGATGTCCTGAGGACTCGGAAACCGCACTGTTCAGCGGTGAAGCTGTTGGAAAGAATGGGGCACCCGGATCGTTGGCGGTGCCTGGGGGAGTGGCGGGATGAGAGAAAAGTCCGTTGCCTTTGGCTGTGAGCGCCACTTTTTCTGACGGCAGAGCTGCCGGGGCGTTCGGGTCGGTGGCGCTTGCGGGCGCGGCATGCGGTGTGGTGAAGCGGGCGGCTTTGCTGGTGGTTTGGGAGCGGCGGAGATGTTCGGCGAGATCTTCGGCGGTGGGGGACCAGTCGACGGCGATGCGGCGGTCGGATTCGTAGAGGAGGTTCTGGACGTTGGAGCAGGTGCGGGCGTGGACGGCGACGCCTTTGCCGCGGGTGACGTAGCCGACGATGTCTTCGCCGCGGATGGGGTTACAACAGCGTGCGCGGTAGATGAGGAGGTCGTTCTGGCCCTCGACCTGGAGGGATTCGGAGCCTTTGCCGAAGTAGATTTTGCGCGCTTCCTCTGGCATGGCGGTGAGCGAGGAGGTGGCAGTGACGGTGCCGGGCTTGGGGACGCCGACGTCGGCAGTGTTGGGGTCCTGCTCGTTGCCGGGGGCGGTGGAGCCGGGGACGAGACGGTTGAGGGTTTGGCGGGCGGAGTACTTGCCGAAGCCGATGCCGGCGACGAGATCTGGCTGCGAGCCGAGGCCGTACTCGTTGGCGACGCGGAGGTAGTCGGCGTCGGTGAGTTTTTTGAGCGAGACGTCGAATTTGCGGGCTTCGCGCTCGAGCAGCTTGGTGCCGATTTCAATGGCGCGCTCGCGCTGGTGCTCGTTGAGCCAGTGCTTGATTTTGTTGCGGGCGCGGGAGGACTTGGCGAAGGTAAGCCAGTCGCGCGAGGGGGTGTGGCCGGCCTGGGTGGTGATTTCGACGATGTCGCCGTTGCGCAGGCGATGGCGCAGGGGGACAATGCGGCCGTTCACCTTTGCCGCTGTCGTTGTGTGGCCGACGTCGGTGTGGATGGTGTAGGCGAAGTCGATGGGTGTGGCGTCTTTGGGCAGGACGACGACCTTGCCTTTGGGTGTGAAGGTGTAGACCTCTTCGGGGTACAGGTCGATTTTGAGGGTCGACATGAACTCGTTGGGGTCGGACATTTCGCGCTGCCACTCCATGAGCTGGCGGACCCAGGCGAGGCGCTGCTCGTCCTTGGCGCTGACAGATTCGTTGGCCTTGTACTTCCAGTGGGCGGCGATGCCGTCCTCGGCGATGCGGTGCATCTCCTCCGTGCGGATCTGGACTTCGAACTGGTGGCCGCCCTCCGCGACGAGGGTGGTGTGGAGGGATTTGTAGCCGTTGGGGCGCGGCATGGCGATGAAGTCCTTGATGCGGCCGGGGACGGGACGCCAGAGGTTCTGGACGAGGCCAAGCAGGGCGTAGCAGTCCTGCATGGTTTCGGTGATGATGCGGACGGCGTAGAGGTCGTGGACCTGGGCGACGTCGATTTCTGCGCCGGCTGCGGCGGCGGGGAGTTTTTGCTGGATGCTGTAGAGGCGCTTGGTGCGGAACTCTACGCGGCCGGGGAGGCCGTGGCGCTCCAGCTCGGTTTCGAGCTTGCGGACGACGGTAGTGAGGAAGTCTTCGCCGCCTTTTTCACGGATTTTTTCGACTTCGGCGGAGAGGTGCTCATAGGCATCGGGGTCGACGTAGCGAAAGGCGAGATCTTCGAATTCGCCGCGCAGTTTACCCATGCCGAGGCGGTGAGCGAGCGGGGCATAGATGTCGAGGGTTTCGCGGGCGATGCGGGTTTGCTTGTCGGGGCGGAGGGCGCCGAGGGTACGCATATTGTGCAGGCGGTCGGCCATCTTGATGAGGACGACGCGGATGTCGGTGACCATGGCGAGAAGCATTTTGCGGATGTTTTCGGCCTGGTGGTCTTCCTTGTTGGCGAACTTGATCTTGTCGAGCTTGGTGACGCCTTCGACGATGTGGGCGACCTGCTCGCCGAAGCGCTTGGCGATTTCGGGGCTGGTGACGTCGGTGTCTTCGACGGCGTCGTGCAGCAGGCCGGCGGCGATGGCGGTGGAATCCATCTTCATCTCGGCAAGCACCTGGCCGACTTCAAGCGGGTGGATGATGTAGGGCTCGCCCGAGGCGCGCTTCTGCCCCTCGTGCTGCTGCATGCAGAACTGCCAGGCATCGCGGACCATGTTGAGGTCGTCGGCGGGACGGTTTGCGTGCAGGGTGCTGAGGAGGTGCTCGAACTTCTCGTCGATGCTGTGGGTCTGTTCGCCGGAGCTATTGGGCAGGTAATCGGCCGAGGGAACGGGGTCGAGGTCGGTTGCGGGCGCGATGGGAGTGAGCAGGCCGCTGGGCTCGGCGAGGTCGTCCGTGTCCTGCGTAAGCGGCTGCGGCCGGCGAACGCTGTCCTGTGGCTTCATGGGCGCAGGCGGGGGCACGGCGGCTTCCAGATTGCGTCCGGAGTCGGAGGTGAGGATGAGCGCGGGGTCTGCAGCGGACGGGACAATGGTCCCCTCTGGAGGCATGTCCTATTCTAGCGTGGTCGATCCGGGTTCCGTGCTCATCAGTGCGGCAGGAGGTTCGGCTTTCAAAAGCTATCCCAGAATTTTGCGAGACGTAGCGGCAGAACAAGCGTGGGTATTAGCAACCCGCCGAGCCGATGGAGCATGCGCAGAGTGCATTGCAGCGGGGCAGTATTGCGCTGCTATTAGGTCCTGCAGAGTCCGCTTGAATGCCAGTCCGTGACGAGGGTGGTGTGCGGCTTTGAGGAAGAGTGGAGCACAAGGACGAGTCCGCGGCGGGGTTCGGTGCCCGTTGCCATCAGCTCCATCGGCTCGCCTTCCGGCACAATCACGTCCTGTCCCGGTCGGCTCACCTGTTTGCCTGACGGTGTCTCCAGGCACGTCTCTCCTGCTTCGGTGTAGAAGATCTCCGGACCGGAATGCAGATGCGTGCGGCTTACCGCACCGGGGTTCATCATCGACTCGCGATACTGTGCGGTGTACTCCTCGTCGGCCTTTACGGGCAGCGGTCCTATTTGTGTGATGCGCTTGCCGTTGGATGGCAGGGCGGGTTTGTCGCCGACAGTCAGCAGCCATACACGACCGAGCGCGTCAAGAACGGTGCTGCCGTTTCCGGACGCGGCCTGGGCGCTGCCGTGATCGGGGTAGACGTCCAGCGTCCAGAAGAGTTCCTTCGCCGGCAGCCTGCCCAGCGGCTTGCTTGCAAGGATCCAGCAGCCCTCAGGTGTGGTGCGCTCACTGACCGGTTTGCAGCTTTCCAGCTTCTGGGGCTGCGGCTGTGGTTCCGCCTGCGGTCGCGCAGCGAGTGCTCCCGAGAAGAACAGCAATGCCAGGGCCGACTGGCGGAACAGAATGTGCTCACACATGATCGCCGATTCTATAGCCGAAACGTTTGCGTGCAAGCCGAATCTAGAGCAGCCCACCTTAAGGATCTAGGCGATGGTGCCGAACCAGCCGGCGTTCTGGGCGGCTTGGAGCTCGGCTTGCAGGTGTGCCCAAAGGGCTGGGCTGCCGGCGTAGACCTGGTCGCGGATGCGGGCGACGACGCGATCGTGGGAGATGCTGTGCTCGACCCAGCTGCCGCCGTTGTTGGCCAGGTTGAGCAGAGGTGGCATGGCACGGTCGACCGCGTTGGCGAAGCGGGATTCGGGGGTGTCGCCGTGCTCGAACTCTTGCCAGAGCTGCTCGTAATAGCTTGCTTGTGCGGGTGGCAGCAGGCCGAAGATGCGCTGGACGGCGGCGAGTTCGTCCTGCTTTCGCTGTTCCCAGCCGCCTTCGACAAAGGCCATGGTGTCGCCGGTGTCGATCTCGCCCAGGTCATGGATGAGCAGCATTTCAAGCACATGCTGCATGCGGACAGGCTGTGCGGCGAAGGGCTCGAGCGAGAGTGCGAAGAGGGCGAGCTGCCACGAGTGCTCGGCGGAGTTTTCCAGGCGGTCGGCGATGGGGCCGGTGGTTGCTTCCGAGAGCCGGCCCGCGCGTTGTTCGGCGGCCTGCGCGGCGGTGTGCCGGACGCGGATCTTGCGCGTGACGGTTTTAAGGCGGTCGGTTTCGAGAGTGAAAGCGAGGATGGCGTGGAGCGACTCTGCCGGCATGGGTTCAGGGTACTCGTCACGCTTTGATGTGGACGCATGGATTGCAGGGTTCTCTGCTGTGTACGGCAGAGATTATGCGGAGACCGGCTCCCCGTTATGGCCGGCGGTGGCTAGAAAGTCGCGGCGGAGACTGCAGGCAAGAATGACGCCGAGGAGAACTGCGCGGATGTAGCCGCCGAAGCCGCTCAGACCTACCGTTAGGAAGGTGAGTGCGCCGAAGACAATCCCCAGGCAGAGGAGTGCGACGCGGAACGGACGTGAAAGGTCTGGGGCAGGGCCGTCACCGCGGCGCAGGGTGTTGAGCAGGAGTACGAGCACGGGTGCGAGCAGGAGGACCAGCGTGTAATCCTGCGATATGGGCATGACCCAGACGGCGATGACGGAGAGTGCAAGCAGGCGCTGCGGTGTGGGAAGGAACTGGATACGCAAGAAGTACAGCAGCAGCAGAAGGGGTAGCGCGACTGCGATATACCAGGCGAGCAGCCATGGTGCGGGGTGGTGGGTGCTGTGGATGATAGCCGACTTCAACAGGCCGAAGAGGGAGTGATCGTAGGTGCTATCGATGGGGCGCCACTGGCTGAGGTATTGCTCGGCGAAGACCTCCCTGCTGGCCTGTAAGCCATTGTGTGCCTCCGTAATGGTGGGTCCCATGAGCGCGAGGCCAAGCAGGTTGGCGAGGAAGGCAGTAACGAGACCGAGCAGGATCTTTAACCAGTTGCGGCGGAAAGGAAACAGGCCAAGCAGCGCGAGCGGGTAGTACTTGAGCGCGGCGCCCACGCCGAAACAGGCCGCTGCGAGCCATGGATAGCCCATGCAGTAGCTGCAGACCCCGAGGGCCACGACGGCCCACACAAAGAGCTCAAGGTTATTGGTGAAGTAGAGCAGATGGATGGGAAAGTTGGTAGCCAGCACGAGGGCTGTAATGCCAAGGGCGGTGGCAGTCGGTAGACCGTTGCGGCTGAGGGCGCGCACGCTGATGAAGAGGAGCAGCGCTATCCAGAGGGCGAAGCAGGTGCTGTAGCGCTGTAGGGGTGTGTGTGCCGCGAAGAGCCAGTGGAGCGGCACGGCCATGAGCGCTGGGTAATTGAAGAGGTCGGTCGTGATCGTTTGCGAGAAGAACGCTGCGGTTCCGTAATCGCCGATACGGCGGTAGAAACCTAAAAGATCGGCGTAGCGATGAAGGGCAGGCAGGATGGCGGTGCTGACTTGCAAATGCTGCGTATGTGCGGTGACATAGCCGACGACGAGGGCACAGACATCGAGCGCAAGGGTGATGCCCCACAGCAGCCAGAAGGCGGATGGGATGGTGGAAATCCACAGAGGTGGTATCCGCCAACGCTGGACCGGGCTGTCGGTGGAAGGCCGGCTTGGGGCAAGCATGCCGTCAGCATACCGGGACCGGAAAGTGTCTGGGAAGACGTTTGTGCCTGGCGATGAAACGCATACCGTCTGACGCGACGGGAGCGCACTTTTTTTGAACGTGGAGCGCACGTGGTTTGCACTTGACCGCGGCACCGGGAGTGCCTATGGCGCTTACTTGAGCAGGCCTGGCAGCGGCGCAACGCCGGTGTGGGCCCAGTGGATGAGTTCGTCAAAGGCGCGGCCGACCTCGTCTGAAGAAAAGGTGCAGTGGCCTTCGCGGTGAACGTATTGCTGAACGAGGTTGGGGCCGTACCCAGCGGCGGTGACCTCCGCGTCATACAGGGCCAGCGAGCTTGCCGGGATGAGCGGATCGTAGACGGTGTGCAGCGCAAGCATGGGGCGGGTGAGCCGGCCCGAGGGTGAGTAGTGGGCCAGCAGGTAGGCGCGGGCACGGGGGTCTGCGTTGTAGCGGCGTACGCCGTCGTTCAGGGCGTAATCGGTTTTGCTGTCGGTGCTGGAGCCGGTGTAGATGAAATTGTGATTGTTAAAGGGGTTGCCGCCGGCCTTGTGCTGCAGGTCGGCAATGACATAGGTGTAGTAGCCCACGGCGCGCGCGACCTCGATGTCGGTGTGCAGACCGGTCAGGTTGCGCATGGCGGCGGCACCCTCCGGCTTCGCCTTCATGGCGGCGACGACGCGTGCGCGCAAGGCGTCGCTTTCTTCGAAATTGGGGGGAACGGGGTCGAGCGAGCCCATGATGCCGGGGAAATAGTAGTCAAACGCGGCACGCCACAGGAAGCGGCGGTTCAGGTGAATGTAGCTTGGGCCCACGGCACCGCACAGGTCCAGGCCGGCGGTGTAGGTGTTTTTGGGGTTCAGCTCCATGGTGATCATGACAAGAGCGCCGCCCATGCTGCCGCCGGCGGCGATGGTTTCGCGCGGCGTGCCGTACTTGCGGATGAAGTACAGGCGCAGATCTTCGGTTTCGGGATAGGCGACCTGCAGAGCCCAGCCGGTCTGGGAGTAGCCGCTCTGGATGACGGCATAGCCGCGGCGCAGCATGGGTTCGGTCTGAATGCCGATGCTGCTGTCAAGCCGGTAGCGGAAGGGCCGCTCGGAGTAGCCGTGGTAGAAGACGACGAGGTCGTGGTTCCAGTTGCCGGGGATGTCGATGCGGTACTCGGCGCTGTCAAGGACGCCGACTTCTGTGGTGCCAGCGGAGGTCTGCAGAACCTCCGGTTCCGCGGAAGGCGTGCGTGTGGCCTGGGCGCGCGCGGCGGTCACCACGGAGAGGCCGAGAACAACGGGTACAAGCAGCCAGGCAAACCGGCGGAGCTGCACATGCCCGTGCGGCGCGTGTTGCACCTTTGGCGAGTGTTGCCCTTGCGGGGAAGATCGCACCTGCGGTGTGTGTGGAACCAGGGACATGCGGGGAATAGCTGAAGAATACTCTACCCGGCGAGGGATGCTCCTTGCGCGTGGGGCGAATGCAGGTGTTACGGGGTTTGTTGGTCGGGACGACAAGATTCGAACTTGCGACCTCACCCACCCCAAGGGTGCGCTCTACCAGGCTGAGCCACGTCCCGACGAAAGAACCACGCGGTGGCGGGGAGCCCCACGGCGGATCTCGTACAGGGGTTAGTGTACACCGGCAAAGCCGCTGGCCTGTGCGGAGCAGCCCGTTTCTGCCGGTTCAAGGGAAGCGGCAGCTTTGTTGGGAAAACAAACGCTATAGGACTATTCCGTCGCGAAGAGGGCACTACGGCGAGACAGGAAGCGACCATTCGTACTAACCTGAGCATCTACTTAGCTTGCGCGTCAGGAAGCACGCACATTGTTGTGTGTCCTCCACGCAGTTGCGCAACGAACGTTCAAAGGTGATGCAAGACGCATGGTCGAAGCAGTTGTGGTGTGGAACGAACCAAACAATCTGTCGCACTGGAACTTTCACCTGGACCCGCAGTGGGAAACGTTTGCGGCGATGGTGAAGCTGGGCACCGCGGCGATGCGCCGGGTCAACCCGTCACTGCCAATGGTGCTTGGCGGCGTAAGCAGTGGCGACCCGGACTGGCTGCGGTTGCAGCGATCGCACGGGGTGATGGACGCTGTGGATGCCGTGGCGATCCATGGGTTCCCGTTGGACTGGAACCACTGGCAGCTCTCGGAGTGGCCGGACAAGATCGCCGAAGCGGGTGCCGTGAGCAGCAAGCCGGTGTGGGTGACAGAGGTTGGCTGCTCGAGCTTTGGCATGCAGGAAGTAGCACAGATGGGCATGGTAAAGACGCTGCAGCTGATTACCGGCAAGACGCCGCGCGTGCACTGGTACAGCCTGTATGACCTGCCGCCAAGCTGGCCTGCGGAGACGCGACACAAAGAGGCCGAGGGGTCAAGCTACTACCGGCACTACTACCTTGGTTTGCTGCAGCATGACGGCACGCCGAAGCTGGCGGCGCGTGATTTCCCGATGGATGGCACCGTGGGTTTGTGCCAGTGGTTTCACTGGCAGGACCACCGACTGGACGACGCCGCGGCGTGGATGAGGGCGCATGGTGTGCGCTATTTGCGCACAGGGCTGAGCTGGGCGGACGCATACCGCGAGAACGCGGAGGCGTGGTTCGACCGTGTCTTTACGGCGCTGGCGGAGTTTGAGGTGGCCATGACGCTGTGCTTTACGCCGGGGCACCTTGGCTTGGAGGACCACCATACAAGTCCGCCGAGGGACGTTGCAGATTTTGCGGAATTTGCCGCCTGGGGTGTGGCGCGGTATGCGTCGCCGGGGCAGGTCGGGCCGGTGAACTATGCTGCGGGGTCGCTGTACGACCTGCCGCAGATGGTGCGGCGGCGCGAGGAACTTCTAGTGCAGAACGAGAATGAAATCGAGGTTGCTACAGCTTGAGTATCCAGAGCGCACAGAGTTTGCCGGCGTCGCGCAAGCGGCAGGTCTTAATCACGGGTGGGGCGGGATTTGTAGGGTCGCATTTGGCCGATGGTCTTCTGCGGCAGGGGCACGCGGTGCGTGTGCTGGACGATCTCACGCCGCAGGTGCATCCGGGTAGCGAGCGGCCAGAGTATCTTTCGACCGACGTCGAACTAGTGCGCGGGGACGTGCGCGACCCGAACCTGTTGAAGACTGTGCTGGACGGCGTGGACGTGATCTATCACTTTGCCGCAACGGTGGGCGTGGGCCAGAGCATGTACGAGATCAGCCGGTACATGAGCGTGAATACGCAGGGCACCGCCGAACTGCTGCAGGCCGTGCTCGATACCAAGTCGCCGGTCGAGAAGATCGTGGTGGCGTCCAGTATGTCCATCTACGGTGAAGGCCGTTATGTGGGCGCGGATGGCCGCAGCTATGCGCCGCCGGTGCGGTCAACGGAGCAGCTGAAGCGCGGTGAGTGGGAGGTTTCAGTCGGCGACAGCGGACCGCTGCAGCCTGTGCCGACAGATGAGGACAAGCCGAGTGAGATCAACAGCATGTATGCGCTGAGCAAGCGCGACCAGGAAGAGCTGTGCATGATCTACGGCCGCACGTATGGGCTGCCGGTAACGGCGCTGCGGTTCTTCAACATCTATGGGACGCGGCAGGCGCTGAGCAACCCGTATACCGGCGTGGCGGCGGTATTTGCCTCGCGCATGCTGAACGGCAAGCAGCCGCTGATCTTTGAGGATGGCGAGCAGCAGCGGGACTTTGTGTCGATCCATGACATCGTGCGGGCGAACATACTGGCCATGGATGCTCCTTCCAGTAACGGCCAGGTGATCAACATCGGGTCGGGACGCCCCGTGTCGATTCGGCGAATCGCGGAGCTGCTGGCAGGTGCGCTGGGCGACAAGGGACTAGACCCGGTCGTTACCGGGAAATACCGCGCGGGAGACATTCGGCACTGCTACGCGGACATCTCTCGGGCGCGCGCGCTGTTGGGATATGAGCCGCAGGTGACGCATGAGGAGGGGTTCGGGGAGCTGGCGCATTGGCTGGAGAGCCAGGAGGCGGAGGACAAGGCCGATACGATGCTGCAGCAGTTAGCCGCCCATGGGCTGACGGCGTAGAGATGGTGGGTCGTGGAAAGCGCGTTGTTGGTAACCAGATCTTCAGGTTGCCCGGTTAGCTCAGCCAGGGTCCGCTGGACGATCTTTAAGCAGCGCCATCCTGACGCTGTTGGCTCGCATTCCGGCTCCGTGAGCCCGTTCCCATTCAAAACCGGAGGGTGTGTGAGGAAGGCGGCTTGTTGAAGTTGCCGAAGAAGATGGGCGGCCGTACCACCGCGTACAAGTTTGCGCGCATCTCTCTTTCCGCAGGGTACTTAGAACAGGTACATTCGTTTTGTGGCTTTAGCGGCCATGCAAGATTGTGAAAGGGTCGTGGACCGGACGAATGGGAAGTGTGCGCGAGATATTGATCACCGGCGGTGCAGGATTTGTGGGAGCCAATCTTGCAGCACGGATTCTGAGCGAACCGGGTACCCATGTGACCGTTTTCGACAATCTGTCTCGACGCGGGACGGAGCACAACCTGGCATGGCTGCGCACGCTGCCGGCTGCTAAAAACTTGCGCTACATCCATGGTGACGTGCGGAACAGCAAGCAGGTAAGCGATGCCGCGCGACACGCGGACGAGATCTACCACTTGGCTGCACAGGTTGCTGTCACGACGTCCATCGCCGACCCGCAGCGTGACTTCGATACAAATGCCGCGGGTACATTCAACGTGCTTGAAGCTGCTCGGCGTCACGGCCGGCAGCCGCTGGTGGTGTTTACATCGACCAACAAGGTCTATGGATCGCTAGAGACGGTGCCTGTCGAAAAGGCGGGGTCGCGGTACCGGTCGGTGAACCGCGAGTGGAACGGCGCAGACGAGGAGACGCCGCTGGATTTTCACTCCCCGTACGGGTGCAGCAAGGGTGCGGCCGACCAGTATGTGCGGGACTACGCCCGGATCTACAATCTGCCGACGGTCGTGCTCCGCATGAGCTGCATTGCGGGTCAGCGGCAGTTCGGTAACGAGGATCAGGGATGGGTGGCGCACTTTGTGTACAGCGTGCTTGCCGGCCGGCGCATCACCGTGTACGGCGATGGCCTGCAGGTGCGCGACGTATTGCACGTGGATGACCTGATGGATGCGTTTGGGGCCGTGCGCTTGGCGATTGGCGGTACCGCCGGGCAGGTGTACAACGTTGGCGGCGGTATGGATCGTGCCGTGTCGATTCGTGAATTGCTGCAGCGTATTGAAGCGCGGGTGGGCCGGCAAGCCAGGCTGGACTCGAGCGAGACTCGACCCGGGGATCAGCCGCTGTATGTGTCGGCGCTGGACCGGATCACAGGTGACACTGGATGGCGGCCGACGCGCTCAATCGATGACATTCTGGACAGCATTGTGGGGTTTTACGCCAGCAACCGTGCGCAGATTGTGCAGCGTGCCGGGGCAGAGGCGAACGACGACGCAGAGGACGATCTGAAGGACGCAGGGGTAATGGCCAGTGTGCTTGGCTTGACTCGCGCCATGGCCGGAGATGCGCGATGAAGTTTGCGCTGGTCAATCCGTTCTGGACGTGGGAAGGCTCGACGTACTTCGGCTCCCAGCAGCCGGTGGTGCCGCTGGAGCTGTTGGGCGCGCGGGAATTCTTGCGCCGCGCCGGCCATGAGGTTTTGCTGGTCGATGCCTTTCTGCTGAAGCTGACGCCGGACGAGGTGAAGGCCAAGCTGGAGGCCTTCGGCGAGGATTTCCTGGTTCTGCCCACGGCGAATTCGTACCTGTTCTGGCGGTGTCCACAGCCGGAGTTGCGTGTACCGCAGATGTGGCTGCGCGCTCTAACGACCTGCCGCACTAAGCAGCCAACAACGGTCGTTATCGGGCCGCACGGCTCTTCCACGCCCGTAGCAACGCTGACCAAGACCGGTGCGGACGTGGTGCTGCGCGGTGAGCCGGATCAGGTGCTCCCTCTACTTGCCAATACGCCGCGGTTCGCGATTCCCGGCTGCGTGTGGCGCGACGTGACAGGCGAGGTACCGGGCCGCGTGATGCAGGCCAGCGAGCCGCTGGCTGCGGTGGAGATGAAGTTCGTCACCCGACTGGACTTCAGCGACTACCCCGTGGAGCTGCACACGCACAAGCACCATATTTTTACGCCGGTCGAAGGTTTGGGCGCGGAACTGGAGTTTGCACGTGGATGTCCCTATGCGTGCACCTTCTGCAACAAAACGCAGTTCCGCAACAAGTATCGCGAACGGGACGTGGTGGAGGTTGTCGCCGAAATCGACAAACTGATGTCGCGTGGCGTCACGTACATCTATTTCATCGACGAGATCTTCGGGGTCGGCAAGAACGTACGCGTACTGCTGGAAGAGATAGCGAAGCGCCCGACACTGTCCATCGGCTTCCAAACACGTATTGATTTGTGGGACGAGGCCGGTTTTGACCTGCTGGGGCGGGCACACTGCATCAGCATGGAGTGCGGCGTCGAAAGCATTACCGAGCAGGGCCGTGCAGACATGAACAAGAACTGCAAGTACACGACGGAGCGCATCACCGATCTGCTCATTTACGCAAAGGGCCGGATCCCGTGGGTGCAGGCCAATCTCATCAAGACAGACCATGACGATCCAGTGGCCGTGAGGGCGTTTCAGGACAACCTGAAGGCAAACGGCGTGTGGGTCAGTGAGCCGGTGCCGATGTTCCCGTTCCCTGGCTCGCCGGAGTATGTGACCACGTTTGGCGCGCAGCCCGATGAGCAGGCGTGGGAACGCGCGCATGCTTTTTATTTAAGCCTGTTCGCAGACAAGGGCTTTTCTGACATTCAAGACCAGCAGCCGGTGCCTTTGCCGGAACTTGAACTCGCCCTAGGATAGAGGTCTTCCATGCGCATCCTGATGACGACCGATACCGTTGGCGGTGTGTGGACCTACACTCGCGAGTTGGTGCTGGGTCTGCTGGATGCGCGGGCAGATGTGCAGGTTCTGCTGGTGAGCTTCGGCAGCGCCGCATCTGATGAGCAGACAACCTGGTTGCGCGGTGTGTCGGGCCGGTATCGCAAGCGCTTTACGTTTGAGTCGACAACGTTGCCGCTGGAGTGGCAGGGCGAGAACAGCAAGGCCTACATCTATGCGGAGCCGCTGTTACGCCGCATCGCGAAGCAGTTTGTCCCTGACGTGTTGCACAGCAACCAGTTCTGCTTTGGCGCACTGCCGCTCCAGTGCCCAAAGATCGTGGTCGCGCACAGCGATGTGCTGGGATGGGCGCGGGCAA
The DNA here is from genome assembly GCA_903642225.1 of Acidobacteriaceae bacterium. Classification (GTDB taxonomy): domain Bacteria; phylum Acidobacteriota; class Terriglobia; order Terriglobales; family Acidobacteriaceae; genus Terriglobus. The sequence goes on along the minus strand of CAHJWI010000020.1, from coordinate 50,653 downwards.
TGCACGGGGATGTGGGCTTGCCGGAGTCGGAATGGTTGGCGACATATCGCATGCTGGTGACGGATGGCCTGATGGGCGCGACGGCGGTCGTGGCACCCACGCATTGGATGATGGGTGAGCTTCGGCGCGGCTTCGGATCTCACTTCAATGGCAAGCTGCCGCATAGCAAGGTGATTGCAAACGGGCGCAGTGTGGACACGCCACGCATAGCAAAAAAGCTGCAGGCGGTAACGGCCGGGCGGGTGTGGGACAGCGCCAAGGGCATGGCTGTGCTGGAAAATTGCATGAGCCCTATGCCTGTACTTGTGGCAGGGGAGACGACCTCACCCGACGCGACGTACGACGCGGCGCTTCTGCGGCGGCGGGTGCTGCTGGGCAAACTGCCGGAATCTGCAATGATTCACCTGTTTGCAGAAAGCGCCGTGTATCTGGTTACGAGCGTGTATGAGCCCTTTGGTTTGAGTGCGGTGGAAGCGGCGCAGTGTGGTTGTGCGATCGTGGCGCGAGACATCCACTCGCAGCGCGAGGTGTGGGGGGACGACGCCGTGTACTTTAGCGATGCGGATTCGCTGTGCGTCGCGCTGGAGAAGCTTTCCGCGAAAGAGGGCCGTCTGCATGAGATGCAGAGCCGTGCTGCGGTGCGCGCACGCTCGCAGTACAGTCGCGGCCGCATGACGGCGGAGTACCTGCGGCTGTACGACGAGGTATGCGGTAAAAACCTGGCCGGTGCGCGTGCTTAGGATTGCCTTCTTTCTGCATACGCTGCGGTCTGACTGGAACAACGGAAACGCTCACTTCTTGCGGGGACTGGTGCGGGAGATGGGATCGTTAGGCCACACCGTTGCGGTGTATGAGCCGGCATTCGGATGGAGCTACGAAAACCTGTTGATGGAAGCCGGCGGCCAGGCCTCACTCGATCAGTTTGCAGCCACCTATCCCGATATCGTGTTGCGGCTGTATGACCCGGTAGACCCGGCGCTTGAGGATGAACTGCGCCGTGCGCTGCATGACGTGGACCTGGTAATCGTGCATGAGTGGAACGAGCCGGCGCTGATCGCAGTGTTGCTTGGGCTGCGTGCGGAGCTTGGGTTCAAAGCGGTCTTTCATGACACGCACCACCGCGCGTCGTCGTCGCCGGAGAGCATTCGGTTGCAGCGCGTACACGAGTTTGACGGTGTGCTGACCTTTGGCGACGCGCTCACGGCGATCTACAAGGAGCGTTTCGGCATGGATGCGTGCTGGACTCTGCATGAGGCGGCGGATACCTCGGTGTTTTTTCCGCGCGAGGCACCTGCCCAGAACGAGCTTGTGTGGGTGGGGAACTGGGGCGATGGGGAGCGGTCTGCAGAGCTGCGTGAATTCCTGATCGGGCCGGCGGGAAGGCTGCGCAGCTCGCCCGAATCAGAGTTTCGCGCGACCATTTATGGGGTACGGTACCCGCAGGATGGGCAGGAGGCATTGGCCTTGGCAGGCGTGAGGTATGGCGGGTATCTGCCGAACCTTGCCGCGCCGGACGTGTACGCGCGCAGCCACATGACGATGCATGTGCCGCGCCAGCAATATAACAACGCACTACAAGGTATTCCGACGATTCGCGTGTTTGAGGCGCTGGCAAGCGGAATCCCGCTGCTGAGTGCGCCGTGGGAGGACACCGAGGACCTGTTCCGCGACGGAGATTTCACATGGGTGCGCAATGGCGCGGAGGCCGAAGCCGCGATGCGGCGGGTGCTGGACGATCCACTGTACGCTGAGGCGCAGGTGGAGCGGGGGCTGGATACGCTGCTCCAGCGGCATACATGTGCACACCGGGCGGCCCAGCTTACGCGGATAGTGGATGAGGTTGTGAGTTAGTCGTATGAAGATTTTTGCGTTCGGGTCGTCGCTGGTCTCGAGTTACTGGAATGGTGCGGCGACTTACTATCGCGGATGTTACAAGTACCTCGCTCGCCTGGGGTATGACATTACCTTTGCGGAGCCGGATGCGTACGGCCGGCAGACGCACAAGGATGCTGTCGACTTATCGTTTGCAAATCTGGTGACGTACAAGCCGGTCGGCACTCAAGGTGACTTTGGGCATGGGGACAACTATGCCGATCTACCGACGCTGGCCGAGGTCTTTGAGCAGGCACGCAAGGCTGATGTGGTGGTGAAGCACAGCGGCATTGGCGTGGATGATGCCCTGACGGAGAGCCTGATCCTGGAGGCGCAGCCGCACTCCCTTGCCGTCTACTGGGACGTGGATTCGCCTGCGACACTGGCGCGCATGGACGCGGACCCCTCTGACTCATTCCGTGCAGTGGTGCCCCGGCTGGATGCGGTTTTCAGCTACGGCGGCGGGCCCATGTGCAGGGACGGCTTTGCGCGGTACGGCGTACGAAACTACCTGCAGGCATACAACGGGCTTGACCCGGAAACCCACTTTCCCGTTGCGCCAGACCCGGCATACGCGTGCGACCTGGCGTTTCTGGGAAACCGCCTGCCGGACCGCGAGGCGCGGGTGGAAGAGCTGTTTCTGCGCGCTGCGGAGCTTGCGCCGGAGCAGACGTTTTTGCTGGGCGGCGAAGGCTGGGGCGACAAAGCGATGCCTGCCAACGTTCGCTACATCGGCCATGTGCCAACGGCGGTGCACAACGTGTTGAACTCAAGCGCGCGGACGGTGCTGAACATCAACCGGGCAAGCATGGCAGTGAGTGGGTTTTCGCCACCCACGCGGGTGTTTGAAGCCGCAGGCGCGGCGGCCTGCCTACTGTGTGACGACTGGGCCGGCATCGACGATTGCTTCGCGATCGATGATGAGATTCTTGTGGTGCGCACCGCAGAAGATGTGGTGCGGCACCTGCGCACGCACGATGCTGCGGCGACAAAGCGCATCGGGCAGGCGTTCCACGCGCGGGCGTTGCGGGACCACACGTATGCGCAACGGGCGGCGCAAGCCGATGCGGCCTTGCGGCAGATGAAGGCAGTCGCGTGCATCCTATAACGCATGAGCGAAGAGACTGCAAACATAACCCCCTATGTGCACCTGCTGGACGGGCGCGCCCCTGACGAGGTCATGCGCACCACGCCAACAGCGCTGAATGCGTTGCTGGCAAGGTTTACGGCGGAGGAGATCACGACGCGACCGTCGCCGGACAAATGGAGCCTGCGCGAGTTGCTGTGCCACATGGCAGACTGCGAGATCGCGTGGGCGTGGCGACTGCGGCAGGTATACGGCGAAAGCAATCCGACGCTGCAGTCGTTTGAGCAGGACCCGTGGGCGCGTGCCTATGACGGCGTGAGGTACACGACGGAGGCTGCGCTGACAACGTGGCGTACGGTGCGCATGTGGAACCTGGCGTTGGTTGAAACCTTCAGCGCGGAGGACAAGGCCCGGCCCGCGATGCACCCCTCTGCCGGGCCGATTACGCTGTGGACGCTGGTGGAGATTGCGGCCGGTCATGACCTGCACCACCTGGCCGGGCTGGAAAAGCGGGCCGCTGCGCGTCAGCAATAAACATTGAGCTTCTACAATGAAGCTCAATGAAGATAGTGATTCTTGGTTTATCGATTACGTCGTCGTGGGGCAATGGGCATGCGACGACGTACCGTGCACTTTGCCGTGAGTTGCGGCGACGCCGTCACACTGTTGTATTCGTGGAAAAGGACGTGGAGTGGTACCGCAGTAATCGCGACTTGCCGCAGCCGGAGTACGTTTCTCTGCGGCTATATACGGATTGGGCACAGGACGGTGCAGCGGTGGTGCGTGCGGCGCTTGCCGGTGCTGACGTGGTAGTCGTGGGAAGTTACTTTCCCGATGCGATCAAAGCAACGGAATTTCTGAGACAGGAGTTTGCCGGGCCCATATTGTTTTATGACATCGACACTCCCATTACGCTGGCGGCGTTGCGGCTCCACGGCCAGTGCGAGTATCTGCGAGCGGAAGATATACCGGGATACGCGGCGTACCTTTCATTTACTGGCGGGCCGGTTCTGCGGGAGTTAGAGGATCGCTTCAGGTCGCCCATGGCGGTGCCGTTCTACTGCTCGGTAGACCCTGACTTATACAGGCGCATGCCGGTGCGGCGGGAGTTTGCGTGCGTTTTGAGTTACCTGGGAACGTATGCGGCGGACCGGCAGACGAAGTTGATGGAGTTATTGAACGCTCCCGCTGGACAGTTGGCGGACGAGCGATTTCTGGTGGCAGGGCCGATGTATCCTGCGGGGACGGAATGGGCTACTAACGTGGTGACACATCCGCACTTACCGCCTGCGGACCATGCGGGGCTATATTCGTCATCGCGGTTTGTGCTGAACCTGACGCGGGCGGACATGGTTGCGGCCGGTTGGTCGCCGTCGGTACGGTTGTTTGAGGCAAGTGCATGCGCGGCGGCGATGGTAAGCGATGTGTGGCCGGGGCTGGAGGATTTTTTTACGCCGGGCGAGGAGATTGCCGTGGCCACAACGCGCGATGAGGTGGTGCGCGTGCTGACGGAGATGAGCGAGGCGGAAGCTCGGCGGATGGGCGAAGCTGCGCAGGCCCGAACGCTGGCGAACCACACTGCTCGAAGACGTGCGGAGGAGTTTGAGCGAGTTGTGGAGCGGGTAGCAGCAGTGAGCTTATGAATAACGACATGTACGCACGGTGGGTAGTGGTGCTGGCGGTGGGGATTGTTGCTGCTGTGCTGGTGGGGTTTGCCGTGGCGTATGGCAGTCCACGCTGACGAAGTTTGAGAGACAATCGCTTCATGCCTTTTCGCCACTTCTCTGCCCTTCTGCTTGTTGCCTTGCTGTCTGTAAGCTCTTCGCGAACGCTTGCGCAAGCTTCTGGACAGATGAACGGATATGACGCGGTAGATCCAATGGTGGGGACGGGTGCGGAGGGGCACACCTATCCGGGTGCGACGGTGCCGTTCGGCATGGTGCAGCTCTCTCCGGATACGCAGATACGGCCGTTCAAGCAGAGTTATAAGTGGGCTGCGGGGTACAGGTATTCCGATACAACGATCCTCGGCTTCAGTCACACACACTTTTCCGGCGCGGGGCATAGTGACCTGGGCGATGTGCTGGTGCAGCCGATAAGTGGAGATGTCCGGCTCGATCCGGGTGAGATCGACAAGCCCGGCAGCGGGTACAGGTCAAAATTCTCGCATGCCACAGAGACAGCGAAGCCTGGGTACTATGCCGTAACGCTGGATGATTACCGCGTGCGTGCCGAACTTACGGCGACGACGCGCGTGGGTGTGCACCGGTATACCTTTTCGGCGGACAAACCGGCGCACTTACTCGTGGATTTACGGTCTTCCATTTACAACTACCCGGGCAAGGTACTTTGGTCGCGTATGCGTGTGCGTCGAGATACTGGAGCGGGTGTGGTGACAGTAACGGGCATGCGGGAGACGCGGGGATGGGCAAAGGGACGGCAGCTCTACTTTGCGCTGCGGTTTTCTGCGCCGGTAGCTGGTACGCACCTGTATGACCGCGAGGATCAGCCAGTACTCTACGGCGGGTTCAAGACGCCGGGGGATGGACCGGCGAATACACAGTCAATTGAAGGTCGTGGCCTGGTGGGGATCTTTGACTTTGCACGGTCGGGGTACGACCAGGTGTCGCGTGCTTGCAAGGCAGGCCGTCCTGAATGCGCGGCGCAGTGGCGGCCGGCGGACGGCAGGCCGACGATGGAAGTTGTGGTAAAGGTGGCGATCTCTCCGGTAAGCGAGGAGAACTCGATTGCGAACCTTGACGCGGAGGTGCCGGGATTCGACTTCGACGCGGTGCGAGCTGCGGCGGCCGAGAAGTGGCGTTCCGCGCTGGGCGTGATGAGGATCGATGCCGACGATTCGATGCGCCGAAATCTGTATACCGCGCTGTATCACTCGCTGCTGGCGCCGACGGTGAGCATGGACGTGGACGGGGAGTACCGCGGACCGGATAACCAGGTGCACCGGGTGCCGGTGGGCAAGGATGGCAAACCGGCGTGGACGTTTGTGTCGTCATTATCGCTGTGGGATACGTACCGCGCAGAGCAGCCGCTGATGACCCTGTTGGAGCCGCCGCAGTTTACCGATGATCTGGTGCAGTCGATGCTTGCGTCCTACCGCGAGAGTCCGTTTGGGGTGCTGCCGGTGTGGCAGTTTCAGGGCATCGAGACGTGGTGCATGATCGGCTATCACAGCATTCCGGTGATTGCAGATGCGGTGATGAAGGGGTTGGATAAACCCATCGGCAAAGGTACCGGCTTTGACGCCAACGCAGCGCTGGATGCGATGGTGGCGAGCGCGGACTATGAACCGTACGGGCACCTGGGCGAGTACATGAAGCTGGCGTACGTGCCAGTGGGGGATGCGAGTCACGACGAGGCGGTGTCGCAGACGGTGGAGTATGCGTTTGACGACTGGTGCATTGCGCAGGTGGCGCGGAAGCTGGGACGGGCTGACGTCGCGTCCCGGTTTGAGAAGCGTGCGGGGAACTGGAAGAACGTCTTCGATACAAAGGTGGGCTTTGTACGGCCACGCACAGCGGACGGTACGTGGCGCGAGCCGTTTGACCCTGCGGCGGCGGGCAGCGGAAGCGGCTTTACCGAGGGCAATGCGTGGCAGTACAGCTGGTATGAGCCGCAGGACGAGGCAGGCCTGATTACCGCGCTGGGCGGGCCGCGTGCGCTGGTCAAGAAGCTGGACGAGATGTTTGACCAGAAGGTAGACATGGCGCGCTATGCGGATGTGGAGGACATTAGCGGCATGATCGGCCAGTACATTCACGGCAACGAGCCAAGCCACCATTTAGCCTATCTGTATGACTACGCCGGTGAGCCTTGGCGCACGCAGGAGCGGCTGAAACAGGTTGTGGAGTCGCAGTACAAGCCGACACCGGATGGTCTGGTCGGGAACGATGACCTGGGACAGATGTCGGCGTGGTTGCTGTTTACATCGCTGGGGTTTTACCCGGTGGCGCCGGGTGCAAATCAGTATGTCATCGGTCGACCATTTGTTCGCTATGCAGAGGTGCACTTGGGAAATGGAAAGGCACTAACAGTAAGTGCGCCGGAGCTGAGTGCGGCGAATGGGTATGTGCAGTCGGTGACCTTCAATGGGAAGCTCATAAATCGGACTTTCCTGACGCAGGAAGAAGTAAGTCGTGGTGGGGAGTTGCGATTCGTGATGGGAGCATTGCCAAATAAGTCGTGGGGGTTGGAACGTCTGCCGTATTCAGCCTCGACCACCACTGTGAGGTAGACAATGCCGGGTCGTCTGCAAAACGTACTTAACGGCTGTGTCGGTAGCGTTCAGCTCTGGCACGCATGGTGTAGCGACGCTGCTCGTCTCTTGACGTGACATGCTGGAAGTGCATAAGTCGGCGTACATCAACTAAATACGTCTGCTATGTGGGCAGGACTCGCCCAAAACGAGCCATACCCCTGTGCTGCAGCCCTTCAACGGCGTCGAACATGCATTGTGGACCTGCCAGGGCGGCAACAGACACATCCGCCTCTTCCAGAGAGAAGGTCGTATGTAGTGTGCACACTGCAAGGACCGCTCCATCCGGGTTGGCGCCGTGGAATTGCTTAACCGCTTCCTTGCACTGCACCTGGCTGAGTGTGTGGCAAAGCACCATCAGAGCGAAAGCCCGTTCCGGCAAGAGTCTTTGTACATCGGCCGGCACCCCGCTGGATACCGTTAGAAAGCGAGTGCGAAGCACTGCGGAACGCACGTTGAGAAGGTCAATGTCGTGTCCAACGCAAAGCACTGCTGAGAAGTCCTGCATAGGGCACCGTCGTGCAGCTGTGTTGAGTATGGGTAACCGCTCAAATTGCTGCAGCCACGTGCGCAATATAGGCCATGCGGCGTTTCAGGCCGTAGTGTTACGTCCATCATTCAGCCTTGCTGTGTAAGCCTCGATATTGGTCGTATGCAGTGTTGAGCCAGGTCGGGGACCGGGTTATCGCGGGTGAGGCGGCGGAGCGGCCTGCAAGTATGGTGAAAGGGCAAAGCGTGGCATGCCATGTTGCTGCAGGCCGTCTACAGCGTGGAACATGCGTTGCGGACCCGCCAGGGCAGGAACAGAGGCATCCGCTTCTTTCAGAGAGAACGTTGTATGGTGCGTATACATCGCAAGAATGGCTCCGCCCGGATTGCATGCGAGAAACCGCGCTGCGGCCTCATGGCTTTCCTCTTCAGACAGCGTGTGACAGAGCACTAGCAAGTCGAACGGATGCTGTGCCAGAAGTCTGTACAGGTCGGCGGGCCCTCCATACAGGACTGTGGCGAAACGCGTGCGGAGCACCTGAGAACGGACGTCGAGAAGTCGAATTTCCTGTCCAACGCAAATCACTGTCGAAAAATTGCGCATAGGCCACCACTTCTGAGATCAGAAATTATAATGTCCGTTAGCCGACACCGTCTATGCGCGGCTGTTGACACAAGCCTTGTCTGTTGCGCGACATTTCGCGTCACCGATTCAGGCGTGCGGGTCTCGTCCTTATAAATGGAAGCCCTACACTTGCTCCATGGGCCGTATTCGGGTGTTGAGTGACCAGGTCGCGAACCAGATTGCCGCGGGCGAGGTGGTGGAGCGGCCGGCCAGCGTGGTGAAAGAGCTGCTGGAGAACTCCGTCGATGCGGGTGCGACGCGCATCCGGGTGGAAGTCGAAGGTGGCGGCCGCAAGCTGATCCGCATCGTGGACAATGGCTGCGGCATGGGCCGGGATGACGCGATGCTGGCGTTCGAACGGCATGCAACGAGCAAGCTAAGGACCGCGGACGACCTGTTGCACATTGCGACGCTGGGATTTCGCGGGGAGGCGCTCCCCTCCATCGCGTCCGTTGCGCGGGTGGAATTGGAGACGCGTGCGGCAGACGACGAGGTGGGCACGCGGATTGAAATCGTTGGCGGCAAGATGACGCGGGTAGAGGACACAGGCGCACCCGCGGGGACCACGCTGGCCATCCGCGACCTCTTCTTTAACGTGCCGGCGCGGCGCAAATTTCTGAAGAGTGAGCCGACGGAGTTGAGCCACATCGCCGCGCTGGTGACGCACTACGCGCTGGCACACCCTGAGAAGCACTTTGAGCTGCACTCGTCGACCCAGGCCTTGCTCGTGGCGCCGGCGGTGCGGGATGCAAGCGAGCGGCTCTTCCAGGTGCTGGGCCACGACGTGAGCAAAGACATGCTGCCTTGCGCGGCGGAGCTGGACTTTGCGCGAGTGGGCATACCGGAGCCGCCACCGTGGCGCAGGGAAGCCGACTACGAGAAGCCGGAGCCTGGCTTTCTACGGGTGCGCGGTTTTGTGTCAAAGCCGGAGCTGCAGAAGCTGAATCGCGGTTCGATTTACGTGTTTGTGAACGGACGGCAGGTGCGCGACCGACTGATTCTGCATGCGCTGACGGAGGCCTACCGGAACATCCTGCCGCCCACGTCATTTCCTGTTGTTCTGCTGTTTTTGGAGATGCCGCCGGGTGAAGTGGATGTGAACGTGCACCCGGCCAAAACGGAGGTGCGGTTTCGTCAGTCGAGCTTTGTGCACGACTTTGTGCGGGACGCGGTGCGCAACACGGTGATGAAGGCGCGGCCCGCAGCGAGCTTCTTGCAGGCGCTGAGCTTCGGTGGGGAGGCCGGTGCCGATACGCCACAGGCCGGGGACTCACTGCTGGACGGCCGGAGCGACGGCATCGACATGGACCCAATACTTCGCGGGCCCGGCCCGGGCAGCGATGCGCCGTGGAGCGAGCACCAGATTCGCGAAGCCATGTCGGCGGAGGAGCGTGAGCGCGAGGCACGGGAGCTGGCGCGGGTGAGCGACGTCGTGGACGCCGGCGACGCAGAGAGTTTTTCGTTGGCACCGAGACGCGAGGCGGCGATTCCGGGGAGGCTGGCATTCTCTGACGGGATGCGGTTGGGGGATTCACCCGATCCGTTGTTGATCGGCAGTGAGAGTGCAGGTTCCGTTGCTGCATTTGCGGACTTCCGTTCAGCGGACGCCCCACGTCTCAGAAGCGAGGCGTGGGACAACCGAGGTGTGGAAGGCAGGATGATGCTGCCGGATGCGCATAGTCGAACGCACCTGCCGCCCGGCACGCTTGCCATTGCACCCATAGCCGAACGCATTGAGGACACGGCAAACCTGAATGGGCTGGCTGGTCTGCGGCCCCTGGGCCAGGTGCAGGACTCCTTCATTCTGGCGGTGAACGAAGAGGGGCTGTGGATCATTGACCAGCACGTGGCGCATGAGCGCATCCTGTTTGAGAAGGTTCTGCGCGAGCGTCAGACGGAGCGCGTGCAACGACAACGCCTGCTGATGCCGCTGCTGATTGACCTGATGCCGGCGCAGATGGCGAACTTTGCCGGCATGGCAGCGGAACTGGCGCGCAACGGGTTTGAGGCGGAGCCGTTTGGGCCGCGCACGCTGGCGGTGAAGGCAGCGCCGGTAGGCCTGGAGGGCAAGGAGCTGGAGCTGGCGCTGGCGGAATTGCTTCAGGTCGAGGACGACGCCGCCCAGGCCGACAACATGGAGGTGCGCCGCCGCCGCATCGCAGCGAGCATTGCGTGCCACGCGGCGGTCAAGATCCACATGCCGCTGGAGATCAGCAAGATGCAGTGGCTGCTCGACGAACTGGGCAAAACGGAGAACCCCATGGCCTGTCCGCATGGCAGGCCCATCGCGTTGCGGTATGCTCATAAGGAGATTCAGCGAGCCTTCCAGCGGATTTAGAGCGGGCGGGCAAGCCCTGCATAAAGCTGTTCCGCGAGACAGACAGGGGCACTGTAGCTTGACCGGGGCGGACTCCCCCGGCGACGAACCACCAGGATGATGCAGGCCGTGTCGCACCAGGGGACACACCGGGCCAGAGAGATTCGCGAAACGGTGCCAGCCGTTTCAGGCGGACTCCCATCCAACACATGAGAGAAGCAATTGGCAGCAGGCGGCCGGGGGTAGTCTCCGCGGCGCCCGGACTGCGATGGACGGCAGGGTTGTTCCTGCCCGAACCGGCAGGCGTGGCATCCAGGGGTAACATCCCGGCACACGCCGCCCACACGGAAAGGCCTGAAAATGGCAACGCAACAGAACGTAACCCCCCGACAACTTGAACTGGCTCGCAAGGCCCTTTGGCACCAGAACGGCGACGCCCTCCGCACCACCGACAGCGTACGCACGTGGCTGAACGAGGCCGGCCTTGTGCCGCTGTATCCGCACGCGCAGTTCGCCACACCCGCGCCCAGCTTTGCAGAGGCCGTGCTCGGCCGGCCGCAGAACAACTGGGTGCCGAAGCCGAAGAAGTCCGCTGGCGCGACCACGGCATTCGATGAGAGCGGAGAGAGCTCCTACGCCGTTGGCGATCTGGATGAGGATGGTTTGGACGACGAAGACTCGGACGACGAAGAGGACTCCGACGACGAGGACGAGGACGAGGAGAACGATGACGCCGAAGACGACGAAGAGAACGATGAAGACGGAGAACTGGAACAAGACTCTGACGAAGGTTTAGACGAAGAGGCAACTGACGAGCCTTCCGGCGAAGACGCGGAAGATGATGGCTCCGATGATGAGGACGGCGTAGAAGGCGAGGACGGCGAGCTGGAAGACGCCGAAGACGACGATGACAGCGAGGACGAAGACGAGCCCGCGACCGCTGAAGGCGACGAAGCCATGCTTGCCGGCGATGGCAACATTCCGTCTGATCGCGAAACCATGCTGTCGAACGATGACGAGCTGGCGGAAGACGAAGGCGATGAAATTGCCGAGGAAGACCGCATTGCCGCCGCCGCCGAAGAGACAGCACCAGAGGCGGAGCCCATCAGCGGCTTTTCGGCGGAAGAGCGCGAGACTGTGCACCGCACCCTGGCGCGACTTGTTGAGGACGGTTCCGCTGTTCCGCTGAACCTGCTGGGATCGACGACCGGTGAGCCGGATTTCCTGGTGCCAGCGAGCGCATTCTCTTTCGTGTACACCCTGCGCGGCGATAAAAACTGGAAGGCAGAACCTTCTACCACCGGCCCCATGCGTGTGTCTCCGCTCGCCGTGAAGGTGTGCGAGATACTAAAGGACAAGGGCGCGCAGGCACCGCACGAGATCACGCAGGAGCTGGGCCAGGGCATCACGGACTCTGCAACTCTTCGTGCGCTGACGGAGCTTTGGGCCATCCAGCGCGTGATCCCGCTGCCCGATGCGGACGGTGCGCCGGCAAAATGGGAGTTGATGGCCGGCCGGTTCGTTCGGCATATGAAGGCGGGAGCGAACGCCGGCCAACCCACCGCGCTCAGCGCCCTGCTCAGCCTGTATCTGTCGCAGGCGGTCGCGGCCACCAGCGACGAAATGGAAATTTTCCTGTCGCCCCTGGCGGCGCGTTCGCGCGTGCGTGAGGTGGTAAACGGCCTGTCCGCCACACGGCAGCTCGAGCCATTAGTGATGGAAGGCAAGACCCTGCTGCACATCACGGGAGCGCTGCCGGAAATGCCGGGGGATGACACCGTTCCGCAGGCGCGCCCCGCGCAGCGCTCGCGGTATGAGACCGACGATCGCCGAGCCGACATGGACGAGCGTGCTACGCGCGGTGAGTCGGCCGGGACTGAGCGTCGTCCGGGTGCCTACCCGGTTCGCAAGCCAGCCGGCGCGCGCGATCGTGATCGCAGCAACGACCGTGGCGGTCGCCCCGGCTTCGGCGGTGGCGGACTTCCTGCTTTCAATCGAGGTGATCGCTCCAGCGGTGCACGCCCCGCGTTCGGTGGAGGAGGCGCAGACCGTGAGCGCCGTCCGATCGCCCGCGACGATGCACCGCGCGATGGTGGAAGCGATCGCCCGTCCTTCGCACGTCCGTGGGATGAGGAGCGCTCCGCACGCCCACAGGGTGACCGACCGTTCACGCCGCGTAGCGACGGCGAGCGACGTCCGTTCACACCGCGTGAGGGCGGAGACCGCAAGCCGTTCGCACCTCGTGGGGACCGGCCGTTTACGCCTCGTGGAGATGGCGAACGTCGCCCATTCACACCGCGTGAAGGTGGAGACCGCAAACCGTTCGCGCCGCGTGGGGATCGTCCGTTCACACCGCGTGGAGATGGCGAACGTCGCCCATTCACACCGCGTGAAGGTGGAGACCGCAAACCGTTCGCACCTCGTGGGGATCGTCCGTTCACACCGCGTGGAGATGGCGAACGCCGTCCATTCACACCGCGTGACAGTGGAGACCGGAAGCCGTTCGCGCCGCGTGGTGATCGTCCGTTCACACCGCGTGGGGACGGCGAACGTCGTCCATTCACGCCGCGTGAGGGTGGCGACCGCAAGCCGTTCGCGCCCCGTGGGGACCGACCCTTCACACCGCGTGGAGACGGCGAGCGTCGTCCGTTCACACCGCGAGAGGGTGGAGATCGCAAGCCGTTCGCACCTCGTGGCGACCGTCCGTTCACACCGCGTGGAGACGGCGAACGTCGTTCATTCACACCACGTGAGGGTGGGGACCGGAAGCCGTTCGCACCACGTGGGGACCGTCCGTTTACGCCGCGCGGAGATGGCGAGCGTCGTCCGTTCACACCGCGTGAAGGTGGCGACCGCAAGCCGTTTGCGCCCCGTGGGGACCGACCCTTCACACCGCGTGGAGATGGCGAGCGTCGTCCATTTACTCCGAGCGGAGATGGGGAGCGACGTGGTTTTGCGCCCCGTCCCGGTGGCTTTGACCGGCCGAACCGGAGCAGCTTTTCCGGTGCACCCGGCGAGGGTCGACCGGCGTTCAAGTCAGGTGGGCACTCTGCCGGTCCCGGCGGCGCACGCTTCGGCGGCAGCGGCTTTGGCAGCGATCGTGGTGGCAAACCCGGCGGCTTCGGCAAACCGGGTGGGCGACCGGCATTCCGTGGTCCAGGTTCGGGTCCGGGCCGTGGCGGTGCTCCCAAGCGCCGTCCGGAGTAACGGTCGTGGGCGGTGCTTCGGTGCCTCCCACAAACCATGAGCGCAACAAGAAGCCTGGTGCGGACGCAGCAGGCTTAAAATATCGCAAAGGTTGAGGCTTGGCGAGTGGCGGATACGAAACCAAAGATGGCAGAAGGAAGAACAGCCCAAGTCGTCATCGACAGCGCACCTTCAACCGATCCTCAGGGTGTCCATCCGTCCGGTCCTATCGTTGCCATCGACGGTCCGGCGGGTGCCGGTAAAAGCACGGTTGCGGCCCATCTTGCAAAGACCTTCGGCCTGCTGAATCTCGAGACCGGGGCCATGTATCGCGCGCTGGCGCTCAAAGCTTTACGGCAGGGCATTGCGTTAGACGACGCGCCTGCGGTGGAAGCTGTTACCGCGAGGACGAGCATGCACCTGGAAGCGGGAGAAACCGGCAACAGTGTCTGGCTGGATGGCATCGACGTTACCGTTCTGCTGCGTACGCCGGAGGTGACAGCGGCTGCGTCACGGGTGTCTGTGCACCCCGCCGTGCGGGCTTGGATGGTGCAGGCGCAGCGTGCCATGGGCCTGCGCTCCGCATGCGGCGTGGTGATGGAAGGCCGCGACATCGGTACCGTTGTTTTCCCAGAGGCGACCGTCAAGATCTTTCTCGAAGCATCAATCGAGGCACGGGGAGAACGCAGATTTGACCAGCAAGCACCTTTAAAGGGTGGTGAATCACGCGAGCGCATCACGCAAGAGATCGCCGAGCGTGATAGCCGTGATCGCAATCGCGAGGCCAGTCCGCTGCTGCCCGCAGCGGATGCGGTGATCCTCGACACCACCGGCATGCCGCTCGAAACCGTGTTGGAGAGAGCGACGACACTGGTCCGCAGCGCGATGGCGCCCTAAGCGACAACACTTCACGCCTTCCCTGGGCTAAGCCTCGCCGGGTTTGAAGCAGCGGCAGTAGTTGCCCACAACTTGTGCAAACGCGAACACCCATTGCGCGCCTCTCCGTCGTGCGACAAAAACCGTAATTGCACCCGGCATCGGGCAAAGCACTCTGTAGAGCCTTTCCATGCTGCACTTCAGGGCCGGAGCTTTGGGCTCGGGGGGGCTGTATAGAACAGGCAACCGTAAGGTGGTTCAACAACGCGAAGGGTTCGGTTTGTGAGCCGCGCCGATGGCGAGGACGTCTTTGTCCACTACCCAGGCCATAAACAGCAGCGGCTACAGAAGCCTGCAGGTAGGCCAGGCGGTACAGTACGGGATCAAGTGGCTAAAGGCTGGCAGGCATCGACGTCCAGGCTCTGTGATGGACGAAATCTGCGCGGCGACCTCGCCCCAGTGCTTCAACAGCAAGAGAAAAGGACGACCGGTTTGGGTCGCCCTCTTTTCTGTGACGTAGTGAGTCGAGTTAGCTGATGGTGCCGGTGAGGCCATTTGGGAAGAACGCTCCCGGCGTGCTGCTGGAACCACCGTACACAATGCTCAGTACCTGTGCCAGCGTGCGTGCAAAGCCGATGTAGTAGTTGTACGTGGGCAACGTGGTGCCAGCGACTACCTTGCCGGCGTCCATAATGGTGGTCGCTGTCTGCGCCACACCATTCAGCGGAACCTGGATCAGGTTCAACCCAAAGTCGTCCTGACCGGTGAGGCCAAAAGCATCCGTTGGTGCCGTGCCAAAAGTGCCGTCCAGCGTTGCACGCGCGTTTGCAATCTGCGTTGCGATTGAAGCTGCCGTACCCACACCACCACCTGTGGCCACAAGCAAGCCCTGATCGATTGCATAGAGCGACGCGCGGATGAGGCCGGCGTGATAGGCCTCGACAGCGTGGATTTCAAGCGCCGGAACCAGGTTGGCTGCCGACAGGTACGCCGCGCCGCCATGGTAGGCAGTGACACCTACGTCCTCAAAAATGAAGGCGCCCAGCAGGAAATTAAGCTCGCTGGCAAACGGATCAAAGGTGGCACTAACGCCGGCTGCTCCGCCCACAGCGTGAAAGCTGTTTAACAAGTCGATGTTCGGCTGTTGTACGGCACCGCCGCCGAGCGCACCCCGCAGGAAGTTAACGTGTTTGCGCTCTTCCGCTGCCGTTTCAAAGGCATAGGCCTTGATGGAGGCATTGGCGAATGTGACAGCCGGGGTGGGTTTGTAGGTAACTGTTCCCCCAGCAACGGGTGTGCTGGCAGTGCTGGCAATGGAGATGGGTGAGGTTGCAGCCAGGTCGGCAGTGACTCCTTCCGTTGCGAGCGTGTAGAACTGCGCTTCAAGGTACTCCAGGTTGAGGGCGAAATTGAGGATATCGCCATCGCCGAGGGTGGTCGGGATCGCAGCAGACGCCATGCCGGTGCCGACGACGGCCGCTGCCGCTACAGCAGCTCCACCAAGAAGCATCGAGCGGCGGCTGGCGATGATGGAATCAAGTTTCTGTGTTTCAAGGGTTGCCATTATGTTCTCCGTGTCCGTCGCTTATGCCGTGGTCGTTTTTACAAGGCCATTCAGGCCAGAGGGGAAGAAGCCGCCGCTGCTGACGCCAGCCGCGCCGCCTGTGCCATACACAATGTGCAGGACCTGATCAACGGTACGTGCGTAGCCGAGTGCGTTGGTGGAGTCTGCCGCAACGATGCTGCTGGGGCCGGTGTAAACGGGAGGCGTGGGTCCTGACTGCGCCGTAGCTCCACCAGAGGAGGTGCCGGAGAGGACGGGGGTTTCATTGCCACCGCCGACCGACGCGCGCACTGCCACAATGGAGTTGAAGTCGTTCAGGTAGGTGTAGGTACCCGTCGCAGCGGCATTGCCTGAAAGCAGCGTGCGCAGCGATCCTGCGTGGTACGCTTCTGCTGCCTGAATGCCTGCGGCGGCGCTTAGAACGCCATTGGTTTTTGCTGCGGCGCTGAATAGCGGGGCTGCACCTGTGTAGGCCGTTACACCCACATCTTCAAATACAAGCGCACCCACAAGGTATGCCAGCTCGCTTGCAAACGGGTCGAATGTGCCGAGACCGGCAAGCTTGGCGACCGCGTTGAAGGAATTCTCCAGATCAATTGCGGGTGCCGCTACCGGCGTTCCGCCGATGAGCTTGATGGCTGCCTGCAGGGCGCGTACGTGCTGGAGTTCGGTTTGCGCCAGCTCGGCTGCAATCTGTTTATAGAGGGGGGTGACAAATGGCACAGCAGCACCGGTCTTGATCGTGACCGCACCGCCACCCAGGCTGTCTGCGCTGGAAAGGCCGGCACCCGTGGATGCGTACAGGTAGAACGTCGCCTCAAGGTACTCGAGGTTCAACGCAAAGTTGAGGACGTCGGAGTCGCCAATCGTCACCGCCGGTGTGGGAGCTGTGGGCTGGACGGGCGTAAACGTCGTATCGTTGCCGCAACCCACCATGGTGGCAGCCGTGACGGCACCAGCGCTGGCGAGAAAGCCGCGCCGTGATAGCGCTTTCTGCGTGAGTTTGTCTACAAGTTGATCTACCACTGGTGGTCTCCCTGAATGGTTGTAAACGAGCGTGAAGGAACAGAGGAAATTGACAAGAAGTATGAGACGGTCAGGCTTCCTATCGTTGTACGTTGCACACCGTGCTGCAGATTGTTCTCCAAGCCCTTTTCCCGTCCTGTAAAGGTGGTGTGCAGTGCTGCGCGAAATTCAGGCAGAGCGGCTTCTCACCCTCTGCAATGCGGCCGTAGCACCTTCCATTTCACGTGGTCGCGATTGGGCGAGAGACCTGCCATTTCGGGTACACGTGACCGGGGTGCCAGCGGACAGTGATGACGTTACATCGCCTATAGCCGGTTTGGCTACTGCAAAATACGTGTCTGTTGACCCGGTGCGGGGTGGTTAGCGAGTAGACCCAAACAGCCGGGCTCTCCACAAGAGGACTCACTGGCACGCGATCGTCGTGTAAACATACCCAACGGATGATGCCTGTGAACGGATGTCGAAATACACCAGCTTGCCTCCCACATCCGCAGCCTGCGCCGTGCAACTCGACGCGCCGGTTGCAGCCGTCGTGCAACTGAGCACCGACGCAAACCCGCTTGTGCTGGTGGACGACCATAGCGTAATTACAGCGGGCGTGCCGGACGTGTTGTAGCTGTGAATGGACGACACGCTGCAGCTGGCTGGCATGAGCGTGTAGATCGTTACACCTGCCGCGCTGCTGGCCGCCGTGGAGTTGACGCCATAAAAGTTGTCGCTGTTTGCAGCGACCGTGTGGAGCGTCGTGAAGGTGGCACCACCCGTGCCGACACCTGAGCCGGTACCCGCGGCCCCCTGCGGTATGCCGAAGCTCAACGCTGGAGCTGCCGAATTGGTGTTGTCGATAGTGACCGTGGCAGATGACCCCGCCGCTAGTGTTGTTGTCTGCCTCACGGTAAATACCGGCGTGGTTCCGTTGGCCCCGGTGGGTCCCGTCGGTCCGGTAGCGCCTGTGCTGCCGGTTGCACCCTGCGCAGCAAGCAGCGCCCATGCCGACGAGCTGAAGTTATTCCCCACCGGAGCCGTCCCCCGGCTGCTGGCAATCGCGATGTACGAGCTTGCGCCGTAGCTCACCGCGTCGTTGGCCGCATACTGCACGGTGCTGTCCCAGGCAGACCTCCACGTGAGTCCCGCGGGGCCCTGTGGCCCCTGCGGCAGCACAAAGTTCAGCGTGGCCGCACTCTGCGTGCCGCTGTTGGTCACACTCGCCGTTGTGCCTGTCGCAACGCTGCCAATGGTGACGGTCGCCGCTCCCGGCGCTCCCTGCTGCGCCAGCAAAGCCCAGGTGCCGCCGCTATTGGCCACGTCGGTGGCGGGGTTAGTCGTGGTGTTTGCCACGCGTGCAATGTAGGAGTTGCCGCCGTAAAAGACCGTGTCGTTCGCGCGGTAGCCGGTGGCATTGCTCCATGTGCCGCGGTAGACCAAGCCAGGTGTGCCGGCCGCTCCGGCTGTACCCGCGGCACCCTGCGGAATGGTAAAGCTGAACCGCGCGGCGCTGCCCGTGCCCACATTCTGCACGGCGGCTGCTGTGCCTGCGGCGCCGGTGGTGACGGTGTCCACGGCAACGGTCGCTGCCATTCCGGCGGCCCCGTTGCTGCCCGCCGTACCCTGCGGTCCCGGCACACCTGCGGCCGCCAGTAACGCCCACTGCGTGCTGCCGACGGCACCCGGCGTGTTGCCGACATTGCCGGTCAGAAGCGACACATAGCTTGCGCCGTTGTAAGCCACGGCATCGCGGGCGGCATAGTTGGTGCCACTGTTGTAGTCGCCGCGCCACAGCAGGCCGGGGTCGCCCTGCGCTCCCGTGGCACCAATCGGGCCAGACGCGCCAGTCTGCCCGGTGGCGCCGTTTTGGCCCTGTGGCCCCGTCGAACCCGCCGCTCCCGCCTGCGCAAGCAGCGACCACTGCGCGGCCGACCCCGGCGGTGTTCCGCTGATGGCTGACGTCGCGATATAGGCAGAGCCGTTATAAAAAACGGCGTCGCCGGTCACATACGCGGAACCGCCGTTCCACGCGCCACGAAAGGCGACCGGCTGCCCTTGCGGCCCTGCTGGACCCGCCAACCCTTGTGTGCCAGCCGCACCCTGCGGCCCCGCAGCGCCCTGCTGCCCCACCGCGCCCTGCGCACCTGCAAGGCCCTGCGGTCCGGCGGCGCCCGGTGCCGCCATCTGCGCCCAGTCCACGGTGAGTCCCGGCGTGTTGCCGTGGTTGTTTGCAGACACGGAGAGCCACGTGCCCCCGGCGTAGGCCACTGCGTCGTGCAGCGCGTAGTTCGTACCGGAGCTGTACGCCCCCTGAAAGATCGACCCCGGCTCCCCCGTCTGCCCTGTTACCCCGATTGCACCGGTCGAACCCTGCGGTCCCTGGGCGCCAGTGATGCCCTGCAGACCCTGCGGACCGGTAAATCCCTGCACACCCTGCGGTCCGGTTGCACCCTGCGCCGCCAGCAGCGTCCAGTACGCTGGGCTCGCATCCGGTGTCTGGCCTACGTTGCCGTTCACCAGCGACAACCATGTCTGCCCCTGCCACTTAACGGCGTCGTTCTGCGCATAGTTGGTGCCGGAAGCGTAACTACCGCGAAAGGCGATGCCCACAGGTCCAGGTGCACCCGTGACACCTGCGGGACCGGTATCGCCCTGCGGCCCCTGCGTGCCGTCGCGGCCGGCTTGCCCCTGCGGCCCGGTGGAACCCACGGGCCCGGTGAGCCCCTGCGGCCCGGCCGGCCCGAACTCCCCCGGCACTCCCTGGATGCCCTGCGGCCCGGTTGCGCCGGTGCTCCCCGTGTCCCCTTTGGGTCCCGTGCTTGTCAGCAGGCCCCAGTCCAGCGGCGACTCACTCGGCGTGTTGCCATGATTGCTATCGTGCAAGCTGCTGTAGCTGCTGCCCTGCCACAGCGCGACATCCCCGGCAGCGTAGTTTGAGACGGAGCTGTACGCCCCCTGGTAGACGAACCCGGGTCGACCCGTTGCGCCGGTGGCACCCGTGTCGCCCTGCAGACCGGTAGGGCCGATATAGCCGCGCTCCCCCTGCGGACCCTGCACGCCCGCCGCACCGGTAGCGCCAGTGGCACCGGTCAGCCCCACCGCCGCCGGCACCAGCGTCGCCCAGAACGTCGTCGACGTGTCCGGCGCGTTGCCATGGTTGCCGTCCCCAAGCGAGATCCAGGCCGTGTTCTGCCACGTGACCACGTCGTTCATGGCGTAGTTGGTAGTGGATATGTACCCGCCCTCAAACGCCAGATTGCGGGTGATAACAGGCGTTCCACCGGTACCCGTCGCCGCTGCCGGCACAAGCACCGCCCAGTCCACCGGCGACACATCCGGCGTATTGCCGTGGTTGCCCGCCACCAGCGACACCCATGCGGCGGAGGCATACGTCACCACGTCGTTCGTACCGTAGTTTGCCGTGGACGCGTACACGCCCTTGTAACCCAGGCTGGTCCCGGTGCCTGTCCCCGTGCCTGTACCAGTAGTAGTGGTCGTCGCCGCAGGCACCAGCACCGCCCAGAACAGGGGACTTGTATCCGGCTCGTTATTCGCATTCCCGGTTGAAATCGACACCCATGCCGCATTGGCAAATGTCACAACATCGTTGGTGCCGTACACCGCAGCAGAGCTGTAGACGCCCTTGTAACCCAGGCTGGCCGCGGTGGTTGTGGTTCCACCACCACCGCTGCTCGCGGCTGCAGGCACAAGCAGACCCCATGCACTATCGTTGGTGCCCGGCGTCACGCCCGCATTTCCGGCCAGCAGCGACACCCATGCCGCACCGGCATAACTCACCAGATCCTCCGCAGCGTACGTGAGAACAGCGGAGTAGCTGCCGCGATACACCAGGCCGCCGGCATCGCCCTTTGGCCCCGGCACACCCGAAGGTCCGGCGGGTCCCTGCGCGCCGCCTACCCCGGCTACCCCCGCAGGCCCCTGCGCACCCGTGTCGCCCTTGTCTCCCTTGGCCCCCTGCGGTCCTACCGGCCCCGTTCCAGCACCCGCGGCCAGCGTGATGTCCAGCGTCGCCGGGTGCGCCGTCGTGTCACTTTCCTTGCTGTCCAATACGACGTCTGTCGATGTGGCGGTCAGCGCAAATCCGAAGTTTGTAGAAGGTGCGTCGATCCACGTCTTGACCAGCGCCGTGACGTCAAAAGCGATGAACATGCCCTCATCCGCTGCCGCTTCCACGTCCACGGCGTTCCCCAGTGGCGGCAGCGTCTGCTGGGTAACAGCCTCCTCATTCCATGCCGCAGACACCGGCGAAACGGCAAGCGTACCCGGCACATTTACCCGGTTGACGTACACGCGCAGCGTCGCGCGGCCCACCTGCGCACTCGTGGTTCCCGTCGGTACGGCCGTCAGGTCAAAGCGCAGCAGGGCTGTTCCCGCGCTATTTACATACAGGTTGCTCAACGCGCCGTAGTTGGTGCTGGGCCGTGCCGTCGTCACATAGGTGTCGGCCAGTAGCGTGCTCTCGGACGCATGCGCCTGCGTGCAGCAGAAGGCGGCCCCCGCAACCGGCAGCACGGCAGCAAACCGTAAGAACGGCTTCCCATTGATGGGTCGAAGCGACGGCCTCACCACGTCCTCAAAACGCGGACACAGGTCTTGCGGTGCCGGCCTGCGCGGTCTCTGTGCTGTCCGGACCCACGCTCGGCATGCGGTGCCAAGGGAGACTCCCATTGTAGAAAACTTCACCAGCCTCCGTGCAACTTTCGTATTGACACAATCCACGTCCCTTGCTGCGCGATACACTCAGGTCGACTTCCCGGCAGCCGTATCCGCCCGCAATAGCCAATTTCCAGGAGCAAACTCTTCATGAGCACACTTCCGAACCCAGCCACCAGCCCCGCCAACCAGCCCGGCCAGCTGCCCGGCCTGCACTCGCTCGTCGACCTGCCCCGCCTCATCTCCGCCTACTACACGCTGCACCCCGACCCCGCCGACCCCGCCCAGAAGGTCAGCTTCGGCACCAGCGGTCACCGCGGGTCGGCCTTTAACGCTGCGTTTAACGAGGACCACATCCTGGCCATCACCCAGGCCATCGTCGAATACCGCACCAGCAAGGGCTACACCGGCCCCCTCTTTCTCGCCATGGACACCCATGGCCTGTCCGAGCCAGCCTTCCGCACAGCGCTCGAGGTCCTCGCAGCCAACAACGTCGAAACCCGCATCGACGCAGGCAGCGGCACCGAGCAGGGAACGCAGGTGCAGGGAACTGCCGGCAACTACGGCTACACCCCCACGCCCGCGCTCTCCCACGCCATCCTCGTCTACAACGCCGGCAAGGACCTCGCCGGCCCCGGCCTCGCCGACGGCATCGTCATCACACCCTCGCACAACCCGCCAGAGGACGGCGGCTTCAAGTACAACCCGCCCAACGGCGGCCCCGCAGACACCGACGTCACCAAAACCGTGCAGGACCGCGCCAACGCAATCCTTGCCGCAAAGCTCAGCGGCGTCAAGCGCGTCCCCTTCGCCCAGGCCCTGAAGGCGGAAACCACAAAACCCCACGACTACATCGGCGAATACGTCGGCGACCTCGACGGGATCATCGACATGGAAGCCATCCGCAACTCCGGCCTCACCTTTGCCGTCGACCCTCTCGGCGGCGCCGGCGTCGAGTTCTGGCCGCGCATCGCCGACCAGTGGAAGCTCCCTCTCACCGTCCTCTCCACCACCGTCGACGCCACCTTCCGCTTCATGCACATCGACTGGGACGGCAAGATCCGCATGGACTGCTCCAGCCCCTTCGCCATGGCCGGCATGATCGCCAACAAGGACAAATACACCGTCAGCTGGGCCTGCGACACCGACCACGACCGTCACGGCATCGTCGCCAGATCCGTCGGTCTGCTCAACCCCAACCACTACCTTTCCGTCGCCATCGAATACCTCTTCGAGAACCGCCCGCAGTGGCGCAACGACGCAGCCGTCGGCAAAACCCTCGTCTCCTCCAGCATGATCGACCGCGTCGCCGCCGGCATCGGCCGCAAGGTCCTCGAAGTCCCCGTCGGCTTCAAGTGGTTCGTCAGCGGCCTGTCCGACGGCTCCCTCGGCTTCGGCGGCGAAGAGAGCGCAGGCGCGTCCTTCCTCAAGTTCAATGGCGGCAGCTGGTCCACCGACAAGGACGGCCCCATCATGGGCCTGCTCTCCGCCGAGATCACCGCACGCACCGGCAAGGACCCCGGCGAGCGCTACAAAACCCTCACTGAAAAATACGGCAACCCCGTCTACCAGCGCATCGACGCAGCCGCCACCAAGGACCAGAAGGCAAGGCTGGCAAAGCTCAGCCCGTCGCAGGTCACTACAAAGGAACTCGCCGACGAGCCCATCACCGCCGTCCTCACCAACGCACCCGGCAACAACGCTCCCATCGGCGGCCTCAAAGTCGCCACCGCCAACGGCTGGTTCGCCGCCCGCCCGTCAGGAACAGAGGACGTCTACAAAATCTACGCTGAAAGCTTCCAAGGCGAAGACCACCTGAAACAAATACAGCAGGAAGCCAAAGCCTTGGTCGATGCCGCGCTTAAGGCGTGATGCGGTGTAACGTGCGCCCGCTCCCAAGCGACCGAAGAAATACTTCGCCCGCTTTAGTGATGGCCTGAAGAAGGCGGCGGTGTGGCTTCTACAAGTCGGAGCCGCCGCCTTGAGAGTCATAGAATGCGATAGAGGGACCCATGTCCACCACCGCGCCCCGCCAGCACGCCTACACCGGCCCGCCGTTGCCGGTTCTTGAAGAGCCCACGTACGCCGAACGCGTCCGTACCCTTGCCGCCCAGGGCAGCACCGCCATGCTTTCTACAGTGTCGAAGAAGCAGCCCGGCTTCCCCTTCGGATCGCTCATGCCATATGCGCTTGACATCCATGGCCGCCCCATCTTTCTCATCAGCAACATGGCGATGCACACCCACAACCTACGCGCCGATCCACGATGCAGCCTCTTCCTCACCCAGCCTAGCACCGACGGCGAGCCGCTCGGCGCAGCCCGCGCCACGCTCGTCGGCGAGGCCCTGCCGGTACCGGAGTCGGACGCACCCGCAGCCCGCGACAGCTATCTTGCCCGCCACCAGAACAGCCGCAACTGGGTCAGCTTCTCCGACTTCCACTTCTTCCGCCTCAACCCGATCGACGTGTACTACGTGGGCGGCTTCGGCGTCATGGGCTGGGTCACCGCAGAGGACTACATGCACGCGCATCCGGACCCGCTCATGGACAGCGCCGCCGGCATCCTTGCTCACATGAATGCCGACCACGTCGAAAGCATGATCCTGCTGGCGCACACGCACACGCACATCGACGCCACGCAAGCTGCCATGACCTCCGTCGATCGCCTCGGCTTCACCCTCCGCCTGACAACTGCGGAGGGCATGAAAGGCGCCCGCATCAACTACCCCGAACCGGCGCGTTCCGCCGCGGAGGTCCGCCAGCAGTTGGTCACCATGGTTCGAACAGCGAAGACCGGCTAGCTTGAAACGAACTTGCCATACCCCGCAGCAGGTGTGGCATGCTCCGAGCTGGAATGTCAGGCTTACTCTGACGCCTTCGCGCCCTGGTAGTGTCCGATGTGGTCGTACACCTCTTTCGGGAACTCCAGGTTGCGGTATAGGTTGCCGCTGTCCGGATCGTGCACGTCCATGAACGCGAACTCCTGTTCCTTCTGCCACTGCAGCAAACGCTCTCGCCGAGGCGGGGTGTAATCACGTCCCTCCACCTGCTGCAGCATCTGCTGCGCCTGCTCTTCATTGAAGTCGCTGTCCTTGGTCATCCAGGCAATCACGTCGGCGTGCGGCAAGAAGTGCCGCGCCACCATGGCAAAGACCAACCGGCCATAGTGGCCAACGTCGGTACCCGCGTCCAGACTGTCTAATAGGTGCGCCATCATGGGGTCCTTGCGCAGCTCGTCTACGCCATCTCCCTCCTGCTCGGCACGGCCTGCTGATCCACGTTCGGTCACGGCTGTTGCGTTGTCATAGCCAGCAGCATTGCGCGCTGTGCTTGGAGTCGGCGGCTGCTTCAGGTCATCGGTATGCACAGCCGCGTCAGGAGCATCTTTCGGAGCCGACGGGTTATGTGATGCAGCCGCTTTCAGGTGTGCCAGCTCGGTTTCTGCGCGTTCTGCGCGGTCGGTTGCCGCACGCAGGGCATCGGCAGTCTCGTCGGTAAGTACGGGTGCATCCAGTTCCACGGTACGTTCTGACATGGGATCCTCAAGCAAATTGTATTCGCTGTTTCTTCGCTTCATAAGCTAGGACGCGTAGCCCTGCAATGACGTTGTCTCCCGGCCTTCTGCCTGAAGCCTTTTTTCGGCGAACATCGGCGGGAGCTACACTACCGCCATGCAATCTCTGCGTCCTGCCGTGGCACTGGGCGGTCTTCTAATCTTCACCGGTTGTTCCAGCAGCCTGCAACTGCTTTCCGTAACGGCAGTCACACCCAGCACGATCGTAGCCAGCGCCTCGGCAACGCCCATCACCGTCGCCGGAACGCAGTTCAACAAGAATATGAGTGTTACGCTGAACGGCGTAGGGCAGCCCACAACCTTTGTGTCGTCCACAACGCTCACGACGAACGCGCCTGCAAACCTCCCCGTCGGCACCTACGCCATCGCCATCTACGACAATGAGGGCGGCCTTGCAGGTGCCGCCACGCTGCCGACGACATTCACTCTGCAGGTCACGGCCAAGTAGGCACTGGTTGCCGTGTTCGCGTATGGGAAAGCACGTTCGTCCATATGCTCCGCTTTGGGGTTGGAATGACCAACGCTCAGGCATACCATGGATATGCGAGGATTCATGGCCACCAGGGCAAAGGTGCAGGGCAAGCCTGCAAGTGACAAAGAAGTAGCAATTTCCGTCGAAAACTTCGTTCCACCACAGAACGCTGATGGGCAACTACGCACCACGGTCTTTGAAATCTTCCGCCGCTGGGGCTACCTGCAGGCTTCGCTCGATCCGCTGGAGCAGTACCTTCCGCCCGAGCCTTTCCCCGTCGATCTGCCTGAGGGTTCGGACACCATAGCCGCCGAGGCGCGTGCCTTTTACTGCGGCACCATCGCGCTGGAGTTCAGCCACATTGCCAGCCCCGAGCGCCGCGAATGGCTTCAGAACGCCATGGAGCAGGTGCATACCGAGACGCCGGCACAGCAGGCGCACACGCTCACGGAACTGATCCGTGCGGACCTCTTCGAGCAGACCATCCAGCAGCGCTACCTCGGCACCAAGCGCTTTTCGCTTGAGGGCCTCACCGTGCTCATCCCGTTCCTGGATCGCATCTTCGAGACATCCGCCGGCCTGGGCGTAGAGCGCTGCACCTTTGCCATGAGCCACCGCGGCCGGCTAAACGTCATGGTCAACACCGTGGGCCGCAGCGCCACGGAGATTTTCACCAAGTTTGAGGATGTCGATCCGCGCTCGCACCTGGGCGGCGGCGACGTCAAGTACCACCAGGGCGCGACTGGTACTTACACCGCTCCCGGCGGAGGTCAGATCGCGCTTCACCTCGCCAGCAATCCCTCGCACCTTGAGGCCGTGGATCCCGTCGTGATGGGTCGTGCACGAGCGCGCCAGATGCGCCTGAACAGCGGCGGGAAAGACAAGGGCGGCCAGGCCCGTGTGCTGCCGCTCATCATCCACGGCGATGCCGCCTTCGCCGGTCAGGGCATCTGGGCAGAGACGCTGGACCTTGCCACCATCGCCGGCTACGAGGTCGGCGGCACGATCCAGGTCGTCGTCAACAACCTGCTCGGCTTCACCGCGGAACCGCAGGAATCCAACTCCTCTCGCTTCTCCACAGATATCGCCAAGCGCCTGCCAATCCCCATCTTCCACGTCAATGCTGAAGATCCGGACGCAGTCATGCGCGTCGCAAAAATCGCCGCGGAGTATCGCGCCGCCTTCGCCTCTGACGTCGTCATCGACCTGGTCGGCTACCGTCGCCACGGCCACTCCGAAGTCGACGACCCCACCGTCACCCAGCCCCGCCGCTACGCCCGCATCAAGCAAACGCCAGCGCTGTACAAAAGCTACGCTGCCCGCATCGGCACGGACGCAGCGGCACAGATCGCCGCCATCCAGAAGCAACTGCTTGACGACCAGTCCCACAGCAAAGAGGCTGAGCACGCACCCGTGCTGAGCGAACTGCCGGAGTACTGGCATCCCTACAAGCCGGGTCGCCTCACCGGCGAACTCGACGTGGCGACCGGCCTCTCCGCCGAAAAGATCCAGCAGCTCGTCAGCGGCCTCGTCGCGGTCCCTCCAGACTTTCACATCCACCCCAAAGTCAGAGGCCTGTTGAAACAGCGCGAGGAAATGGGCGAGGGAACCCGGCCCTTCGACTACGGCATGGCCGAGCTGCTCGCCTACGCGTCGCTGCTCACCACCGGCACCCCCGTCCGCCTCAGCGGCCAGGACACCCAGCGCGGCACCTTCAACCAGCGTCACGCTGTTTGGGTCGATACCGAAACCGAATTCCGCTACTCGCCACTCGCCAACCTGCAGCCGGACCAGGCTCGCTTCGAGGTTTACAACTCCATGCTCAGCGAAGCCGGCGTCCTCGGCTTTGAGTACGGCTTCTCCCGCGACTTTCCCGAGGCCCTCGTCCTGTGGGAGGCCCAGTTCGGCGACTTCGCCAACGGCGCGCAGATCATCATCGACCAGTTCATCGCCGCCGGCGAGGCCAAGTGGGGCCTGCAATCCGGCCTCACACTTCTTCTCCCCCACGGCTACGAAGGTCAGGGTCCGGAGCACTCCTCCGCCCGCATCGAACGTTACCTGCAGCTCTGCGCCACCGACAACATGATCGTCGCCCAGCCCTCAAACGCCGCGCAATACTTCCACCTGCTACGCCGCCAAGCCATGTCGCCTTTCCGCAAGCCGCTGATCGTCTTCACGCCCAAAAGCATGCTGCGCCACCCGGACGCCATCTCGCCGTTGGCCGACTTCACCGTCCCTCGCTTCCACAAGGTGCTTGTCGACACGGAAGCCACTGACCCGCGCCGCGTGCTGATCTGCACCGGCAAAATCGGCCACAACCTGCGCGTGGAACGGGCAAAGCGCGGGGACTATTCCACCGCCATCGTCTTTGTGGAGCAACTCTACCCCTGGCCCGCAAAAGAGGTCGAAGCCGCCCTGGCCCACTACCCGCACGCGGAGGAGATCGTCTGGGTGCAGGAGGAGCCGGCCAACATGGGTGCTTTCACCTTTGTCTTCCCCCTGCTTAAACGCGCAGCCGGCAGCAAGCGCGTCCTCAGCATCAAGCGGTCCGCCGCCGCCAGCCCCGCCACCGGCTCTGCCAAGGCGCATGAGCTTGAAGAGCGCGCCCTCATCGAGCTTGCTCTCGGCACTCCGACGGCTTCCGCAAAATAAACCTGTTCGATCATCTTCCCCGCCCACCTTGTCACACTGTCTGCATCCAACGGTCTGGCAAGCGGGGCGCACGTCGAACATACGACTGCAGCACCTGCCCGAACACGAGGGAAACACACATGGCAGATCAGGCAGCGTTGGAACAGAAGTACGCCCCGGTGGGCGCGGAACTCACCAGCTTCAGTGATGTAGGCGCAAAGATGGAAGGCATTTTCATGGAGGGCGACAAGCTTGCCCTCAAGTGCAGCGTGCCCTCCAAGGTCGTCTCCAATCGCATCTGGGACATCATCAAGCGGGTCGATCCGTCCTACTCCGATTTCGATATCCAAATGCAAGTGACTGGCGGAGACGCTCAGCCCTACACCATCAAGTCCGGCGATACGCTCAGCGCTGTTTGTCTTCGCTTTTATGGCCACGCCAACCTCTATCCCAAGGTCGCAGAAGCAAACCACGCCGACGCCAATAACATCCCCGTCGGCACTACCATCCAGCTTCCACTCCTGTCGTAGCTGCGGGATGTGGGCGGACGCCGGGACTCCGGTGTCTGCCCACGGTTGCCGGCGAAGTTTGCCGCACATAGGACTGACTGGCCCGTCCACCTGTCGCCTCAAACGGCGCTCGTCCATGCGCCGGGCCGCAGCCTCCAACGCGTCTTTTCCGATGGGGCCGCGTCTGAACAGACGAAGCTCCCGGGGACAGACCCATGAACCGCGCCATCATACGTTCGCTCGCCCACCTTGCCGTTCTCATCGCAATTGCCGGCCCATCCACCGCAGTTCTGCACGCGCAGGACGACACGGCTGGCACGCCCCGGCAGAACGGTGAGCGCATCCCCGGCATGGGACGGGGCCGCGGCATCCGTGGCACCGTCGTCGCCACCAGTGGTGCAAACGTCACCATTAAGGCTGAGGCTGGTGACACCTGGACCGTGTTTTCCACCGACAATACCCGGATCAACATCGACCGACAGCCCGTCAAAATTGCTGACCTGAAGGCCGGTGACGAAGTTGGCGTCATGGGCATGCCCGACGGTAACAAGCACGAGATTCACGCCATGATGATCGCCGGTGTCTCGGCGGCGCAAGTGGCCAAACTCAAGGCCAACCTCGGCAAAACGTACATCGTCGGCAAAATCACCTCGATTGAAGACACCAGACTGACCGTTCTGCGGCCCGATAAGGTCGCCCAAACGATGGCTCTCGACGAAACAACATCCATCAAGCGCGGCGGTCGCCTGCCTGCAGAGTTCAGCGGCATGGGCACTGGCGGCGGCTTTGGTGGCGGTGGCGGCGGCAGGCGAGGCCAGCAGGGTGGTCAGCCTAACGAAACCTCCGGCGGCAACCCCGGCTCCGGCAACGACGGTGAGTCCATCACCCTCGCCGACGTAAAGGTGGGGGACAACGTGGCTGGCCTTGGGTCCATCAAGGCCGGCGCCTTTACCCCCACAGAGCTCCACATCAACACGCCGCGCCCACGCCCCGCAAGCCCGGCCGGTGCGCCCGCCGGTGGCCCTCCGCCGCAACAGCCGTGACCTGGGCTGGCCGCATCCTGCTCGCGCTCGTTCTCATCCCGGCGACCGTGCTTGCCCTCGACTACCTCGTCTGGGCAGCGCGCGGCTTTCCCACGGGCCAGGTGGACATCAACGTCTTCACCGTGATGGAATTGAAGGGCCAGAAAGAGGATTACGGCGAACCCGACGTGCAATCCCGCCTCTGCAATCGCCGCGTCTTCTCCACTGGCGCCATCCCCACCTATACGTGGTTGGCCCATCATCGGGACATCGTGCAGCGCCCGTGAACTTTTGGCGTAAGATTTCTCTGGATGTCATCGATTCAACAGCCATCGTGCCGAAAGGAAGTCCTGTCCCATGAGCTATCAGATCAAACATGCAGACGTTGTTCCCGACGGCCTGTTCGTTACGCTGAAGGACGGTCGGGAAGCCCTGCTTAATGAGCAGGACGTGATTGACTGTGCGGAAAAAAGCGATGCCTTTGCGCAGGCTTCGCAAGTACGTGCCGCGACTGAAGCGGACGCGGCCGAAGAAGAGTCTCAGGCTACTGCCTTGCACCCCTGAACCTGCCGCTTGCACGCCGCACGTCAAAGCCGCCAGTCTGCTTCATCGCACGCAACGTCCCCGCCTACACTGATGTGGTGATTCCACCGCCCGACATCCGACCTGGCCGCAAACCCGGCCAACCCGCCGG
Source organism: Acidobacteriaceae bacterium (assembly GCA_903642225.1). GTDB lineage: Bacteria > Acidobacteriota > Terriglobia > Terriglobales > Acidobacteriaceae > Terriglobus. The sequence goes on along the minus strand of CAHJWI010000020.1, from coordinate 19,777 downwards.
TCCGGTGCTGCTCTTCCGCCTCATCACTCGCCAGCTTTTCGGCAGTCGGCTCCGGCAGAATCCGGCGGAGTTCATGCTTTCCGCTGCGCAACAGTACGGCGATCTGGTGCGCTACCGCGTCGGCAATCACACGATCTTCCTGCTCTGCCACCCCCAGCTCATCGCCGATTTCTTCGGCAAAGACACACCCTCACATCACCGCAACCTGGTCATGCAGCGCTCCCGCGACGTGCTGGGTACCGGCCTGCTCACCAGCGAAGAGCCGTTGCACATGCGCCAGCGCCGCCTCGCCGGCCCCGCCTTCCTGCGCAACCGCATCGCCGGCTACGGCGACGTCATCGCCGACAAGACCCTCGCCCAGATCTCGAAATGGCAATCCGGCACCGTTGTCGAGATGCACGCACAAATGATGGAGCTTGCCCTCCGCATCGTCAGCAAGTGCCTCTTCGACCTGGACGAGTTCGACGATCTGCACGCCATGGAGTCGGCCGTTGGCAGCTTCATGGCCTTTCTGCCGCTCGCCTTTTTGCCCTTCTCGCGCATCGTGCAGGCCAGCCCTCTGCCCAGCATGCGCAAGCTGCGCAAGGGCCAGCGCTACCTCGACGAGCTCATCTACCGGCTCATCGCGGAACGCCGCGCCGACCCCACCGACCGCGGCGACCTGCTGAGCATGCTGCTCAACGCAACCGACGACGGCTCTGCTGGCTCAGCCCAAAGTGGCGAACACACCACCGCCACAGCGCAGCAGGGAAGCGGCAGTACACCGGGCACCGTCCAGACCATGTCTGACCAGCAGCTGCGCGACGAGTGCGTCACCGTCATCCTCGCCGGCCACGAAACCACGGCGAATGCTCTCACCTTTGCCGTGCACCTGCTCGCCCAGCACGGTGACGTCCAGCAGCGCCTGCACGACGAGGCCGTCCGTGTCCTGGGGCCAACCCGCGCCCCCACCGCCGCAGATTACCCGGCGCTCAGCTACAGCACCCAGGTCTTTGCCGAAACCATGCGCCTGTATCCGCCCGTCTGGATCACCGGTCGTCTGGTCGCGGAGACCTACCAGATTGCCGGCTACACCATCCCCAAAGGCGCATCGCTCATGGCGCCCCAGTACGCCGTGCATCGTGACCCCCGCTGGTGGCCCGACCCCGACCTCTTCGACCCCGAACGCTTCACCGAAGCCGCGAAGGCCACCCGCCCACGCAACAGCTATTTCCCCTTTGGCGGCGGCTCCCGCCAGTGCATCGCAGAGGGCCTGGCCTGGATGGAGGGCACCCTTTGCCTCGCCATCATCGCGCGCGACTGGCGACTCTCCCCAGCCCCCAACACCCCTGCTCAACCCAATCTTGACCCTGCCATCAGCCTTCGCCCAAAGGGTGGTTTGTCCGTCCGCGTCGACCACCGCTAGTCCCCGGACATGGTTACCACCCTGGCTGCCAGCTCTCGAACTACCCTCTCCGGCGCACCCAGCACGGTCTCCGTCCCATCACCGGCATACGCGGTGCAGAACAACAGAGCCTCTGCTAGTGCCGCGCGATCGGCTGCCGACAACGTTCGCACAGCTTCAAGCATGGCCGTTGGCGCGGCCGGGCTCAGCACATCATCCAGGCGTTCCACCCGTTGCACATCCACACCGATCGTTGTGCGCGCCTCTGCCGGCATGCCCCGCAGCAGCAGGTTCAACGCATTCCCCACCACAACGTACAGTTCCAGTCCAAGCTCTGCGTCAGTCACACACTCACCTTGGCAGAATCAATGCCTTCGCAAAAAGGGATTTGGCGCACCGGTATTCCCGGCGCGCCACGAAACTCATTTCGTTATGAATGACAACACCTACACGGCGAACCGTCGGCGCACAAACGCCCCCGCCATGCCCAGCAAGCCCGAACCCGCCAGGATCAGCGATGAGGGTTCTGGCGTCGCAGCAGCAGCAACCGGATCACCGTAATTGGTGTCGCCGAACCCCTGCACGTTCACGGAAAAGGCGTAGTTTGGAGGCACGCCCCCGGCCAGCGTCGAGTTCAGCACGAGCACCAGGTCGTCCCCGGCGGGCAGTGTCAGGCTGAACGCACCGCCGTCGTTCGTCTGGTAATTTCCGCTGAAGCCTACATCGCCAAGCCACTTGGCGCTCTGGTTCGTGGGGTCGTAGGAGTTTGCATACGCGCTCAGGAAATAGCTGAAGCCGTTTGCTTCATCGAAGGTTGAAACATCGATATACGGTGCTCCCGCGAAGATGGCCGAGTCGTAGCTGAAGGTCTGATAGAGGTACGCGATTCCCGTGTTCACCGTCCCGGGAAAGGTTTCCGTACCGGCATAGGTCTGTGGGATACCCTCTGAGCGGCTCGTACGGCCCATCTGTGTATGGTCGGCTGCAGTCAGCTGGTAGGTGAAAGAGATGGTATTGAAGGGGTCGGCCTTCGCCACGCAAGCAAAGGAAAAGAAGAGTGCCACTGCAACAAGGTATGCGCGAAACGGGGACATGTGGGTTCCTGGAAAGTTTTGAAGCGCGTGAAGTTCATTGCCCTGCAAGTAGCAGGAGACCCTCGTTAGTTCTTTGCCGGCACAGCCGCGGCCTTCGCGGCATTTACAGCAGCAGGAACACTTATGATCCCGTAGCCGCTGTCACGATCGACACCCGCCGCCATGTTGTCCAGCGTCGTTCCGGTCATAATGTTGCGGATCTGGGTGTTCGTCAGCGTCGGATTGGCGGACTTGATCAGCGCCGCCACACCTGCCGCGTGAGGCGCCGCAGCCGACGTTCCAAAGAACGGGTTGAACCCGACCGTCCTGGTCACCACACCGTCCGCAGCCGCGGCGTCAGGCTTCACCAGCGTTTTGCCGCCTCGAGTCCTGAACAGGTAGTTCCCCGGTGTGATCGGCGACCCATCCGGAGAGTAAAAAATCTTGCGTGGACCGTCGGAACTGAACGTTTCATCCGGGTTGGTCGCTCCACCGGTGAACGCCGTTACACCCTTGTGCGCGGCCTGCCAATACACAGCCGCGGTTGAAAACGTGCTCGCGCCGGCCTCATGGCCAAACGTCGCACCGGATGTGGCAATGCTCAACGTTGCCCGCTCCGTGTCAATGTGCATGGCGCGTGCTGCACCCTTGTACAGGGCCACAACAATGCGCGAGTTCGCCGGGATCGTATGGCCCGTGTGCAGATACTCAAACGGGTCCTGCGTTCCAGTTTGCGGGTCCGCGCCATATGCCGTGATGTTCTTGCCGTCGGGGCTTAATGAAAAGATGTCGTAGTCATTGCTTGCGGCACCGACCGGGTCAGACCAATGCAGGCCGATGAACGAGGCCGCCGATGTCAGCACGTCGTATGTCTGCGGAGCCGCTGTAGTCCCGAAGTTCAATAGATGAACAGGCCGCCCTTCAAACGTCGTGATGACCGGGTTGGTGCCACCAGAGGTAAAGTCGCCCTCCCATGTGCCCGACGTGCCGGAGCTGAGATTGCCCGAATTTGAAGCGGAGCTGAAGTACAGCGCCCCGGACGAAGTTACATCGTTCACGGCTTGCGCAATTTCGCCGTCCTGGAACGCGGGTTCGTCGGAGTAGCTGACGTCATCCACGATAATGTCGCAGCCGTAAACATTGCGCAACGTGCGAATGTTGTTTGCAAAACTGTCTTCACCGTCAAAGGCTGTGGCGAAGAACAGCTTTGCGCCGGGTGCCATGTCGTGGACTATCTCCATCATCGCCGTGCCTTCGTTCTCGCCGCTGTTGTCGGATGGGCCAGCCTGCCCGGGCACAATCGTCGTGTCCGCCGGCAGATCGCCGGATGCAATCAGGCTTGCCACCTGCGCCGGGTACGCGCTGTCTGACAACACGCCAACGCGGATCCCGCTGCCTGTCACACCCGTCGGAATCACCTTGTTCGCACCCATCGCCACATAGCCCTGCGATGTAACGGAACCGGCGTTGGTCTGCGGACGAATCGCCTCACGCACAGACGTCACGTCCGCCTGCTCCGCCAACTTCAGCAACTCAGACTCAGTCACTCGCGTATGGAACCGGCCAGAACGCACTGCCGACAACGGTGTCGACGAGTCGCTCATTGCAACGCCGGCTTTGGACACGCTGTCCACAAACGCCGACGTCTTCAAGCCGTTTACCTCAACAATGAACTTGCCGCTGCTGTCCCGTGTAGCCTGCGGCACATAGCGCTTCATGTTGGCAGGCAGTGTGCCCTTCGCAAATCGCGTCAGCAGCACAAGGTTGGTGGAGAGCTTTGCTTCCACCGGGGTAAGCGATGCCTTGAAGCTGTAAATCTCTTTCATCTGTTTGACCACGTTTGGATCCAATGGGGCCTGGGCAGAAAGTGCTCCTGATGAAACAGAAGCAACGGCAGCCAGCGCAAGGAGAAGGCGGCCGGTTAAACGAAAGCGGATCATTTGTAGCCTCATACAGACATGGGTTGAGCAATGGTATTTCGTGCACCACAAGGTGGCGTGGTGCCCCGGCGAATGCAGACGACACACGCCGACGGAGGTATTGAGTGGTGTTGAAGTAGGTGGAGCGTACCACAACGATGTGGGCCGTGTCGCAGCTTGGAGGATCGGCTTTTGCCGTCATGTGCACCGCGCGCAACGGAGCTTCAGCGTGCGGGCACTGTAAGATGAGCAGGACTGCAACGCAGCCTCTCATGCACCCGCAACCTGCATCCCTGCAACACTTTCGGAGATCACGCACGTGAATCGCAAGCAAACCGCCGTCGTCCTCGGAGCCCAGTGGGGCGACGAAGGCAAAGGCAAAATTGTAGACGTCCTCTCCGAGCGCTACCACGTCGTCGCCCGCTATGCCGGCGGCCACAACGCCGGACACACCGTCATCATCGACGGCAAGAAGTTCGTCCTTCACCTCATTCCCTGCGGCGTCCTCCGGCCCGGCTGCAAAGGCATCATCGGCAACGGTGTCGTCGTTGACCCCGCAGCCTTGCTGCAGGAAATCAGCATGCTCAAGGGTATGGGCCTGCCCATCGACGGCCAGCTCTTCCTGTCCAACCGCGCCCAGGTCATCCTGCCCTATCACCGCATGATTGAGCTCGCCGCAGAGACCGCCCCCGGCCGTACAAAAATCGGCACCACCCGCCGCGGTATCGGCCCCGCCTACGAAGACAAGGTGCACCGCAACGGCCTCCGCGTCGTCGACATGCTGAACCCGGCCCTGCTGCGCACGCACATCCTCAACGCCTGCCACGAAAAGAACCAGATCGCCGCGGCCCTCTTCGGCACCGAACCATTGAACCCCACCAGGATCTACGAAGAGTACGCCCGCTACGCCGACGAAATTGCCCCCTACGTCACCGACACCGCCGTCCTCCTAAACAAGGCCATACACGACGGCGAATCCGTCATGTTTGAAGGCGCGCAGGGTGCCCTCCTCGACATCGACCACGGCACGTATCCCTTTGTGACCTCGTCGTCTGCCACAGCAGGCGGCGCGGTCATCGGCACCGGTGTCGGCCCCACCTCCATCGGCACTGTCATCGGCGTCACCAAGGCCTATGTCACCCGCGTCGGCGAAGGCCCCTTCCCGTCGGAAGACACAACCCAGATGGGCGAGCAGCTCCGCACTCGTGGCTCAGAGTTCGGTGCCACCACCGGCCGCCCCCGCCGCTGCGGCTGGCTTGACCTCCCTCTGCTCCGCTACTCCAACATGATCAACGGTACCGAGTGGCTCGTCGTCACCAAGCTCGACGTGCTCGACACCCTCGCCGAGATTCCCGTGTGCACTCACTACCGTATCGACGGCGTCGAAACCGACGTCCTTCCTGCTGATATGGCCGGCTTCGGCAGAATCGAACCCGTCTACACAAAGCTCCCCGGCTGGCAGACCTCCACCGTCGGCGCAAAGAGCTTCGAAGCCCTGCCGCAAGAGGCGCAGCAATATCTCCGCTTCCTCGAAGAGAATTCCAACGCACGTATCGGCATGGTCTCCACCGGCCCTGACCGCGACGAAACTTTTAGCCTCCCGGCCTTTTCTGAAGCAACAGGTGAGTTCAACAGCGGCCACCCGCCCCCGCAATCGAGCCCAGGGGCCCAGGAGACCAGACCATGATCAGCTTTACCGTTCGCATGAAGTTCGCGTCTGAGGACCAGGCAGAAATCCGCAATATGCTCAAGAACGTCGGTGCCGCCTCGCGCCAGGAACCAGGTTGCATCAACTACGTCACCCACGTGCTCGATACCGACCCGAATACCGTGGTGATCTACGAGCAATATAAAGATGCAGAAGCTCTGGAAGCCCACCGCGGCAGCGGCCACTTCGACGAGTACGTCACGAATGGCCTCTATCGTAAAGTCCGTGAACGCACCGTCGAAACTCTCGTCGAAGTCGTCTAACCGTCCACGCGCAACACTGCCCAGCGCAGGTCTTCCATAACGGCACACCGTTCCAGGCAGCCTTCAGCGCTGGACCCCGCACGAATGTAAGGCTGACTCTTCCACTGCATTTCCTCCTGCGCAAGCCCGCTGCAGTGGCGTAACAACTGCCCGTACGCAACACAAAAGTCGTACTTTGACCACACACCGCGTGCGGCGTAGGATGCGGTACGCTATGCGCATGCGCCTTTGCTCCCCGGCACGACTCCTGCTCGCCGTCTGTCTCACCGGTGCGCTCTGCGTCGGCGCGGTGCCGCAGCTGCACGCTTTCAGCATCAAGCCACACCGAACAGGCAAGGCAGACCAGCAGGCCATCGCCGGCATTGAAGATCAGATCCGCACCGCCATACTCACCGGCGACAGCGGCATCCTCGACAGGGTTCTCGCCGATGACTTCCTTGGGATTAGCGCAAACGGCACCCTTTCCGACAAGCAGCAATACATGCGCCGCATCGGCAAGCACGAGCACCAGTTCACCCGTGTTGACACCATCGACCGCAAAATCCGTATCCAACCCTCGACTGCCATCGTGACCACGACGGTCAACGTGCTCGGCAAGCTTGATGGCACACCCATTGCCGGAATCTTCCGCTACACCCGCGTGTACGCCCGCCAGCCCAGCGGCACCTGGAAGGTCATCAACTTCGAAGCCACCCGCGTCTCCGGCCTGAAAGATAACGGCGACCTCAACCGCGGCATCCCCGTCCGCCACTAGCCTTCGCCGCCGCTACTACGGGGTGCGGTTCTCTACATGGAACAGTCGTTTATCGAATGCAATTCGTCTCGCTGTTTCAATGCGCAATTGTGCCGCGTGTGCGTGACGTGGATTCAGTACATAGTTCGCTGATTCAGGCGCCGGAACAGAGGGCACCCGCAGCAGCGCCGACTCTGCCCCTGCAAGCCATGCATCGCCAAACGCCTGCGTCTCTTCCATCGTCTTCAGCGCTGTCACATCCGGCGCGATCATCGAAACAGGCCGCTCCGACACCACCTTAAGCAGTTGATAGTTTGAGGGGAACAACAGCGGGTCACCCTTCAGATTAGCCAGCACCTCCAGCAACGCTGTGGCCGCGTTTTCTGACAGGTACACAATACGCTTGCCCCGCGTCGCCGTGTGCCAACGTCCGCTGGTTCGCTCCCCGCCGAATCCATCCAGGTCGCCGTGGTTACTGATCCGCCACAACACCAGCCCCGCTTCCACCATCAGGCGTAAACGCCTTCATCAATCTGCCACAGCAAGCCTTCGACGACTCGTCCTCCTGCTTCCGTGGCCAGCAACTGCAGCGGTGCACGCCCGTGCAGACGATCGTCCTCCATACGCAGCCAACGAACAGCCTTCGCCTGCTCCCCAAACACATGCGATGCAAACGCCAGCACGCGTACCACCCGCAAAAGGCGATCGGTTTCCTCTCGCGACAGTCGCTCTCCACGCGCACGGCGATGCTTCAGCGTTCGAGCAGAGATTACGAGGTTGCCCACCTCCGCAAACGTCAACCCCTGCTCGCGCAAACGCCCGATCCGGTCCGTCTCAACACCGCTTTGCGTCAACTCCGCAAGTTCAAGCTCTGAGGCAGGTGGGACATCAAAGTAGTGGGCGTACTCCTCGGAAAATGACATCATCAAGCTCCTAAGTACAGTATGCCACTATGCAGGTCGCAAAAATGTACTTGCGCCTGCAAGGCCTAGTCCACAGCCAGCCCCAGGGCTGCCCGCATCCGCTCCCACGTCACATCCAGCGTCTCCGGCAGCATGCGCGTCTCGCATACAGCCGTCATAAAGTTCGTGTCGCCGTACCACCGCGGCAGCAGGTGCATGTGCAGGTGCTCCGCCACACCAGCGCCCGCCGCCTCCCCCATGTTCATGCCCATGTTCACGCCGTCCGGTGTATACACGGCACGCAGCGCCGTCTCCATCCTCTGCGACAGGTGCATCATCTCCGCGGCGCTCTCTGACGATAACTTCGCCAGGCTGTCGGTCTGCTCGTACGGCACAATCATCAGGTGTCCGCTGTTATACGGAAAGGCATTCAACACGGCGAACTGATACTCGCCCTGCAGCAGCACGTGTCCCGCCTTCTCTGCCGCTAGCTGGCTAAAACCACCCGCAGCCGAAGCCCACTGCACCGCGCCGATCAGGTTCAAAAACACGGAGTCATGGTCGTCCGGATACCCGGCCAGCGCTTCCGGCACGCCCTTCCGCATTTCCAGCTTTGCCTTCGTCACATACGCGTAACGCCACGGTGTCCACAGCCGATCCATCCCCGCAGTATAGACACCGCGCAATGTCCTCTTCTGGCGCAAGCAGGTAGGCAATGGCCGCGTTGACCCTTTCTTTTCAACAGGGCTATACTGTGTTTGAGCTTGAGCAGGACCGCACCGGCCGCCAGCTACTCCGCACATCTCGTCGTGATTTGTCCACGTGGCCTCATAGGCCGCGCCGGGTTGTCCGCCAAACGAAATGCCACCGGAGAGCACGCGACCCAAGGCCCGGCTCCCGCGTCTGATCTACGGATCACAACTTCAATCCCGAAACCGAGAGCAAACCCCTGAGCACCGAACTGGAAACCATGCCCACCTCCGACGCGGTCGACACCACCGCAACCCCCAACGCCCCTGAGACCAGCACAGAGACCACCATCCCCGCGGGCACGACAGCGGCGACAGTTCCTGCCACCGAGGCCAATGGACCCGTGACCGACGTGGTCAGCACCCCTGAAGTGGGTGCAAACCACCTCGTCACACCGGACCCCCAGGTAGCTACGCAGCCCGTGAAGGGCTTCGCCTCCCACCTGGAAGCAGCCACTGGCGCGGACGACGTGGACTACGACATGGCCGACTTCGCCGCTGCGCTCGAGAGCTTCGACCGCGAGCAGGCTGAAGATAAGGCCACCGCCGCAGCCGCCATGGAAGAGGATAAGGTCGTTACCGGCACTGTCATCAAGATCACCGACAAGTATGTCGTGGTCGACATCGGTCTCAAGAGCGAAGGCCTCATCCCCAAGGATCAGGTGCTGGATCACACCGGCGAGCCTAAGCTTGCCGTTGGCGATGCCGTTGAAGTCGTCGTCGAGCGTGAGGAGCAGGAGGGCGGATATCTCGTCTCGTACGAGAAGGCCCAGCGCCACCGCCTGTGGGACCAGCTTGAGAAGGCAGCTGCCGACAAGACCCCCGTCACCGGCACCGTGCTCTCCCGCGTCAAGGGTGGCCTCACCGTCGACATCGGCGTCAAGGCATTCCTCCCCGGTTCGCAGGTTGAGATTCGTCCAGTGCGCAACCTCGACACCTACCTCGGCCAGCCGATCGACGTCCGCGTCATCAAGCTCAACAAAAAGCGCGGCAACGTTGTTATCTCCCGTAAGGAGATCCTGGAAGAGGAGCAGAACAGCCGCAAGGATGTCACCCTGCAGACCCTTGAAGAGGGCGCGATCCTCACCGGCGTCGTCAAGAACTTGACCGACTACGGCGCGTTCGTCGACCTCGGCGGCCTCGACGGCCTCCTCCACATCACCGACATGAGCTGGGGACGCCTCACCCATCCCCGGGACCTCGTCGGCGTCGGCGACGAGATCCAGGTCAAGGTTCTCAAGTTTGACAAGGACAAGCAGCGCGTCTCGCTCGGCTTCAAGCAGCTCACGCCTGACCCGTGGCTCGACGCCATCGAGCGTTACCCCATCGGCGCACAGGTCAAAGGCCGCATCCTTTCTGTCACGGACTACGGCGCATTCGTCGAGCTCGAGCAGGGCATCGAAGGCCTCGTCCACGTCTCGGAGATGACCTGGTCCAAGCGGATGAAGCATCCATCAAAGATGGTCAAGCCCGGCGACGAAGTCGATACCATCATCCTCGCCGTGAACCCGAACGACCGTCGCATCTCGCTCGGCATGAAGCAGCTCCAGGACAACCCCTGGGAGCAGCTTGAGAACAAGTATCCCATCGGCGCAACCGTCGAGGGTCGCGTTCGCAACCTCACCGACTTTGGCGCGTTCATCGAGATTGAAGATGGCATCGACGGCCTTGTCCACGTCTCCAACCTCAGCTGGACCAAGCGCATCAAGCACCCGTCTGAAGTGCTGAAGAAGGGCGAGAAAGTCCGCGCCATCGTTCTTGGCGTCGAGCCGGAAAACCGTCGCCTCTCCCTCGGCGTCAAGCAGCTCGAGCCCGATGTCTGGGATACCTTCTTCGCGCAGCACCGTGCCGGCGACGTCATCAAGGGCAAGGTTCTCCGCACCGCACAGTTCGGCGCCTTTGTCGAGCTCGCCGAGGGTGTCGAGGGTCTCTGCCACGTGTCGGAAGCAGTCGATGAAACCGGCAAGCAGACCACTCTCGAGGTCGGTTCAGAGCACGAGTTCAAGATCGTGAAGATGAGCCCCGACGAGAAAAAGGTCGGTCTCAGCCTCCGTGGCGTCGGCGAAGAAGCCAGCCGCGAGGAGGTCGAGAGCTACAAGCAGCCCAGTCGCGGCAATACTGACAGTAACTCCAACAGTGGCAACTCCGGCAGCACAACGCTTGGCGACCTGCTCAACTGGAAGCGCTCCGACCGCTAAACCGCAGTACAGCACCAATGGCAGAGGGCCACTCCTGGAGTGGCCCTCTGCCGTGTATCCACATCGTTTGGGAAGACAAAGTGCTTCCCCAAGCAATCTCAGAATAGCCGCCTGAGGTAACTCGCCCCCATCGATGCCTCGTTTTACGACTCCTTCAATGGCTTGTAGCTGTCCTCCAGCTTCTGTCCATTCAGGTTGATGTAATACGCGGCCGGCCGTGTAGGCGGCATCTCCCCGGCATCCACCTTGGCCATGTTCGCAGAAGCCTTGCCAAAGATATCCAGCTCCGCCGGCGCGAACGACTCTGGCGGGATTCCAGCAATGGCAACATACCCCGGATCATGCCCCAGAATCTCCGAGATCTGGTTCCAGGCATGAAATGGCGACGTCGTCGGCAGCAGGATAAACCGCCGCTTCGGCTCCGGAACGTAGAGGTAGTACACCCACACAGACAGCGCGATACATTGCGCAGCGGTCCACGTTGTCGATCCGGTGGAGAACAGGTCGCGCTGGTGAAAGAAGGAGCTTGAACCGATCAATGACACCAGCGTAATGAATGTCAGACCAACACTCAAGCCAAAGACCCTGCTCCGCGCGGACAGGCCCAGAGGCCGAAGCGAGAAGCCAACAAAAACGATCAGGCTCAAAACAATGATCGAACTGCTTCGCTGCACCTGAACCGCGGCAAAGGCGGTGGTATCTTTGATCGTCGGGTCCCGGTACAGCAACGCACTGATTGCAAGTGCGACAGAGACAAACGCGGCCCATCGATAGATGATGGTGCCCAAACGTTTCAGGCCCTTGAGCGGACGCATCGCCTCTTCAAAAATCGTGTACGTCAGGACGACGGAGCATAAAGCGGCGACGCTATAACTCACCCAGAATGTTAAAAAATACACCTGGTAGGCCCGGTTTGCGGAGAGTACACGGGAAGAGCGCAACACCCAAAGCATGCAGTAAGGGATGATGCGCCACAACTCCACTGGCAACATTGGCCAGTACACCCTCAGTTGTCTCGCCTTTATGACCAGGTAAATAGCCGCTATCGTTAAGAGGATTTCTAATCCGCTGAATGTATTCGACAACAGCCCAGGCAGCACGTGGAAGTCCCCTACTTGAGGATACTCAACTTCATGCTGCCCTGCGATTCACCTTTTGGGGAGCGCTATCCTAAATTGCTTCTAGCGGTAGATTCCGCAGCCGTTCGGATCGCTCATGGGGCAGGTCGGGATCGGGCAGGCGTTCACGCTGTTATTGCCGGAACCCAGCTGGCCGGAAACGGGGCGCGCAACGGCGAAGCCGAAGCTGAGGCTGAGAACGGTAAGGGCGACGGCGGCATTGCGAAGGATGTTCTTCATGTGTGTTTCTCCCATCTGGCAATCACCTCACCAGGACAAGATTCACACTAAGTGACCCCACTTTTTAAGTCCAGTAAATGCGTTTCTTCATGTTACTGACAGCCAACCATTATTACTGTCGTACCTGCTTGACTTATCCAGCAATCTCCCGTTTGACTAATCCGCTATTTTAAACAAAACTCCACCAAACTACTCCATCCTTCCACTCAACAGCTGAACACGCATCGACATTAGGCCTCAAAATACAGGTATTTGCGCCAATTCGCATCCCCGGAACCAAGCATACGCATGATGTGCCGCGACGTATGAAGCGAAAATGGCCGGGGCTCTCGCGCCAGCTTCATGTCCGTCAGCTCGTGCAGCAACTGGCTTCCCTTCCTGCGGTTGCATTCATGGCAGCATGCCACCAGGTTCTCCCACGTGCTTGTACCGCCCCTTGACCGTGGCAGCACGTGATCCAGTGTCATTTCGTTCGCACACAGCACGTCCCCGCAGTACTGGCAGGTATTCCTGTCCCGCAGCAAAATATTTTTCCGGCTCAGTGCACGCGTCTGGTGTGGAATCCGCCGATATTCCAGCAGGCGAATCACGCTGGGCAGCGGCATCTTCACCCGGCTGGCGTGCAGCGTCGCGCCTTGCTCCTCCTCGGTCCGCGCCACGCCCTTCAGCACCAGCACCAGCGCCCGCCGCGCACCGCAGATGTTGATCGGCTCATAGCTGGCATTCAGTACAAGTACCGGCGTCTGCAGTGTAGACACGTTGCGTGGCCGTGCACTCTCATTTGGCGAGCCCATCGCATGGCAACGAACCAGTGACTTCTGCTTGCGAATCTTTGCGGACATCATCAGCCTTCATCCCCCATTCAGAAACATGCCTGCCGAGCTGCTATGCCCCCGCTTTCGGCAAATCCCAACCAGCCGCGTCCCACCCGGCAGTATCCCGATCAGCCGCGTCCCAGGTCGCAAACAAACCTCGCTGCGTGCGCGCCAGCGTCGCCACACGAACGCTCGACGCACCCGCTCGCAGCAGCACCCGCGTGCATTCCACAACGGTTGCGCCCGTCGTGTACACATCGTCCACCAGCAACACCTGCGCGCCACGCACCTCACCCCGCACCGCGAAGGCACCCAGCACATTCCTGCGCCGCTGCTTGGGGCTTAGGTGCGCCTGGCTTTCGGTCCGTCGTGTCCGCTTCAGCAGCCCGTGCGCCCTATGCAGGGTGAACTGCCGCGCCGTGCCACTCAGCAGCCGCACGGCCTCATCCGCCATCTCTGCACTTTGGTTAAAAACCCGCTTGCCTCGATACAAAGGCACCGCTACCACCTGCACCGGACCCGACAGGCCCTCGCAGGCGCGCTCCATTGCATCTGCCAGCCGCAAGCCCAGCGGCTTCCGTAAAGCACGAACACCGTCAAACTTGTACAGGTGGAGCAGCGAACGCAGACCGCCGCCATAGTTCCCGAACGCCGCCGCACGCTCAAACGGCGGTAGCTCCTGCGTGCACTCGTCGCAAAGCACGTCATCGTTGCGCGATAGTCCCGCTGCCCGCGCCGACTCCATCGCAAGTGCCTCGCCACATCGTGAACACCCCCCAACTGCAAAGGTCGTCAGCCCGGCAACGCAACCGTCACACACGGGAAACAGCCCAATGCGCACCAACGGCAACGCACACAGGCGGCACTCCGCCGGTGCAAGTAGAGCGGCTGCCGCACCAAGCCAGGTTTGCCCAAGCGCTTGTGTAAAACGGAAACCGTAACTATCCCTGGGTGCCGAAAGCACCTTCCCACCGCCGAGATTCCGGTCAAACGCCTGTTGGAAGACGCACCTCGCTCGCCGTTCAGCCTGGGCACCCCATCTGAGCACTCAACGCTTTACACGCAGTTTATACGCACAGCTCCCGCCTGCAAACCTGCTGCTTCAAAGGCGGCGTACTTTCATCCATAGAGCCAGAGTTTGCTTCAGGCGCGTCAGGTTGGCACCAAACAGCAAAACCTGCATCCTAACTCTGTTATTGCTCACGTCCTACCCCGGAGAGCCTGCATGAGCACCACACTGCCCGCGCCCACTGCCACGCCCGTCGCAACCCAGCTTTTGCACCGCTATCAGGCCGTCCGTCAGCAAACCAGCTCCGCCTGCGCCTCTCTCTCCGCTGAAGACCAGATGGTCCAGTCCTGCGCCGAGGCAAGCCCCACCAAATGGCATCAGGCCCACACCTCCTGGTTCTTTGAAACTTTCGTTCTCACCCCCTTTCTCCCGGACTACAAGGCCTTCCACCCCGACTTTCACTGGCTCTTTAACAGCTATTACAAAAGCCTCGGCGGAGAGATTCCTGAGAAGAAACTCCGCGCCTCCTTCTCCCGCCCATCGCTCGATCAGGTCCTCAGCTACCGCATCCACGTCGACACCGCCATGGCCCGCCTGCTGCAGCGTGCCGACGTTCCGCACGACGCCATGGCCCGCATTACCCTCGGCCTGCATCACGAGCAGCAGCACCTTGAGCTCGCTCTCACAGACATCAAACACGCCTTCTTCACCAACCCGCTCCATCCCGTCTACCGCCAGGCGATGGCACCCATCTCTCGCCTTCCCCAGCCGCAGCAATGGATCAGCTTCGAAGGCGGTCTCCAGCATATCGGCATCGACCCCGACCTCCACGACCCGCTCGCCTTTGCCTTCGACAATGAGTCCCCTCGCCACACCGTCTACCTACAGCCGTATGACCTCGCCAACCGCCTCATCACCGCGGCGGAATACCTCGCATTCATGAACAGCAATGCCTACTCCCGCCCGGAACTCTGGCTCAGCGAGGGCTGGGACACCGTGGAGCGTGAAGGCTGGCAGGCGCCCCTCTATTGGCAGCGCCACGTCGACGACCCCAACGGCTGGCGTATCTTCACCCTCTCCGGCTGGAAGAACCTCGACGATCTACTCCAGACTCCCGTCTGCCACGTCAGCCTCTTTGAGGCCGATGCCTACGCCCGCTGGGCTGGTTGTCGACTCCCCACTGAACCTGAATGGGAACATGCCGCCGAATCCGTCACACCACCCGCAACGACTGACGACCTCCTCGAAACCAGCGCTCTCCACCCCGTCCCTGCATCATCTCGCGACCTTACCCAAATTCACGGCGGCGTCTGGGAATGGACCGCCTCGCCCTACACCGGCTATCCCGGCTACCGTGCCCTTCCCGGTGCCCTCGGCGAATACAACGGCAAATTCATGTCCTCCCAGGTCATCCTGCGCGGTAGTTCCGTCGTCACGCCATCCACCCATATCCGCACCAGCTACCGCAACTTCTTCTCGCCCGGCACCCGCTGGCAATTCTCCGGCATCCGCCTCGCCAAAGCCTTTCAGCAATGATTGCCGCCGCCCTCCTGAAAGCGTGTCACCTCGACCGGAGGCCAAAGCTTCATCGTTCGCCCGCGGTGGGGAACCCGCTTTTCTCTCCCACTCAAACAAGCCTCGCCCGACCACCCGTCGTTTAAGCCAAAGCAACCCGGGTTCAAGCCGCCAACGAAGCAGACGGAAAGCCGGGGCCCCATTCTTTTCACGGCCCATCGTGGAAGGGTGGATTCAGTGCCATCGGCGCTTCATCGAGCGAAGCTCGACCCACTCCACCCCAACCCGCCGACAGTCAAGTCGCCAACAACGCCAAGGTCGCCCAACCCACTTCCCGACCAGCACTTCACGTAAACAGAGATCCATGCCCCTCACTGAACAAGCCCTGAAAAACCCGGTAGCCCAGGCCGTCTACGCCGGCCTCACCGCAGACCGCAAATACCTCCCCGCCTGGCTCTTCTACGATGAAAAGGGTTCTCAGCTCTTCGAGCGCATTACCAGACTGCCGGAGTACTATCTCACCCGCACCGAACGCGCCATCTTCCAGCAGCACGCTGACAGCATCATCGCTGCCTCCCTGCAAATCTGGCGCAACGCAAACATCGGCATCACACAGGTCCCGGCACTCCGCATCCTCGAACTCGGCGCCGGAACCGCCAGCAAAACCGGCATCCTGCTCGCCGCAGCCACCCGCGCCCAGGGTCCCACAAGTTACCTCCCCATCGACGTTTCCGCTTCCGCCATCAATGAGGCCTGCGACTCCATCGCCGCAACACAACCACAAGTCACCGTCGAGCCGCAGATCGCCAATTACGTCACCGGCACCCTCGACGTCCCCACCCACAACGGCCCAACCCTCGCCCTCTACATCGGGTCATCCATCGGCAATTTTGCGCCCTCTGAAGCCGCGGCTATCCTGCGAAAACTGCGCGACCAACTACAGCCCGGCGACACCCTCCTCCTCGGTACAGATCTCGTCAAGGACACCGCCGTTCTCGAGCGCGCCTACTGCGACTCCGAAGGCGTCACCGAAGCCTTCAACCTCAACCTGCTCCACCGCCTCAATCACGAACTCCACGCCAACTTCGACCTTGCACACTTCAGCCACGCCGCCCACTTCAACACCGCACACTCCCGCATCGAAATGCACCTACGCAGCACGCGCCGTCAAACTGTACGCATCCCCGCACTCGGCTTAAGTGTGCTGTTTCAGCCGAACGAATCCATCCATACCGAAAACAGTTACAAATTCACCTGCGAAAGTATCGCGGACTTACTCAAAGCGAGCGGATTTTCCGTCGCGGAGACCTTTACCGATGCCAACGACTATTTCGCCGTAAACCTTGCCGCAGCCTGATAAAACCTGCGAAGCAGGATCCGAACTCACTCGCATCCAGCTTCCTGCTCCTCATCGGCAAAGCTAAGGTTGCGCTCCAAGCCAGCGCCGCGCGCTGAACTCTGTTGTTACGCTCGCCGCCAATAGGCCCACGCTGATCAGCAGAGCACCTGCCACCCACCCACCCTCAATGTGGCCGTGCTGCATAAAGAAGTCCAGCACTCCAAACACAAGCACCAGGACTGCAGCTTCTGCAAAAAAGGCAGAGCACCGCCGCGCACTGATGCGAACAAGCTCGGGCCAGGCCTTTGCCCTTTGGCGTCTTTCTTGAGTGCCGCGCGGCACAAGCGCTAATGGCGCATGCCGTTCCAACTCCGTCGAAAGCCTTACCCCGTCCTGTAGTAAATCAGTAACCTTCTTAGAAAACATGACATACCTTTACCGCAGCAATCTGCAATCTGCTGCCAATCTTCTAAGTCTCTGCCGTGAGCACATACAAAGTCCAGCAAACATCCCGGGAATTAACGCCAGAGACACCTTGCTGCATAACTATGCAATGTACGCGCACATATACATCAAACTCTGCATACAAAGGTAGCTTTGCACCGCCAAACACCGCCGCAGAAAATCCAGAAACGGTATGCGCCCGGGGCTGAATTGGCCGACGCAGCTACCGGTCACCAGTAGCAGGTCGATCTCCACCGGAGTCGTTGGGTCGTCCGCGTGCGTCGGCCGGCGCTGCGGCATTCCTTGTGCAATCTAACCAATTGCCGGTGAAAATCATTGCGCTCCCCCAAATTCGGTTCTATCTTGTTGGCGCTCCCCTTTTCCCCGGCAGTCGCGTTCCAAAACGTTTAACTTTGCACTTGGAGCAGCTCCGTTCCGCACGCAGTGATTCAGGAGGCCTTGTGGCTCGCATTCCCCTTTCTCTCGCATTCGTTCTCTCTCCAGCTCTTCTCTCCGTCCATGCACAGGCCCCCGCGGCGGCCCCCGCCGACGGCATCACCATGGAGATGATGCCCATCACCCCCCAGCAAATCGCCACCTGCCGCGACCAGGCCAGCTCCCAGCTCGCCACCGAGCAGGACACCCTGCACAAGCGCGAACACGGCCAGGACAACGACAAGATGAAGCAGGGCGCGGTCACCGGCATCACCGGCGCTGCCACCAGCGCCATCTCCCGCAAAAACACCGGCTACGGCTGGTGGAACTACGGCCACAACAACAATGGTGCTGAGACCGCTGCCGCGACCGGCGCCACCCAGCGTACCGAGCGCAACAGCGAAGCCGTCGCCAGCACCACCGGCACCAGCCAGCAGGTCGGCCTCGACGCCTACTCCCAGTGCATCGCCGGCATCAAGGGACCCGAATACATCCACTTCCGCCAGACCGGCCGCATGGAGGCCTTCACCGGCGCAACCCCGCCCGCTGTTCCCACCCAGGCCGCTGTCGCTGCCGCAGCCTCCGCCCCACCCGCCGCCGCACCAACCGGCAAATCTCCCGTCCAGGACACCGGTGACGGCAAGCACTTCGTCCTCGTCGCACCCGGCCAGTCCGACGCTCGCGAGGTCACCCGCGTCGGCACCACCAACTCCTACATTGAGGAAGTCACCGGAGATAAGTACATCGTCATGCCCGACGGCTCCGTCACCCACATCGCCCACCGCGCCGTCGCCAAAAAGTAACGCCGGCACACCAGCCCCGTCACCCAGGATGCTGCCGTCCCCCAACGGCAGCATGCCCCCGTCACCCGCACACCATCTACACTGGCTACCATGTGCGGAATCGTCGGTTACATCGGCCCCAAGTCAGTCGTCCCCCTCATCGTTGAAGGTCTGCGCCGCCTGGAGTACCGCGGCTACGATTCCGCCGGCATTGCCGTCGCCGGCAACCCCGCCAACCCCGGCCACCTCGACGTCCGCCGCGCCCCCGGCAAGCTCACCAACCTCGAAGCCGTCCTTCAAACGGACCCCCTCGTCGGCACCTACGGCATCGGCCACACCCGCTGGGCCACCCACGGCCGCCCCACAGAAGAAAACGCCCACCCCCACCGCGACGGCTCCGGCACCCTCGTCGTCGTCCACAACGGCATCGTCGAAAACTACATCGCCCTCAAGAACGCCCTCATCGCCAAGGGCCACACCTTCGTCAGCCAGACTGACACCGAGATCATCGCCCACCTCATCGAAGACGAACTCAACAAAGCCGCCGGAGTAGTGACCAGTCCGGGTGCCCCACCTTCAACGAAGGTTAGGGTGGGTTCCGACACCCACGAAGCCGTCCTCGAAGCCAACGAATCCGAGGCCATCGTGGAAACGCGCGAAGCGCCCTCGCCCGGACGGCCAGTCCTCCCCCTCGAAGAAGCCGTCCGCCGCGCCGTCAAACACCTTACCGGCGCCTTCGCCATCGGCGTCCTCTCCGCCCGCGAACCCAACAAGCTGGTCGCCGCCCGCTCCGGCCCACCCGCCGTCATCGGCATCGGCGACGGCGAATACTTCGTCGCCTCCGACGTCCCCGGCATCCTCCACCACACCCGCGACATCGTCTTCCTCCACGACGGCGACACCGCCATCCTCACCCCCCACGGCGTCACCTTCACCGACTTCGACGGCAACCCCCTAAGCCGCCCCCCGCAGCGCATCACCTGGGACCCCATCCAGGCTGAAAAAGCCGGCTACAAGCACTTCATGCTCAAAGAAATCAACGAGCAGCCACGCGCCGTCCGCGACACTACCCTCGGCCGCATCTCGCTCGACACCGGCGAAGTCTTCCTCCCCGACCTCCAGCTCAGCAAGCAGGACCTCCAAGCCGCAAC
>CAHJWI010000019.1 GCA_903642225.1 Acidobacteriaceae bacterium | reverse complement strand
TCCCCCCGCCGGTAGACGTCGCTGTACTCCGCAGCCATGCGAGTCACGGAGAACTTTTCCTCTATCAGCATGCGTGCGTTCTGGCCCATGGCGCAGCGTGAATCGGAGCTTTCTAAGAGCTGCAACATGGCTGCAGCCAAAGCCGCGGTGTCGCCGGCTTTCACGAGCAGGCCGGTCGTGCCGGGCAGGACGAGCGTTGGTACCTCGCCCACAGCAGTGGCCACCAACGGCAGGCCGCTGGCCATGCCCTCTAGAAGGGCGACGGGTAGACCTTCCTGTCGCGACGCGGAGACCAGAAGATCCATTTGAGCGTAGACCGGCGGCATGGCGTGTTGATGGCCAAGGAGGCGAACGCGATCATGCAGGCCGAGTTGTTGAATTTGCCGCTGAAGCTTGCTGCGCTCCGCACCTTCGCCAACGACAACGAAATTTACGTTCGGCATAAATTCTGCGACCGAGGCAGCTGCCGTGAGGAAGAGATCGACACCTTTCTCTGGTGCGAGGCGGCCTACAAGTCCCACGGTAAGACCTGATCCACCCTTGCCGGAAGCGCGCTGTTGAGCGATGGCGGTGTATGGGTCAAGGTCAATACCGTTGCGAATGCGGCAGATGCGCTCCGTAGCCACGCCGCTATGCAGCAGCTGTCGCTCCACCTGGGCCGACACCGCGACCACACGTGCAAAGCTGCGTAGAACCCTTCGATCGAGCGCCCCATAGATCCGCACAGCGAGATCGTTGTCGTACCAGGTGTGGCACGTGGAGACGAGCGGGATGCCGCTGCCGCGCAGTGCCGCCCACGCATACAGGTCGGCCTTGTAGCCGTGTGCGTGGACGACGTCGACGCCGTGTTGCCTCACGGCATCTCGGATGGCGTGCAGTGTGGCTGGGCTGAACTGGCCCCGGCAGGGAAGCAGCAGCGATGACAGATTTTCGGCCAGGGCCCGGTCATGAAGCTGATGGCTGGCGTTGCTGAACGATGCGACGACACCCGTGTCGCCGGCGCTGTTCATCGCATGCGACAGATTGAGGATGACGGCCTCCGCGCCGTACATGCCGCCACTGCTGATGACGTGCATGACCGTCACAGCTCGGAGCCTTCAGGGGTATCCGGCTCATGCCTGTTGATCGTTGCCCAGAGCCGCGCGTAGAGCCGGTCTCCCAGGAGCTGCTGTGCCGTGGCCTTCAGGCGCGAGGTCCGAGTTGCTCGTTGCAGGACGCCGCTTGCAGGGTTGAGGAGTTGCTCGAGGAAGTCGTCTGTTACTCCGGCGAGGATGTTGAAACGACCGACCTGCGCAGCACTGATTGTGTGTGTGGTGTGTGGGGTTGAGGTCCACACGGTGCTGTAGCCGGCTTCGCTGCAGGCGCGCAGCACCCGCGCATCGAACCGGCCACCGGGCAGGGACATGGAGGTGACTGGTGCCGCAAGCCAGTCTTCCAGAGCGGCCCGTGCGTCGTTCAGTTCGCGCTTCAGGTCGGCGTCACTGCATGCCGTCAGCAGGGTGTGACTCCAGCCGTGTGCGCCTACCGTGTGGCCCGCGGCATGCAGGTCGCGCAGATGCTGCGGAGTCATGTAGCGGGTGCGGGTGCCAGTCCAACCAGCGGTGATGAAAAAGTGCGCACTCTCCCCGGCACGGTCGAGCATGGGCATGGCGTAGGCGTGATTGGAAAGGTGACCGTCGTCAAAGGTAAACAGCGGTGTGTAATTGCCTGGTGCTGCTGTTCGCAGTCTTGCGAACAAGTCAATATGTTGAGCGAAGCGGCTGCAAGGGAGCACGTAGGAGTACGAGGAAGGCTCAGGCCGCAACTCGTGGTACAGCAAGGGCAAGAGGTGTGGTGCCGATGCCGTCGCGGCTTGCGCACTGTTCCTTTCGCGCATGCGGATCAGGCCCCTGCTTCGCTGTCTGCTGCAGCAGCTGATGCGGTAGTCTCGACAAGCTCGATCAACTGCCGCGTGGGTGTGTAAAGCCACGCAATGCGCCGCCCGCCGAAGGCAACAGCCGGTGCAGGTGGACTGACAAGCATGCAGCCCAGCGTCTTGCTGTGGGCGAGCGCAGCATCCAGGTCAGCGGTTTCCATGCACAGGTGATATGCCGTGCCTCCTTCCTTTTTCAGAATGGCGGTGACCGGAGAGTCATCGCTCAATGGCTCCACAAGTTCAACCTCAACTGCATCGTTGGCGGCCAGAGTAAGAAAGCTGACGGAGACCCGCTGGATGGGATCGGCGAACGGGCCGGCAATGGTGCGGTAGCCGAAGAGCGACTCCAGCATCTGCGTGGTTTGCGCCAGCTTGCGTGTGGCTACACCCACGTGGTGCAGGCGAAAGCCGAACGCAGCGGCAGGGTTCGTTGCGGGTGTTCCGTCGCTCAGAATGTCACACCCTTTTTGATCAGCGCGTCCTGAATCGCAGCGACTGACGTGAGGTGCGCGATGGCTGAGGGATCGAACTGAATGCCGTACTCGCCTTCCACGCCGAGCATGAGCTGCAGGTGCCGGAAGGAGTCCCAGTTCTCCGCGGTCTCCGTGTTTAGTTCCGGCGTGACCTCGTCCGGTTCAATCTCCAGCGTGTCGGCGACAAGGTCACGCAGAGACGCCGGCAATGGCTGGCTCATGGTCCCCTCCTTCAAAGGTGAGAAACGTTGGAACGGGTGGGTTGCCCCAGTGGAGATCGTACCAATACCAAAGGCTGGCTCCGTCCTGCGACGGTGCAGGCACGCCTTCAGGTATGTCGGTGGTGAAGCCGCATGCGGTGTAGAAGCCGGCGGCTGGGCCGTTCTTCTTCGTGGGCACGAACTCGCCAATCAACCAACGTGCGCCGTCGTTGCTCGCTCGGCGCGCCGCTTCTGCAAGCAGGGCACGCTCGATATCACGGCCGATCACGCGGCACGACAGCAGCAGCGTGTCGATGCGGCAAACCTCGCCCGCCGTTTGTGCAAGCAGAAGTCCAACCACGCCGCTGTCGCCAAAGCGGTCCTGCACGCGCAGGGCAATAGCCTGTCCACCCGGCGTGGAGTGGAACTGCTCGATCTCCGCAGCACCATGGCGGCGTGTGGTCATGTTGAACTGATTGGTCTTGCCCAGCAGTTGGACAGAGCGTGCCAGGGGAGCTTCAGTCGCCGGCAGCAAGGTGCACACGATGTCCAGCGATTGCAGAAAATCTTCGCGGCTGCTCACACTCTGCTGCAACGTGTGGCGTTGTTCCTCGTTGCGGTAGTGATCGGCACGGTGCAGGTCGTCGTCGCTGATGGCGGCCGTATCAAAGTAGCCACCCTGCTGCAGCCGCTCGACGTAGTGCCATGGCTCGTCGGCAGGCACGTGGACGACTGCGACCTCCGGCAACGCCAAGCGAACGGCCTCGCACTCCGCGGGGTTGTCATCGACAAAGACAAAGGCATCGACGCCCAGCGAGAGTTCGCGCGCGATGTCCTGTAAGGCCAGGGCCTTTTCGCCCCAGCCGATCTTGCGTGCCGAGAAATCCTCAAGCGTGAGAGCGAGGTCTTTGGAACGCAGAGCGAATGCCTCCTCCACGTCAGCCAGATTGTTCTTCGAGACGATCGCAAGCAGCACACCACGCGCACGCAGCCGCAGCAGGTACTGCTGGTAGGCGCGGTAGCAGTTGCCGGGGAAGGTGGTGCCGGTGGCGATGCCATCCGGTCCGTCTTCGCCCAGGATGCCACCCCAAAGTGTAGCGTCCAGGTCTGTGCACAGGACCTTGCGCATGGGCCCAAACAGAACGCGCACGGTATGCGCAAATGCCTGCGCGTACGCAGGAAAGGCGGCGGCCGCAAAGGGCACACGCGAGGAAAGGAAAAGACGAGCATCAAACCAGCGCGCCTTGCCAAAGCGTGCAGCCACATCCTCTACCGAGAAGAACGTGCAAGAGGAGACTTCAGTGCAGACCTGCGTGATCTGTGTGTTGAGCTGACGTATTGCTGCACGCAGGCCTCCAGGGAGATTGCTTTCACCGGTGTCGCCGAGTGCGGTGCGATCTGGAACGACGAAACCCTGCACCAGGATGCGGCTGCGAACACGGCTGCGGAGCGCAACCAGCATGGAGCGCAGGCGATCAATGCACGCTGCGATCTCGGCAGCAACGCCATCGCCACGACCACTGGCACACAGGTCCGGCAGGGCTCCCGCGAAGTCTTCAAGATCGGTTGCGAGAAGGATCAGGTCGAAGTTGGATGTTGCATGAAGAGGCCCAGCGCCGTTCAGCATCTCGTCCATGAACGAGCCATAGCCGCCAAACTCCGCGGTAAGGATGAAGCCTGCAAGCGCGGCTTCAATCTGCATGAAGGCCAGCACCGGCTCCAGCGAAACGGAGCGCGCGATAAAGGCGCTGATTTCCCGGCTACCTTGCTGCAGTAGATCGGGGGTGATGGCCTGCAGAGTGCGCGCACAGAGCAGGGCGTCGGATGCCTTGCCGTCGCGATAGAGCCTGCCGATGCTGACAAGGGTCTCCTCTGCCGGTCGCTTGTCTGCCACAGCCGAACGAAGCTGGCTGCGAAGCGCGTCGCGTTCTGCCGGCTCAAGCATGAGGAACCTCCGCAGTTTCGATAGCAGCAGGTGCATCTGCTGCGGCGACCACTGATGCCTGACCCGCACCAGCTTTTGCCGGCTGCATGATGATGCGTGCCGGTACGCCCATCACCGTTGCTCCGGCAGGCACGTTGCTGATGACGAGGCTGTTGGCCGCGATCTTGGCACCGCTGCCGATGCGAATTTTGCCCACCAGCGCGGCACCCGTGCCGATGTACACCTCGTCGCCCAGCACGGGAATGCCGCCGCGGCCCATGGCGGAGGCACCGATGGTGACGCGGTGGGCAAGGTCGCAGTTGCGGCCCAGCACCGCGCCGGGATTGATGTGCACGCCGCCGATGTGGCCGATGTACAAGCCGCCGCCGATCGTGGCCTGCGGGTCAATGGCCATCTCCATGAACACCTCGCAAAACTTGCGCAACACAAACGAGAACGCCTTGAGCGGCAGGCGGAGCGGGAATGCGGGTGGGTCGATGTGTAGCCAGTTGCCCAGGCGGTGGCTGCCGATGGCCCACAGCGCCGGCTCCAGCCACAGTCTGTGGCCGGCGTAGCCTTTGCCGCGATAGCGCGCCACGTCCTCTGAAAATCTGCCTCTTGGCATGTTCCCCGGCACGTTCGACACTCCCTCTTCTGCAGCTCGTTCTGCTAGCAGCGGATCAGGTTGCCGGCCTGAATACCCTTGGTCGCGTTGCGCGAATCGACCACCAGCTGGCTCTCGCTGACGATCTTGGCGTAGTCATAATCGGAATGGTCGGTCGCGATCAGAACGCAGTCATACTGCCCCAAATCGTCGAGCGGCGTCGATGTCATGTTGAGGTTGTAACGGCGACCACGGCCGACTGTAGGGTGGTAGGGATCGTTGTAGACCACGTCCGCGCCCTCTTCGCGCAATAATTCGATCAGCGTCAGTGACGGAGACTCGCGCAGGTCGTCGATATCCTTTTTGTAGCTCATGCCGAGCATGAGTACCTTCGAGCCGTTCAACGGTTTCTTTCGGCTGTTGAGCGCGCGTGCGACCTGCTGCACAACAAACTCCGGCATGGCCTCGTTTACCTCGCCGGCAAGTTCGATAAAACGGGTATGAAAGCCGAACTCTTTGGCCTTCCAGCTAAGATAAAAGGGGTCGATGGGAATGCAATGACCGCCAAGGCCAGGGCCAGGGTAAAAGGCCTGAAAACCGAATGGCTTGGTGGCGGCTGCGTCGATCACCTCCCAGATGTCGATGCCCATGCGCAGCGCGAGGATCTTCATTTCATTAACCAGCGCGATGTTGACACAGCGATAGATGTTCTCAAGCAGCTTGGTCATCTCAGCGGCCTGGGTTGTGCTGACGCGAACGGTACGCGTGAAGATCGCTTCGTAGAGGGTCGACGCAAGCTCTGCCGCGGTGGGCTCATGACCGCCGACAACCTTGGGTATGTTGTGTCGCGCCACGGTAGTGTTGCCGGGGTCTTCACGCTCTGGCGAGAACGCGACATAAAACACACCGGAGTCGACCAGTGGAGCGTTCGGCTGCTGGACCTTTAGGCCCTGTTTGTTGCCCGCTTCAAGCAGTGGAATCAGGATTTCTTCGGTGGTGCCGGGATAAGTTGTGCTCTCAAGCACAACGAGCTGGCCGGCCTGGAGCCACGGCGCAATCATCTTCGCGGTGTTCTCCACGTAGGACAGGTCCGGCTCATGATGCTCCGTGAGCGGGGTGGGAACGCAGAGCAGAATCGCGTCCTGCTCTGTGAGCCTGCTGAAGTCGGCGGTTGCCGTAAAGCCCATGCTGCGGATGCCCTGAATGTCTTCAGACGGAATGCGAAAGATGTACGATTGCCCGGCCATCAAGCTGTCGATCTTCTTCTGGTCGACGTCGAAGCCGGTGACCTTGAAACCGGCGTTTGCGAGCAGCATGGACAACGGGAGACCGACATATCCAAGGCCAATGATGCCCACTGCGGCACTGCGGTCGTGAAGGCGTTTGAGCCGGTCTGCAGCAAGGGGAGTCGTGCAAAGAGGAGACATACAGGTGCATTATTTCATCCTGTTCGCCGCCTTCTGCCGCGGAATGCGCAGGAATGGCATACTTGCAACTTCCGTGTGATCAGCCTCGCGATCTATCGCGCCGCTGGGTCGGTACATCTGGTCAAATGGAGAGAGTGTTCGTTCCATCTTTGGTGGAAAGTTCAATAGAAGAGTGACGGCATGGCGCGATATCTCATCACCGGCATTGCAGGCTTTATAGGATCGTCGCTTGCCCACGAACTGGTTCTGCAAGGCCACCAGGTGCAGGGCATAGACAATCTGGTGACAGGCAGGCTGGAAAACCTTGAGAGCATTCGATCGGACGTGCGGCTGTACCAGGGCGACATCCAGGACCCGCATCTACTGCGCGAGGCATGCGACGGAGTCGACATCATCCTGCACCAGGCGGCGCTGGCTTCGGTGCCGCGGTCGGTCAAAGACCCGCTGACCTCGCACCAATCCAACATAGATGGAACGCTGCAGGTGTTGCTGGCGGCACGCGACGCGGGTGTGAAGCGCATTGTGTATGCCGCATCTAGCTCGGCCTATGGCAACCAGCCCACCCAGCCCAAGCAGGAAGACATGATGCCCATGCCCCTGTCGCCCTACGCCGTGCAAAAGCTCGCCTGCGAGTACTACATCCAAAGCTTTTGCAAGGTGTACGGCATGCAGGGCGTGTGCCTGCGCTACTTCAACATCTTCGGTCCGCGGCAGGCGGCGGATTCGCCGTACTCCGGTGTGATTGCCCAGTTTATTCACCAGATGCTCCTTGGGAAGACACCCACCATCAATGGCGATGGAAACGTCAGCCGCGACTTTACCTTCATCTCAAACGCGGTGCAGGCCAACCTGCTTGCTGCCGCGGCGGATGCTTCGGTGGCGACCGGCCGGGTCTTCAACGTAGGCACAGCCCACAGCCACACCCTGAACGACCTCTACCACCATCTTGCAGACATCCTTCACTTTCCGTACCCGCCGAACTACGGTCCCAACCGTCCGGGCGACGTACAGCATTCCCTTGCGGACATCACGCGCGGCCGGGACGAGCTTGGGTATCAGCCCATGCAGGACTTTCGCGCAGGCCTGGAGCAGACCGTAGCCTGGTACAAGCAGGAAGCTACGATGCCGGCGCCGCTGGAGATCGCGCTTCGGTGAACTGCGGCATGCCAAGCAGGTAGTTCACCGCTGCAGTGCTACTGGCCGCGTCGGCGAACAATAGTCTTGATCGTCTCGAACATGACCAGCAGATCCATTCCCAGGGTCATGTGTTTGATGTAGTACAGGTCGTATTCCAGCTTTTCGCGCGCCTGGTCCAACGTGGCTCCATAGCCGTAACGCACCTGGGCCCAGCCGGTGAGTCCTGGCCGCACGAGGTGGCGCAGGTTGTAGAACGGCAGGTGTTCCGCAAGGTAGGGCACAAACTCCGGTCGCTCCGGGCGCGGTCCGACCAGACCCATATCGCCGCGCAGCACGTTCCACAGTTGCGGGATTTCATCGATACGGCTTTTTCGCAGAAACGTGCCGATCGCCGTGACACGGGGATCGTTCTTGACCGCCCATTTGGCCCCGGCTGCCTCGGCGTCTGTGCGCATGGAACGGAACTTGTACACAAAAAATGGTTTGCCGCCCATACCCACACGCGTTTGCCGAAAGAAGATGGGCCCCTCGGACGTAAGCCGGATGGCCAGGACCACAAGGGGAAAGAATGGCAGAAACAGCAGCAGAATGACGCCTGCGGCAACGGCGGACAGCAGAAGGCGTGCCAGCTGCTCGGAACGCTTCACGCGAAAGCCCTCGCCATAAAACATCATGCTGGGCTGCAGGCCGCTGATCTCAATCTTCCCCAGCAGCCTCTCCCGAATGTCGGTGGACCGCTCTACCGGCACACCGCGCAGCCGCGCCTGCAGCAGTTCGTCCACCGGCATCTGGTTGCGGCCGTTTTCTAGCGCGACGATGATGCGCTGCACCTGCTGCTTGCCTGTGCTTAACCGCAGCAGCTCCGCCGCCCACGCAGCGCGATTGACCTCAGGGCTGTCGCTCTCTGCAGGCTTCCAACTCAACACCTCCATGCCCATGTCACGGCGGGTCTGCAGAAGGTGGACGGTGGACCGGGCCTGTTCCCCGCCTCCGAGCACGTAAACCCGTTCCCGAAACAATGGCAGATTGACAATCCACACATACGCCTTGCGCCAGAAGATGAGTGCCGGCGCGAGCAGAAGGAAGCCAAGCGCAAACAGGTTTGGCCGGATGGCAATGTCTGGCCAGAAGAACATGCCCGCCGCTAGCAGGAGGCAGGAAAAACCGAGTACAAGCAGGATGCGGAAGTAGATTTCGTGCTGCACAGACACGGTTTGCGGTTCATATAGGTCGAAGTAGTACGACAGCACGACCGTGACCAGCGTCAGGCCGGCCAGTTTCAGCAACCCGTCCTCATACAGCAGCACCAGGCCCAGATCCGGGCCAAGCAGAATGCTGCTTGCCGCCAAAAAACAGGCCATGACTAATGCAGCTTCACCCAGCAACAGCACCACGGTGCGGGTCGAGATGTAAACGTTCAGAAAACGGATCACGCTGTTCCCACTGCCACTTACCCGTCGTACCCGTAATATCCGACTTCAGGCGCGTTTTGGATCGCATTCAGGACGACACCCACGATCTTCGCCGCCTTCAGCTCCTGTTGGGCGCGCTGAGCCACTTCATACTTTGTGATTCCCGCGCGCACCACCATGACCACGCCATCGCATACTCGTGCGAGATTCACACCGTCGGCAACCAGGGTTACTGGCGATGAATCCACAATAATCCAATCGAAATGTTCGTATACGGCCTGAATAAGCCGTTGGAAACGCCCATTGCCCGACAGGTCTGCTGCATTGTCG
The DNA here is from genome assembly GCA_903642225.1 of Acidobacteriaceae bacterium. Lineage (GTDB taxonomy): Bacteria > Acidobacteriota > Terriglobia > Terriglobales > Acidobacteriaceae > Terriglobus. Next base: position 69,408 of record CAHJWI010000019.1, on the reverse strand, counting down.
GCATCGTGCCCACTGGCGATGAAGGTCAGGGACGCAAGATTCTTGAACTCCCCAGACTCAGGCCGCTCCATCTGCTGCATGACCTCAGCGAGTGAGGCCCTGTTTGCGAGGTAGTCCGTCAAACCCGGTTCCTGCGGCGCTCCAAGCACGGTATGCAGCCTGCCGCGTCGCATGTCGGCGTCAATCAAAAGCACACGCTGGTTGCGGAACTTGGCTATGCCGACAGCCAGGTTGGAGGCGACAAAGCTCTTGCCTTCCTGCGGCAGACCGCTGGTAATCATGATGACTTTGAGGGACCGGTCGAGGCGGATTTCATGTAAACGCGAACGGAGTACGCGGATCTGTTCGATCAGCGCACCGCGGGATTCCAGCGCAGGCAGCGACTTTCGATCTGGATGCCACGCGACCTCTCTGGGTTCTCCAAACGTTCCGGACATCCACGCGGACATCTCCGGTTTCGGCGCTTCTGGGAAGTCTTGTGAGCCGAAAGAAGCGTCGGATGCCGGGGGCGCAAACCCGGCCTCAGCGACACCGGCCTCGGCTACAGCGCTTCTGCTCGTGAAGCGCGGATCGTCAAAAACGGCGGTGCGCCTCTCCTGCGGCGGAACGTACGGCGGTTCCGGTGCAGCGGAGAACATCGCCTGCTCGCGCACAACGAAGGGCAGGTCATCCTCCGCAGTTGCCTGCGCCTTCTCCATGCCTTGAAGTACGTTGGAGCTGGACCCGCGGAATTCTGTTTCGTCGTTGCTTGGGCTGCGACCATCAGAGCCGAGTGGCGCGTTTGCGCCCTTGCTACCCTCGCCGGACATCGCTGACTCCGATGCTCTGTCCTTTTCGGCGCGCAGCAGAGCGTCGTAGATTCTGCTCATAGGTGGTGCCGTCCTTCCTGGAAGTAGCCCGTGTCGCGTCTGTGTGCGCAGACGCCTCCGGAGATAGTGTCTATGGCCTTTGTGGGAACGTATAGTCCCCGTTCGATGTATCGACCGTTTCGCCATCTGCTTCCAGCATCAAATCTCCGGCGACTGCGTCCACAATACCCTTGAAGATCTTCTTTTCCTGGTGAACGTACGCCAGGATCAAGGCATGTTCGCAGATCACGTTGATGATGCGCGGAATGCCACCGGTCAGCTCATAGATGCGGCTGACGGCAACGTCGGAGAAGACCTTTTCAGACGTGCCTGCAACCTGCAGTCGGTTGGTGATGTAGGCAGACGTTTCCGCCGGAGTCAGCGGGAACGTGCGGCACCACAGCGCGATTCGTTGGCGGATCTGCCGAGCGTTCGGCAGGCGAAGTTTCTTTTCCAGTTCGGGCTGTCCGGACAGGATGACCTGCACCAGCTTCTCCGAGGAGGTCTCCAGGTTGGTCAGCAGGCGAACCTCTTCCAGCAACTCCCACGAGCATTCTTGCGCCTCGTCGATGACGATAAAGCAGATCTCCCGCTCTCGGTGGCATTCCAGCAAAAAGCGGTTGAGCTGGTGCAGCATTGCGGATTTTGTGCGCGCGACAGGCTCCAGGCCAAAGTCCCACAGAACGTACTCCAAGAACTCCAGCGCATCCATCCGCGGATTGAACACGTACGCGAAGTGCATACTTGCCTCGCTAAACTGTGCCAGTGCGGTGCGCAACAGCAGCGTCTTTCCCGTTCCCACCTCTCCCGTCAGCACCAGGATGCCTTTGCTGGCGGTGATGCCGTACTTCATGCCTGCCATGGCTTCCCGCGTATGAGGAGTCACCGTGAGAAATTCTGGGTCGGGGCTGGAGCCGAAGGGGTTCTTCTTTAGGCCAAAGAACTGTTCGTACATGCGGACTATCCTTTGGCGGGCTCAGGTGCGGTGGACCTGCGGACACGCTGCAGGAAGATGCGCCGAAACCAGTTTCGTCCCAGGCTTCGTGAGCTTGAAGGAACCTGGTTTGACAACGAAATACTCGTGAGCACCGGCAGCTCCAGAAACGCCCAGATGTCTCGTTCGCCCCGGATGGACGTGTCCTTAAACTCCAGCAGAGCAATAAGGATAAGGCCGATGAAGAAGCCGGCAGCGATACCACCTGTCAGAAAGACACTGCGCTTTGGGGAGAAGGGCGCCTCCGGCAGGTTTGCCGCGTCCATCAGGCGGAACTGCTCGCCCTGCTGCCGTTTCTCCAGGTCCGTCGCCATCTGCGAGCTGTTGATCTTGTTGCGCAGATCATCGTAAAACAGCTGGGCCGTTTGATTGTCGCGGGTCAGCTGCTTGTACTGCTGGTCAATGGCCGGACTGGTCATGACGCGCGACTGGTAGTTGCCGATGGCACCCTGGATCTGTGCCTGCTCCTGCCGCTTCTGCTCGATGCCGAACTGCGCTGCCTGGATCTGCGCGCGAAGTTGTTGGATGCCGGCGGTATCAGGCTTGGCGGCGATCGGAGCACCCGAGGAAGTTCGAGGTATGGGCGTCCGCGCAATCTGCCGGCGCAGCTCTGCGATGTGTCGGTCAAGCGCAATGACGTCCGGGTAGTCCGCGGTGTAATGGGTGAGCAGCTCGGTTCGCTGCCCCTGCAGAGTCATGAGCTCGTCCATGGCCGCGCTGTTCACCGGTGCCATGGGCACTGGAGAAGCCGGCGCGTTCGCCATGCTCTGCGTCCCCAGTTGCTGGGCCAGCATAGACTCTGCAAACGTCTTATCCTGCTGCATGCGAGCCAGCGCCTGTGTTGCCGCCTCTAGCTGCGTATTCAGCGACGAAAGCATATTGCTGTTGGTCGCCTCTTCACCCGGCAGACGGCCGATGTACTTCTGCTGGAAAGCAGCCAGGCGCGCGTCCTGTTCATCCAGGTTGCGTTTTGCATCGGACAGTTGGCTCTTCAAAAAGTCGACCGTACCCTCAGCAGAGTCGGACCGCGACCGCAGGTTTTCATTGATAAACAGCGAGGTAATTTCTGTGCACACCTGCTGCGCCGTGTGCGGGTCGCCAAACCTGAACGCGATATAAAAGCCAGGCAGACCGCTGCCGCGTCCCGTGTCTGAGGTGATGGTTTTGATGTCGATGTTCTTGCGCGTCGCATCGATGCGGTCATCCATCGACATCTTCTTGTCGGCGTACAGGTTGTAGCGGTCGATGATGGGCTGAATGCTCGACCGGCTCAGGATCTGTTCCTTCATCGAGGAAAGTCGGCTATCCAGATCGGCCGAGATCACAGGCTTTACGATGCCTTCAGCCACACGCTGACCCTCAACAAGCACCAGCGTTTGCGACAGAAACTGCGGGGGAATGGTGTAGCTGTACGCAACTGTAAGAATCGGCAGAAGGATAAGCGGGAGCAGCATTATCCAGCCGCGCCGCTTCAGGATGCTGAGATAGTCGTCCAGGTTGAGCGATCGGTGTCCAAGCATGAAGCTAGTTCCTGTGAAAAAGCGCTTTGGGAGAGTACGTTACGCCAAAGGTTGCGTACTGCGTGAGACCGTTGAAGGCAATGCCGGCAGGGGAATACCCGTCGAACAGCTGCCGCTGCAGCGTGTAGCTTGCAAAAACGGAGAGCGGCTGTCGCACCTGGGCGGAGATCTGCGCTCCTGCAATCACACCGGAGCTGCTATAGGCGGGCAGCAGGGAATTGCTCAACTGTTGCGAGTGATTGAATCCAACGATGCCGCCCACGTTGTAAATCCGTGCAAAAGGCCGGGTGATGTTCGCGATCACAGAGTCTTGCCGGGCGCCTATTGTCACACCATTACCGTTGTTGATGCCCCGCACATAGCTGATCGAGGAGCCGAACCGCTTCGCCTGGTATGTCAGGGCGGCGTTTACCGCTACTGACAGGGACGTTCCGTTCGTGACGCCGCCATTGCTGCCGGACACCGCCCACTGCGGACCCGCACCCGCAACCAGGTTCAGGTTGCGGCTCAACTGCCGAGTAATAAAAAGCTGCGCACTGTGGGTCTGAAATCCAAACGTGCCCGGTCCCAGGTAGCTCGCGTTAAAGCTGGAATTTGTGAACTGGTACCCGCCGCCGATAGACGTGAGCTCATCCACTCGGTGCTGCAGGGTCGCGCCGCCCGTTTGCTGATCGTTGTCGATCCCCTGAAAGCCGGTGGAGGAGCCGGTATAACGCTGGATAAAGTCGGCACCGTTGAACGAAATGCTGGTGCTGGGGGTGAAGCGTCGTGTTGCCGTCCCGCTGGCCGCGTTGGACACGCGCGTTGCATACGTTGTAAGGATATCCAGGCCGGGAGTGGTGTTGAGTTGGACAGCCGGAATCGAGAGATCACCGGAACCCGGAATGCCAGACAGGCTGCCGATGGGGGTCTGTGGCAGGTAGGAGACGGAGTCGCCCACAATGAAGTCCCAGTTGCGCGTGTGAAGCTCCTGCGAAAGGGACAGAGCCTGGTAGCCGTAGGACGGAAACGTAGAGTTGCCGATAAGATACCCGGCAGAGTAGACCGCGCTGAACGGGTGGCGTTGACTGCGCGACAGGTACGCCACGTTTCCAGAAAAGTTGGTGTACGCGTTCGCCCCGCCGCCGGTGGTGCCGTTGTAACCGGTCAGAACCGTCTCTGACGCGGTAAGCGAGTAGCGCAGCGATCCCCCAACACTTGGAAGTGCAAAAGCGCTGTACGGATCGGGCGCGGTGGCCGCCGGGTTGGCCTGGCAGTACCCACTGCCACAGGATGCTGCGACGCATAATGTAAAAAAAACCGATGAACTGACTGACGCCATAGTTTTCCTAACAGGGCAGAAATGGAGAAATCAAGGCACGACGATCGTATCGCCCGGCAAAAGGGTGATCCCCTGCGCATCGCCGGTCTTCAAGGCTTTCTTGTAATCGAACGGAATCTTCTGTTCGCCTTTGGCATCCTTGCGCAGGATGTACAGCTTCTTTTTGGCGAATGGTGAAAGTCCGCCTCCGGCTGCAATCGCCTGCAGTGTATTCATGCCGGGGGTCAAAATAATCGGACCCGTTTTCTGAATCTCTCCGATAAGAAAGATCTCTTTCGGTGCGACAGCAATGACGGTCACCGTCACCAGTGGGTCGGTGATGTATTTCTTCAGCCGCTCGGCAATGTCCCGCCCCAGCAGCGTGGGGGTCAATCCCGAAGCGGGCAAGTCGCCCAAAAGCGGCAGCGAAATTCGACCATCGGGCCGGACCGCAATCCCGCCGCTCGACAGGGTGGGCTCTTTCCACACGTTGAGTTGCAGTGTATCGCCCGTGCCAATGATGTAACTCTCTGACGAGACAGTAAGGGTATTGGGGTCCGCGGAGGCCGATACCGGCACACTGGACGAAGCAGCCCCACTGCTCTGCGGAGCTGCAGGCGCCGGAATGACCGGGCGCGTTTGCTGGCCCTGCACTGCAAGGGTGACGACACTTATCAAAACAAAAATTCTGGACCGCATGAAGAATCCTGTACAGCGTTGCACTTACCCAATCGCGTGCACTGCCCGTGCCTCATGATTCTGCACTTCGCATAACCTGTCCACTACTTAAGAGTACTGACTTGAACTGTTGTAACCAGACGGACTATCCGTTGGTGCCTCGTCTCTTTTCTGGAGTACGCGGCACTGCTATAGGATACAGATTAGCCCAACACAGTCCGGAGATGCGTGTCCGGAAGCAGTCCGTGCAGCGTTAAAGTTAGACACCTTCGTTAGCAACTCAGAATGAACGTGAGCGATCAGTCCTGTCTATGCGTGAAGCTGCGGTACTAAACCGGTCTGCAAACGCCATTAGGCCTAGGGCGTTGCCCCTTACCCTTGCCGTGCCAATGGCGCTGCTGCTGCTCAGCGTCGTTCTGCTCTACGCCGGGGTAGGTGCCAAGCTGGTGTACGACTGGTACGACCTGCCGGACTTTTCTCACGGTTTCATCCTCCCCCTTTTCAGCGGTTTCCTGTTATGGGAACGCCGCACATCCATCGCCAAAATTCCAGTAACCCCAGCGTGGACCGGCATCCCGCTTGTGGTAGTGGCCTTGCTCATGCTGCTCACCGGCAAGTTCGGTGCGGACCTGTTCCTGACTCGACTTTCCTTCCTGTTGCTGGCAGCCGGCATCGTCTGGAGCGTGGCCGGTACGCGCATGCTGCGAGCCGTAGCTTTTCCCATCGGCGTTCTGCTGCTTGCCATCCCTCTGCCCTCGGTGCTGTTCAATCAGCTGACCTTTCCCCTTCAACTGCTTGCCTCGCGCGTGGCATCCGGCATGCTGCCGCTTGCGGGGGTTCCTGTGTTGCGAGAAGGCAACGTGATCAGCCTGCCGGCGATGCAGCTGGAGGTTGCGGAAGCGTGCAGCGGCATTCGGTCGATGATGAGTCTGTTTACGGTCGCTGTGATCTTCGGTTACCTTTTCGAGCGCAGTACAGTTCGCCGCATCCTGTTGGCGCTGTGCAGCCTGCCGATCGCGGTGGCTGCCAACGCCCTGCGCATCTTTGGCACGGGTTTGTGCGTGCAATATTGGGACCCTGACAAGGCGCTCGGCTTCTTTCATGAATTCTCCGGTTGGCTCATGTTTCTGGTTTCCCTTTCCTGTCTTTACCTCGTCCATCTGGCCACGCGGAGCCTGGGCCGCAGGCCTCCTGCTACCCACGCATGAAGTACGCGCAGATCTGGACAGTCGCTCTTCTTCTGGCTGCGTCGACTGCCCTGGTTCGGCTGCGGGGTGATACCGATCATGTACCGCCCAGCACTCCGCTGGCGCAGCTGCCGGCACACCTGGCCGACTGGAGCGGGCAAGACATCCCCATCCCTCAGGAAACGCTGGATATTCTGGGCAAGGGTAGCTTCGTGAATCGCGTCTATCAGCGCAACAACAGCAAGGGCGTCCCATCGGTGGGGCTCTTTATTGGCTACTTTCCGACACAGCGTTCAGGCCAGTCCATTCACTCGCCGCAAAACTGCCTGCCCGGCGGCGGTTGGAGCTTTGAGTCTTCCGGAACCACGGAAATCATCCCCGGCGATAAGCAGTACCAGGTAGGGGAATACCTTATCTCCAACGGCGTCGTCAGTCAGGAAGTTCTCTACTGGTATCGTAGCCATGGCAAAAACGTGGCAAACGACTACGCTGCCAAATTCCAGATGCTTAAGGATTCCATCCTGTACGGTCGAACCGACGCAGCGCTCATCCGGGTAATTACGCCGGTGGTCCAGGGTGAACCGGCAACCGCGGCTCACGACCGTGCTGTTCACTTTACGCAGCATCTTATTCCCTTGCTTCCCGCCTACATTCCAAACTAGAAACGTACTCATGCGGTACGCTCAGGAACTCACGATGACATCGCGTCTTATGAACGGCTCTTTTAGCGCTGCGGTCCTAACATGCAGCCTGGTGCTCTGCCTTTCTGGTTGCAAAAAGGATCCAAACGTTCAAAAACAGAAATACCTTGAGAGCGGCGAGCGCTATATGAAAGATGGCAAGTACCGCGAAGCAGGTATTCAGTTTTCAAACGCCATCAAAATCGATAAAAACTTCAGCAAGGCCCACTACGAACTGGCAGAGGTGTACTTGCACATGGGCGTTCCCATCAGCGCCTACCAGGAGCTGATGCGCACGGTGGACCTCGATCCAGCCAACAAGAAAGCTCGCATCGATCTTGGCCGCATGCTGATTGCCGGCGGCGCTCCGGACCGCGCGCTCGACCAGGCAAAAGCTGTTCTCGCGCTGGATCCAAACAGTGCAGACGCTTATGCTTTGCGTGCGCAGGTGGAAGTGTCGCACAAGGATACTGCCGCAGCCCTAAACGACGTAAAGCATGCACTGGAATTGGACCCGAACAATTCCTCGTTTCATACCATGCTGGCGGTGCTTCAGGCGAGTGACCCATCGTTGGGAAATGCGCAAGCTGAACTGCAGAGGGCTATTTCGCTCGACCCGAAAAACGCCGGTGCGCGGGTGGCGATGGCGCAGGTGCTGGAGCATGCAGGCGATCGCCAGGGTGCCGTCAAACAACTGCAGGACGCCATTGCGATTTCACCGGAGTCCCTGCAACTGCGGACTGCACTGGTCGGCTTGTACCTGAAGGACAAGAACGAGGCAGCCGCGATCCAGACCCTGCAGGCAGCGGCGAACGATATGCCGAACAACGAGGCCGCCGTGTCTTTACTGAAGGACTTCTATCTCACACAGAAGAAGGTTCCAGAGGCAAAGGCGGCTTACGCTTCGCTGTTGCAGGCTCATCCCAAAAGCACAGCCATCAAGATCGCCGACGCTCAGGTGCTGTTGCAGGCGGGAGATCTTGCCGGCGTACAGTCTCTGCTGACCGATGTTTCGAAAACCGACAGCAAGAATCCCCAGGTAGAAGTGCTCAATGCCTTTCTCTTGCTGAAGCAGAACAAGGTCGACGATGCATTTACGTTGCTGCAAAAGGGTGTCCACAGCGCGCCAGAGAGCCTGCCCCTGCAGTTAATGCTGGGACGCACCGCGCTGATGAAAAACGATGCCAATGCCGCAGAGACTGCGTATCGTTCCGTCGTCCGCATCGACCCCGGCAACCTCGATGCACAGACGGGGCTGGCACTGATCGCTACCACACACGGCGACAGCAGCATGCTTGCTCAGGTGGCCAACGACACCATCAACCTCCACCCCAACTTTCCGGACGCTTACATGTGGCGCGCAACTGCGGCTGCCAACAGTAAGGAATGGGCGCACGCACAGGCCGATGTAGACACGGCGCGCAAAATGAATCCAAACGACACGCGTGCCATGCTGTTGTCAGGACAGATTGCGCAGGCGCAAGGGCAGTCTGCCGAAGCACGCACCATGTACAACAACGCGCTCCGGCAGGATCCCAACTCTGTCGAAGCCATCACATCGCTGACTCGGCTTGACCTTGCAGCCAAGGACCCCAAGGCCGCACTGGATCGCGTAGGAACAGCGTTGCAGCGTATTCCCAACAACGGCCAGCTGTATTCCCTCGATGCCATGCTCCAGATGTCAGTTCGAAACTATCCGGCAGCCAAGGATGCGTCGGAAAAGGCGATGCAACTCAATCCCAACAACGAGAGCGCGTTGCAGCTCTACTCTCAGGCCCTGGTTGCCATGGGCGGAACGGACCAGGCGGTGACCCTGTGGCAAAACTGGTTCAAGAGCCACCCAGGCGATGCTAAGGCCGCGCTTCTGCTCGGAACTCTGGAGGAGTCGAAGGGTGATGTCGCCAAGGCGATGGACTTCTACAAACAGGCGCTGCAGTTGCACCCGCAAGACCCAGCAGCCAGCAATAATCTGGCATTCCTCCTTGTGGAGTCTGGCGGCAACGCGGACCTCGCTCTGAGCTACGCGCAGACGGCCCGAAAGGGCCTGCCAAACTCACCAAACACGGCGGACACCCTGGCTTGGGTCTACTACCACAAGTCGACCTATTCGCTCGCTCGCGACCTGCTGGAAGACGCAGCCAAGCAGGAGCCGGATAACGCCAGCATCCAGTACCACCTGGGCGCCACCTATGCCAAGCTCGGCGACAAGGTCAGTGCGCGCCAGCACCTTACCCAGGCGGTCACCCTGGCACCGGACAGCAGGGGTGGTAAGAACGCTGCAACAGCATTGGCACAACTCGGGTAGACACTCCCGGCCGGGCTGAGCTGCCAACATGGTGGGCTCGGCCCTGGATCCCGGTAAGAGTGCTCGATTGATGCGTCGCACTGCTTACCTGCAACTCCGGCACTAGCGCGATGAGACCAGCGCAAAAATCTTCCGAAGCCGGTGAAGCAACGCTGCCTCGGTAAACAGCCGGCCGGCTCTGCTCCTGCCCTCTTTACCCATTGCATGAACGCGTTCTGGATCATCCAGGAGCAGTGTGATCGCGACCGCGAGCGCAGCCGGATCTTCCGCGCGTACCAGCAGCCCAGTCTCCCCGTCGGCCACGGCTTCCGCATTGCCGCCGACCCTGGTGGCGATCACCGGCAGACCTGCCGCCATTGCCTCCACAATGGCGTTGCTGAAACCTTCAGAGCGCGAGGGCAGCACGAAGATTGTGGCCTCACGAAGGAGCGGAGCAGCATCCGGAACGCCGCCAAAGAAAAGCACGCGGTCCGTTATTCCCAACTGCTCCACCCGCCGCCGTAGTTCGCCAAAGAAGGCGTGGTCCAGCGCCTCACCCACAAAGTAAAAACGGACCTGGCTATGGGTGCGCAGAACGATGGCTGCCGCCTCCACCAGCGTGTCCTGCCCTTTGACCGGGCGCAGGTTGCCCACCGCAATCACCACCGGCATCTCCGGCCACACGTGCGGCGTTGGGTCCGCGACTCCTTCCATTGCGTTGTAAACGACGCCGACCCGGCTCTCAGGAATCCTGTCGACCTCAACAGCATGCCGCCGCACTTCGTCGGAGACGGCGATGACATAGTCCGGCAGCCACGGCAGCCAACGGTAGGCGGCCCTGTGCTTGCCGTCGCGCAGAATGCCCATGTCCCGCCGGTTCCAGATAAGTCGTGCGCGAGACAACAGTTTGGTCGCGATGCCGCCGAACAGGTTGCTGCTTTCAAAAAAGGTCATAACGATGCTGACCTTCTGCCGACGCAGAAATACACCGAACTGCCAAGCACACTTCGCCGCGTCGATGGAAAACACGTTCTCCATAGGCAGCAGGTACACGGGACACTCTGCCGCGTGCAGCAGAACGGGGTCGCACAGCACCTGAAAGGTGACGATCGAGACGCGGTATCCTGCGCCCTGCATCAACCGTGCCAGCCGCAGCACTGCACGCTCACCTCCGCCCAGCACCTGTGGAAACTGGTCAATCAACAGCGTGATGTGCTGGCCGGAAGTGTGCTGAAGGTTGCCGAACTTCGCGTCAGACAGCAACGTGACGGGAGCTGCGTCAAAGCTGACTGCGACCTTATCGCGCACTGACGGCAAGTCCAGGCGGAGCCGCGAGTGCCGGAGGGCCGGTGGCAGAACGGATGGACCTCTTGCGGCTGGCGGGGTCGGTGAGCAGGGAATCGGCGCGCAATACGCCGCCCATCAACACCCACAGCAAGCCGTTGATCTCGATATACGTCCATCGGTCGCCGAACGCATTTGCAACCAGGCACGACACCATGGCCAGCACGAAGCCGAGCCCCAGAGCTTCCATCAACGGGTCCTTGGCCTTGCCCTTGCGGAACACGCGGTAGCCGGCACTCACCATCTGCACCACCAGGATGGTGAAAAACACCAGGCCAATCAACCCCATCTCCACAGCTACCTTCACGAAATAGTTATGGGTGTCTTTCAGGTTTGCAGTGTGCTCCCCATACATAAAGGCGCCGAAGCCAATGCCGACGATGGGACTATTGAGGAAGAGGTCTTTTGACTGCGTCCACAGGTCTACCCGCTCCTGAGCGGACATCTCCAACTGACCATTCGAGTCGTGCGTCATCTCCACACGTTCACTGACCGCGCCGGGCACGATGGCCTTCCACATAAACAGGAAGACGACCAGCAGCACCAGCAACCTGCGGCTCTTCAACAGGGCCAGCACAGCAACGGAAGCCAGCACCGCAACGTATGCCGCGCGGGAGAAGGTGTACAGGGTGGTGACCATCGTCAACCCTGTTAGACCATACAAAACAACCTTCACCCTGAACCGCTTGAGCGTGGCTGCGCAACCCCAGAAAAACACGCCGAACTGGGCCAGGTACGCGGCCAGCTGGTTGGGTCCGAAGGCAATTGGCCCGCTGGTCCGCTTGTTCTCGTCAAACACCACCCAACTGTGCGACAGGCTTTCAAGTAGGGCACTGCGGTCGACCAGGAACAACGAGATGGCCGTGATCAGGATCACGGTTCGGATGTGCTGTCTTGTTTCAATGACCAGCCCCGCCGCAACCAGCAGCAAAGGCAGCACCATGTAGTCCTTCCACAGCACAAAGTTATAGTCCGAAAGCCACAGCGGAGCGGGGGCATTGCCAAGCGCGGTGCCCACCCACATGGAAAGGTACATGTAGATAGCGAACGCGACCCACGTAATGTACATGCGCGACGGTGGCAGCCGCTTACCTTTGATTAATGCACCTACAAGCACGCAAACCAGCAGAATTGTGAGTGACTGCGCATTTAGCGGATAGTCCGTAAAATGCATGCGCATGGTGCGATACGGCAAAAACGGCATGACGTAATACAGCCCATACAGCGGTCGCCCCGTCAACGACACAACGCACATGACCCAGAAACCCAGATAGGCCACCAACGGAATGTAATGACCTAAGCCGGTTCCCATTTGCCCGCCATCGCTGCACTCATCCCCATTGCACCTGGTTTCGTCAGTCCCAAACTTTTTTGCGCGCTAGAAATTTGTAAAAAGCAGCGGCTGCGGCAACGTTCAACATCGTAAAGGTCGCCGGAATCGCGACCGCTCGCCACCGGCGGCTTTGCGGTGCCAGTGTGCCGACCAGTGCCAAGCCGAAGAATACCAGTTGCAGCACCAGCATCACACGCATCGCAATGCTTGTTGACAGCGCAGAGGCAGCCAACATCACCAGCAACAAAAAGGGCACCAGCAACCGCAGCAATTTGTGGCTGACAAATCGAAACAGCAACGGATTCTGCCGACGCAAAAGCCAGGGCGCCTGCTGCACAATCTGCAGATTGCCGGTAAGCGTGCGAACCTTGCGCCGGAACTCCTTGCCGGGCTCCGCAAACACACGATCCCGCGCGATGGCCGCCGGCTGAAACAGCACACGGTATCCCTGCCGCGCCACCTGCATCGGCACCAGCACGTCGTCCAGCAGTAGACCTGCCGGCAAAGCCTGGTACAAATCACGTCGCATCAGGTAGATCGCACCGGTCACTCCAACGACCGACCCACTCTCACTTTCCATGCGACGTACAGCCTTTTCAATCTTCCAGTACACGCCAAGCGCCTCTCCACCAACGCTGCCATCGGTATCCTCCAGCAGCAGCTCTCCACTGACGGCACCCACAGCAGGATCCGCAAACGCCGGCACCAGCCTCCGCAGGGCATCCGGCTCCAGGGTCTGCCGTACGTCCAGCATCAACAGCAACTCTCCCGTTGCTTGCCGAACACCCTCATTCAGCGCCAGTGCCTTTCCCCGTCCTGTGGGCAGCAGCATCGCTTCCACGTCAGGGAACGCGGACAACACGGAAGCGGTGTCGTCCGTCGATCCGTCCGAGACAACGATGATCTGCAGCAGCTTCACGGGGTAGTCCAGTTCCGCAAGATTGCGAAGCTTTGCGTCCAGCCGCGGCGCTTCATTCCGTGCCGCCATGACGATGGACACCGCAGGTTCCATGACACCGGTCTGCACGGGCCGCCGCCGTGCAAAGACCCGCAGCAGCAGCCAATACCCCGCATAGGCATAGAACACCACGGCCAGGCAGGCAAGAAATAACCAGTCGGCAATACCGTTGTGCACCATGTACGTTTAGCTTACCGGCTGCATCCGCTCAGCCTTTGGCAGATCTGTACCGCGGAAGCGTGAAGTGCCCCGAACAGGTCTGCCGCACCAGCGTGTTAGTAAGATGGCGGAACATCGCCATGACCCGACCTCTGCCTCGATGGAACAGCAAATACACGGTTGCCGCGCTTGCCACGAGCACTGTCGTTCTGGGTGCGGCAGCCTGCTACGCCTTTCGCACCGTAGGCGCCGGCAGTCTCGGCACCGGTCCCGCAGACGTACTGATTGTCTTTGGTACGCCGGCTGATATGTCCGGCGGTCTGACTCCCATGCAGCGCTGGCGTGTGGAGGAGGGAGTTGCGGAATACCGGCGGGGCCGGGCGCGTTATCTGCTGTTCGCGGGCGGTGCGGCGGCTAATCAGTATGTCGAATCGCAAGTCATGGCGCGCTACGCCGTCGCGCTGGGTGTACCGTCCAGCGCCGTTCTGAGGGAGGAGCACTCCACCACCACGATCGAGAATATCCGGGATGTGACACCGATGCTTAAAGGTCGTGGCTGGACACGGGCAGAGCTCATCAGCAGCGCCGACCACCTGCCGAGGATTGCTGTGCTGATGGCGAACACACCATTTCAGTGGAGATTGCACGCTGCCGAAACGCCGGGCCGTAACCATGCATCGCAGGCTGTGTCGTACGCTGAGGAAGCCTCAGCGACTCTGCTGCTTCGGAGCTTTGGTCCGGCTGCAGAAACAATTATTCATGCAATCGCTGTCTGCGTGCATTGGATTGTCTTCATTCCCAGGTACGTTTTGTACCGACTGCGGTCAGTGAAGCTACCCGCTTAACAGGCAATCTCAGCCGGTACGCCAGACCCACGTCGCCAAAAGCAAAAGCCAACAAACAGCATGCCAGTCATGGCTAGAATCCAGGCCTGTGGCTCGGGTGCCTCACTAGGCAGCTCCGGGGCTGCACCGACGGGCACATTAAGCAGGGCGACCGTACTGACCGGTAGAGGGAAATCTTCCACCATGTACGGCCGTGGCGCATCGATGTTGTAGGCCAGCGGTTCGTAAGGACTGTCCTCGAGAAAACCCTCATTCGGATTCGGTTCAAGCTCGGGAAGAGCACACGCAAAGTTCATCATGTGCTGCACCTCTCGCGTGGTCACTTTCGGCTGGCGCTTGGGCGCTTGATAGTTGGGGTGGTCTTTGCCCCACTTCTGCCAGCGTGCAACTGTAGCCGCGGTGTAGTGTGGCCACTCCGTCTTGGTAACTGCCTCCGTAATCACCTGGCGACACGGTTCATACGCACTCACGCTTACGGCAGCCAGACTCAGAAAGAGCAGGGCCGCACCCAGGATGGCAGAAGCACGGATTCTGTATCGCTTAATGGGAACCATGGTGGGAAGAAAACCGAACCTCAATCTAGGATTCTCAACGAGTTGAACACAGGATGCGTCGCTGCAGGTAACACGACAAAGAACTATTGTTCGCGCTCACTAACACTTAAGTTCTTCTGGTCAACGCGATACCCTTGCCATGTTCAGCACTCCACTTCTGAGTCTAAATCAATGTCGGCAGTTGCCCGCATTGATGATCGCAGAATCGGCTTTGCGGGCACTCCCGCCACGATGGCATGAGCCGAAACGTCCCGCGTCACCACTGCGTTTGCGCCTACCGTGGCGAAGTCGCCAATCGTGACGCCGCCCAGCACAGTCACACCGCGCCCGATCCACACCTGACGCCCCAGTGTAATGGGACAGGAAACGTGGCCGGCATCGCGCAACGGTATGCCTGCGCTGCGGCGATGGTTTGCATCGCGCAGGCTGCTGTATTCCCCAATCATGGAGCCGTCCCCAATCGAAATACCCGCCATCGCCACAAGGTGAACACCCCGCGAAAGCACGCAGCCCTCCCCCATCTGGATGCTCGCTTCACCCCGCGTTTCCAGATGCAGTTCCGGGTACAGCAGGCAGTCCTCGCCGAGATGGATGCGGCCGGTGCCGTCCACCATACAGTGACCTTCCACAACGACCGTGGTCGGCAGCGGTACTGAAAGGGCAGCCTTGAGCCGGCTGAACGCCACAATTCTACGTAGCGCCTTGCGTGGTCCATGGCTTACACGCAGCACAGCCACAAGCGGCCCCGCAACCATGCCCTTGAACGATCGATGTGAACTCAAGTGTGCCCCCAAACCTGTCACTCCTACCACGGCTGCGATGGCGACACACGACCGCCATCCGTCTCAACCCATGCCTGCCGCAACAGCCGCAACAATTTCTGAAACTCTCCAGCCCGCAGTTTGCGCGCTGCGGAACGGCTAAGCCGGTTGCGCCACACTCCTGCCGTGTACAGCGCAGTCTCCATCCACCGTTGAATCAATGCGCCGTCGCCGTGGTGTTTGCGGTAATACAGAAAGGTGCTGCGCATGCGCCAAAGCGTAACCTGTGCCGAAACTGCGGAGAATTCCTCGGTCTTTACGGTACGCGACGACTCTCCGCCCAGGTGTGTCACCACCACATCCGGCCAGTAGCAAACCTGCCAACCCGCGGCCTTGGCGCGACGGCACAGGTCAACCTCCTCGTAATACAGAAAGAAGTCCCGGTGAAACATACCGATCTCTGCCACGGTCTGCGGTCGCACGATTAAGAAGGCGCCGGTAAGCCAGTCCACCTCTGCAGGCACACTCAGGTCGGCGTGCGTGCGATCCAGCCGCGCAAACCATGGGGAGCGGGGGAACTTGTGCGCCAGCCCGGTCAGCACGGCCGCATCGTTCCACACAGAGTGAAAGGCGTGCGATGCAGGCTGCGGCACGCCGTCCCTGCCTACCTGCATTCCACCACCCACGCCGCATCGGGGGTTCTGCTCCATGTGGTCGAGCGCCCGCCGCAACGAACCGGCGTGAAAAAACGCATCGGTATTCAGCAATAGCCAATAACGCCCGTGAGCTCGCTCCATCGCCACGTTGTTCGCATTACCAAAGCCCAGGTTGACGTTACTACGCACCAGCACGACATCCGGGAACTCCGCGGCAATCATGTCGGCCGAGCCGTCGCGCGATGCATTGTCCACAACGATCACCTCAGCCAGCAAGCCGGCCGACTCCGCGTACACGCTGCTCAGGCACTCGCGCGTGAGGGCAAGCGTGTTGAACGAGATAATCAGCACCGACAGATCCGGCTGGGTGCCCGTTAGGCCGGTACGCATAGTTCCTCCTCACGCGGTGCCAGTTTTTGCACAAACACCTCCGCAAGCTGCCGCTGGTTGATCGCCAGGTTATACGTGGTTCTCACACGAAGTCGGGCACTCTGACCCATGGTCTGCCTCAATGCAGCATCGCCCACCAGCGAAGCCAGCGCGTCTGTGAGCGCGCGGAGGTTTGAAGGGGGTACAAGAAGCCCATCCTGCCCACTGCGGATCAGCTCGGGAATGCCGGCGACCGCTGTGCTGACGCATGGAACCCCAAGCGCCATCGCTTCCATGAGCGCTACCGGGATGCCTTCAGCAAAGCTCGCAAGGACGAAAATATCGGCCTCTGCGCAGAGCTGCAAAGTGTCAGCGTGGGCGGTCGCACCCTTGAATGTCACATTTCCGCTCACTCCAAGCCTGCTCGCTTCTGCTTCAAGGCCCGCACGGTCCGCGCCATCACCGGCAAGCACCAGGCGAACGTCGAAGCCCCGCTCTACAAGCGCCGCCAGCGACCGCAGTAACAGGTGCTGACCCTTCTCTGGCACAAGACGGCCCACGCACACCAACTGCACCGGTGCACCGGCCGCACACGCCATCGGTGCTGTGTCCGTCAGTGCTGCTGGCACACCCAGGCGCACCACGGTGAACTTTGCCCATGCACTAACCGGCGTGATCTGCATGAGCTGACTGCGGCAGAAATCGCTGATGCAAACGACGAAGCTTGCCTGCCTCAACTTGTCTTTCAGGTGATAGCTCTGCGTGTTCTGCAACTCTTCCGGACCGTGGATCGTTAGCGAGTACGGCACTCTCCATGCAACCGAGGTGAGCAGGCCGACACTCGCCACAGCTCCGCCAAAGTGTACGTGCAGGTGCGCCAGTCGCTGCCGCCGCATCCAGTCCCCCACCAGCAGTCCTTCGGCCAGGTATGCCATCCACAACGCACGGCCTGCCAGCGTCAGGTTCGGTACCCCCACAACAGCGCGCATGCCGCGCAAAGTCACGCCGGGGTTCCGCAACGTTATACCGAGCACCCGTAGCGCGGCGGCGGCCCTGCTGCCCCCTTTTAGATACAGAGTTCTTTTCGCCTCCTCTCTTTCGGTGTCTGAAAGCCGGTCCGTCGAACGATCCGGCTGATTGACGGACGCAGTTTCAATATGAACTCCCAGCGAGCGAAGGCCCAGCACCTCGTTCAGGAAGAAGGTGTGAGAAATATAGGGATAACGGCTCAACAGGTAAGCGAGCCGGGGCATCTGATGTGCGTTCAGCTCACCTCCCAAACCGTCTACACCCATGTTCTTCACCTTTTGAAAAGCTCCCATCCCATGTGCATTCAAAACAATCTGTGCAGGCCATACTGACCCAGCAGAAGCACGATATAGACCGCCGTCAACCCCGCATCCTGCACCAGCGGCTTCAGCCCATGCCGCACCGCACCAGCCTGCGTCACGCAATAAAGCGGCAGGTCACCAGCGGCGATCGCCACAATGGCCCCCCTCAGGCCAAAGGCGTGGAACGCCAGAGGAATCCCCACCAGCATCGTCCCCGCGTACAGCGCGTTGCCCCCGGCGTTATATGTGGCAACACCCCGTGCCAGCATGGCCGGAGCCGTCGTGTTGTACAGCAGCGTATGCCAAAGCCCCAGCGCCAGAATCGGTATCATCCAGCTCGCATCGTGGAACCGAGCCGGATACACCTTCGTAATCACCCAGCCACCCCACACCACCATTGTGCTCAGCAGCACCGCACCCGCCAGCAGTACATATCGCCGGTACATCAGGAACCGCGTCCGAAACTCATCCATCGGCAGGTGGTTCAGCTTGCTGGCAAACGGCAGGCCGATCTTGTTTGAGAAGGCATTGATCACGGCGCGCGGTATGTCCGATATCTGAAATGCCACGGAATACACACCAAGTGTTGTCAGGCTAACTAGCCGTCCCAGCACCAGCCGGTCCGCTTGTGACGCGAAGAAGAAAGCCGCAGTCCCCAGAAAAATCCACTTTCCAAAATGAACAATCTCCCGCACTGCAGAACGATCCAGCTGGAACCGATTCCGTGTACCAGGCACCACACTCCGCATGTGGCTCAGTACAAGCCGATACACGTTGCTTCCCACGTTTCCCAGCACCAGTGCCCACACGCTGTGCAGCCACAGTGCCAGCCCAATCGTCACGGCCGTCGACACCAGTTGGGTCGAAAAATCCAGCAAAAACAGCCGCTTCACGCCCATGTGCTTCGACAGCGTGATCAACCCGGTACCGTTTAGGCCATTCAGCACCGTAATCAGCGCCAGTACAGGCAGCACCCGCAGCAGGTGCGGGTCCCGGTAAAACACCGAAGCCGGGTACGCCAGCAGCAGTGCAACCACCCAGATCGCCGCACCGCGCATTGCCTGGATCGTCCACACTGTATTCAGGAACGCCGGTTCATCACCACGCTTGTTCTGGATCACGCTCGGCGCAAGACCGATGTCCGACAGCAGAGTCACGCCGACAATCAAGGTCATCACCAGCCCTGCCTCGCCAAAGGCCGCCGGCAGCAGCAGTCGCGTCATAATCAGGCTGCTTACAACGCGCATCAGGGTGCTTGCGCCATAGTCCAACACCGTCCAGAACGTGGCATTCATCGCCATGGACTCGAGAGTTCTGTAGTTCACGCTCGCAGCCGTCGTGTCTGCGGCAACCTCTGCAGCAGCAAGCGCACCACCCGCACGGGACGGCGCGCTCCCAGACCGTGCCGGTCCGCTGGAACCCACCGCTAGCGCGGCAAGAGTCTCTTCCGTGCTAGCCGTCTGTTCCATGGTCCTCGTTGGTTACAGGCATAACGTCGTGCCAGCCGCTTGGTCGCCGTCCGTGCCCCATGCACAAGCAGACCACGCAGTGGCGACCTGCCAAGTCTTTCATCGCAGCCATTCGCTCACAAGTGCGACGGACTGCAACTTATGAGTGCTGGTCACAGGCAAGCCGGTGTGTTAGCGCTACTTCAGCCGCTCCCGCAACAGGTGATCGCTCACCCGGATTGCATCGGCACCTATCGCTAAACGCGGGTGACCGCGCTTGCACTGCAAAGCACGCCGCGTCCACCACATACAAGTTGTCAAGGTCGTGCGCCTTGCAGTACTTGTCCAGCGCGCTCGTCGCGGGGTCATCTCCCACCCGGCACGTCCCGTTCTGGTGGCTCCACCCTACAGCGGCATGCGCTGCTTGAAGTAAGCCACAGCGCCCATCGAGTCGTGACCTGGCCCCGCGTTTTTAATATGTCGATCTGCCTGCTCAGCCGCCCGCACCCGTGCCGATAACGAGTGCGTCATACATCGTTAGACATGCGCCGTTGAATGCGGCCCTGTTTGCTGACGGACGGCAAAACCTCGCCACGTCAGCCCGCCTTGACCCCCGTGGGTACCCGCCGGATGCCTGCTCACAATCCTTGCACGGGTGTGACTGCCGCGCCTGTGCCGTGTCTCTAGTCTCCCATCGGCTGCCACAGCTCCACACGGTTTCCTTCCAGATCGGTAAACCAGCCGAACTTGCCGAAATCGTAGACGTCACGCTTCTCGTCGACAGTCACGCCTTCAGCAATCAGGCGGTCAAGCACGCCGTCCAGGTCATCCACCTGCAGGTTGATCATCGCCTTCTGTTCCGTGGGAAAGTAAGCGTCGTCTTGTTTGAAAAACGCAAACACCACCTCCGCACGTTGGCCCTCGGGTGGAAACGGGAAGGAACCGTTTGACCGCTTCAGGCCCAGGTGCTGCTCGTACCATGCGTACAGCGCCTTTGGATCTTTCGCTCTCAGAAATGCTCCGCCGAAGCCGGTAATAGTTGCCATGTAGCCCCCTGTATTCATCGTCTGTAAGAACGTATGTCCCAAGCGCAAAGGTGCAAATAGCTGCTCGTCGTTGACACTTTGGGTCAGGCGTTCAACTTCATGTAAGCCTGTGTATCACATCGCCACACTGCGGAAACGTGCTCAGCAACTCCTGCCGGCTTGCCATTTCGAAGTCGGCAAAGTCGAAGCCGGGCGCGACCGTACACCCGACCAGTGCGTAGCCGCCACGTACCAGGCGGGCTCCGAACCACCGCCGCGCCGGCACCCACGCCTGCAACACCTCGCCCGCAGCCAGGTCGCCGCCCAGCACAAAATGCTCGACGGAGCCCTCCGGTGAAATACTCTCGACCCGCAGTGGAGACCCCATGTAGAAATGCCACACCTCATCCGAACCGATGCGGTGCAACGCCGAAAACTCATCGTCCCGCAGCAGGAAGTAGATCGCCGTTGAGGCCACTCTGGGGCCGCGATCCGTATCGACTCTGATCTCGCTACGGTATGTCTGGGAGTACCAGCCACCTTCAGGATGAGGTTGCAGGGAGAGCCTTGCGATAATGTCGTCGGCGCTCACCCGGTCATCATCGCACCGAATCGTACGCCAACGAGCGTTTCGTGTTCACCACGAGCGTCAAACCCGCGCTCGGTACCCGCGGTGCTCCCAAAGGCGGTGCCTAAAAAGATGTCCCAGGCCGCCGGATCAAAGACAGGAACTCGTTGCGCGTCTGTGGACTGGTTCGGAACGCCCCCAGCATCGCACTCGTTGTCGTCATGCTGCTCTGCTTTTCCACGCCGCGCATCATCATGCAAAGGTGTTGTGCCTCCATCGTTACGGCAACACCCTTCGGGTCGATGGCTTCTACAATTGCATCCGCCACCTGGCGCGTAAGTCGCTCCTGCACCTGCAGCCGCCGTGCAAACACGTCTACCAGTCGCGCCACCTTGCTCAGCCCAATGACCTTACCTTTGGGAATGTAGGCCACGTGCGCCCGGCCGAAGAAGGGAAGCATGTGGTGCTCGCACAACGAATAAAACTCGATGTCCCGCACGATCACCATCTCGTCATAGTCGACATCGAAGAGCGCTCCCCGCAGGATCTCCGTTGGGCTCTGGTTGTAGCCCCTGGTCAGGAAAGCCAGCGACTTCTTCATGCGATCCGGTGTCTTGAGCAGGCCATCGCGCGTCGGATCCTCACCCACGCGCTGCAGCAGCTCGCGGTAGATGTCTTCCGTCGTCGCCTCCGCCAGCAATGCTGGTTTCGTCGGGGCTGCGGCCAAGCTTCCGTTCTTCGTCTCGTCGTTCATCATCAGGCTTTCGCTCAGTAACTCGCGTGGGGGAGGGTCATGCCTCAGGAGAGGACGGCCCCCTTTGCCATACGATACAGGCCGGCCCGCGATTTCTGGCTTGTGCTCCCGGCGTACGGTTTTATAACGCCGCGCGCGACTGCTTCTGCGGTTCATCACACATCAGCTCGAAGCTGTTGTTCCCGGTCTCTTCAATGCGCACTCGCGTCAGCCGCAATCTCCCGGTCGCATCCAGCTTCGGCATCTCCGCCTTGAAGACGCGCTCAATTTCGTACGCAAGATTCTCCGTGCTTGGCACGCAATCTCCCATAAAAACGGGGTCGGCATTCAGATGAGTCTCATCGAACCGATCGACGATCTCGCGCCTGGCAAACGCGTCCATCTGCACCATGTCGACAACGAACCCAGTCTCAGCATCCACCGGTCCGGCCACCGTAATTTCAACGGCGTAGTTGTGCCCGTGCCCAAACCGGTTGTTGCACTTGCCGTACACCTCGGCATTCTGCTCGTTACTCATGCCGGGTGCGTGCAGCCGGTGCGATGCGGAAAACCTGTACCGCCGCGTGAACTGCACCAACGCGCTCAAGCCGTCTCACCATAGAAGTCGGCAAACAGGTCGGCCATCTCGTACACCCGCACGCGGTGGAGCCTCGCGTTCGGAATTTTTCCATCCAGCCGCGTCCAGATTGCCACAGCGATGTTCTCCGTCGTCGGGTTGGTGGCCGCAAACTCCGGGACCTCGTGGTTCAGGTGATGGTGGTCGTACACGGAGACCACCTCCCGCTCCAGGATGTCCTTCAACAGCTTCAGGTCGACCACGAACCCGGTCGCCGGATCGACCTCACCGGCCACCGTCACCTCCAGCGTGTAGTTGTGTCCGTGCCCGTTCGGGTTCGCGCACTTGCCAAATGCGGCCAGGTTCTGGTCGGGTGTCCACAGGGGGTTGAAATAGAAGTGTGCGGAGGAGAATTCGGCTTTGCGGGTCAGATAAATCATCAACTTGTACCGCAGTACTGGATGCGCTGCTTCAACTTTTCGCTTCAAACGACTGCAAAGAAGTTGGTTGCCTCTCAGGGATTCGAACCCCGATTGATCGGATCAGAACCGACTGTCCTACCGTTGAACGAAGAGGCATCACGTATACAGCGCAGGCGCGCCGGGGTGACCTTCCAAAGTGTACGAAGACCGTCGGAACAAGTCAATCGAGCGTCGCCGTTCGCAACCAGTCAAAGGTGCCCGAAGAAGTAGGCCGAACACCGTGCAATCGCCGCGAATGAACGACCACGTTGTCCAGCGACCAGAGCACCACAGAGGGCTCGTCCGCACTCAAAATCTGCTGGACTTGCAGGTCAATCGCTCGCCGCTGGCCCTCGTCCGGCTCCGCCGTCGCTTGCGCGAGCAGGGCATCCACTTGCGCGTTTGAGTAGTGTCCGCGGTTACTCCCCTTCGGTGGCATGCTCTCTGTCGCATAGGCATAGCGGAAGATGTCCGGGTCCTCGTTCGCTCCCAGCCAGCGCAGAATGTAGATCTGAAATGCGCCCTTGGTAATGTCGGCGTAAAAAGTACCGAACTCATTTTGCCGCAGGCTCAGCTCGATGCCGGCTTCGCGAACCTGCTGCTGCACGACGGCGGCCACGAGGCGCATGGTTTCGTCGGTAGAACTCTTCAGCGTCAGGCGCAGGCGTATGCCGTGCGCATCCGGCTTGTAACCGGCGGCGTCCAGCAGGGCTTTTGCCTTGGCGATGTTGTGGGTGTACGCGGAGAGTTCGCCGAGTTGTGCGGCGGCCCAATGCTGCTGCGGCAGCAGCGTTTCTGCCAGATGCGCGTGGTCGCGCCACAGTGCATGGATCATCGCGGGACGGTCGATGCTGTAGCTGAATGCCTGCCGCACGCGCGCGTCTTGCAAGAGGGGGTCTGCTGCATTGAAGGTGATGTAGTTCACGACCGATCCCGGCAGGTCTTCCGTGATGAGGCCTGGCATCTTTCGCAGGGCGTACACAGTGTCGGCCGTGAGTGCGTTGCTGGCCACATCGGCTGAGCCCTTTTCCACTTCAAGAGCGCGGGTGATGCCGTCTGGCACAACGGCAAATCGCAGGCTTTCAATGCGCGGCGCGCCCGCCCAATACGCGGGGTTTCGCCTCAGAACGACTTCCTTGTCTTCCACCTGAGACACGAATTGAAAAGGGCCGGAACCGACGGGATGATCACCCATGCCTTTGCCGGTGCCGCGCTCCACCACCGCCGACAAGCCGTCTGACAGGTTGAAGAGCAGGCTCGTGTCTGGATGCTTGAGATGGACGATGCATGTCTGTGCATCGGGTGATTCGGCATGATCGACGGAGGCGAAGTTGCCTGCTTTTGAGGTGACGATGGACCCGTTGTGCATGCTGTCGATAGACCAGGCGACGTCCGCGGCTTCAAGCGGCTTGCCGTCGTGGAAGCGCGCACCATCGCGGATGTGCAAGACAAGTGTCTGCGGGTTTGGCCATTCCCAGCGCTCCGCGATCCATGGCTGCAGGTTGTAGTGCTCGTCCTTGCGCACGACGGAGTCGAAGATCAGCGCGCCGATATGCTCGGCCTGCGCGTCCGACCCGATGCGGATATCGAGGTTGGTCGGCGAGTTCTCGATGTCGACGACCACCGTGCCGGGTTCCGCAGCTGGACGATCGCAGGAGATGAGCCCTGAGCAGAGTGCAAGCGCGATTGCGCCAGCGATGCGCGTGCCGTTGAATGTCATGGCAGACGGCTCATGGCAGTGTCACCTTGCCGAGCAGGACCTGACGCGAGGCACCGGTTGCGGCGGGTATATTACCCGGCAAGCCATGCCAGCGCAGCCATGCGAGCAGGGCAAAGGCGACAGCTTCTTTTGCCTGCGTCGGCATGCCAAGTTCATTACTGGTCTGGACGGTGATGCCGAGTGGTTCGAGGCCGGCGCGAAGCAGCTGCATGAGGGTGCTGTTCTGCGCTCCGCCGCCGGAGACGATGTAGTCGGTCGCGTCCGCTAAAGGAGCGTTCTGGCCGAGGAACGGCCACACCAGGGTTCGGTATGCGTGCAGAACGCTTTCTGCGGTGAAAGCTGTGGCCGTGGCGATGATGTCTGCGTCAGTAGCTTTGTGCCTGCGGCAGTCCGCGATGAGGCGGGTGAGAAAGGCTTCGCCGAACTGTTCGCGGCCGCAGCTTTTTGGTGCGGGAGCGGAGAAGTAGGGGAGCTTCATCGCGGCTTGGAGCACGGGACGGACGATTGTGCCGGTGGCGGCGACTTTGCCATCGCGGTCGAAGCGCTTGCCGAATAATTTCATCATTGCCGCATCAATCACTGTGTTGGCTGGGCCGGAGTCGAAGGCAAGCACTGCGTCTGAACCCGCAGGCAGGGCGGTCATGTTTGCGATGCCTCCCAGATTTTGCAGGATGCGGTTGCGCTTTGGATGCGCAAACAGTGCGCGGTCTAATACAGGGACCAGCGGTGCGCCCTGGCCCCCGGCGGCCATGTCGGCAGGGCGGAAGTCGCTGACAGTGGGCAGTCCGGTGCGCGCAGCGGTCTCCGCGGCTTCGCCAATTTGCCAGGTGCAGCGCAGGGACTGGCCGAGGTATTTGGCGGGTGTGCCCTGGTGATAGACCGTCTGGCCGTGTACGCCGCACAGGTCGGCTTTTGCGCCGATGCGCTGCTGTGCAGCGAGGATCGCGTCGCCATATAGCTGGCCGAGACGGGTGTGTAGGCGAGCGAGGTCTGCTGTGGGGATGGAGGATGCGTCCATGGCGCGGAGGACGGCGGCGCGGGTGGCTTTGCTGTAAGGGGTAGAGGTGTGGCCGAGTAGATCGATCCGCGGCTGCTGCCGCGTTGGGGAGATGCGGACAAGGGCTACGTCGATGCCGTCGGCTGATGTGCCGCTCATGACGCCCGCGACGATGAGCGCGGATTGCGTGGCGGTGGCGCTCTTCATCAGAGGAGCTCTCCGAAAGCAGAGGCGGCCGATTGGGACAGAAAAGCAGGTTTCTCCGCCGCACTTTGTTTCGGTCGAAATGACAGATTTATTCCGAGGCTACAAACAGCAGGTCTGACCCAACTTGCAAGAATATTGCTATGGCGTGACCGGCATCCTTTCTGAGCACAAACTGCTGAACTACACCGTCGTAGAGGGGCATCAAGCTTGGCGGGCAGGGTCATTCAGCGATCTCCCGCTTGAGCTCTGCGAGGAGTTGCAGGGCTTCCATGGGTGTCATGCGGTCAACGTCGGTTTCGCGGACGCGGTCGATAACGCGCTGTGACAGTGGGGTGAAGATGGTCATCTGCAGGGGCGGTGCTGCGACCTGCGCAGCGGCTACGCCGGCGGCGGTGGAGGCGTTCTCGGCTTTCTCGTGCAGCTTGAGCACGGCGCGTGCGCGGGCGATGACGTCGCGCGGCAGACCGGCGAGCTTAGCGACCTCGATGCCGTAGCTGCGGTCGGCGGCTCCACTCTCCACATGGTGCAGGAAGACGATGCCGTGGGCGCTTTCGCGGCAGGCGACGCGCAGGTTCTTGAGCCGTTGCAGCTTTGCGTCGAGCATGGTGAGCTCGTGGTAGTGTGTGGCGAAAAGGGTGCGCGCTCCGATGCGATCGTGCAGGTGCTCGACCGTGGCCCAGGCGAGCGAGAGGCCGTCGTAGGTGGCAGTACCGCGGCCCATTTCGTCGAGCAGGACGAGTGAGCGAGCAGTCGCCGTGTTGAGGATGGCGGCCGTTTCTGTCATCTCAACCATAAAGGTGGAGCGGCCGCGGCTGACGTTGTCGCTGGCACCGATGCGGGTGAAGATGCGGTCGACGAGGCCGAGGCGCATGTGCGCGGCGGGGACGAAGGAGCCGCACTGGGCGAGGATAACGAGAAGTGCGGCCATGCGCAGGTAGGTGGATTTGCCGCCCATATTTGGGCCGGTGATCAGGGCGAGGGATGGGCCTGCCGCGGTGTCGTTTGCCGTTGCGTCGAGGTAGCCGCTGTTGGGAACAAAACGGGCTCCAGTTTCCTCAAGCCGCAGTTCAACGACGGGGTGGCGACCCTCAGCGAATTCGAGGACGGCGGAGTCGGGGACGATCTCCGGCCGGGACCAGTTGCGCAGGGCAGCAAGGTGCGCGAAGTTAAGGAGGACATCGATCTCCGCGACGCGGCGGGAGGTTTCACGCATGCGTGCGGCGGCGGAGAGAACCTCTTTGCGAAGGTCGGCGAAGATGCTGCGTTCGAGTTCGCCGATGCGTTCCTGCGCGGTGAGGATTTTGCGTTCGTAGTCTTTCAGCTCGGGCGTCGTGAAGCGTTCAGCGTTGACGAGGGTCTGCTTCCGCTCGTAGTCCGGCGGAACGTTGGCGAGGTTGCTGCGGGTGATCTCAAGGTAGTAGCCAAACACGGAGTTGAAGCGAACCTTGAGTGAGCCGATGCCGGTGCGGGTGCGTTCGCGTTCTTCAATGGCGGCGATGGCTTCTCGACCGCTGCGGCTGAGGCTGCGGAGTTCATCGAGTTCGGTGCTGATTCCGGCGGCGATGCTGTCGCCGTCGCCGAGCCGCAGAGGCGGTTCAGGAGCAAGCACCTGACTGATGCGGTTGGCGATGTCGGTGAGTGTATCCAAGTCTGGAAGGAGGGTGGACCAGCGCCCGGCGTGCAGGTCCGCTGCGATGTCCACGAGGGTGGGGAGAGCGGCAACGGTACGGCCGAGAGAGACTACGTCGCGGGGGCTGGCCGAGTCGAGGGCCAGGCGGCCGAGAAGGCGTTCGAGGTCGAGGATTGTTTCCAATGCGCGGCGCAATCGCTCACGGGTAGCGAGGGTGGAAGTGGACTCGGCTACGGCGTCGTGGCGTGCAGCAATTTCGCCGAGGTCCAGCGAGGGCCGGAGCAGCCACTGGCGAAGCAGACGTTTGCCCATGGGTGTGCGGCAATGGTCGACGGCGTAGCAGAGGGTGGTTTGCTGACTCTCGCCGGTAAAGAGGGGTTCGACGAGTTCGAGGTTACGCATGCTGACTGCGTCGAATTCGAGGGTGGTTGCGCGCTCGTAGCTGCGGGGGATATCGAGGTGCTCGAGGTTTTCGTTTTTTGTCTGGCGTAAATAGTGGAGGATGGCCCCCGCGGCAATGGCGGCCTGGGTGCGACCTGCAAGGCCGAAGCCGTCCAGCGAAGGGACGCGGTAATGCGCCTCAAGCAGGGGCACGGCGTACTCGGCGGTGAATACCCAGTCCTCGATCGGTGTTTTGGTACGGATGCCGGCGAGCATTTCTTCAAACGGCGTATCGCCGGTTTGCGTCCGGGTCTCGGAGCCGTCAAGGGCAGGCTGCGCGGCGGTGACGCGAAGGTTTTGCGGCAGCAGGAGTTCACGGGCACGGCTGCGGGCGATCTCTTCGCAGGCTTCCGCGAGGGCAGCTTTACCGCGGAACTCTGCCGTACGGAACTCGCCCGTGGACAGGTCGAGGAGGGCAATGCCGGCGGCATCGGCTTTCGGACCTACTGAGAACGCAGCCAGGTAATTGTTCTCGGACGCGCCAAGTCCGGAGTCAAGCGCTGTGCCGGGTGTGAGCACACGGGTGACTTCACGTTTAACGATGGTCTTTGTGAGCTTGGGGTCTTCCACCTGCTCGCACATGGCGATGCGGTAACCACGGCGCAGCAATTTCTGCAGGTAGTTTTCTGCTGCGTGATAGGGGACGCCACAGAGAGGAATTGCTTTTTCTTTGTCGCGAGCAGTGAGCGTGAGTTGCAGCTCGCGCGCCGCGACGATGGCGTCTTCAAAGAAGAGCTCGTAGAAGTCGCCCATGCGGAAGAAGAGCAGGGCGTCGGGGTGGGCGGCTTTGGCGGCAGCGTACTGGCGCATCACCGGCGTGGCGGCAGCGTCGGTATTGTGAGTCGGAGCTGTGGAATGTGCCGGCAAGGTGTCTGCTACACAGCATAGCGTCTGTGCGGCTGCAAAACAGAAGCGCCAGCCACAGGGCCGGCGCTGCACGACAACTGAGTGTGATGCTAGTTGTGCTTCGTGGCGTCGCTGCCGTGCAACTTGACCTGCTTGTTGTAAATGCCAAGGATGAGGAATGGTGCTACCCACTGGCCAACGAAGAGGGCTGCAACGTCTTTCTTCGCGATCTTGAAGGACACCGACGCCAGAATCGAAGCTCCCGCCGCCGCAAGAAAAAAGCCGCTGGGAATCTTGGACGTATAGCTCTCAATGTAGGACGTGATCTTGCCTTCTTGTGCTTCGCCGGCCTGTACGCGCTTGTCGCCTTCCAAACTGAAATCCATGAGGTGCCTCCGTGTGTATTCCGGCGACGCAATCACCGGTTCACCAGCATGGATGCAAAGGCTTGAGAGAGGTGTGTCCGTGTGGCGCAATTTGCGGTGGCTATGAAAAATCAAGCGGCGGGTTTACCGGCCTACACACCGGCTGCTTCAGCGCCCGCGAACTATACTGGTAGTTGAGCTTGAACGCTGGTGCTCACAAACTTGATGTCGCTTTTCTGGCTTCAACTCGCGGTGGTGCTGTACGGTGTGGCGTCGCTGGCGGTACTGCCCGCGGTGTTATACGACCGTCCGCGCTGGCGGTATGTTGCTGTGCCGACTGCGGTGGCGGCGCTGCTGTTTCACTTTGTGTCGGTTGCGGAGATGTTGCGCGCCGCGCACCATTTTGTGCCGGTGATGGCCAGCGAGGTGCAGGCGGTGCTGGGATTGCTGCTGGCAGCGGCTTTTCTGCTGGTGTATGCGGTCTATCGAAGCTTGACGATCGGTGTGGTTCTGCTACCTATTGTGTGCCTGCTTGGATTGTTGCCTGCGTTTGCACCGGGCTCGCAGGAATTGGCGCCGCCGCTGTTGCGTTCCGGATGGATTACGCTGCACATTGTGCTGCTGCTTGCGGCATATGCCGCGTTGATTGTGGCGATGCTTTCGAGCGTGCTGTACCTGATGCAGGAGAAGCGGCTGAAATCGCCGTCGCGGGCTGGTTTGCTGTCACGGCTGCCACCGTTGCAGACGACGGACCAGATCGGTTTGCGCGCATTGCTGATTGGTCTGCCATGCATGACGGGTGGATTGCTCATTGGGTCTGCGCTGGCGGCAAGTGAGTACGGGGCGGTGTACTTTCGCGATCCGAAGGTGTTGCTGTCGTTTGCGATGTGGCTGGTGTTTGTGGGGATGATTGCGATTCGCCGGAGCGCCGGGCTGCGCGGTCGCCGAGCGGTTTGGCTTAGTTCGTTTGTGTTCGTAGTGATGCTGGCGGTGTGGTCGGCGAACCAGGTGTCGACCGTGCACCGATTTGCGGGGCGGCCGTGAGCCTGCTGCTGCTGGGAGTGAACCACAAAAGCGCGCCGCTGGATGTACGCGAGCGGCTGGCGATTCCGGCAGGTGGATTGGCGCAGGCGACGCGTTCGCTGGCAGATCAGCCGGGTGTACGGGAAGCGCTGATCCTGTCGACCTGCAACCGGGTGGAACTGCTGGTGGACGAGGAGCAGGGAAGCGGTGCGCGCGCGTTTTTACAGGAGTACTTCAGTCTGCAGCCGCGCATGCTTGAGCCACACCTGTATGAATTTCGCGAGCAGGAAGCGGTGCGGCACCTGTTTCGGGTGGCATCTTCGCTGGACAGCATGGTGGTGGGTGAACCGCAGATCCTGGGCCAGGTGAAAGACAGCTACGCGGTGGCGCGCGAGGTGGGCGCGGTGTCTACGACGCTTGACCGTCTGCTGCAATCAGCCTTTGCGGTGGCCAAGAAGGTTCGGACTGAGACGGAGATCGGTTCGTCCGCGGTGTCGATTGCATCGGTAGCGGTGGACCTGGCGAAGCAGATCTTCGGGTCGTTGAACAAGTCGCAGGTGATGCTTGTGGGCGCGGGCAAGATGAGCGAGCTTGCGGCGCGGCACCTTATCGCGCAAGGTGCAGAATCGATCTTGGTGGCAAACCGGACGCCGGAGCGGGCGCAACGCCTAGCGGCGGAGTTTCATGGATTGGCGGTGCCGTTCGACGACCTGATGGTGCACGCGCCCAAGGCCGACATTATCGTGACCTCGACGGGCGCAGGTCGACACCTGTTCGATGTGGCGCAGGCGCAGGCAATCCTGCATAAACGGCGCGGGAAGCCGGTCTTCTTTATCGACATTGCGGTACCGCGGGATGTGGATCCGGCAGTGAACCGTGTGGATGGAGCGTTTGTGTATTCCATCGACGACCTGCAACAGGTGTCGGCAAGCAACCTGACAGAGCGAGCGCGCGAGGCTGCGGACGCCGAACGCATTGTGACCGAAGAGGTAGACCGGTTTCAGCACCGTCTGCTGGGGCTGGATGCGGTTCCGGCAATCGTCTCGCTGCAGGAGGCGGCGGAGCAGGTACGGGTGGGAGAGTTGGCAAAGGCCCGCAGCAGCCTCGCGTCGCTGACACCGGAGCAGCAGGCCGCGGTGGATGCGGTGACCCGGTCGATGGTGAACAAGATGCTGCATGGACCGATTGCCGGGATGCGTGCGGCTGCGAACAGCGGCGACACGGGAGCGCTGGCTGCCATCCGCCGCCTGTTCGACCGAAGCCGTTAACGGAGTGACCGATCGGCGTCGACCGCCATCCAAGCCCGTGAGCGTTGTTACGGGAGAGAAGCATGTCGCAGAGCAAAACCAGCAAGGAAGCCATGGAGGCGTTTGACGCCTCCAACAACGCAATTCCCGCAGCCGACCACGGGGACCATGCCAAATCGCATGCCGCGCACACGGACGTGGAAGGAAAGGCTCACACCACACCCGAGGGCAAGGGCAAGCAGGGACGTGAGCCGGGTACGTTGAACGAGCCGCCGCAGGATCCGCGCAGCAGCGGCAAGACCCACAATCGGTAATAGACGCCTGTCTAAAGTCAACAAAGGCCGTTCGCTTACGCGAGCGGCCTTTATGCCTGGGCGACGATACACTACACGCATGCACCTGCGCATCGGTTCACGTGGCTCGAAACTCGCACTCTGGCAGAGCAATTACATTGCATCGCGATTGCGGTCGCTGGGTCACACGACCGAGATCGTGCTGATTAGAACGACAGGTGATCGCATGCAAGACCCTGCGTTTGCTGCTGCGAATCCCATCACTCCCGAGTTGGACAACAAGGGAATCTTTATCAAGGAGATTGAGGAAGCGCTGCTGGCTGGAACGATCGACCTGGCGGTACATTCGCTGAAGGATTTGCCGACGGTGCTGGAGTCGCGGTTTACGATTGCAGCCGTGCCGGAGCGGGCGGATGCACGTGACGCGCTGCTGTGCCCGGAGTGGCTGCAATTGCATACCCTGCCGGAAGGTGCGCGAGTTGGGACCACGTCGCCACGCAGGATTGCACAGCTGCTCGCACACCGGCCCGATCTGCGGTTTGTGCCGGTTCGAGGAAACATTGACACAAGATTGCGCAAGCTGGGCCGGGGGGAGTGCGACGCCCTGGTACTGGCATGTGCCGGCATCGACCGGCTGGGCACGGAGCTGCTGCAACCTGTGGAACTGGACCCGGCCCACCCGGAATTTGGACGTGAGCCCCATTTTGAGTGTGTGACCCACCCCGGCGAGGAGCACGCGGCGGTGATGCAGGTAGGTGACTTTCCCGGGCAGGCGGACTGGGTTCGCGAGCGCTTCTCGCCGCAGGTACTGTGTCCCGCGCCGGGACAGGGAGCGCTTGGGATTGAAGTGTTGTCTGAGGCGTTAGCAGTTGCTGAGGCAGTGGCACCGCTGAACGATGCTGCAGCGAGCTTTGCCACCGAGGCGGAACGGTGGACGTTGCATGCGCTGGGCGGAGGTTGCTCGCTGCCCGTTGGCGCACTTTGCACGGTGACGGGCACAGGTGCGCCAACGCAACCGGGAGACGTCACGCTACTTGCAAATGTGACGGCTGCGGACGGTGAAGAGATGATTGTGGTGTCGCTGTCGCTGGAGCGCGGAGAGTCCGCAAAATCGCTGGGTACGCGCATGGCGCAGGCGCTGGCGGCGCGAGGTGCGCGTGACCTGCTGGAGATGGGCGAACGGTCTGAAGAGCGGCTCGATGCTGTGCTTTTCGCGTCCTGACGGCGGACATGGATTCCTCTGCTGCATCGACTCACTTGCATCCTCGCCTGCGTGTGCTGGTAACGCGTGCGGTGCACCAGGCGTCCGCGTTGGGAGATGCGCTCGCCTCGTATGGTCTGCTGGTTGTTGCCATTCCTGCAATTGAGTTGGCGGAGCCGACGGACGAGTACGAGGGGCTGCACACCGCGCTTCAATCGCTGGATGAATTTGACTGGCTGCTGTTCACCTCTGCCAACGCCGTTGCCGTGTTTGCGGAGCAGCGAGAGGAGCTGGCCGTGGAAGAGGTGCCGTGCAGGATTGCGAGCATAGGCGCAGCGACCAGCCGTGCCTTGCGGTCTGCCGGTTTACGGGTGGACCTGCAGCCGGAAGTTGCAGTAGCGGAGGCGTTTGCACGTGCGCTGCGTCCACATGCACGGGGCCGGCGCATGCTGCTGGTGCGGGCCGAGGCCGCTCGCGATGTCTTGCCGATGGAGATCGCACGCGCGGGTGGCGAGTGTATGGTTGCGGCGGCCTACAGGACGGTGGTGCCGCAAGGGTCTGTGGAGGCGTTGCGGCGGGAGCTACCGGGCGTAGCGGCAGTGACCTTTACAAGCTCGTCCGCGGTGCGGAATCTGCTGGAGCTTTGCGACGCAGCCGGCGTGACGCTGCCGCCGTCGGCGGTATTGGCGTCGATTGGGCCAATAACTACAGCAACATTGCACGAGGCCGGCTATGCTGTAACTGTGGAGTCGTCCGTAGCGCAGGTGGAAGTGCTGGCGAGCGAACTTGCGCGGTATCTGCGGCGACGTGGTCTGTCCGACGTTTAACGACTGAACCGTTGCAGTATCCGCGTCCAAAGTCCGGGGCCGAAACCTTTCCGAAGGTAGATTTCGTTGGGCTTCAGACGCTTCCAACGGCGGTAGCCATGGTTGCGCATGAAGCGGCGGTACTCGCGCGATTTGAACAAATTCTCAAGGATGACGACGGATGGTCTGTATGTGTCCAGGTTCAAACCGCGCATAACGCTAAGCTCCCATCCTTCGACGTCGACCGCGAGAACGTCTATGTGCTGGATTTTTGGGTACTGCTGCAGGATGGTGTCGAGTCGCCGGACGTTGACTTTAATTGTGTCTACCTCGGGCGCGGCTTTCGATTTTTTAAGGTCCTCTGCGAACTTAGCCTTGATGCCCAGAGACGAGAAGCTCTCAAAGGAGACGGTGCCATCCAGGTACGAGGCGTTCTTGGAATTGACCACGTAAAAGTCGACGTCGTCCCTGTCTTCGTCGCTACAGGCGTACTGAATGATTTCGTACCCCAACCTCTTGTGCATGGCGCAGAAGTGGGGGTTGGGTTCGATGGAAAAGACCCTCCAGCCGAGTTGGCGAAAGCTTGCACTGATGGACAAGTAGTCCGGGCGCGCAGCACCTACCTCTACCAGAACTCCCGGCGGTGCGGGGAGGGGAAACAGTTTCTGTTGGATCAGCAGGTCGATGTTCTTTTCCGCAGCCATTGAGAACCCTGATTCATTGCTTGTTAGTGAGAGGCGCAGGTCTTGTCACTGGAGTTGCACTCGGTCTCAAGTGCGCATTCGGCGCATTTGGGTTTGCGCGCGTCGCAGATTTGGCGGCCGTGGTGGATGAGCTGGTGCGAAAAGGCGATCCAGCGGTCCTGCGGGATGATGGCCATGAGGTCGCGCTCGACTTTGACCGGGTCGTCGTTAGTGGTGAGTTCCAGCCGGCGCGAGAGGCGCAGGACGTGTGTGTCGACGACGACGCCGGAGGCGATGCCGAACCAAGAGCCGAGGACGACGTTGCTGGTTTTGCGAGCAGCACCGGGAATGCGCAACATTTCGTCCATGGTTTGCGGGATCTCCCCGTTGAACTCGTTTGTGACGAGGTTTGCGGCGGCCACGAGGGACTTGGACTTCTGACGGAAAAAGCTTAAGCTTTTCAGGATTTCCTGCAGAGCCTCGGGTGTGGCCTGGGCCATGTCGCGCGGAGTGGGGTAGCCGTGGAAGAGTGTGGGCGTGACGATGTTGACGCGGGCGTCGGTGCATTGCGCAGAGAGGATGGTGGCGACCGTGAGTTCCCACGCGTTGGTGTGGTTTAAGGCACAGACGGCGTTGGGATAGGTTCGCTGCAGCGCGTCAAGGATGGCGGCGATGCGTTGAGGGGCAAGTGGCTTCTTGGTCTTGCCGAGACGCTTCTTTGCGGCGACTGGCTCAGACGCGGCGATCTTCCGGGCTTTGATGGCCGTTGCGACAGCCGCCACGGGCTGCTTGGCGGCTGATTTCGCGCGTTGTTTTCCGTCGACAACAAGCTTCGCCATACTTACCCGAGGCGGTCCAGCATGTCCTGCGGTGTAACGCGGACGCAGGAGAAGATGGGGAAGTCTTTGAGTGTATAGAGGGAGATTTCGGTTTCGCGCAGCTGCTGCACGAGGTCGACGAAATCCTCGGGGAAGTTGGTTTCAAAGGCGACGACGAACTCCTGGTCGTCGATTCCGAAGGAGTAGGTGGTGTTGAGCTTGACGCGGGGAAAGCTCATGCCGACACGGATGTGCTCGTCCATGAGGCGCTTGCGTTCGGCTGCGCTCAGCAGGTACCACGGGCGCGTTTTCCAGAAGGGGTAGATGAAGATGTACTTGTGGCCGCCTGGACGGATGGCACCTCGACCTTCGCCTTCGCTCTCGTCGACGCGGTCGATCTGGT
The DNA here is from genome assembly GCA_903642225.1 of Acidobacteriaceae bacterium. Taxonomy (GTDB): domain Bacteria; phylum Acidobacteriota; class Terriglobia; order Terriglobales; family Acidobacteriaceae; genus Terriglobus. Next base: position 34,115 of record CAHJWI010000019.1, on the reverse strand, counting down.
ATTGGGAGCGCTTGGTCATGGACAGGAAGTTGTGCGGGGTGTTGAGATAGCCGCCGAGCGGTGTGGCGAGCAGCTCGCTGCGCATGCGGTTCATCTCTTCCACGGAGTAACAGATGGACCAGACGCAGATGTCCACATCGCCGCGTGTACCGATGGTGGAGTAGGTCATCGTGAGGAACTCGCCGATCTTGTTCCAGCGCTGGATGACATCGACAAAGGCGGCTTTGTGGGCGGCGCGCTCCTCAAAGGGAAGACGGCGCCACTCCGGCATGATCTTGTAAAACGAGAATGCAACGATCTGGCGCTTGACTGCAGGACCGCCGTGCACTGCGGGGCGTCCGCCAGTTGCGGGCGCGGGTGTCGCTACCGGCTCAGCGGTATGAGTCGGCTGTGTGGTCTCTGTTGCTTCAGGAGTCGCGGTCTCTGCCATGCCATCAGGATACGAGCCTGCAAAGGGTGCTGCAAGCGACGTGACTCCGCACGACGGAATAACCGCGCGTGAACAGGGGGCGGGCTATACTTCGGTGACACCACAACGATGACCGAAAAAATCATTAACTTTCTGCTGCCCTATGTCACGCACTTGATTGCAACCGTTGGGTACCCTGGCATCGCACTGCTGATGGCGATCGAATCCGCATGCATTCCGCTGCCAAGTGAGATCATCATGCCTTTTGCCGGCTACGTGGTGAATCAGGGAAGGATGAATCTGTTGCTGGCGGCGACGGCTGGTGCAATTGGCTGCAATCTTGGGTCGGTGGTGGCCTATTGGATAGGCGCACATGGTGGGCGGCCACTGGTGGAGAAGTTTGGCCGCTATGTGCTAATGAGCCGGCGCGACCTTGACAGGGTGGCTCACTACTTTCAAAAGTATGGGGATATCACCGTGCTGGTCGGGCGTCTGCTGCCGGTGGTGCGGACGTTCATTGCGCTGCCTGCAGGTATTGCGCGTATGCCGCAGCTGCGATTTCACATCTATACATTTTTGGGATCATGGCCATGGTGCTATGCATTGGCCTACGTTGGCATGAAGGCGGGTAGAAGCTGGGACGATCCGAAATCGCCACTAAAGCAGGTGTTGCACAAGGCGGATGCCGCGGTGATCGTGCTTCTCCTGGCGGGCGTTGCGTGGTTCTTGTGGTCGCACCTGAAACATCGGAATGAAAGTTCGGCAGCCTAGTTTCGCCAAGCCTTCCACAGAGAGTAAGGGTTGACATCGGCAGGCTCTTTTTACCTGCCTGATACAGGCAGAATCCTACTGTCTCTGTTGTCCTCTAAAGCTTCGTCCAACGTGCGCAGCATCTCTGGGCCACTCGTTTCAGGACGCGCCATAGAAGCAGCGCGGCCAACGACAGAACATCAGGTGAAGATTCATTGCATGTTCTTTTAGCGCGCTGCAGCCCGATCCGCTTCGGTAGCCAGCTGCAGGGTACGGGGAGCTGCAGATGCCGCGGCAGATCCCGCGCCGAGATTTTGCCTGGCGAATGGGACGTCGCGGAGCTGCGCTGAATCGGCCGATGGTCTGACCTTTGCTGCTGTTGGGGGATCCGCGTGAGTCCGTCGATCGGCCGGGGGCGGCACTTGCGCGGGTCCCGTGCCGAGCAGCACGATATCGACCCGCCGATTCTGTGCTCGACCCTCCGGGGTGTCATTGCCTGTGGCGGGCCGGTATGGGCCATACCCAGCGAGTGCAAAACGAGACGGCGAGATGCGGCTCCGCCCCATCAATACTTCTGCAATTGCAGCGGCGCGCGCGGTCGATAGTTCGAAGTTAGAGCGGTAGCGGCCGCTGTGGATAGGCAGGTTGTCCGTGTGACCTTCGACACGCAAGTCGTGGTCAGGCAGAGAGGCTGCAACCTGGGCGAGCAGCGCCATCATCTTCGGGTTTATCTCTGCCGTTCCAGAGCTGAAAAATCCGGCTTCGTGCAGGGAGATCGTAAGGCCGTCGGCCGACTGGTGCAGAGCGGCAGCGCCCGTTGTAAGTGCGTTCCCCAGCGCTTGCTGTATGTGCTGCTGAACGGCTTTTGCGCCGGCTGGGCCGTTGCCCTTTCCTGACCCACCGCCGCTACTGCTGGCAGCCCCGGGTGCGACTGGTAGCGGTTCCATCAGGGGGGCAGGCGTACCCTCGCTGTTTCCGCCACCGCTTTCAAGCGGAGGTGAGCTGGCATGCGCCTCAAAGACACCATGTTCCGTGAAGGCGGTCTGCATGGCTGCCGCCATTTGTGCCGTCTTCTTTTTATCGCTAACAGAACTCGCGAAGAGTACGACGAAGAAGGCGAAGAGTAATGTGAGCAGGTCGGCATAGCTGACAAGCCAGCGTTCGTGGTTTACGTGCTCCGCATGTTTTTTTTTGCCCATGGCTATCCCTTCGCTTCCGCTGCGCCATGCGCCAGAAAAGTACGCAGTTTGGTCTCGATCATGCGCGGGTTCAGGCCCTCAAGAATGCTTACAACGCCCTCCAGCATCATCTCTTTGACCATGGTTTCTTCTTTATGGCGGATCTTCAGCTTGCCTGCGGCCGGCAGGCAGAACAGGTTACTGAGTGCGACACCATAAATTGTGGCAACAAAGGCGACGGCAATACCTTTTCCTACCTCATCGATGTTATCGAGGTGTTGCATGACCTGAATAAGTCCGAGCACGGCACCGATAATTCCAACTGTTGGTGCAAAGCCGCCGGCCGACTCAAATACCTGCGGTATCTTCTCTTCCATCTCTGATTTGTTATCCAGTTCAAGCTGCATGATTTTGCGCACTTCAGACGGCTCTGTGCCGTCAACGGCAAGCATAAGGCCCTGCTTCAAAAAGGGGTCGGTGACGGTTGCAAGGTCGCCATCGAGCGAGACGATACCGCTCTTGCGCGCCTTGTTTGCAAACTCCACTAATTGATTAAGGATCTTCTCGCTGTCCGCGCCCTTGTGCATAAAGACGCCAACGACACTTTTAAGTGCGGCAAGAAAGATGTCCAATGGAAACTGCACCATGACAGCGCCTGCCGTTCCGCCGATGACGATCATGGCCGCCGTCAGCTGCGACACCTGGCCGATGCTGCCGCCTTCCATAAGCATGGCGCCAAGAATGGCTCCAAGGGCGAGCACGATGCCACCAATACTTGCAAGATCCATGACTGAGCCTCCGGTTCTGCGTTATGCGTTGTCAGACTTTTTTTAGCTGGGTGTGCAGGGCAGCCGCGGTGGACGCACCGTATGCCGAAAGCGAGCTGTCCGCCGTAGGCCACGCAGCATGCAGCAGGCTCGCGCGCCAGGCACGCGTGCGGAGCAATACCTCCGCGCAGCTTTCCAAGACAACTAACTTGTCTCCGGTAATCATGGTCAGGGTTGTATCGGGTATGGCCTCTGCCAGCTTAATCAGGTCAGAGTTGACCAGTAGAGGATGTCCGTTCAGGCGTGTCAATTCAATCATGGGCTCAACTCCCATGCTGCTTATCGGCAAGACGGGTCTCAAATTGAGTCACTCTCGACGATCAGCATGAATGGCGTGGTCCTTACTTGGTGTTCGACGACTCCTGATGATTGAGCCCTCGCTCGCCATGGAGACGAACGATATTGAATTCGCGAACTTAAGCGCGCGATTTCTCATGTTTCTGTGTACAGCGACGATACAGGTTGTGAGCGCCGAGGAATGAGGCGCAGCAACCAACCTCACGCTACACAGGAGCGATCAGCATGTCTCTCGGAGTTCTCAATAATATTTCAGCTATCTACGCGCAGAACAATCTATCTAGCACGCAGAGCAGCTTGCAGAAAACTCTGCAACAGCTCTCGTCCGGTTCGCGCATCAACTCTGGTGCGGATGACGCAGCCGGTCTCGCGGTTGCCGACGGCCTGCACGCAAACTCGACGGCGCTGGCACAGTCGACCCGCAACGCCAGCGACGCAGTCGGCCTGTTACAGACCGCCGATGGTGCATTGTCACAGGTCACATCTTTGCTCGACCGTGCCATCACGCTTGCAACCCAGTCCGGCAACGGCACACTCAGCAGCAGCCAGACCTCTTCCGCCAACCAGGAGTACCAGAACATTCTGAGCCAGATCAACACGATCGGTTCCACCACCAACTTCAACGGCTCAGCCGTCTTTAGCAACGCGGCGAAAAGCTTTTTCGTGTCGGACGGCACAGCCGCGGGTTCGAAGGTTTACAACCAGGTTGTCGGTGCACTGTCCAGCGCAAGCGTTGGCCAGACGCAAACCGGCGGCGTCACTACGCCGACCCTTACCGTCACCACGACGTCCACCGCCTCGGTCGCCGCGGTATCGACGATTGCCACCACCAGCGCCAGCAACACCTTTGGCGGAATACTCTCGGTCCAGGTCGGCACAGGGGCGGCCGTCTCGCTTGACTTTACCCCCGGCAGCTCACTGCAGTTCGTCGCGGACGCCATCAACTCAACTAGCTCCTCCTTCCACACCGCGGGCATTGGGGCAACGATCAGCGGCAACAATCTCGTCCTGACTGGTACGGCGAGTGCTGCCGGTGCGGGTGGCGGCAATAACATTACTTTGTCGCCCAGTAATACCTTTGCGGAGACGGCAACCGGCGGCGGAACCGGTGCCGGTGCGGACTTTACCGCGACCGCGTACGCGGCTCTCGACACGACGGCCCATTCCCAGGCGATTCTGTACAGGCTCACCAATGCCGTGAGCGATGTGGCTTTCCAGCGCGGTGCCATCGGTGCGGGCATCAACCAGATTTCGTCCGCGCAGTCCGTCACCTCGAACGAACAGACGAACCTGACCGCGGCTGAAAACAACATACGCGCCACAGACTATGGCCAGGCCGCCTCTGACCTGTCCAAGTACCAGGTGCTCAGCCAGACCGGTATCAGTGCGCTGGCCCAGGCCAACAGCGTGCAGCAGGAGGTCCTTAAGCTTCTTCAATAAATAAGGGTCAGCAGGGAAGTGGCGTGGCAACGGAAAACCTGCCGGCACCCGCGCCTTGTCTCTCTTATGAAGTTTTAACCTGCTGAAGCGGCAGCGTGGTCACAATCGTGCACGCTCCCGGTTCGCTGGCTTTTGGGCAGGAAGGATCCTTCGGCATGAGCACGGTGGGCATCAGCTTTGGGTCGGCAACCAGTGGGACGGGCTTCGACGTGGCGACCACGGTCAGCAGCATCATGGCCGTGGAGCGCACACCCGAAACTGCATGGGCAACCCGCACCACGACGTTGCAGGCACAGGACACGGTGCTGTCGACGCTCGGTACGGAAGCGTCCGCGCTCTCCAGCGCCCTCGCAACGCTCACCAGTTTTGATGGAGTGTTTTCACAAAAAACCGGTGCCACCTCCGACACTGCCGCCGTTGTGTTGACAAATGTGACCAGCTCCGCCGAGGTGGAGTCGCACACGTTGACGGTGCAAACGCTAGCGCAAACGTCGAAAGATCGATCCAACACTATTGTTTCAGGCACAACGCTAAGCGGAACGCTGAAGCTGACGGTGGGCAGCGGTACGCAACAGAGTGTCTTTCTGGATTCGGGTTCTACGGTCAAGCAAATTGCCTCACGAATCAACTCCGCGTCCGTCGGCGTCACGGCGAGCGTGATCACCGACAGTAGCGGCTCTCGTTTAACGCTTACCAGCGGCACCAGCGGAGCCGGTGGCGAAGTGACGATCGACTCCAGCGGTGTGACGGACAGCACGGGCACTGCACTTTCGTTTACGGAGGTCCAGCCCGGCGTGGACGCGGCGTACACGCTTGACGGTGCATCGCTGACGAGCAGCAGCAACACCATCAGCACCGCCCTGACGGGTGTCACGTTTCAACTTGTCGGTTTGACCAGTACCAGCGGCTCTTCCAGCAGTACTGATAACGCCACCACGCTGCAGATTGCGGCGGACACCAGCTCCGTTTCTACGGCGCTTAGTACGTTTGTATCGGCCTACAACACCCTGGCAAAGGCGCTGACGGCGCAGGAGGGCAAGGACTCCAGTGGCAACGCGGAGCCGATGTTCGGCAGCCCCGTTGTGCAGCAACTGCAGAGCGGTCTTGCGGCGGCGCTGAGCTTTGTGAACGGCACGTACAGCACCGCCACTGGCGCAACCCAGCCAGTATCGCTGGCGACGCTTGGTATTACCGCGGGTACGGACGGCACGCTGACCTTGGATACCAGTGCCCTGAGCAGCGCACTTTCAAGCCGCCTCTCAGACATCACGACGTTTTTCCAGACGACAGGCTATTTCGGCCAGAACTTCGCCACGACGCTGAACAACCTGGGCAGTACCGGCGCCGGCGCGCTGGGTCTGGCGATTAGCAACAACACGACGGAAGAGTCCACGCTGGCCGACAACAAGACAGCTCTGGAGGCCCGCTTGTCTGTGTACCAGACCAATCTGACTACAGAACTGACTACTGCGAACGAAATTCTGCAGGCCATCCCTTCAACACTGAAGGGCATCACGGCACTCTTCGATGCCATCACCGGAAACACAAGCAGCTAAACGCACGCCTGCACCAGGGGAGGATATACGCGATGACGTACCAGGAACAGGCTCTTACCGGCGCAACCGGAGTGGATCTGATCGTGAGTCTGTACGATGGCTGGATCCGCTTTTTGTATCGCGCGGCACGCGCCATTGAAGAGCGCGACACGCTCGACCGTCGTTATGCCGTCAAGCGAGCTCTAGATATTGTGATGTACTTGCAGGCGCGGCTGCGGCCAGACCTGGGCGGCACACCGGCACAGGCGCTGAGCGATTTCTATGCGGCCATGTTCACCATGACGCTGGAGGCTTCGCATGCGGAGTCGCACGAGCAGATGACTGAGGTGATTGCCTGTGTGCGGAATGTTCGCGACGCCTGGGTCGTTGTCGCTCGCGACCCTCAGGCAAATCGTGTGTTGCCACGGGAACTGCGCACGCTAGAGGAGCGCCGGCCCGCAGCCTCTGCCGGATTGTTCCCCGTTCTACAAAGCCGCACTGGCCAGAACCGGCCCAGCCTGCGCGTGAGCGCGTGATGCAGACGCGTGGGCGAGTTTGGCTGATCTATTCGGTTCCACTCGTGCGCGCCTCGGATGGGCGGCCCGTACGGGTCGCACCAGTTGAAGGTGCGCAGAGTTCGAAGCCCAAGCCCAGAAGTGAGACGCTACCGAGACGGTAGATCGTCGATTTGCACCGCTGGCGGGTGTAAGCCGCCGGGATTAGCGGAACATGCTCCAGTTTTGGCGGTTCAGACTACGAAACAGGAGGACGAGACATGTGGCTGCGACGACCAGCAGCAGAAGGCCGTCAGCCACCCGCCGGAACAACAGATTGCCGATGCCGAACAGGGCACAGTAGATCAGTGAGAATCCTAGTACCCAGTGAAAAAAGTTCCAGCGCAGCGTTTTTTGCGCGCGCGCTTCTGCGGGCGCAAATGTGGACCAGCCAAATGCGGGTGGGCGGACACGGTCGTAAAAGCTCTGCAGTTTGCTGACGGGCTCAGGCCTGGTAAGCAGAGTGACGCTGACCCAAACCAACGTTGTGCCCCCGGTTGTCAGCAGCATCAACCATGCAAATCCGTGAGGATCGTCTGTATTCAAAGGAACGAGCGGCAGTCGGCTGTCAAACCCGTGCAGCATGCGTATGACACCGTTGCCAAGCTTGGACTGCAGGGTCAGCGAGATAGCTGCAGCAGCCGTCATGGCGCTGATTTCACTCCATGCGTTGATGCGCCACCAGAACCACCGCAGGATGAAGACGAGCCCTGCACCGGCGCCGATGGCGATCAAAAATCGCCAGGCTGAGGAGATGGAGTCCATGTAGAGTGTGGCGATGCCACTGAGCGCGGCGCAAAACAGGGTTGCGACACGCGATGCGTTGACATAGTGCCGGTCGTCTTTGTTGCCGACGAGAAATCGGCGATACACATCGTTTACCAGGTAGCTTGCGCCCAAGTTCAAGTGGGTTGCGATGGTCGACATATATGCCGCTGCAAAGCCGGCCAGCATGAGTCCGCGCAGACTTGGAGGTAAAAAGCGGATCATCACCTGGATGTACGCGCCCTCTTTGTCCCCGGCAGCAGGCAGTAACACAAGTGCGACGAGTGCAGTCAGGATCCACGGCCAGGGCCGCAGAGCGTAGTGTGCGATGTTGAACCAAAGCGTCGCGCCCAGGGAATTCTTCTCGTCTTTCGCACTGAAAATGCGCTGTGCGATATAGCCGCCGCCGCCAGGCTCCGCGCCTGGATACCACGATGCCCACCAGTTCAGGCTGAGCAAGACGACGAAGCTCAGAAAAAACGCTTCACCCGTATGCGGGAAGAAGTTGAGCGAATGGGTTCCTCGTACCGCGTCCGAGGCCTGAACCTTGTCGATCAGCGCACCCATACCGCCGACACCGCGCACGGCAAAATAGGCAAGCAGCACGACCATGCTCATTTTAAGAACAAACTGGACGACGTCTGTCCAAAGAACAGCCCATAAGCCGCTGATGGTGGAGTAGACAAGGGTGATGGTGAGGCACACAAAAACAGCCTGAAGCTTGCCCATGCCGAGCGTGAGGGCGAGCACCTTCGCCATGGCAAGATTGACCCAACCCATGATGATGGTGTTAACCGGCAACCCTAAATAGATGGCGCGAAAACCGCGCAAGAAGGCTGAGGGTTTGCCGGCGTACCGTATTTCGGCGAGTTCCATATCTGTCAGCACTTCAGCCCTGCGCCACAGCGGAGCGAAGAAGAAGACGGTCAGCATGCCACTGAGGGCGAACGACCACCACAGCCAGTTACCCTCGATACCCTGCTTGTAGATAAGGCCGGTAACGACAAGAGGTGTGTCTGCGCCAAAAGTTGTTGCGACCATGGACGTGCCCGCGAGCCACCATGGTACGGAGCGACCGGAAAGAAAGAAGTCACTTACATTTCCTGAGGCTCGCCGAGCGTACAGGAAGCCGATACCGAGGTTGATCGCGAAGTACAGGGCGATGATCGCCCAGTCAAGACTTGCAAGCTGCATGCCGCCTCAAATAATGGTGATTTTGCTCCTATCATACGGGAATGAACAGACTTATGGCTCAGCCACCTGCAATGGCGGGAAACTCCCATGGTCAGAAGTGCGTCTATCTGTTACAGCAGGACGCTGGTCTTTCGCTGTTAAAGCAGGCTTTCTTTGTCTTCCATCAACATCGCCCGGGCACCTCTCCGGAGCAGTTTGGAGTATTCGCGTGAATAAAATGCTGAGTTCCTGGAAAGAGATTGCGCACTTTTTTGGCAAGGGCGTACGCACTGTGCAGCGTTGGGAGAAGACGCTAAACTTACCGATTCGCCGTCCGCCAGGTGCACCGAGCAATGTTGTTCTTGCTCGCACAAGTGACCTGGAGGCGTGGATGCACCGTGGTCACGGCAAGGCAGCTTTGGCCGGTACCGACAAGGGCACGGATGTTCCAGAAACTCTCGTGTTGCTGACTGAACTCGAAAGCGAGATCCGTGCAGTGGTCGCACGAGCAGGTGGGAAACTGCCGGCGCACGACCAGGCGGGTGGTGGCGAGGAGTCGGTTGACGACAGGGTGAAACTGATGCTTTCGGACCTTAGGTCCTCCGGGCTTACAAGCCAGTCTGATCACGCCTTTCCTAAAGCGGCTTAGTCTCTCCCCTAAAATGAACGTTGGCTGGACCTGAGCTTTCTTAACAGGTTTAGTCGGCGTGTTTGGTTTAAGTGGAAAATGAACGTGCAGCTACCTGCCTTTATAGGAACGGCGTACTTGTGCCGGTCGCTGCTGCAGTGTCCGAAGTACCGTGGAGACGCGTGTCGAAAGCGCGCACAAAGGTAGGGAAGTGTGGCGTATCGCGATTTACGGGATTGGATCAGCAGACTCGATAAAGCTGGTGAGCTGAGACGTATCACCGTCGAAATCGATCCGATTTTGGAGATGGCTGAAATCGCGGATCGCAGTGCCAAGATGGGGAAGGGAACTCCGCAGGCCGGTGGACCGGCGCTTTTGTTTGAGCGTGTTAAGGGCTATCCCGGAGCCCGGGTGTTGATGAACCAATTTAGCAGTGAACGCCGCATGCGTATGGCGCTAGAGGCGGAATCACTGGATGCAGTCGCGGGCCGCATTGAGGTCCTGTTGAAGCCACAGATGCCCACTGGCCTGCTGGACAAGTTGAAGCTGCTGCCGATGTTGGCGGAAGTGGCATCGTTCTTTCCTAAAGTGATCGACCGTCGTGCGGCGCCGTGCAAAGAAGTGGTGCACACGGGTAGAGATTTGAACCTGCTTAACCTCCCCATCCTGAAAACGTGGCCCGGCGACGGTGGCCGCTATATTACGCTGCCGCTGGTCATTACCAAAGACCCGAAGAGTGGCAAGCGCAACACGGGCATGTACCGCATGCAGGTGTATGACGAGCGCACAACCGGCATGCACTGGCAACGCCAGAAGAACGCTGCGGAGCACCTGCGAGAGCGAATGCGATCCGCCGCGGTGACGGACGCCGACCGGGTGAACCTGATGGCGATTACTGGTGGAGGTACGATGGCCGCGGCCAACACGGAAAATCTTCCTGCGGTCACGCTGAGCCAGATTCGAGGAGCACGCATGGACGTCGCCGTGGCGATCGGTACGGATCCGGCGATGACCTTTTCCGCCATTGTGCCGGCCCCTCCCGAAATTGAGGAGTTCCTGATTGCAGGCTTTCTGCGTCAGGCGCCTGTGGAACTCGTGCAATGTGAAACCGTGGATTTGCAGGTGCCGGCGAACGCAGAGTACATCCTGGAAGGCTACGTCGATATTGGTGAGCTACGCAGCGAAGGTCCCTTCGGCGACCATACGGGGTTCTACACCATGCCGGATGACTACCCGGTATTTCATCTGACGGCCATCACTCATCGCAAAAATCCGATCTATGCTGCGACTGTTGTCGGAAAGCCGCCCATGGAAGACGCGTGGATGGGGAAAGCTGTGGAGCGAATTTTTCTGCCGCTTATGCGCCTGACGATCCCGGAAATTGTCGACATCAACCTGCCGGCTGAGGGTGTCTTTCACAACCTCATGATCGTTAGCATTCGGAAGAGCTATGCCGGCCAGGCGCGAAAGGTGATGAGCGCCATCTGGTCGCTTGGGCAGGCCATGTTCACTAAGTGCATCATCGTTGTGGACGAGGACTGCGACGTGCAGGATGTGGGCGAGGTGACGCTACGCACTGCCAACAACATCGACCCGGAGCGCGATATCCAGTTCACGCTGGGACCGGTAGACTCCCTGGATCACGCGTCGCGGCTTCCCAATTTTGGCAGCAAGATGGGTATTGATGCCACGCGCAAGTGGCAGGCGGAGGGATTTACCAGACCCTGGCCGGAGATGTTGGTGATGCCGGACGATGTGAAAGCGCGAGTCGACAGTATCTGGACTAAGCTGGATCTGTGAAGCGAGCAGGGTAGCTGACCTACATGCTGCCCAGGTTCTTTACCGTTAGCGCATCTAGGTTCCGTACCCAGCGTCCTGGCATCTTGTCCTCGGACAGAATGAGCTTGAAAGCGCCGTCAGATGTCAGAGGTCGACCATCGAGTGTGTCGGCAACGATCGCCTGGCCCGACCGGCAACCTGGGTCAGTGTCGCAGAGGGTGATGGCCACGCGGAAGCCGTCGGTACCACGTGCCACGATCACCGTTAGGCGCGGAGAATTTCTCGGCTTCATTGTTATGTCCGCACCCGCGATGGGCACCATCTTTGGGGGAGCGGCGAGTGCCAGCAGATCCCTCACGGGGATGCCGCCATAGGTCTCCTGCTTCTGCGTGTGGCCGTTCGTCACGGTTACGGTGGTCTGCGGCATCGCCATCATCTCTGTCACGGACACCGTCTTCGACGTGCCATCCAGCCCTGTAATCGTCAGCGTGGTGGAAGGTGTGGCTGCCTTACGCTCCATTGTGGTCATGGTGCCGCTGTCGTGCGTCGTTTGCGCTGGTGCCTGGGCTTTGGCCTGCACTGGTGCCGAAAGAACCAGCACGGTTATGAGCATCGATGTGAGTTTCATGTTGCTCCAGGCTTACGGGGTTTTGGCCTGCTGATTGCTACGGATGCAGGCGGCGTACTGGCGTAGGAACTCATCGCGCAATGTGGCATTGGCGGCAAGGTCTGCGAATTTGCGACGTTCGACCTCCTGGTTCAGGAGATAGATGGTTGTGGCGACATGGGCTGCATCGTCGAAGAGCAGGTAAATCCCAAGTACGCCCCCTTCGAGCTTCGTGCGATCCAAACCATGCAGTTCAAAACCGTTCATTGGCGAGTGAAGACCATAGTCTCGCGTCACATCGGAGTCTGAGGCCAGGATGTAATCGAAGCCGTCGATGACAAGCTGCTTCTGCTGCGTGTAGGTGACTGCTGGTAGAAGCTCTGACTTGGTGTTCGCAAAAAAGTTGTCGTCGGGGAAGCCGACCATGATGCGGCGTCCTGCTGCCATGCGCAAAGACTCTGTGCCCTGCCGTGTTTTGATGGGGCGCGACGCTATGCCGGGACCCAGGCCGTCAACGTGTTCGATCGCAAGCCCGTTCGTGAAGCGGCATTCCTCATAGGCGTGCAAGGGAGAAACCTGCTGTGTGGAGCCGACGAACGGTGACGCAGCGAACAGCAGCAGAAGCGCCGAGCGCGTGACATCGAACAGGTGACTGAAGGCAGACACAGGCCCAGCGTATACTTCATCCATGTCCGTTGTGAAGAACATTGCTGGTATCGCCAAAGGGATGAGCATCACTTTTAAGGAGATGTTGCAGCCATCTGAGGTGGAGAACTACCCCGACGGTCCTGGACCGATGCGCGGCGCGATCTTCCAGGAGCGGTTCCGCGGCAAGCACCAGTTGCAGCGCGATGAGAACGGGTTGGAGAAGTGTGTTGCGTGTTTTCTTTGCGCGGCAGCATGCCCTTCAAACTGTATTTACATTGAAGCAGCGGAGAACACGGATGAAGTCCGTATTTCATCGGCAGAACGCTATGCCAAGGTGTACAACATCGACTACAACCGCTGTATATTTTGCGGCTACTGTGTAGAAGCCTGTCCGACTGATGCAATTACACACGGTCATGGCTTTGAACTTGCCACGCTGAATGCGACGAACCTCGTGATGCGCAAAGAGGATTTGTTGGTCGACACGAACAATGCGCCGCTTGCTGCCGGATCGCAAGCTGCCGCGCTGAACGTTCTTTCGTAGCATCATTACATTCAGTGAAAGGCGCGATGCCATAGGCTTCGCGCCTTTCACGTTTGGAGGAGTCTGATGTCAATTGTTGCCGAAGTTACAGAGAACCACCTTAATGTCGCTTCTGGAGGTGCAGATTGGACCGCGGCAAATCCGTTCTTCTCGGCAAGTGTGCTTCCTTTCGGCGCGCCGCCGTTTGACCTGATCCGTGAGGAGCATTACCTGCCAGCGTTTGTGGCAGGCATGCAGACTCAGCAGGATGAAGTAAGGGCGATTGCCCACTCAGTAGAGGTTGCAACATTTCAAAACACACTTGTCGCACTGGAGCGTTCTGGCACCTTGCTCACTCGTGTGGCTTCGCCATTTTTCTGCGTCGCGGGCGCGGAAACAAACGAACGCATCCAGGTGATTCAGCAGCAGATTGCTCCCATGCTATCTGCCCACAGTGACAGCATATATCTCGATGCCTCGCTCTTTGTGCGGGTCCACGCAGTTTACGAGCAGCTTGGCACGTTGTCTCTGAACGCAGAAGATGAGCGATTATTGCAGGAGACCCACGACCATTTTGTGCGTGCCGGCGCCCTTCTAGATGATGCCGATAAGGAGCGCATGCGTGCTCTGAATGCGGAACAGGCGACGCTGCAGACCACGTTCGTCAACAAGGTTCTTGCAGCATCAAAGAAAGCCGCCTTGCACGTGGAAACGCCGGAGCAGTTGGCGGGATTGGGTGAAGCGGAGATCGCGGCTGCGCAGGCAGCAGCCCAATCGCGCGATCTCGTCGGATTTCTGCTGCCTATCCTGAACACGTCACAGCAGCCGTTGCTGGCCTCGCTCAGTGATCCGGCGACGCGTCGAGCCCTTTGGCACAACTCTCTTACCCGCACCGAGCAGGGAGACGAAAACGATACCCGCTCGGACATCACAAGGTTAGCTCAACTGCGTGCCGAGCGTGCGGCGCTGCTTGGCTTCCCGAGCTACGCCGCGTGGAAGCTGGAGAACCAGATGGCTCGCACGCCGGAAACGGCCATCGCCTTTCTTGACCGACTTGTGCCTGCGGCGCACGCCAGTCTGGCGGGGGAGCACTCGGCCATTGCGGCGCACTTTGGTCTGCACGGCGAGATCGCACCCCAGGACTGGAACTTCTATGCGGAGCAGGTGCGCAAGGCGGAGTACGACCTGAATGAAGACGAGGTGAAGCCGTACTTTGAGCTGACTCGTGTTTTCGAACAGGGTGTGCTGTTTGCGGCGTCAGAGCTGTACGGTATTCGCTTTCAGGTCCGCACCGATCTGCCTGTGTGGCATGCGGATGTCACAACGTATGAGGTCTTCGATATAGACGGCGGCCACTTGGCACTGTTGTATACAGACTTCTTCAAGCGTGATTCCAAGCGTGGTGGCGCCTGGATGAACAGCTTGGTTGGTCAGTCTCGCCTGCTGTCGGAGCAGCCCATCATCTGCAATGTGTGTAACTACGCCAAGCCGGTCCCAGGCCAACCGGCGCTGCTCTCATCAGACGAGGTAGCGACCCTCTTCCACGAGTTTGGCCACGCCTTACAAGGCCTGTTTTCAGACGTGGAGTACCCCAGCCTCGCCGGTACCGCCGTTCCCCGCGACTTCGTTGAATTTCCATCGCAGTTCAACGAGCATTGGGGAATGTATCCGAAGGTATTCGACAACTATGCTCGCCACCATGAAACTGGGAAAGCCATGCCGACGGAATTGGCGACGAAGCTGCGCAAAGCCAGGAATTTTAACGGCGGTCACGCTCTTGCTGAGGTGTTGGCAGCAGCGGAGCTCGACATGCAGTGGCATACCCTGTCGCCCGATGAGCCGCAGCAGGATGCGGCCACATTCGAGGCTACGGCTCTAAATCGTAAGCATGTCGACTTCGCAGCCGTCCCGCCAAGATACCGCAGCAGCTACTTTGCCCACATCTTTGGCGGTGGATACGCCGCGGGGTACTACGCATACCTGTGGGCGGAGATGCTGGACGCGGATGCCTACGCCTGGTTTGAGGAGCATGGCGGACTTACTCGTGACAATGGCGATCGGCTGCGGCGTATGGTGCTGGCCCGCGGAAATACGGGCGATCCCGCGGAGATGTATTCAGCGTGGCGTGGCCGGGCTCCGGAACTCGGGCCCATGCTGCGTGGTCGTGGACTTGCTGCCGACACGGTAGCAGTTACTGCGAATGCAACAAGCCTGTTGTAACCGAAAATGCTGCCGGAAAACTTAACTCTTGGCAGATGTACAGCTTGCACAGATGGCTTGTCGCTTCTACACTCAAGGGCGACGCCTGTTGGTGCCATAATCCCTGCGCGTTTCAACTCCCATCATGCCGCTATCGAGCACTTCACCAGAGAAAAAAGCGATTCTTCATATCTGTGGGCGGGAGATGCTGCGTCCGCTGCGAGACCAGATTCTCCGTATCTCCGGCTTCGACGTGGATTCAACACTTGATGCGCAGGAGGCGCTTTCCTTGTTCTGGGGACGGCAGTATGATCTCGTGCTTGTTGACGTTGAGGGTGAACAGAAGATTGCCGAAGCGGAGCAACTGTGCACCGCGATCAAAACAGCAAATCCGGAGCAACTCGTGGCATTTGTCTGCAACTGGCGGGTAGCCGTTATGACAGATTGCCCCGATGAAATCCTGCGGACAGAGTTCGATCCTCGCCGGTTCGTCTCGGGTGTCAGGCAAATCGTGCACCAGGTACAGTAGCGTCGTCTTGCGACTTCATAGCGATGCACTTGCTTCGGGCAGACGGTGCGTGATATCAGTTAGACAATCAAGTTTGTAGCAGGCCCGGACAGGGTCAACTGCAAATCTGAGTTTCATGAAGAGTGGCTGAGGGACGAGCCCTGCGACGCCACGACAACCGGACGATGTCTGTACCGGTGTCACCTCTCTCCCGGGTAATATTCTGGGGAACATGAGATTCGGGATACAGCTTTCCGTCGCAGAGTAGCGCGAGCGGACCAGCAGTATGGCCGTCTAAACAGACTCCAACGACCGACCATCGTCGTCCCCTTTTTCTCTGAGAGCGTCGTCGCATGTATCGTACCCTTCCACTCTGGAAGAGGAATCCATGTCATCTGCGTGTAGAACGCCGTATGAGCTTTACTCGAAAGAGTCAGGAAAGAGCTACGGGAATCAGCCGCTGTCCATCTGCGACGAGTCGTTTACCCCCCTTGAAGTGAAGTACGACTTTGACGCTGTACGTGGCCTGATTACGCGGAAGACAATTGAAGCGGGGCCCCTGAACATGTGGCGATACGCTTCCTTGCTCCCTATTCCCGAGGGGTTGGAGCCGGACCTTCCTGTCGGTCTCACGCCGCTGGTGCGTGCGAAGAACCTGGGGAAACGGCTTGGAGCGTCGAACCTCTTCATCAAGAACGACGCAGTCTGCTTCCCGACGCTGTCGTTCAAGGATCGCGTTGTTGCAGTGGCCCTGGCAAATGCACAGGCCTTCGGATTCAAGGTCGTGGGCTGCTCTTCCACTGGAAACCTGGCGAACTCTGTCGCCGCGCAGGCCGCTCGCCTGGGATTGAAGGCGTGCATTCTTGTGCCGGCCGAGCTGGAGCAAGCAAAGATATTGAATACGTTGGTGTACGGGGCGCGGCTGGTGCGCATAGATGGCAATTACGACCACGTGAACCGCCTCTGCTCGCTGATTGCCGACCAGTACAACTGGGGCTTTGTGAACGTGAATCTGCGGCCATATTACGCGGAGGGCTCCAAGTCTCTCGGGTTTGAGATTGCGGAACAACTTGGCTGGCGGCTGCCGGATAACGTGGTCGTTCCGATGGCCGGTGGCTCGCTTATCCGCAAGATCAAGAAAGCGTTCGATGAATTGATCTACCTGGGACTGGTTGAAGCCAAGAATGTCCGCTTCTTTGGTGCGCAGGCAACTGGTTGTTCTCCAATTTCAAGGGCTGTGCAGGATGACACCGAAACAATCACGCCGCAGCGTCCAAATACCATCGCTCGCTCGCTCGCCATCGGCAACCCCGCAGACGGTCCTTACGCGTCCAGGATGATTCGCGAGTTGGGAGGATGGGCGGAGGACGTCAGTGACATCGAAATCGTTGCAGGAATTCAGGAACTGGCCGAGACCGAAGGTATCTTCACCGAAACGGCAGGCGGTGTAACCACAGCCGTTACAGCGCGGCTGATTGCACAGGGTCGCATCGGAGCCCATGAAACGACTGTTTTCTGTATCACCGGCAACGGCCTCAAGACGCTGGACTGCCTGCAGGGTCGCTTTGACGTTGGTCGTGCCGTTCGTCCGCGGCTTGCAGATTTTGAGGAGTATCTGGCCGAACTGGATAACATCAGACCAGTGGCCACGGTGGTAGAGCCGGAACCCGAGTTGGTGCCAGCAGACTGACCAGCAGGCCCACAATCTCACGTCGTAGCCGCAACGTACAGTGGATGCGACTGCTTCGCACATCCGCAAAACGTCTCACTGCTGCACCTGAAGGAGAACCACCGTGTCCATTCGCGTTATGCTTCCTGCCGCTTTCGCCCGCCATACTGACGGCACTAAACAGGTGGAGTCAACTGCCACCACACTTCCCATCTTGGTCGAAGATCTCGGCGTCAAGTTCCCGCAGCTTGGAACCCACATCAAGGACGAAGAGGGCAAACTTCGCAAGTTCATCAATGTCTATGTGAACGACGAAGACATCCGCTTTCTGGGTGGCGACACCTACCAGTTTCAGGACCGCGACGAGGTCATGTTCATACCGTCGATCGCCGGTGGCTGCTCAGGAAACTCGGCGTGAATACAACGCCGTAGAATCTTCTACTCTCCTATGGCATGAACATTCTGGATAGGCGCAAGCCTCCCGGAAGTTACGCCAACTCCCGGAGAGTCTGAACCATGTTTCTCGTCATCGGTATCATCCTACTCGTGCTTTGGATCGGCGGCTTTGTCGTCTTCCACGTGTCTGCCTTTGCCATCCATATCCTGCTTATTCTTGCGGTCATTTCCATCGTGTTCAATTTTCTGGGTGGAAGTCGATCGTAAATTTCTGACAGCAAGCAGAAGGACCGGCCAGCAGGCCGGTCCTTCGTTGTTGTAGCAAAAGTCCAACCTATTGGTGGGCGCTTGGAGTAGGTGCCTTTCGGTTGGCAGGGGGAGGAGGAGGCATGGCCGGGACTGCTGCTTCCAGTACCGCGGGGGTCTCCTCCACAAGCTCGGGCAATTTTCCATCCAGAGCGATGGCCAGCACCTCATCCATCTGCTCCACAAAGTGCAGCTTCATGCTTTCCTTGATCAATTGCGGCAGGTCGGCATAATCTTTGCGGTTGTCGGCTGGTAGGACTGCCTCAAAAATGCCGGCCCGATGCGCAGCCAGCAGCTTTTCCTTGAGGCCCCCAATCGGCAGCACTTTACCGCGCAGCGTGATCTCTCCAGTCATCGCAATATCGCGACGTACGGCGATCTTCGTCAGCGCGCTGGTGAGTGCGGTGGCTAGAGTGATGCCTGCGGATGGACCGTCCTTGGGAATTGCTCCCTCCGGCACGTGCACGTGGATATCGAGTTTGCTGTAAAACTCTTTTGGCAGGCCCAAGTGGTGCGCACGCGACCTGACATAGCTCAGCGCGGCTTGCGCACTCTCCTGCATGACGTCTCCAAGCTGGCCGGTGATGGTGAGCTTTCCCTTGCCGTCGAGCACCTGAACTTCAATCTGCAGAATGCTTCCACCGACTTCAGTCCATGCCAAGCCGGTGACCAAGCCCACTTCTGACCGCTCCTGCACCTGGGAGTCGCGGAACTTCAGTACACCTAAGAAGTCCTCCAGGTTTGCAGCAGTCACTGTCTCCTTGTCGTGCTTGCCGTCCTTTTTGTTTGCTTCGGCAACCACTCGCCGCACCACTTTGCGGCATACGTTGCCGATCTCGCGTTCCAGGTTGCGGACACCAGCCTCGCGGGTATAGCCGCGAATGATGGATTTCAATCCGTCGTCCGTAAGCTCAATGTTGTCAGCTGTCAGGCCAGTTCCTTCTAGCTGCTTCTTTACCAAGTACTGCTTTGCTATTTCCAGCTTTTCTACTTCCGTGTAGCCATGCAGTCGCAAAATTTCCATACGGTCCTGCAGCGGCCCCGGAATGGTATGCAGCACATTTGCCGTCGCAACAAACAGTACCTGCGACAAGTCGTATTCGACATCAAGATAATGATCGGTAAAGGTCCCATTCTGCTCCGGGTCCAGAACCTCAAGTAGCGCCGCGGCGGGATCTCCACGGAAATCAGCTGCCATCTTGTCAATCTCATCCAGCATGATGACGGGATTCTTCGTTCCGGCTTTCTTCATGCCCTGAATGATCTGGCCGGGCAGGGAACCGATGTAGGTGCGACGGTGACCGCGTATCTCGGCTTCATCGCGAACACCACCAAGACTCATCCGTACAAACTTGCGTCCGGTTGCCTTGGCGATGCTCATACCCAGCGAGGTTTTACCTACACCCGGAGGTCCGACAAAGCAAAGAATGGAGCCCTTGGGATTCTTGACGAGCTGGCGCACAGCCAGAAACTCAAGGATCCGGTCCTTGATCTTCTCAAGTCCGTAATGGTCCTCGTTCAAGATCTTTTCGGCATGCTCTATGGAGCGGATATCCTTCGACCGCTTCTTCCACGGCACGGCCAGCAGCCAGTCCAGATAGTTCCGGCTGACCGTGGACTCTGCCGACATGGGCGGCATTGCCTCAAGTTTTTTTAGCTCCTGAATGGACTTGTCGAAGGCCTCCTTGGGCATACCCGCAGCTTCGATCTTCTTCTTCAGCTCGTCCCACTCGCTCTTTTCGCCACGGCCCAATTCCTTTTGAATCGCCTTGATCTTCTCGTTCAGGTAATACTCTTTTTGCGCGCGCTCCATCTGGCGCTTTACGCGAGACTGGACCGTCCGATCCACGTTCAGCTTCTCGATGGCGATATCAAGCGTGTCCGCGATCTTTGACAGGCGCTCGACGGGATCGAAAACGTCGAGCAGAGCCTGCTTCTCCTCAATGGAGAGTTGCAGGTTAGCCGCGATCGTGTCGGCGAGCTTGGTCGCATCATCAGTGCGCGCACTGGCGACAACTGTTTCATAGTTCAAGCTCTGCTGCAGCTTCAGGTGCTGCTCAAACAGGCTTTGCACCCGTTGCATCAGCTGCTCCACCGCGGGTGTCATGGTCAAGGAGCTTGTGGCTGTGCGCACGGTTGCGACGAAGAAGCCGTCCTCGTCGTTGAGCTCAATGGTGTGGGCACGCTCTACGCCTTCGACAAGGACCTTCACATTGCCGTCGGGCATGCGCACGCTTTGAACAATGTTGCCGATCACACCGGTCGCGTAGATGTCGTCGGCACTCGGCTCGTCGATCGAAGCGTCGTGCTGGGTGGCCAGGAAGATCTTGCGATCGCCGGTCAATGCCTCCTCGAGAGCACGAACACTGCTCTCTCGACCGACAACAAAGGGTGTCATCATGTGGGGAAAGATCACCATCTCGCGGATGGGCATCATGGGGAGCTTGTAGACTTCGCCGTTTGGCTCTTTGTTTGGCTTGGACATATTCTCCTCATTAGACGTCCTATCTCGCGCGACGATGCGTGCGGCACGGGCGACTCGTTCTCGCGATTGTAAACCTCAACAGCAGGTCCAAACAGACAAGAAGGCAAGACACAGGCCGCGCCCAAAATGGGCGCGACCTGTGCGCTTTTGCCAAACGGTAACCGGCTATCCCGCCTTCTCCAGCAACATGGTGGGTATAACGATGTTGCGGTTTTTGACCATCTCCGCCGTGACTTCCAGCTCCTTGATCTTCTTGTTTGTGGGTACGGTATACATCAGGTCCAGCATTAGTTCTTCCAGGATCATCCGTAATCCACGCGCACCGACCTTTCGGTGCAAGGCCTCGTGTGCGACGGCCTGCGCTGCATCCGGCGTGAAGGTGACTTTTACGCCTTCATACTCGAAAAGCTTGGCATATTGCTTCAAAATTGCATTGCGCGGGCGGGTCAAAATGTCAATCAGCGCCGCCTCGTCCAACTCATCTAGGATGCCAAGTACGGGAAGCCGGCCTACGAACTCCGGAATTAAACCATACTTCAGCAGATCCTGCGGTTCTGCCTGGCGAAGCAGTTCCGTGTCGCGCTGAGCACGGATAGGGGTGACTTCCGCCTCTTTGCTATCCAGGCCGACCGTCTTGAACCCGAGGGCTTTCTTACCAACGCGACGTCCGATCACCTTTTCCAAGCCTACGAACGCACCGCCACAAATAAAGAGAATGTTTGTTGTATCCACATTCGTGAATTCCTGGTGAGGGTGTTTGCGTCCGCCCTGGGGTGGAACGCTGGCCACGGTCCCTTCGAGCAGCTTCAACAACGCTTGCTGAACGCCTTCGCCACTTACATCGCGCGTGATGGATGGGTTCTCATCCTTGCGCCCGATCTTATCGATTTCGTCGATGTAAATGATGCCGCTCTGGGCCTTCGTCACATCCCCGTCAGCAGCCTGCAGCAACTTTAGAAGAATGTTCTCCACGTCCTCGCCAACATACCCGGCTTCTGTCAGCGTGGTCGCGTCCACAATCGCAAATGGCACATCGAGCATCTTCGCTAGTGTTTGGGCCAAAAGCGTTTTTCCGCTGCCAGTTGGCCCCACGAGCAGTATGTTGGACTTGGCGAGCTCTACATCGTTGCCGCGGGTGCGATTCATCTGGATGCGCTTGTAGTGGTTGTACACAGCCACAGCCAGCTTCTTTTTCGTCTGATCCTGACCGATGACGTACTCGTCTAGAAACGCCTTGACCTCATGCGGCTTGGGCAAATGTGCCGGTGCAGAACCGGTCTGGGTTTCGCCTTTGTCGTCATCCAGAATGGAGTTACAGACTGCCACACATTCGTCACAGATATATGCACGTGGGTAGTCCGAAGGAGACGAAATCAGCTTCGCGACCGCCTCTTGAGTTTTATGGCAGAATGAGCAACGCAGTGAATCATCAGCACCCTTGGTGGTCTTCATATGTTGAGAGAAGCTCCTGCGGCGGCAGCAAGCACGTACGCACGCCTCCTGCAAGTCTACACCGCCACACCCGAAGGGAAGACTCTGGAACCGCGTATGGCGCGTGTCTGCAAACGACACATTTACTCGAACAGAAGCCTTTTCATTCTGGGGTGAGCCTCTGGTATCCAGAAAACAAGCCGGGCTGGTTCCGGTGCTGTGATTGGAACGGGGGCTGCGGGATTGCATACAGTGAATCCGGCATGGTCAAGGCTTCGTCAGACATTGTGTTCCTGCATGGGTACAGTTCTGGCAGGCAAGGAAGGCTGCATGGACGAGGGCGCAATAAGGAGGGGCCAGCCGAAGCTGACCCTGTAACGAGTGATACGGCGAAGCTCAAGCGCGCGGGCGAGTAATGATATCGTCAATGATCCCGTAGTCTTTCGCCTGTTGCGCGCCCATGGTGAAGTCGCGGTCGGTGTCTTTCTCCACCTGGTTGAACGTCTGGCCGGTGTGATCCGCCATAATGCGATTCATGCGCTCACGCAGCCGCAGAATCTCTCGTGCGTGAATGTCGATTTCGGTTGCCTGACCCTGGATACCGCCGCCCATAATCAGAGGTTGGTGGATGAGAATGCGGGAGTTCGGCAGGGCAAAACGCTTGCCTGTTTTGCCGGCCATCAATAGAAAGGCACCCATGCTGGCAGCCTGGCCGATGCAGAGCGTCGACACATCGTTCTTGATGTACTGCATCGTGTCATAGATCGCCATGCCGGCGGAGACTGAACCACCCGGCGAATTGATGTATAGCTGCACATCCTTTTCCGGGTCCTCACCTGACAGAAAGAGCAGCTGCGCGATGATTACGTTCGCAACGTTGTCGTCGATCGGTGTGCCAAGAAAGATGATGTTGTCGCGTAGCAGTCGGCTGTAGATGTCGTAAGAACGCTCACCCCGGCTCGTCTGCTCGAGCACCATTGGAATCAGACCCATGTTCGTATCTCCGTGTGCCCTTCAGTTAGTCCGTTCATTCGAAGCAACGCAACGCTGCTGTTGAGGACAGCGTTGCTTGCAAATCTCTTAAGCCATCTTTTCGTACAGAATGGTAGCGGTCTGCTCACGACGCATCTGCTCGCGCATGCGCTGAAGGCTGCCGTCGTTCTGCATGCGCTCGCGCAGCTGCTCGTATGGCTGACGCGACTGCATGGAGGCCACCATCAGCTCACGCTGTACGTCTTCCTCGCTCACCTGTATGTCGGCCCTTTGAGCAATCGTGTCCAGCAGAAGGGAAGCTTTGACTTCCTTCAGTGCCTCATCACGCTGAGCGTCACGCAACCGCACAAAGTCGAGCTGGCGCATCTGCTCTTCCGGCATGCCCTGCTGGGCCAGCGCGCGTAGTCCCCGCTCAAGCCGAACATCTACCTGCTGCTGCACGAAGCTCTCAGGAATGGGGAAGCTGAATTTACCTACAAGCGCGTCCACCAGCTTGCTTTTCGCCTCCTGCTCCATGCCTTGTTTCTTGCGACTCGTCACACTCTCGCGAAGACTGGTTTCAAATGCATCCCACGTCTCAAAATCTCCGAGCTGCTTCGCAAACTCTTCGTTACGCTCCGGGAAAGTTTTTTTCTTCATAGCAACCACGCTCACGTCGTAGTTCACCGTCTGCCCGGCAAGTCGCAGGTCGCCGAACTCCTTCGGGTAATCCACCTCGACGGAGAACTGCTCCCCTGCTTTTTTGCCGCGCAGTGCCTCGGTGAAAGCGGGAAGTGTGTTCTTGCCACCTACCTGAACGAGCACGTCATCCCCCTGCACGTCTTCGGTGCGTTCTTCGATGCCCGGGTCAGGTGTGCCACCATCGGTCTCGCGGCGCTTGCCGACAAACTTGATCTCGGCCCAGTCGTCATCCTGCAACGGACGATCTTCTTCGAGGGGTTCGACCGTGCCGTGACTCTCAAGTACACGATCCAGTTCGGCCTGGTACTCAGTGTCTTCCACCATTATGTTCGGCTTTTCAACGGTCACTGTTTCGTACCCGTCCACGTTGATCTCGGGTGCAATCTCAAACTCTGCACGAAACCGCATGGGCTGGCCGTCCATCAGGTTCAACTCAATGATCTGCGGCTGCGAGATGGGGTTTACTTTCTGCGCCTGCATCTCATCGCGGAAGCGATCCTGAACCAGGGCCTCCATCACCTCTTGCCGCAGTTCCTTGGCAAAGCGTGCGCGGATCAGACTGTCGGGCACTTTGCCAGCGCGGAAACCAGGGATACGAGCCATCTTGCCGTAGCGCTTGGTCACCCTGGCATAGGTCTTCGACACAACGTTCGCGGGCACCTCCAGCGCTACCTCGCGTCGAAGTTCAGGGTTGAGCGAGGGAGCAGGACCGTGGGTATGGCCGCTGTGATCATGCACCTGCATCTCGGAGTTCCGTTCAGAGGGAGTTTCGGACACTTCGGCCAGCGCCGTGGTCTCGTCTGTTGCCAATACTTCGTCTGTCAAAATGTGCCTTTTTCTGAGTAGCTTTCACCGAAGCGATGCGCAAACCTGCGCGCGGGCAAACGGCCTGAGTCCATGCTACGAAGCTCGGCCAAGCCGGTCAAATCCCCTCAGGGTCGTACCACCTGCTTCGCACAGCCGCAGACCTGGCACTTTATGGAAACAGGGAACCACCACGTTCTCCGTTGAGCGTTCCAATATCGATCCGAACACGCCACTCGGCAGACTCGCCAGCCTGCAGCAGGGTCCCGCCGGTTTGATCCTGCGTTCCCAGGCTCAACATCAGCGTGTGCGCGGCCGTGTCGGTCCTCACGCGTACGCTGCGTATCGATGGGCTTAGAAGCAGGATCCGAAGAACGACGCCGTTGCGCAAATTTACCAGCCGCACCGCGGGACCATCCCCAATGTCTTGCCTTTGGAGGTTCACATAGATCAGGTCCACGTCGGTGGCCGGCAAAGGGTGCCCGTCTTTGCCGGCGAACTCCTCGGATGTTCCAGCAATCCGCCGCACCGCACCGCCAGCCCTTACGTCACTGGATGGAACTGTAAGCAGAAACTTGCTCAAATCACCGCCTGGAGCAGCAAAATGCGGAGACCAATTCAAGCTGAATTCCCGGCTCGAAAGCGCATTGTTCCTTACTCGAACCGACAGTTCGAGTGACCTCCCGTTTAAAACAGCGTTGACCTTGGCTTCCACCCCAGCATATTTGCCCTCTGCATCAACCGCTGAGAAGGTTCCGGTCCCTTCACCTCCGTCCGCTTCCGTTCGGTTGGTCACGTCGGTTGCGGCCTTTGTCGCTATCACGTCTGTTGTCTGGCCCGAGGCCTGGCCGGCCGGGGAAAGCATGAGGTGGAACGGAGCAGCATCCACGGCGCTGGCCGGCATGCCGGCAGCTTGCTCCACCGTTGGCCCAGCGAGCAGGGGGTACACGTCACCACCTGCCAGTGTGGTCGTCAGTTGCAGCACCTGCATGCCTAAACCAGGCAAAAGCGTTGCGGCTGAGAACTCGGGAATGCGGCTGTGCTCCAGCGGCAGACGCGTGAGGGAAAGCGCCTCCGCACCGCCAACCGTTGGCGGCGGCGAAGTCTGCACTTCGGGCGGCGCAGCAGTGAGCTGGTGAAACCGCGCCTTTTGGTGCGCTCTCCAAAGGCCTGCGAACGTCAAGAGCAAACCGAGCAGCACGCTGCCGGTCAGCAACCCAGACCGAGCCAGGCTAAAGCGGCTTTCCTGGCGGCCATGCTGCTCCGCGTATCTGGTCGACCGACGGTCCTCTCGGTCCTCTCTGTTCTCACTGTTCCGCTCTGCCAACTTAACCTACTTCCGCGATGGTTCGCCCCTGCAGGTATTGCGTAGGAAGGCATTTCCACACAAGTTGTCGGAAGGCGGCTACCATCAATCTTGTACGATGCGCGTCGCCAGCAAAGCTTCCATCACTCACAGTGTAGACATCCTCTCCCGCCGCATCATCGAGTGTGAGCTGTGTCCCCGCCTTCGCAGCTATTGCACAGCCCTGGGAGAGACGAAGCGCAAGGCGTACATGGATTGGACGTACTGGGCGAAACCGGTGCCGGGCTTTGGAGATCCGGCTGCACGCGTTCTGATTATTGGCCTGGCTCCCGGTGCCCACGGCGCAAACAGGACCGGACGACCGTTTACCGGCGACGGTGCTGGCAACTTCATGTATCCGGTTCTGTACGACACCGGATTCGCAAGCCAGCCACAGGCGACTTCCCGCCACGACGCTCTGCGCCTGTCGGGCGCACGCATCTGCTCGATTTGCCGGTGTGCGCCGCCGGCAGACAAGCCAACACCGCAGGAGATCCGGAACTGCTCGGTGCATCTTTCTGCCGAGATAACGGCTTTACGGCGTGTTCGCGTGGTGGTGGCGCTCGGACGCATCGCATTCGACAATTACCTGAATCATCTGATTCGCGAAGGCAAAATCCTCTCCCGCCGCGATTACACATTTGGCCATGGAGCGGAACACAACATGCCAGACGGTACTGTGCTGCTTGCGAGTTACCACCCCTCGCTTCGCAATACGAACACCGGACGGCTCGACAGGGCTATGTTCACACGAGTCTTTATAAGAGCCCGCGAGTTGGCCGGGTTGTGAGCCTGCCCCACACAACCAACGGCGATGTCGGCGAATCACAGCCCACGTACGACCGAATGCGCCCACGCCATTCGAGATGAGCTATGGAGGAAGTGCGATGAGTGCAAAGGGAATCTGGATCGCGTTCAGCGTTGGAGTTGCGGCGGGTGCGACGGTGGCGCTGCTGTACGCCCCTGACTCTGGCGAAAACACACGCAAAAAGCTGGGCGAGGCTGCAAGTGATGCCTACGATCAGGCGGGGAACTACGTGGGCGACGCCAGCGACTATCTAAAGGATCAGGCAGATCGCCTCGCCCAGCAGAGCAAAGCAGCGTATGCCAGCGGTAGCGAGTCAGCAGCCAAGGCCTACAGTGCAGCCGCCGACGCCATCACCGGAGCATACGACACCGCCTCCGCCAAGGTGACGGACTTCGCCGGTACCGCACAGGACAAGGCCGCGCAGTATGGAGACCAGGCAAGCGCCGCTGTAAACAAAGCAAACTCAATGGTTTAGAGCGCGTCCGGCTACTGCGAAGAGGGGGGCTTCAGGCCTCCTTCTTTGCGTTGGGTGCAGAGCTATGAAGGCGCGGTTTCCTGGATCTTCTGGAAGACACCCACCTCATTGCCGCTTGGGTCCAGAAAATGGAAGCGTTTGCCGCCGGGATAGTCGAAGAGCGCCATCGGGAGATACTTCCAGCTGCACGAACTCTCTCCTGCATGCCCTCTGCATCGTCCGACTCAATTAGAACGAGCGGTGACTTTGTTCTGTCGTTCTTGTTCGGGTTGATGCCTCCGTCTATGCCTGCATTCTGAAAGACGGCGTAATCGTCACCGAGATTGAAAAAGGTCCAGCCGAAGAGATCTGCGTAGAAGATACGCATGGCTGCGATGTCGGATGTGGGTAGTTCGACGTAAGCGATTTGATTGTTTGCCATGACTTCCTTTGCGTTGCGTCAGCGCTTGCGATCCAAGATGCCGTGCGCGATGAGAGAAGGGCCCGCTGCGGGAGGAGACCGGCGCGCCACGACCAGGTCGGAGACGCGGTCAGCATAGCGCCATCGACGAGGGGTGCGCAAACCAAAAGAAGGAAAGGGAGGCGCGGTTGCGCCTCCCTCGTTGGCCGTGACTTGCTGCGGGACTTACACCATGGACAGCGCCGCACCTTCGAATTGCTCCTCGCCTTCTTGCGAAATCGGGCGGTAGTAGAGCTGGTCCGGGCCAAGATACACCTCGAGAAACGCGGGCTTGTGCGTAATCAGGCCGGCAATGAGAGCTTCCGAAAGCGGGTCTTCCACGTAGCGCTGCAGAGCGCGGCGCAGGGGACGCGCACCGTAGCTGCGGTCGACGAGCGTCTTGTCGAGAATCCACTTCTTGGCTTCGTCGGTGACGGAAATGGTGATGGCCTTATGGACCAGGTTGGTGTTCAGGCTTTGAACGAGCAGTTCGAGAATTTGCATCAGGTCTGCGTCAGACAGGGCGGTGAAGATGATGATTTCGTCGATGCGGTTGAGGAATTCCGGATTAAAGGTACGCTTGACCTCGCCCTTCACAAGCTCCTCTACCTTTTCAGCGATGACATCTTCCTTGTTGCTCTGAAAGCCGAGGCCCTCCCGCTTCATCAGGTGCTTGGCGCCGATGTTCGACGTCATGATGAGGATTGTGTTCTTAAAGTCCACGGTATTGCCGAGGCCGTCCGTCAAGTGACCGTCCTCAAACACTTGCAGCAGAAGGTTGAACACATCAGGATGCGCCTTTTCCACTTCGTCCAGCAGAACGACGGAATAAGGCGAACGCTTTACGCGCTCTGTCAGCTGGCCGCCTTCTTCGTAGCCGACGTATCCCGGAGGCGAACCGATCAGCTTCGAGACGGAATGCTTCTCCATGAATTCCGACATGTCGAAGCGGATGAGTGACTTGTCGGATCCAAAGAGAAACTGCGCCAGTGTACGGGCCATTTCAGTTTTTCCGACGCCAGTTGGTCCCAGAAACAGGAACGAGCCGATGGGACGTGCTGGATTTTTGAGACCGGCACGCGAGCGGCGGATCGCACGAGCTAGGGCGCTGATCGCCTTTTCCTGCGAGATGACGCGCTTGTGCAACTCTTCCTCGACCCGGAGGAGCTTCTGCGTCTCTTCTTCCTTGATAGATGTGATGGGAACGCCGGTCCAGCGGCTTACCACGTCTTCGATGTCCTCACGCGTAACAATGCCGGCGGAGGAATCGTCCAGGTGGTATTTCTCACGAAGGGCGCGCAGGTTGTCGCGCTCCTTGCGTTCCTCGTCGCTGTAGAAGCGCGCCTTCTCAAACTCGTGGTTCGCAATGGCGTTTTCCATGCGGTGCACGATGAACTTTATGCGCTTCTGGACCTCGGTCAGCTCTTCCGGCAGCGTTGTCTGCCGAAGCTTCACGCGTGCACCTGCCTCGTCTATCAGATCGATGGCCTTATCGGGCAGAAAGCGATCCGGGATATAGCGGGAGGAGTGCGAGACGGAAAACTCGATCGCGTCGTCGGTGTAGCTGACGGCGTGGAATTTCTCGTATTTTTCCTTGATACCCATGATGATCTTGACGGCATCGGCCTCGTTCGGCGGCGGCACTTTGACGGCCTGAAAGCGGCGCTCGAGCGAGCGGTCTTTCTCGATCGACTTGCGGAACTCAGCGGGCGTGGTTGCGCCTATGCACTGAATTTCACCACGGCTTAGAGCCGGCTTCAGAATGTTGGCAGCGTCAAGCGAGCCTTCGGCCGAGCCGGCACCGACCAGGGTGTGTAGCTCGTCGATGAAGACAATGCTGTTCTGGTTCTCCATCAGCTCTTTCATGATGGTTTTCAGGCGCTCTTCAAACTGGCCTCGGTACTTTGTCCCTGCCACAATCAGAGAGAGATCAAGCGACAGCACACGCTTGTCGGCAAGAAAGCTGGGCACTTCGCCGTCGGCAATCTTTTGTGCCAGACCCTCGACGATGGCGGTCTTGCCAACTCCAGGTTCCCCAATGAGCACCGGGTTGTTCTTCGTCCTGCGGCACAGGATCTGAATCACGCGGTCAACCTCGGTGTCTCGACCGACGAGCGGATCAAGTTGCTGGTCCATCGCGGCCTGGGTCAAGTCACGGCTGAACTCGGCGAGCATGCTCTGTTCGGGTTGAGCATTGTTGCCGCGCTGCTGCTGCTTCTGCTGGGCGGCGGGCTTTTCCTGGGTGGTGCGCTGCAACTCCTCGCGGATGGCCGGCAGACGCAGGCCGCGCTCCATCAGAATCTCCGCGGCGAAACATTTCTCCTCACGCAGCAGGCCGAGCAGAAGGTGCTCCGTGCCGATGTGTTTGTGGCTCAGGCGCTCTGCTTCTTCAGCCGCGTAGGCGAGTACGCGTTTGCACTCGTTGCTGAGTGGAAGGTCGACGGAGGTCGAGACCTTCTCGCGAATTGTGGTGTGGCCTTCAATCTGTTTACGGATGGATTCAACAGACGCATGTGACCGCAGAAAGCGGTTTGTGAGCGCCTTGTCCTCCCGCAGAAGTCCAAGCAGAAGGTGTTCGGTCTCGATGTAGGGCGAGCCGAACTGGCTTGCCTCGTACCGCGCGAAAAAAATCACGCGGCGCGCTTTCTCGGTGTAACGCTCGAACATGCTCTCCCCTTGCGCCGGTTGCCGTTTGGCACGCCGACCATGGCTTGTTGCACGTTCCTGCACCAAAACCGCTTGCGATGCAGGAACCTTCAGGCCGAAGCTGCCGGTTGGCGGCTCCGTTCCCACATCAATCGTACGTAAAGCCCGCCGGAAAAACTCAGGTTACCGACCACAGTATCAGGAAGTTGGCATCTCGGGCTGCAACTATTGGACGCGAGTGTTGCCAAAAAGAAGCAGGGTCAACAGGGCTGCGGACGGTGTTCGGAAGACCCTTCTACTCCCCTCGCCGCTAAATCCTGATTCGATTGAATCCGGCAAAGTTAAACTAATTTCGAGGCACCCACCTATGCCGGTACGAGCATGCCTGCGTCCAGGCGCAAGACCCGGTCGCAACGGTGTGCAAAGGCGAGATGGTGGGTAACTAAAACAGTGGTCATGCCGTGTTCCCGATGCAATCGCTGCAGCAGGGCGAAGACGACCTCGCCGGTCCGGCTATCCAGGTTACCGGTAGGCTCGTCCGCCAGCAGCAGCTTGGGTTCCGTAACAAGGGCGCGTGCAAGCGAGACGCGCTGCTGCTCGCCACCGGAAAGTTCGCCGGCGCGGTGCTCGGCACGGTCGGAGAGCGCGACTTCCGCCAGCCAGCGGAGCGCAGCTTTGCGGGCGCGTTTCGGGTTTTCGCTGCGCGCCAGCAGGGGCATAGCGACATTCTCCACCGCGGTAAACTCCGGCAGCAGATAATGCGCCTGCCACACGTAGCCGATGGTGCGGTTGCGAAACTCGGCCTGCTGCCTGGCGTTCAAGGTACTGAGGGACGTGCCGTCGATGACGACCTTGCCGGAGGTGGGCGCATCCATGGCGGCGAGCAGGTGCAGGAGCGTGCTTTTGCCTGCGCCACTTTCGCCCACAATCGCCAACATCTCGCCCTGTGCAACATCCAGGTTTAGATCGTTGAAGAGTGTAAGGGCTGCGTGGCTGCCGGTGCCGGCATAACTTTTTGTAAGTGCGATAACGCGAAGCAGAGACGTGCCTGCGATGGGTGGAAACGGCTCGGTCACAGTCCTAAGTCTAGCGGGTGGCATCGAAGACAGCATGGATGAAACCACCACGAAGGAATTTCTGGCGGAGAACCCGGGGCAGTTGACGGGACCGCTGCGGGCGCTGTGGCACGACGCGCACGGCAACTGGAAGGCTGCACTTGAGGTAGCCCAGGCCGATGAGCAGGACCGGGACAGCGCGTGGGTGCACGCGTATCTTCATCGCAAAGAGGGGGATGCCTTTAACGCGAGGTACTGGTATCGCAGAGCGGGAAGACCGGTATATGCGGGCAGCCTGGAAGACGAATGGGACGCGATGACAGCGGCACTGCTTCCGCTGAAGGATTAGAAGCGGAACTGGGTGGACAGCGTTACCTGCCGGTTCGCGGCGGTGCTGCCGCTCTCTTCGCTGTTGAGCGTGAGGCTGCGACCGAAGTATGGCGAACTGAGCTGGCCTACAGGCTCTCCGGCGTTGACCGTATTGAACACATTTTGCGCTTCGATGGAGAAGAACAACTGGTATGGGCGCTCCGGCTTATCAGGATGGGGGTCCGGCTTGGTGCCGGGTGCGGGAGGCGGTGGAACGGGCCGCGGCCCAAAGCCAAGACGCTTGCCAAACTGCGTTTGCAGCGTAAATAGGCCGGGTGCACGGCCGTAGTTGATAGGAATAATCTGCTGGCCGGCGGTGGGTTGCGTGTCAAAAATGCCAAAGGCGGTGCGAACGACGGAGGCGCGGGTGAGGTCCGTGGCGAAGGTGGGGCGGTCGTTGTAGATGCTGTCGCCGTTGTTGTCGCTGCCGGTGGTGATGTTGAAGCGAGTGTTCGTGTGCGTGGCGAGGAAGAGAGAGCCGTTAAAGCCGCGACCTATCTCCCACCAACCACCGGTGTACACACGCTGGCGAGCTACCTGGGTTGGGCGACCGTAGTCGGCACGCACGTTGTAGGAGTTTGAGACGAAGCTGGATGCGCCGGAACTATCGGACTGCTGATATCGGAGGACATACGTTCCCCAGAGGCCCGCGTGCTTGCCGAGCGGAAAGTAGTAGTTGGTCCTGAGTGAATTGATGGTCGAGTTGCCGTCGGACGAATACTGGTAGACGTTCTGGGTTCCGCCGAGGGGGCGCACACCGTCAAGCGGAGCGTTGACATTGCGCGACAGGTTCAGGTGAACGCCCTGAATGTGGTTGAAAGTGACGCTGAGATTGCCCTGGCCGAGAATGGAGCGACTGGCCGTGATGCCTTCGGTGATGTAGTACTCCGAGCGGAGGTTTGGGGCGAGGCGATAGACGGTGGGCTGGATGCTGGTGAGGCTGGCGGGTGCCGGAATGGAAGGGTAGAAGTCCGGATTCTCGATGAAATACGATCGCTGCGTAACGCCGTTTTGACGGACGCTGTTCAGGATGTTCCCCGCGGCAAAGCGGTCGTAAAAAATGCCGGCACCGCCGCGAAGAGTGACCCACGGCGACTTGCGTTTGCCGGTAAAGACCTCCCACGTGAAGCCGAGTCGTGGCGCAGGGTCGACGTGGTCCGGGATGGCGGATTGAGTCTCAAACCGCAGGCCAGGCGTGAGGCTAAAATGCGGCCGTAGCTTCCACTCGTCTTCGATATACAGGCCCAGATCGCCGGTGAGGATGGCAGCCGAGGGTGTGCCTGCGGTGAGGTTGAACTGGGACGCGCCGCCACCCGCTGCGCGGATTTGCGCGGGTGTGAGGCCGGCTGCCTGGCCGCGAAGTGTGATCTGGTACGCAAGAAGGGTGGGGAAGATGTATTGACCGTTGTAGTTGCCGGTGGAAACGTTGCTGTTGCGGGTAAGTCGGTAGCGCGCACCGGCACGGATAAAGTGCTTGCCGCGGTCGAAGCTCAGGTACTCCTGGAACTCGTAGTTGTCCTGCTTGTCCTCAGACGCCTGGGCCGGGCTTCCGCCGCCATTGAACGAACCCTGGACAACGAGGGTAGGCGCGGTGCTCACGGGCGTCTGACGCGTGCGTGTGCGCAGGTATTGAAAGCGCGTTTCCGCAACCGTTCGCGGGCCGAAGATGGTGGTGTTGCCCAGCTGAAATGTGCTGGTCTTGTTGTCTGTGTTCAGGCCCTGCGAGGAGAGCACGAGTTGGCCGACGCCGCTATTGGTCTGCTGGTTGTCGGCGAACTCAAAGCGGCCGGTAAAGGTGTTGTTGGTGGACAGCTGGCGATCGAAGCGGAGATTGAACGAGTTGGTGACGGACGGATTGGGAATGGCCTGCGAGAACGGCGTGCTGTTGAATGCGCTGTCGAGCACGACGGCGTTGACGGCCGCGTTATTCTCCATGTCAGCGCGGTTGCCGCCGACGAAGAAGCTGGTCTTTTTGCCCAGAGGACCGTTCAGGTTCCCGTCAAAATAGGTGGTGTGGTACGGCGGCTGGGCAATGATGAATGGATTGCGCGCGTTGAAGATGTCTGCGTTGCCGTTGGCGAAGAAGAAGCCGTGTAGCTTGTCAGTACCGGGCTTGGTGAAGATGTCGATGATGCTGTTGCCGCGCTGATCGAACTCGGCGGAGTAGCTGTTCTGGTTCACGCGGACTTCGCGGATGCTGTCCTTGGGTGGGAAGCGGCCGCCGCTGAAGCCGTCGATGCGGAACTGGGCCTGTTGGCCGTCGTCGGAACCGCCCACCAGTGCCTGTAACTGCTGCTGCAGGGTATTGGGGTCGTTGGAGAGATTGCTGAGGGTGTTGCCCTTGAGCACAAGGGCCTCGCCGTTGGCCGAAGAGGACTCGCCGTCGTCTGACT
>CAHJWI010000018.1 GCA_903642225.1 Acidobacteriaceae bacterium | reverse complement strand
TGGTGGGCAGTGAGGGACTTGAACCCCCGACATCCTGCTTGTAAGGCAGGCGCTCTAACCAACTGAGCTAACCGCCCACGACTGCATAGAGTGTATCGCAGGTGGGTGGCTCGGCTTTAAGGTTTGCTGAAGTGAAGCGGGAGCATGGTGGTGGTATGCGTGTGCTGGTGGTGGAGGACGAGGTTCGGTTGGCGAAGAACATTGCTGCCGGGCTGCGGGAGGGCAATGGATATGCAGTGGATGTGGTGCACGACGGCAGGGATGCGCTGCACCTGAGTGGTTTGAACAACTATGACCTGATTGTGATGGACCTGATGCTGCCTGGTGCAAAAGGTGGTGACGTGGTGCGGGCGTTGCGTGCGGCGCGGAATACGAGTCCGGTGCTGGTGCTGACGGCGATGCAATCGATGGACGAGACTATTCGACTGTTGGACCTGGGGGTGGACGATTACATGACGAAGCCGTTCGACTTGCGGGAGTTGCTGGCGCGCGCGAAGGCGCTGATTCGGCGACGAAAGGGTGTTGCGCATGCGGAGCTGGCCTATGGGGGGCTGACGATGCACACCGGAGAGCAGGCGGTGCGGTACAGGGACGCGGCGGTTACGCTGTCGGCAACGGAGTACCGCATTTTGGAGACGCTGCTGTACCACCCGCGGGTGCTGGTGGCGAAACATGAGCTGCTGGAATCCATTTACGACATCAACTGGGATCACCATTCGAACGTGATCGAGGCGCACCTGTCGAACCTGCGGAAGAAGCTGAAGCAGGTGGCGGGGGAGGATCTGGTGGAGACGGTGCGCGGACGTGGGTATCGGATGGTGGAGAGCCGTTGAGGACATATTCGATTGCGCTGTCGCGGCTAAAGGCTGGTGCGGGGCCGGTGAAGGTGTACTCGATTGCGCGGCGGGTGGTGCTGATTGTGCTGGTGTCGCAGCTGCTGGCGGCGGCGGTATTGTGCGGGGCGGCGTTTTTGCATGAGAAGCAGGTTCGGTTGCGGGCGCTGGATGCGCAGATGGAGGGCCGTGCGAACGCGCTGCTGGGGGCGATCCAGGACCTGGAGGACCCGGCTGACAACGTGTTTGTGGACCCGGCGGAGCTGCGCGTACCGGATGCGGACAGCTGGGCCGTGTTCAATCTGGATGGGCGTTTGGTTGGGTATGCCGGGTTTGCGAAGGAATGGCGGCGCGGGACAGATGGCGTGTGGAATGCCGAGCACGGGCGGGTGCAGTACAGGGTGCTGCAAATGCAGGCGTTGCGGATCATTGACCGGGAGGAGACCGGCGGTGCGGGGATTCGGAGGCCGGTGATTCTGCTGTATGCGGCACCGCAGACGCACCTGGTGCATGAGGCGTTGGAGAGTGCGAGTTTCTACCTGATTGCGGTGCTGGTGGTAGGCGCGCTGACGGCGCTGCTGGTGGCGGAATTGTTGCGGTCGTCGACTGTGCCCATTGCGGAGCTTGCGGCGAGTGCAGAGAGGTTGTCGCTGCCGTTGCTGGACTTTGCTGCGCCGGCAAGCGTGGAGCGTGTGGCGGAGCTGAGGCCATTGGCAGCCGTGCTGCGCGAGGTGACGGGGCGGCTGCGGGAGGCGTTTGCGCGGGAGCAGCGGTTTTTGGGGGATGCGGCGCATGAATTGAAGACAGCGATTGCCGTGGAGCGATCGACGATCGAGGTGTTGCTGCTGAAGGAGCGGACCGAGGCGGAGTATCGGGAGGGAATGCTGTTGGCGCTGGAGGATAACCGGCGGTTGGAGAGGCTGGTGGCGCAGATGTTGACGCTGTCGCGGATGGAGGAGGACACCGCAGGTGCGGGCAAGGCCTGCGACCTGACTGAGGTCGTGCGGGAGAGTGTGGTTGAGTTGCGGTCGATGGCATTGCGGGCGAGTGTTGCGGTGTCTGTTGAAGCTGGGTTGTGTGCACGCGTGGGTCTGTCGGCAGAACGTGCCGGGGTGCTGGTAACGAACCTTCTGGCGAATGCGATTCAGTACAGCGAGGGCGGGCAAGAGGTGCTGGTTGGGGTTGCTGTTGTGCGGGGGACAGTGACGCTGATGGTGGAGGACCATGGTGCGGGGATTGCGGCGGAGGCGTTGCCGCATGTGTTTGAGCGGTTCTTTAGGGCAGATGCTTCACGCACACGGCAGACCGGCGGGAGCGGGCTGGGGCTGGCGATTGCGAAGTCGATTGTGGACAGTGCGGGAGGCCTGGTGGAGGTGCGCAGCGAGGTGCTCAGGGGAACTACGGTGGTGGTGACATTCAGGCAGGCTTAAGACGGTGTAAGGAAGACTAGTGATGTTTGCTGGAGGATGCTGAATGCGCATTGGTTCGATGACGAGGGTAGTGGCGGCAGGGATGGCCTTGGCTGCTTGTGCAGTGTGTAGTGTGGGGCAGAGTAGCTACAGCGTGGTGGACCATTGGGAGATTGGCGGCACTGGTGGGTGGGATTATCTGCTCGCGGATGCTGCCGCTCATCGGCTATATGTGACGCATGGGGCGAGCGTGGATGTAGTGGATACGACGACGGGCAAGGCGGTAGGGGCAATCACCGGGGTGAAGCGAACGCATGGCGTGGCGCTGGACGGTGACGGCAAGTTCGGGTACGTCAGTGATGGTGGCAGCAATGTTGTTGTGGTGTTCGACCGGCAGACACTGGCGACGGTGGCGACGATTGCTGCGGGGACGAATCCGGAC
Organism: Acidobacteriaceae bacterium; assembly: GCA_903642225.1. Taxonomy (GTDB): domain Bacteria; phylum Acidobacteriota; class Terriglobia; order Terriglobales; family Acidobacteriaceae; genus Terriglobus. The sequence goes on along the minus strand of CAHJWI010000018.1, from coordinate 77,134 downwards.
GGGATTCTGTTTGAGCCGAAGACGAAGACGGTGTGGGCGTTCAATGGGAGCAGCAAGGATGTGACGGTGATCGATACAGCGAGCCGGAAGGCAGTGGCGACGATTCCGCTGCCGGGCAAGCCGGAGTTTCCACAGGCCGATGGCGATGGCTCGGTGTTTGTGAACATCGAGGACAGGAATGAAATTGTGCGGCTGGATGCGGTGACGAAGAAGGCCACGGCGACGTGGGCTCTGCCGGGGTGCGAATCGCCTTCGGGCATGGCGATCGACACGGCGGGGAGGCGGCTGTTCAGCGTGTGCGACGGCAGGAAGATGGCGGTAACGGATGCCAAGAGTGGGAAGCAGGTGGCGTTGGTGGCGATCGGCGATGGGCCGGATGCGGCGGGGTATGACGCGAAGGATGGGCTGGCGTTCAGCAGCAATGGTGAGGGCACGTTGACGGTGGTGGATACGAAGCATGGGTATGCGACGGAGACGGTGAAGACGGTGAAGGGCGCGCGGACGATGACGTATGACGCTGTGGCGGACCGGGTCTACCTGTCGTCTGCGGAGTATGGCGCAACGCCGGCGGCAACGGCTGCTGTGCCGCATCCACGGCCTGCGATTGTGCCGGGGAGCTTTACGATTGTGGTGGTCGGGCGGAAGTGAGTGTTGGTGAATGTTGGGACGAACGGCCTGCCGGTATGGCAGGCCTTTTTGCGTTGCGGGTAGCTCAGGTGGGGAGATGTTCCGGTGCGTGTGAGGCGTGGCTGTTGCGGGTGAGCAGGTAGTAGACGAGCGGCGTGACGAGGGTACTGAGGACCATGCTGACTGCCAGGCCGCCGATGACTGCGATGGCGAGGGGCTGCAGCATTTGGGAGCCTGCGCCGAGTGCGAGTGCGAGCGGAAGCATGCCGGTGACGGCGGCGAGAGCGGTCATGAGGATGGGCCGGAGCCGGCGCTGAGCGGCGAGCTTCATGCTGTCGAGCGCGGTGTAGCCTTGTGCGCGGAAGCGTTCGTCTGCATCAAGCAACAGGATGCCGTTTTTGGCGACGATGCCGATGACCATGATGAGGCCCATGAAGCTGGCGATGTTGAAGGTGATGCCGGTGAGGAGCAGGGCCGTAACGACGCCACTGATGGAGAGGACAGAGGACGTGAGGATGGCGACGGGAGCGGCGAAGTTGCGGAACTCCGCAAGCAGGACGGCGAAGACGAGGACAAGGGCTAGCAGGAGGACACGGAGGAGGTCTGCGAAGGATTTTTGTTGTTCCTGGAAGGTACCGCCGTACTGCACGCGGACGGATGCAGGCAGGTGCATGCCGGCGATGCGGGACTGTACACGTTTGACGGCGGTGCCCAGATCTGTGCCCTGCAGCTGTGCGGTAACGGTGATGAGTCGTTGCAGGTTCTCGCGGCGGATTTCGTTTTGTGGCGGGAGTTGCGTGACGGTGGCCATGGAGCCGAGGGAGGCGGTGTGGCCGGTGGCAGAGTTGAAGACGGTGTTGCGAATGGTATCGAGGTCGGTGCGGCTTTCAGGGCCGAGTCGGACGCGGACGGTGTAGGGGCGGCCGTTGGCAATGAGTGGTTCGTTGGTGGTGATGCCGTCGAGGATGGTGGTGGCGTCTTCTGCGAGTTCAGTGGGTGTGAAGCCGAGGCGGCTGGCGAGCTGCGGATCAATCTGGAAACTGGTGGCGGGGCCGCTGACGGTGTTGTCGATGCCATTCTCGATGCTGACGACGCCGGAGACGTTGGCGATCTCTGTTGCGACGCGTGGGGCGACCTGCTGGAGGAGGGCGAAGTCTTCGCTGTTGAGCTTGATCTGGATGGGCTCGGGTGCATTGGAGAGGTCGTTGATGTTGTCCTGAAGCACCTGAAGATACTCGGTGTCGAGCTGGGGGACGGCGGTTTTGACTTGGGCGCGGACGTCGGCGATGACGTCGTCGATGGCGCGGCTGCGTTTGGATTTGAGCTTGACGGTGATGTCGCCGGTGTTGGCCTCAGTGACGGCGGCGAGGCCCATCTGCAGGCCGGTGCGGCGGCTGACGCTTTCGACCTCTGCCGTGTTGTGGAGGATGGTTTCGACCCGGGCGAGCACCGTCTGCGTGGACTGGAGCGAGCTGCCGGCGGGCATGATGTAGTCGAGTATGAAGCCGCCTTCGTCCATGCTGGGCAGAAGGTCAGAACCGAGGCCGCGATAGGCGACAGCGGTGAGAAGGATGAGTGCTAGACAGGCGAGACCGACGTGGAGCGGGCGGCTCAGGGACCAGCCCAGGGCCTGGCGATGCCAGTGAAGGACGCGGGTAAGCCATGGGCCCGCGTGCTCGGCTTGTGCGACATCGGCCTGTAGCGACGCGGCGGTCTGATCGTGCTGATGCGTGTCTGGTTTGAGGAGGAGCAGGGCGAGGGCGGGGGTGAAGGTGACTGCGAGGGCAAGCGAGGTGAGCAGCGCGATGGTCATGGTGAGGGCGAGCGCGCGGAAGAAGCTGCCGGTGACGCCGGTGACGGCGAGCAGAGGCAGGAAGACAACGACGGGTGTGATGGTGGAGCCGATGAGGGGATGTGCGATTTCGTGGAGCGCGCTGCGGACGGCGGGGAGGCGTTGCTGGCCGGTGTGGAGATGGAGGACGATGTTTTCGACGACAACGATGGCGTCGTCGATGACGAGACCAATGGCCGCGGCGAGGCCGCCGAGGGTCATGAGGTTGAAGCTTTGGCCGATGGCCCAGAGCGCAAGGACGGTGACGGCGACGGTGACGGGGATGACGAGACCCGCGATGAGGGAGGCGCGCCAGCTACGCAGGAAGAGGAAGAGGATGATGCATGCGAGGACGAGGCCGATGAGGATGGCGTCGCGCACGCTGCGGATGCTGTCGCGAACGATTTCAGACTGGTCGTAGTAGGGCTTGAGGTCCACGCCGCGAGGGAGTTTGGTTTGGAGCTGCGCGATGGTGGAGGCGACATCATCTGCGACGGCGACGGTGTTGCTGCTGGGCTGGCGAGTGATGTTGAGCAGGACCGCCGGCTGACCGTTAGCAGTGACGGCGGTGTAAACGGGCAGGGTAGCGGGGATGACGCTGGCCACGTCGCCGATGCGGACGGGCGCGCTGCTGTTGGTGGTTTTGACGGCAAGTTCGCGGAGGCCGTCGATGCTGTGTGCCTGCGCACCGACGAGGGCGAGGACGAGTTGATGGTCCTGCTGGTACAGGCCGGGGGAGTCGACGATATTTGAGACCTGGACGGCGTTGACGAGATCGAGCGGTGTGAGGCCGGCGGATTGGAGCTTGGCGAGGTTGGGAACGATGTGGAACTCAGGCACCTGGCCACCCTGTACTGTGACGGTGCTGACGCCGTTGACGCGATTGAGTGGCGGCTTGAGCGTGTAGGTGGCGATTTCCCAGAGCTCCGTTTGGGAGAGCGTGGCGGAGGTGAGGCTGTAGCCGAGGATGGGAAAGGTGGCGAAGGTGAGCCGGTTGGTGGTGAGGCGGGCGGTGCTGGGCAGGGTTTGCTGCGCGCGGCTGAGTGCGGCGTCGACGAGTTGCAGGGTGCGAAACATATCGGAGTGCCAGTCGAAGAAGAGGCTGACCTCTGCGGAGCCGCGGCTGGTGGTGGAGCGCACGGTGGTGAGGCCGGGAACGCTGTTGACGGCGTCTTCAATGGGCTTGGTGATGGTGACCTGCATCTGCTCGACGGGCATGACGCCGTTGTCGACGCCGATGACGATGCGGGGGAAGTTTGTTTCAGGAAAGACGGCGATGGGGGTTTGGTAGAAGGCGTAGATGCCGGCGATGGTGAGGGCCGCGGCGAGGAAGAGGACCGTGCGGAGGGAGGAGGCGAGCCAGTAGGTTTGGGCGGGGGCGTTGGTGGTGGATGAGGCGGTGTCCACTAGTCTTTGTCCTCGGCGGCGGGGCTGCTCTTTGCGTCTTTGCCTGATCCTGTTTTGGTGGATTTGACCCTGGTGCCGTCATCGAGGCCGTAGCTGCCTTCGACGATGACGTTGTCGGCGGGTGCGAGGCCGGAGGTGATCTCGACTTGTTCCGGGGTGCGGATGCCGACGGTGACTGTGCGCTTGTGGGCGACGTTGTCGGGGCCGACGACGAGCACCGCGGTGGTGCCGTCCGGTGCGGGCAGGATGGCGGCGGGCGGCAATAGGAGAGCCTGCTGGACTGTGTTGCCACGGATAGTTACGTGAACGGGCGTACCTGCCTTGAAGCGGCCGGCGGGGTTGGGCAGCTTGAGCCAGACTTCGACGGTGGTCGAACCTGGATCAAGGACGGGGCTGATGAAGGAGACGGTTGCGTCGACCGGGTCGTCTTCACCGGACATCTGTACCTGGGCTCGCTGGCCGAGCCGGAGCTGTTGCGATGTGGCCTGGGCAAGATGCAATTTGGCGAGCAGGGAAGAGACGTCCATGACCGTGACGACCGGTGTGCCGGCTGAGGCGGTTTCGCCGGGGAAGAGTGGGCGATCGGTCACGACGCCGTCGATGGGGCTGCGCAGATTAGCGTACGCAATCTGCGCCCGGGCGCTGAGATAGCGGCCGTTCGCGGATTGCAGCTGGCCCTGAGCGGTTTGTGTAGTGGTGGTGCCAGTAGTGTTGAGCACGGACTGCAGGTGTTGCTTTGCGAGGTCGAGCGAGACCTGTGCCTGCACGGCTGCGGATTTTGCGGTGTCAGCGTCGCGACCGGAGAGCGCACCCTGCTGGTAGAGCCGATCCCGTTCCTGTGCGGTGCGGGCTGCAACGTCGCGCGCGGCTTGCAGCTGAGCGACGTCGAGTTCGGCTTTCTTGCGGTCTTCAGGGACGGTCGCGTTCTGTGTCGCGGTGAGATTGGCGCGTGCCGCGAGGAGGGTGCCCTTGCTGTCGAGCGCGCTGCCCTGCAAGTCGTGGTCTTCCAGTGTGACGAGGAGCTGGCCCTTGCGGACGTGGTCGCCGCGTTGCACATACTCCGCATGGATTGCTGCGCTGATGCGCGGCGCGAGGGCAGCCTGCGAGAGAGGAGCAAGGATGGCGTCGGCGGAGATTTGCTGCGAGATGGGACCTTGTATAGGGTGGGCGGCCGTGACGGAGACAGCGGCCTCCGGGGCTTCGTCGTCGGATTCTTTGCAGCCGGCAGCCATGAGGAGCAGCAGGGTGAAGACAAGAGTTCTCATGATCAAAGTTTTCCTGTCAGCGTTTGCAGGTTGGCGAGTGCGAGACGATAGCGCATTTGTCCTTCGACCTGTGCATTCTGTGTGCCTGTGAGGGTGGTTTGCGCGTCCACGACTTCGAGCACGGTGCTTTCGCCATCGACATAGCGCAGGGTGACGAGATGGAGCGCTTCATTGGCCGTGGCGACACTCCGTTGGAGTGAGGCGAGTTGGACGCTGGCGACTTCGGCCTCCATGTAGAACTGCGCGAGTTGTGCGAGAAGGCGACGCTGGGCTGCGGTGAGGACGGACTGGGCGGCGGTAGAGCGCATGTGGGCGGCCTTGATCCGTCGCTCGGTCGTGAGCCAGTCCCAGACGGGGATGTCGAGCGTGGCGCCTACGGAGTACCCGAGGTTCCGGATGCCGTCCGGTCCGTTGACGCCGAAGTTGGTTGCGTCGATACCGTAGGCAGCGGTGACGGTGAGATCAGGGAGCAGAGCTGCTTTCGCGCCAGTGGTTTCAGCCTGGCTTATCTGCACGCCGGCGAGCGCGCTGCGCAGGGTCGGATTGTTTGTGTGGGCCAGAGTCTCGACAGACGTGCGGCTGGGCAGCGCAGGTATGTCCTCCGTCTGCAGTGTGTATGCCGTTGTTGGGTCAGTGTAGAGAAGCGCGCCGAGCTCGATGCGCGCGCTTTTTACGGCCGCTTCCGCATTGGCCACGTCACGTTCGCGTTGCTGTGTTTGCAACTCTGCTTTGAGCACGTCTGCGTGGGCAACCTCGCGAGCGGTCTCGCGTTGCAACGTGATGTCCAAGAAGTGCCGTGCCTCGATCTCTGCCTGTTTTGCAACTGTCAGCTTTGCGGATGCCGCTGCGATCGTGTAGAAGAACGTGACGGCGGTGGAGGCCAGACCGCGGCTAGTTACCTCGAGCTCAGCCGCTGCACGTGCAGCATTGGCGTCAGCCACTTTGATGGCGGCGAACTGTGCCATGCCTAAGTTCTCGGTGAAGACGCCCTGGCTTGCATACTCGTGGACGGCGTTGTTCGCGATGAAAATGGGTGCTGCTGAGCCGGTGACCTGACCGATGCGACTGGCAGGAACGCCGTTTGGCTGCGTGTAGATGAATTGGTTGTGGTACGTGGCGGTGGGGAGCAATGCGGCGCGGGCGCTTGTGCGCTCAAGCGATAGGGCCCTGAATTCGGCCACTGCCGCCGCAAACGCGGGTTCGTTGGCCTGAGCGCGGGCGACGACCTGTTCCACCGAGAGTGCCTCTGGTGGGGCCTGTGCAGGTGTGGCTACGGCGAGCAAGGGTGCGAGTGCCGTCAATGTGAGGGCATGATGCCGAAATAGAGACCACATTACCAAGGAATGTACGCCGGGTGGATTAAGCAAGACTTAACCGCGCACTGAGAAGTGTCCGGCCGCGAAGCTGCGGCAAAGCGAATGGGAGAGCACTTGGATGGGAGGGAGCGCGGCAGGCGTGGTACACACGACTGGTGAAATTGCTGCTACACTCGTTCTTGTTGCTGGGTAGCGATTGGGTGTGAAGCCTTCGATCGGACATACCCGGTTTACAGGTAGGCTGCGAAGAGTAGCGGTGTTTTGCGAAATGACGCGGCCTATGTGACGCAATGCCAGGGCCATTGAGGTACCTGGGGACGTAGCTCAGTTGGTTAGAGCGCTGCCCTGTCACGGCAGAGGTCGCGGGTTCGAGCCCCGTCGTCCCCGCCATAAGTCAATCGAAATAGTGACTTATGGCGACCTTAGTTCAAGGCTAATAGGGCAAGGGAAGAAGCTGTCCTTCTTCATAGACAGTGGATTTTGCTTCTTCGGGCGGGGCGCTTGCAGGCGGGAACGGCCTGGGGTGTGAAGTTCCGTGCCAAGACGACTCTTAGCACGTCGACGACGTGTCTTCTCTGACCGAAGAATGTGGAAGAATGCGTGTTGCTAACAAGTGCAAGCACTCACGAACGTGCGGGTTAACGACAGTGCGAATGCACCGAGCTCTGCGCTGCTTTGGGTTGAGGGATCATTCAATGCTGGGTGCCGGTACACCGGATCAGTGGGTCGTTGGAAGCTCGTCTTGGGGAATCTCCTGACCTTCCCCTGGAAACGGCCAGGACCGGTTCATGGGTTGCGTGGCTTCGTTCACGGCCTTGGGCGTGTGGTCGATGCGGAGGTTTTCGAGTACGTGAACGCCGAGCTTTCCGGCTGTTGCGATGTCTACATCCCCGTCATGATCGAAGTCCGCCGAAATGACCTGGGTGCCGATGGTTGCAGTGCCGTTCACAGAGAGCGTGATTCGCTCGAATTGTGGGTCGTGGCTGGTACCACCGGCTTTGGCCGCGGCCAGTTGTGCAGGGGAGGGTAGGCGATACGCGTAGACCACGAGCGGGTCGTATGAACCAGGGTCTGCACCGGCATGTCCGCGATAGCGTTTTCCGGTGACCAGTTCGGGGACGCCGTCGCCATCGAGATCGACCAGAGCCAGTGCGTGCGATTGAGAGAAGGATTCGTCGATGGTGTGGCGGGTCCAGGTAACTTGGCCAGGGGTGCCAGCCTGTTCTAACCAGTACAGGCCGTATCCGTGGCCCTGTCCGAAGATCAGATCGAGTTTGCCGTCGTGGTTCACGTCATAGCCAAGGATGGGAAAGCCGGTGTCGCTCAGACTCCAATCCGCGTGCCAGGTCCATTTGTCGTTGTTTGCATCAATCTGTTCGAACCATCCATGCGGCGTGAGTACGTCGAGTTTGCCGTCGCCGTTGATGTCGGCGACGCCGATGCCATGGCCATCCTGTGTTGAATCACCGAGTGTATGCACCTTCGGCTTTGCGCCGCTGAAGTCGACCCAGATCACACCGGAGTGGTTGTAATGGGCGAGTGCAAGTTCGGGCTTACCGTCGCCATTGATGTCGGCGAAGGCTCCACCCTCGGTGTCGTAGGTGTCTGTGATTTTCTCTGACTTCCATTGGGCGCCTGCCGCGGTTGCGGCTGGCCCTGGATTGCGATACCAGAAGAGGCCGTTGGCGATCCATCCGGCGGTGACCAGGTCCGGCAGACCGTCGTGATCGACGTCGACCACCCACTCACCGCAGTCGGAGACGAACTCGTTGTGGATACCGACGGTGCGGAACTGGTGCTGCTTCCACTCCCCGCCGTTTGCACCCGGGTTTTCGTACCAGTACGCACCGCTGAGCAGGTCGACGAAGCCGTCGCCGTTCATGTCAATAGCGGAGATGCCTTCAGCGTGATCGGAGCCGAGGCGATGTGCAAGGAAGGCAAGCCGGGGTTTGCCGTCCATGTCCGGCCCGGCCTGTTGCATGCGAAACTCTTTCGCGTGTTCAGGATCTTGCGCATGCGCGGCAATGGAGCACATTGCTAAAGCGCACAGCGGGGGAAGAAGCGACCGAAATATCTTCATATCTTGTCTCTGTACTCCAAGTGGATCAGGCCAGCTGCATGGTTTCCGGATTCCAGTGCACGATGCTGTCGCGCTCGATGCTGACGTTGCTCAGCAGGGCAGCACCGGCAGCACGGAAGCCGAAGGTTGCGTCTTCTACAACCGGCTTGCGGTCGCGCACGGAATTGAAGAAGTTGTGGAAGTGGTCGTAGCTGTCGGAGTAGCCAGGCGGTGCCCGGAAGGCTTCCACCTCCTGCGAAGGAGGGCCGGCCGGGTGTTGCACGGGATGCTTCTTTCGGTACTCTTCGACGTACGCTTTTTGCATGGCGTCGGTGAAGGTGGACACGGTGTAGCCCGGCTCGGAGTCGACCGGCGTACGTGTGACTCGAACGCTGTTTGTCTGGCCGTCGATCTCCATCAGACCTTCGGAGCCGGTGAAGAGGAAGCCTTCGCTCTCTTCGCCACCGTCTACGAAGTTGACATGCAGGCTGAGGTTGAAACCCTCTGGATAGTCGAACAGCGCAAGCAGGACGTCGTTGGCGTCTCGGCCGTCTTTCCAGTATCGCAGGCCGCCAGTTCCCATGGCGCGCGTGGGCCCATGTGCTCCAGTGATGAAGTGTGTTCCGCTGAACAGGTGTACGAAAAGGTCGCCTGCCACGCCTGAGCCGTAATCCTTCCACTTGCGCCATTGGAAGAAGCGCTCGGCAGAGAAGGGAATTTTGGGTGCACTGCCAAGGAACTGCGGCCAGTCACAGGTCTGCGTCGATGCGTCCAGCGGAATGGAGTAGTTCCACGCGCCAATGGACGAGTTGCGATCCCAGCGCGCGGTGACCATGTTCAGCTTACCGATGGCCCCGGAGGCGAGCAGTTCCTTGGCCTTGGCATAGACGATGGAACTAACGCGCTGGCTGCCGACCTGGAGGATTCGATTGCTCCGTCGCGCGGCGTCGATGATGGACGGACCGTCCGAGTACAGGTGGATCATCGGCTTCTCGAGGTAAACGTCTTTGCCGGCGTTCAGGCTGTCGACCGCTGCCTGCTTGTGCCAGTGGTCTGGCGTGGCGATCAGAACTGCGTCTACATCGGGACGGGTGAGGATCTCCTGGTAGTTGCGCGTCGTGAAGATGTCGCTTCCCCACAGCTCCTTGGCGTGGGCGAGCCGGCCATCGTAGCAATCGGCAACGGCCACCAGCTTGACACCCGGAACCTGCAACGCACGAGCGGTATCACCCTGGCCCTGGATGCCTGCGCCGATGAGGGCAAGCTGGATGTTGTCATTCGGGGAGCGTCGCCGCGGCTTGGATGCCTGCGCGACCAGCGGTTCCAGGTATGTGGATGCTGCTGCCAATGCCGCAGTCTTCGTGGCTGCTTCTAAGAAATTACGCCGTGTCGGCATCTGTCGCGTTCCCCGTCTTTCGTAACACTTTCTGATTGCAAACGATAGCCCGTCGCGGGGTTAACTGTCGAACAGCTCAGCAGCCGCGGTGCACGCATCACGATTTCACTGGGCTTCATGCCTTCAGGGCACGCATATACTCCGCATCCACCTGCAGGGATTGCCTCCAATCCATATCGAAGGCTTCCTGCTCTACAAAGGTATGGCGGATATGTTGCGTGAGAGCAGCCTGCGCGAAGATGGGCTCGTACTTCACTGATCCTCGTCCCAATTCCGTCACTTTGGCCTCGTTCCGGCGTTCCGGGGACGGGTGATCCGGCAGCGTAAAGTCCTTCACATGCAGCATGCTGATGCGGTTTGGGTGCTGCCGCATGAGCACCACGGGATCCATGCCGGCCACGATCGCCCAGCCGCAGTCCAGTTCCATCGTCACCTTGCTGGGATCAGTCAGCCGCAGCAGCTCCTCGTACGGGATCTTGCCGTCTGTCACTGCAAATTCCGGAACGTGGTTGTGGTAGCCGAACGTTACGCCGGCAGCGGCGGTCTTGTCGCCAAAGCGATTAAACGCCTCCGCGCAGTACTGCCAATCGTCCAGCGCCATGCCATGTGCGTTGCCGCCGGCCGCCGCCGCCGGGTTTCGTCGGCCAGGGCTGGAGCAGATCATGTAGCTGCACCCAAGCTCCTTGTCGTAGGCCAACTTTTCCTCAAACCCTGTCTGCAGGTCGCCAAAGGGGTGGTGAGCACTCACGCACTTCAGGCCGGCCTTGCCAAGAGCGGCGCGGATGGAGCTCGCCGGCTGCTTTGGCAGAGAGGCAGCTTCCACCTCCTTGAATCCGGCTGCCTGGATCGCTGCGAGCGCCATGTCCAGATCCTGCGCCATCTGTTCCCGCACGCTATACAGCTGGATGCCGAGCGGCAAGCCCAGCGGGTTTGCCCACAACAAGGGACCGTCCACAGCTAACGCCGCGCCTGCCATTGCAGCCGAACTCAGCAAGGTTCTGCGCGAGATCTCCATCAGTTCTAGTCTCCTAACTCATCGTGCAACGGTCTGTACACCCGCGATCGAGCGTCACGCGGCCCGGCAACCTGCTGTGACATCGCACCTTTTTGTAACGGACCGGATTAACGCATGTCAACGCGGTTCGGCTCGCTTCGTCTGCAGCAGGCCTGCTCAAGTGGCTCACAGCTCTTGAATGAAACTTCGTTGGCGCTCCGAACCCCCGTGGTTATATAACTGCCGCCATGAGAGTAAAAGTTCTCCTGTTTGTATTTTGGCTGTTTGTCGGGGTTGCCGGTCATGGCCAGGCACCACGGACGCCTGTACGCGTCGCAATTGTAGGGCTCGTTCATGGGCATGTGGGTGGATTTCTGAGCGCGCTGCCTGGCAACACGGACGCCCAGTTGGTGGCGATCGTGGAGCCGGACCAAGCGCTTGCGGCGCAGTACGCGAGCCGCTATAAGCTGTCGCAATCGTTGTTCTATGTCGATTTGGAGACGATGCTGGCAAGCAAAAAGCCTGATGCTGTACTGGTGTACACGACGATCCTCGATCATCGCAAGGTCATTGAAGCGGCGGCGCGCCATGGCATCTCTTCGATGGTCGAGAAGCCTCTTTCCACCACGATGGAGGATGCTTTAGCGATTCGAGAAGCCGCGCGCGAGCACCATGTGCACGTGCTTGTGAACTACGAGACGACCTGGTACGCCAGCAACACGGACGTGCTGGAGGCGGTCCGTGATGGCAAACTCGGCGCGGTGCGCAAGGTTGTGGTGCATGACGGGCACGAGGGGCCGAAGGAGATTGGTGTTGGGCCGGAGTGGCTGCCCTGGTTGACCGATCCGGTGCAGAACGGTGCCGGGGCGCTGTTTGATTTTGGCTGTTACGGCGCAGACTTGATGACGGTAATGGAGCATGGCAAGGCACCGCTGAGCGTGACGGCTGTGACGCAGACCGACAAGCCGGCAATTTACCCGCATGTGGATGACGATGCCACGCTGATCCTGCGCTACCCCGGTGCGCAGGCCGTGCTTATGCCGTCGTGGAACTGGAGCTTCGCGCGCAAGGATATGGAGGTGTACGGCACGGAGGGGAGCATGGTGACTGTGGGAGCGACAAACGTCACGGTGCGATTCAAAGGGGACGCGAAGGAAAGCGATATCGTTGCGCCTGCGCTGGCCCGGTCAGAGAGCGGGTCCCTGGCGTATCTGGCCGCTGTGTTGCATGGTGAGGTGCAGGATGCCGGTGACCTTTCGGCGCTGGATACCAATGTTGTCGTGATGCAGATTCTGGATGCCGCGAGACAGTCTGCCGCCAGTGGAAGGACGGTGTTGATCCCGGAGCATCACGAGTGAGGCGCGCCACGGAAGAGGAATTGAGCATGCATTTGTACTTCGGGAGAAGTAGATTGAACCACATGTCTCTTCGTCGTGTATTTGTTGTCGTTCTTGCTATCATCATCGCTCCTTTAGTGGAGGCGCAGGGTACGCTCGCGGCTGCCGAAGCGGTGCTGGAACGCGAGATGCCGCATCTTGCTTCGCAGATGCAGTTGCGGCTGATGCCAGGAGACTATGCCGGCAAGCCCGATGGTTTTCGCATCGAGGGAAAAAGCGGGCACATCCACATTACTGCTTCCACCGTGCCGACGCTGCTGTTCGGTGTGAACTGGTATTTAAAGTACACGGCGCACCTGAACATCTCGACGAACGGTAGCCGTATGGGTGACGCGAACGTGGTGCTTCCCGGCGTGGAGACGCCCATTGTGCGGCCGGCGCTCTACCCGTTCCGTTACGCTCTGAACGAGAATACCGACGGCTATACGACACCCTACTGGGACTTTGCTCGCTGGCAACATGAGATTGATATTCTTGCGTTGTCGGGCTTCAACGCGATCCTGATCCAACGCGGCAACGACTACGCCGTCTACCAGGCGTTTCGTTCTGTGGGTTATAGCGACGCGGATATCCGCAAGTGGATCACCCAGCCCGCGCACCAGAACTGGCAGTGGATGGGCAATATGTGCTGCTTCATTGAGCCGATCTCGCTGGAGCTGATGCAAAAGCGTGCAGCAAGCGCCCGGAAGATCGTCGACCTGCTGCGCTCGCTTGGAATTACACCGGTGCTGCCCGGATTTTGGGGCGTGGTCCCTGCAGATTTTGCCCAGCACGTTCCCGATGCGCACGTGATCACGCAGACCGAGCCGTGGAACGGCTTTCAACGCCCGGGCTGGCTCGATCCCCGCGACCCTGCTTTTGGCCGGCTTGCGGCCGCGTTCTACCGCAGTCAGCAGGAGATCTTCGGGAGTTCCAGCATGTACGACATGGAGACGTTTCAGGAGGGCGGCCAGTCTGGCGACGTGCCTGTGGGTGAGGGTGCACGCGCCATTCAGAAAGCTCTGAACCTGGCTCATCCGGACGCGCTGTGGTTCATGATGGCGTGGCAGGATAACCCTCGACCTGAGCTGATCGAGGCCGTTGACCGCAGCAAGATCCTTGTCGCCGATATTGAGCAGGGCCGCATTCCGCGTGAGGATCGCGAGCGTGACTTCAGAGGCGCACGCTGGCTTTTTGGCGGTTTGTGGGAGTTTGGGGGACGCACCACGATGGGCGCGCCGCTGTATGACTACGCGCATCGCATGCCGCCCATGCGCACTGCGGCCGAGAGCCATCTGTCCGGCACGGCGCTGTTTACCGAAGGCCTGGACACCAATCCGTTTGCCTATGATTTGTACACCGAGATGGCGTGGCGCTCCGAAGCCGTTGATCTGCAGCAGTGGACTGTGGACTATGCTGCCCGTCGGTACGGAGCGGCGGACTCGCACGCGCTGAGGGCATGGCAGATTATTCAGCAGACCGTTTATGGCTACCGTGCTGATGGCAATAAAGAACATGGCGAACGGGATGCAGCACACGAATCGATCTTTAACGCGCAACCTTCGCTGACCGCGACCAGGACCGGCCACTGGGCTCCGGATGTGCTGCGCTACAACGCTGACGATCTTAGGCCGGCACTGACGGAACTGCTGCAGGTTGCACCTGCGCTTCGCTTCTCCGCGGCATACAGGTACGACCTTGTCGACGTGACTCGGCAAGTGCTGGTCAACGATGCGCGGCGCCAGCTGCCGCTGATTCGAGCGGCCTACGAAGCCAGGGACCGGGCTGCGTTTCAGGCACGCAGCGCCGAGTGGCTGCGCTCGATGGAGATGGAAGATCAGCTGTTGGCAACCAGTCCTTACTTCCTGCTTGGGCGCTGGTTGAGCTACGTACCAGCGTGGGCGACGTCGCCCCAGGCGCTTGCACCTCTGGAGCTTGATGCCCATTCGATTTTGACGACCTGGGGTGATCGTGTGGCTAGCCAGGATTTGCATGAGTACGGCAACAAGGACTGGTCAGGCCTTGTCAGTAGTTACTATGCTCCGCGATGGAAGCTGTTTTTCGATTCGCTTGATGCCTCGATGGCATCGGGAAAGCCACCTGAGCCGATCGATTGGTACGCCTTCGGCGATCGGTGGAATCACTCTCAACTCAGCTTTAGTTCCGAACCCAATGGCGACGCTTACCAGGTAAGCCTGGCCGCCGCAAAGGCTCTGCATCTTGCGCCTGAGGAGACGCGATAAAGGTTCGATCCGAACCACAAGCACCAACGCTGTCATCGTAGGTCAGCGTTGGTGCCGCCAGCCAAGGCCGACATCCGTACAAGGGTGAAGCTTAGGAGCCCGTGAGGAGGATTGGCAGCGTGGGAGTTGCAGAGCCTCCGGCTTTTTCTGCTGTGACGGCAAAACCGTTCGCTGCAACGCCTGGACGGAACCGCGGTGAGACGATCCGCGCTCGACCATCTGCGTCTGGTACGAAGGTTCCCGCAGGAATCGGGGAGGCGCCGCTGGATGGCATGAGCCACAGTTCATACACACGGTTGCCGGACAGCCTGGGCAGGTCGTTTCCGACGAAGATGAGAGCGCCGCTGCTTGCCACGTACGTGCCACGACCGGATGGTGTCCGCTTCTGTTTGGGCACTTTCAAGGAGACGCTCAGAGCGGTCGGGTCCTTGAGTGCATTGAGAATTAGCTGTGCATCTGCTGACTCTGACGCGAGCTCCGCTCCGCGCTGCGTTTGGACTTGTAAGCTGCTTGCGAGTGCATCGCGCTCTTTTGCGGTTTGATTGGCGGTGAGGGCGAGGTTCTCTGCTCGTTCGGCGGCGGTGCTTGCCTTTGCAAGGGCGCGGTCGGCCTCGCTGCGGAGAGCGGCCGCGCGCTGGTCGGCTTCCGACACCTTTACGTCGGCACTCGCGGCATGCTGGGTTTGCAGTTCTGCCACGTGCTGAATAGCGGTTCGCTGGGCTTCGGCACGGGCTGCTCGATCGGTCTGAAGATTGACTTCATACTTCAGCTCTGCAACCTCATTGTTCAAGGCGACCTGGCGGGGATGCAGTGACAACCCTACGGCACACACAAGCCCTGCGGCGAGTGCCCAGCCGGCCCAGGGTAGGACGTTCCGCGCCCATGACGGCTTTGCAGTTTTACCGGGACCGTGTGTCGCCTGGACCAGCTTCGGCGCGGGTTTGCTCTGCTTCGCGATCTCTGTCATGAGACGGTTCAGGCTGCGGTCGGGTACCTCTTTCATTTCGACCGCCGCTTCGGCAAAGATGCCCAGGGCTGTCTGGATCTTCGACAAGTGAAGCCGATTCTGCTGGTCAGAAGCGAGCCGAACTTCCATAGACGCCTGCTCTAATGGCGAAAGGAGTCCCAGTGCATAGAGGGCGAGATTGTCATCGTCGATTGAGGTCTGATTGCTCATGTGTTGAAACTCCTTTCCAGTCGCTGGAGCGCTGCTCGTATACGCGTCTTGATCGTTCCCAGTGGCTCACCCGTCCGTTCAGCAATCTCGGTGTGTGTCAAACCTTCAAAAAAGGCCATTTCCAGGCACGAGCGTTGTTCTATCGGCATTTCGAGTGTTTCTCGACGGACTCGCTCCAAGAGAACTCGCTGCTCCGACGACTCGACCAGGTTGAAGGTGGAAGCGAGCTGAACGTCGTCGGTGTTTACGGTCACTTTCTGCCTGCGAAGATGGTCGATGCATTTGTTGCGGGTCATGACAGCGAGAAAAGCAGACAGGCTGCGATCTGCTTTAACTGCCTCAAGCGGGTTATTCCATAGCTGCATAAATACTTCTTGTAGTACGTCCTCAGCCAGATCAGGATGCCGGAGCACTCTGAAGGCTACCGAATACACCAACCTGGAATGGCGGGCGAAAAGCGCCGTCATTGCGGTGTCGTCGCGACCCCGTATGCGACCCACGAGATCCGAATCGGTATCGATCTCCCTCGACCTTGGAACGGGACTATCCATAAAACGAGTCCGACGTGGATGGTAGATTGCTGATCTTCAAATGCACTTTCATAGGATACAGCCGTCGTGTAGGGCTGACTTGAATCTGATGTGCCGTTGCGTACGGGAACATTGCAGATAAATACTGAATGTCGGCAGTGCGCGTAAAGTCGTGCGGCGTTTGACCATTGGGCCGTTCCCACACTGCTTCCTACAAAGCCTAAGGACACCGGATGTTTTCCATACACAGAATGGGTTTGTCAATACAACGTTGGAAGAGCGTTGATGGGGCAGTAAATGTGTATGCTGGGGCCACAACTTTGCACCACTGGTAGTTCGACCCGTAGAAAGCGTCCGCTTAGTGACGCACCCAGCCCAGGCGTTTCACCCACACTTTCTCACGAGGAAAGCCATGCCTGGACTTGCACCTTTCGCTGCATTGATTCTGCCGACGCTCCGCACTCTGCTGCACTACACGCGCCGTTTTCGCCCAAGCCGTTCGAGGCCTCTACGGCGGAGGCTCTTTGGCCGCTTGCAGGTGACGGCTGCTGTTTTGGTATCGTTTGGGGCGGCTCTGGCATTGAGCGGGTCGACAGTGGTGGTGCCTGGAACCACGAAGGTGGGCAGCAGTACGATGGGTACGTCTGTAACGATTGCAACCAGTGGCGGCACGGTTGGCTCGATTTTGGTGTTGACAGGCGGCATCGCGAACCAGGATTTCACCCTGAATAGTGGGAACGGGTGCAGCCCCGGTACGGTGCTAAACAACGGAGTCAGCTGCACGCTGACCGTTGACTTTACCCCGCGCTACCCGGGCCAGCGATTCGGTGCCGTTATATTGCTGGATTCTGCCGGTGTGGAAATGGGATCAAGCGACCTGCTGGCGACCGGCAAGGGACCACTCGCTCTGTTTAGTCCAGGGCAGATCCAAACCGTCGCCGGTGACGACTTCTGGTTTTATCTGGGCGACAACGTACCGGCGACATCCGCGTCAATCTACCTGCCGTACGGTATTGCCGTGGATGGTGCCCAGAACCTGTTTGTCGCAGATTCCGGTAACAACCGCATACGCCGGGTGGACGCTGGGTCCGGCATCATCACGACCGTCGTGGGCACAGGCAGCCCGGGGTTTTTCGGCGACAACGGTCCCGCGACGGCGGCCAAGATTACCGAACCGCGTTCCATCGCCGTCAACGGCCGGGGCGACCTGTACATCGTCGACACGGGCAACCATGTCATTCGACGGGTGGATGCGATTACGCATGCCATCGTGACGGTTGCCGGCATGGGCGGCGTGCAGGGTGGCTTAAGCGGCAACAACGGCCAGGCCACGTCCGCTACGCTGAACACGCCGACCGGTATTGCTCTGGATGGCGTCGGTCACCTTTACATCGTCGACAGCGGCAATAATGCCATCCGCGCGGTGGATCTAGGGTCCGGCATCATTACCCAATTTGCCGGCGATGGTACCCCGGGGTTTTCCGGTGATGGTGGCGCAGCTTCGTCGAGTCAGCTGCGCGGACCTTCCGGCGTTACGGTTGCCCCGAACGGCGACGTGTATATCGCCGACCTCTTCAACAATTGCGTGCGCCTGGTGCATGGAGGCGTCATCACCACCATTGCCGGCGACGGTACCAGTGCCTCGGCTTTTTCCGGAGATGGCGGACCTGCTGTGAGCGCAAAGCTCAAAGCGCCCGCGAGCCTTTCCTTTGATCCAGCCGGCAATCTTTACATTTCCGATTCGGGCAATAACCGTATCCGCAAAATTAACGTTGCGACTTCGGTGATTCAGACCGTAGCCGGTTCCGACGCGGAGAGCTTTACCGGAGACGGTGGCGACGCGACGTCGGCCGGGCTTGACGGACCCTATGCCATGGTTGTGGATGGAGAGGGAAACCTGTTGATCACCGACGTGTTTCACAACCGGGTGCGTCGCGTGAGTAGTGAGAACCAGCGGTTGGGCTACGCGCCCATTCGGGTGAATCGTGTCTCTCCGCCGCAGACACGGACCATTGAAAACGATGGGAATGACGCGCTTACCTTTTCTGCGTTCGCTGCCATTGCAAATGCGCAAGTCGACGTGGCATCGACCACCTGCTCACTCACCTCGGCTCTCGACACCGCGCTGCAGTGCAGTGTGGGCGCGGACTTTGCACCGACGGTCGTCGGCGATCCGGTCCTGGGCACCATCAACCTGGTGTCCAATTCTCCGAATGCGCCACAGGTGCTGACCCTGTCAGGCCAGGTTCTGACACTGGACCCTTCCAAGGTGGTGCTGACCAGTAACCAGAACCCATCTGCCGCGGGTGCGAGCGTTACCTTTGCAGCAACGGTGAGTGGTGCCTCACCAACACCGACGGGCGCCGTAATGTTCTATGACGGCACGGCGCCGCTGGGGAGCGGCTCGCTCGACGGCTTTGGCGTTGCGACCTTACCGACATCAACGCTGACGCTTGGCAGCCATAACATTACTGCGGTTTTCGGCGGAGATACGAACCACGCTCCATCGACCTCTGACGTTCTGGTGGAGCAGATCAAGAACGGCACTACTGTTGCGCTGATCGTGGATAACGCCACCATTACCTATGGCTCGGCCGCCACCTTTACGGTGAGTGCGACCGGAACAACGACCCAACCCACCGGCACCGTGCAGTTTTTGGACGGCAGCGCCAATCTGATCTCCGGCACCCTGGTGCCTGTCGCCGGCACCAAGGTCAGCACGCTTAGCGCATCCGTGAGTACGCTGCAAGTGGGTACACACTCCATCACGGCCGCTTACCTGGGTGATCCGGCGAACCTCGGCAACGTTTCCAACGTTGTAACGGAGACGATCACCAAGGTCGGCACAAGCCTGATGCTGTCGACGTTGAACGGCGACACCGCCTTCAGCGCTCCCGTCACACTTACAGCCGCAGCCACAAGCAACACGGGCGGCATTCCAACCGGCAGCATTACATTTAAGGACACGAGCACCGGCGGAGCAATAGTTGGCACGGCCAGCCTGAACGCAGCCGGGAGCGCAAGCCTTACCCTTTCGTCCCTTTCTGTTGGTACCCACTCGATCGTGGCAAACTATGCCGGCGACGGCAACGATTTCGCGTCAAGTTCCAACTCTGTGTCTCAGCAAATAGAGGCCATTACAACGGTCACGACCCTGGCTTCGGCCAGTGCGACTGCCGATGCAGGCGCTGCGGTTGTCTTTACCGCGACCGTCAGTCCGGCGCTTACACCTCCCTCTGCGCCGCTTAACGGTACCGTCACTTTCCGGGATGGCGGAAATATCCTGGGTGGCGCGGTAACGTTGAGCGGCAATACCGCCACGTACACCACATCGACCCTCACCGTCGGTACGCACACCATTACCGCGACCTATAACGGCGCGACGGACTATGGCTCCAGCACGTCCGTGGCATATGTCCAGCAAGTGGTTCTCGCAACCACGACCGCCACTCTGACCGCTGCTCCGCTGCCCGCGGTCGCGGGCAAGACCCTGGTGTTGACCGGTAAAATTGCCAGCACAGGCGCGGTGCCGAGCGGCCAGGTGACTTTCAAAGACGGCACAACATACATTGGCACCGGCACACTCGACGCCACTGGCGTTGCAAGCGTGAGCAACAACACGTTTGCAGCCGGCGCACACGTGCTGACCGTGAGCTTTGGCGGAGACGCACAGAATTTGTCCGCCACGTCAACGCTATCCCTGAACGTGAGCCAGGCGACGACCAGCACCGTCCTCAGCTCTTCCGGTACGCCGTCAGTCGTGGGCCTGCCGGTAACGCTGCGTGCTGCCGTGAGCGGCAATGGTGCGACACCCGCCGGCGCGGTCACCTTCTATCAAGCTTCAACGGCTCTCGGCGTCGGAACGCTCGATGGATCCGGCAACACCTCGCTGGTTGTCAACTTTGCGGAGGTCGGCGGTTACACGATATCGGCCGTTTATGCAGGTGACACAAACGACCTGACCAGCACCTCCCAACCTTTTACCCAACAGGTGCAGAAAACGACGACGACTACGACACTGACTTCCTCTGCACTGACCGCACAGCAGGGAAGTTCCGTGCAGTTCGCGGCGCAGGTGTCCAGCAATGCGGCAACGCCTGGCGGCGTGGTTCTTTTCTATGACGGCACCACGCTTATTGGTAGTGCGACCCTGAATGCGGCCGGTCTGGCGGTGTTCAATTACAGCAGCCTGATTCCGGGTCAACACAACATTACGGCTGTGTTTCCCGGCGACAGCAACAACGGCACAAGCACGTCCGCCGGGTTGCCTCAGGTCATCCAGCCCGTTACTTCGGTGGGGCTGAATGCTGACAGGAACCCGGCCAGCGCCGGAGCCACCATCACCTTTACCGCGGGTGTAAGTGGTGCAGGCGTTGTACCCACGGGCCTTATCACTTTTTACGACGGGACTGCCATATTGGGCTCGGCACATTTGAACGCGGCTGGTGTCGGCTCGATTGCCGTCTCAAACCTGCCGATTGGTGTACACGCCGTAAAAGCCACGTATGCCGGTGACGCCAATAACAGCGCCGGTGCGTCGTCGGTGCTGCCGGTAACCGTGAACCAGGCTACTACGCAGACGCTGCTCACACTGCCTGGGTCTACCGTGTCGGTCAACGCGTCGCTGACTCTTGTTGCGAGTGTCAGTGGAACAGGTACAGTCCCTGCGGGTTCGGTCACCTTCTATGACGGCAGTTCACCGCTTGGTACGGTTGCGCTATCGCAAACGGGTATCGCAAGCTTTAGCGTGGCATCTCTTGCCATTGGCTCGCACCGCATAAAAGCGGTGTACTTGGGAGACACAAACGACGCGGCTTCCTCTTCCGACGCCGAAACGCTGACCGTGCAAAAGGGAACTGTCACCCTGCAGATTTCCGCTAACATCAGCCCGTCGCTGGGCGGCCAGCCCGTTACCTTCACGGCTATACTGCTGGCCAACCAGGGAACCCCGACCGGCACTGTCACCTGGTATGACGGATCGACAGTTCTCAGCACAACACAGGTCAGCGCAGCCGAGATCTCAAGCCTGACTATCAGTACCCTGATACCCGGTGTGCACACCATCACGGCTGTGTACTCCGGTGACACGAACTTCAGCACGGCTGCTTCGAACGCTGTTGCTGAAACCGTCAATCTTGGAACCAGCCAAACCATGCTGTCCGGCAGCACCTCTTCTGTAGCTGGTGAGTCGGTTACCTTTGCCGTTATTGTCAGCGGTACAGGCGCACAGCCCGGCGGTTCTGTTGTGCTGAAGAGTGACGGCTCTGCCTTGGGGACCATCACTCTGGATGCCGCTGGGGCAGGTACCTTCACTACATCCTCGCTTTCTGCCGGTGCGCATACCATTACGGCAGCGTACGGTGGTGACGGCAACCACACCGGCAGCAGCGGTGGCCCGCTCAGCATTACAGTGACCCAGGCTTCAAGCACAAGCGTGCTCAGCTCGGGGTCTAACCCGTCCGTGATTCATGCGACCGTCACCCTTTATGTGACCGTGACCGGGACCGGCGTCCACCCGACCGGGAATGTCACCTTCAGCTACGGCGCGAACACACTGGGTGTTGCCACACTTGACGCTGCTGGGCAGGCCTCCCTTACGGTCAGCTCCTTCTCGGTTGGGACCCATACACTTCTTGCTACTTACGGCGGCGATACCACGCACGGCAGCAGTACCTCTGCGACTCTGTCGCAGGTTGTCACCCAGGCCGGGACTACGACCAACCTGACGAGCAGCCGCAATCCCGCGGCGGTTGGTGACAGCATCGACTTTACTGTAGCGGTTGCGGGCGCGGGTCATCCTGTTGGCGGTACCGTCTCTGTTCACGACGGGGCATCGATCGTGGCCAGCGGCACGCTTTCCTCGAACGGCGTCATCGTCTTCAGCATCTCTACGCTGTCCAGCGGCTCTCACACTCTTACTGCCGCCTACGCCGGAGACATCAACAGTGTCGCCAGCACGTCTGCCGCGCTCATCGAACAGGTGCAGCAGACTGCGACCACAACCACACTCATCGCGAATACAACGGACGCCTTCCTCCACGACCCCGTCACGCTATCGGTGGCTGTGTCTGGCCTTGGCGGCGCGCCAGGCTTGACCGCCACCATCCTGGACGGTACGACGCCCATCGCGACGGTGCCACTCAACTCCAGCGGTCTCGGCAGCTATGTCACCACCTCGCTCGGTCTGAACAGCCACTCGTTGTCTGCCAGCTTCGCCGGCACGGCCAAGTTCCTGCCCAGTACTTCGACGGCAGTGGTCGTTACGGTACAACAGGCTGGCACGGCAGTGACCCTCGCTTCGAGCAAGAACCCCGCCATTGTCGGTGATGCTGTCCTGTTCTCGGTGTCGGTGACGGGCTCCGGCAACCAACCTGCGGGTGCTGTCGTCATCAGCGACGGCACAGCCATTTTGCAAACACTTACGCTCTCCGACGGTACTGCTTCCTTCAGCACCAGCAGTCTGCCGGCTGGTATACACGCGCTTGTCGCCCAATATGGTGGCGACACTACCCACAATGCTGCACGATCGCAGCCCCTCGCTCAGGTTGTTTCGCAGGCCATGTCCACCGTTGCGCTGCTGGCGGACAAACAGCAATCCCTGACTGGCGACACCGTCACCTTTACTGTTGCCGTCACTTCCGCCTACGGTCGACCCGATGGTACTGTTGCACTGTTCGACGGTTCTACCCCGCTGACCACCGTGCAGCTGGATGCCACTGGACGCGGAAGCTTTGCGACTGCCGCTCTGCTTGCGGGTCAGCATAATGTCGTGGCGCAATACGTGGGCGATGCGGCCCACCTGCCTGCACAATCCTCTGCCTTCACAGTGACCGTGCAGGAGGTTACAGGGCTCACACTTACCTCAAGTAATTCGCTCGCGACCGTGGGCGACACGCTCACTTTCTCCCTCGCACTGACTGGCATCAGCTCTCAGTCGGCTCCAGTGGTCACGCTGCTGGACGGTGCTACACCGATCGGTCGCGTTGCCCTGGATAGCAATGGTCAGGGCACTCTGGTTACGGCTGCACTTACCCCCGGAGCCCACACGCTCTCGGCATCCTTTGCCGGCGATGCCACCCATGAGCCGGCGCTTTCCGCCAACCTGCTGCAGGTAGTGCAGCCGGCAAACAGTATGGTGACACTTGACTCCAGCAAGAACCCCGCCTCCACCGGCGATAGCATCAATTTGACCGTTGCTGTTGCTGGTGCCGGCGGATCTCCTGGCGGCATCGCCACCATCTTTGACGGTTCTACCTCCCTGGGAACAGCGGTGCTCGGCAGTAACGGTGTTGGCTCGTTCACCACGTCTACCCTGGCGGCCGGCACCCACAGCCTGACCGCACACTATGCCGATGACCAAAACCACGTTGCGGCCATATCTGCGGTGCTTTCGCAGATTGTTCTGCAGCCGACATTCACCAATGTGGTGTCAAACAATAATCCCGCGCTGGGTGGTGGGTCCGTGACGTTCACCGCTTCGGTGGCCAGTCTTGCGGGAGCACCGGCGCTGCCTTTGACGGGAACCGTGACTTTTAATGATGGAGCAGTGATGCTTGCAAGCCTTCCGGTCTCCGGTACCGGATCGGCCACCTTCACCACTTCGACACTTGCCGCGGGTGACCACAGCATTACAGCCGCCTACTCCGGCGACAAGGTGAACGGCAGCAGTGCCAGCTTCGCTATCGTCCAGACCGTGCAAACCGTAAACACTTTTACCAGCCTCGCCGCCAGCACGGATCACCTTGTCTATGCCACCGGCATTGGTGGTTCTAAAGGTTCCACGTCACCTGTCACTCTGACCGCCACCGTTGCAAATAACGGTAACTCGCCCACCGGCATGGTGCAGTTTCTTGATGGTTCGACCCTGCTTGGGACTGCGACTGTTGGTGCAGGCGGTGTTGCCACACTCTCCGTTACTAGCCTTACACCGGGTGTGCACATCCTGCTCGCCATTTATAAGGGTGACGCAAACCATCTCACCAGCACTTCAAATCCGCTCTCTCTGCCGGTCTTACAAAACACGGTCGTGACCCTTACGCCAAGTAGCAACCCGGTGTTTGCACAGGACGCATTCACGTTGCTGGTTGCTGTGACGAACGGCAACGCGGGCGTGCCACCCACCGGCACGGTCACAGTCCGGGCTGGCTCCTCCGTGCTCGGTACGGCCATGCTCTCTTCCAGCGGGACGGCATCTATCCCGGTGCTGGGTCTATCCGCCGGTCTGCATACCCTGGTCGCCGCGTACGACGGCGATGGAGAGGATACGAACTCTCTGTCGCAACCGTTGGCTCTACAGGTCAACCTTTATCCCGACACGAATAGGCTCATCGTTTCCACGCCAACGCTGCTCCATGGCCAATCCGCTACCCTCACCGCAACCGTCCAGGGGAACGCGGCGGTTCAGCCGTCAGGCACCGTGGTCTTCACCTCTGGTGGCAAAACTCTCGGCACCGCTGCGCTGAATGCCTCCGGCGTCGCCTCATTGACGCTTACTCCGGATAGCGGAACTTACAGCATCACGGCCGTTTACGCCGGAGACACCCTCTACACCGGCTCTACCTCGGCTCCGGCCCCGCTCACCGTAACAGAAAGACCGACGTTCACCGTGACGCTTGATCCCAATACGATGAGTCTGTCGAGCAAGCAGCACGCGACCATCCACGTCGTTCTGACTTCTGCCAACGGCTTCGCAGATAACCTGTCGCTGGGATGCGTGGGTCTGCCGCAGGCTGCGACCTGCACCTTCAGCACAGATCATCAGGCTTTGGCGTCGGGGGACACCCAAACGCTTACCCTGACCATCGACACCGGGTCGCCACTAATTGCCGGCGGGGCGGCAACCCAGGCTTGGAACCAGACGGGTACCTCCAGGCTTAAAGTGTGCATGCTGCCATTCGGCTGCGTGCTCAGCTTACTGCTCTACCGGCGCCGCGGACATCTTCGGTGGGCTGAGAGCCTTGTGGCGGCTTTGCTACTGCTGGCATCCGTCGGTTTGACCGGTTGCGGTAATCTTGACGTCAACGGAACCCCTGCAGGCGCGTACTCCTTTTCTGTAACAGCCATCGGAAGCAACACGGCAGTCACTCAATCTGCACCAATGGCGCTTACGGTGACGCGTTAATGGCCCGCTTGATTCGTGCTCACGCAGGTTGCGTCAACCTGGTTCGCCTCTTTGTGCTTCTTTCATGTCTACCTCCGGCCCGTGCGCTTCATGCGCAGGCTTTACCGGCCGGGTATGGACCCGGTCATGCGAAAGTTTCTATCGGTAGCGGTTACTCCAGCTTCCAATCTGACTACAGCAAACGTCGCCTTGGCGGTGCTTCTATCTATGCCGACTATCAGATTACTGAAAAGTGGGGAGCTGAATTCGAGGGACGCATTTTGCGCCTAGGCGAGGAGGTGGGTACCCACGAAACTACCTTTCTGATCGGGCCCACGTACACTTATCCGGTTTCACACGCGAAGCCTTACGGTAAGGTGCTCATTGGCGAAGGCAAGTTCCACTTTCCGTATGAGTACGCTGAAGGCAGTTACTTCGTCATTGCTTTCGGCGGGGGTGTCGACATTCCAGTCCGCACTAGCCGACTTACTGTTCGCGCGATCAGTTTTGAGTATCAGAGCTGGCCGAACTTCACCTTCAGTGGGTTACATCCGTGGGGAATCAGCACCGGAGCATCTTTCCGAGTGCACTAGATTTCGTTGCTGTAAGTACCCGGACGGCTTCCTGCAGCCTCCTCAGGTTTGTAGCGGCCCAACCAATTGATAGGCGTTGAGAATGACACCTGAAGACATTGCTTCGCTGCTGACGAGCTTGAATGAACGCGGAGGGGCTCCCTCCATAAAGAAGCGTTTACCCGTGCCCAACAGGACCGGGTAGACGACCAGCAGGACTTCATCCGCAAGGCCATGTTCGAGCAGCGCTGATGTCAGCGTGGAGCTACCCCAGAGAATGAGGTCCGGGCCGTCCTGCGACTTGAGGCGGCGAACGTCCTCGATGATGTCTGGTCCCAGGGCTTTGAACGGACTCCACTCAAGACTTTCCGGCCGGTGGGTGGCGATGTACTTGGTCGCAGCATTCAGGCGGTCCGCCATGGAGCTACTCGGTGCGTTCGGCCAGTAATCTGACCAAAGATCGTAGGTGTGACGGCCGAGCAGCAGATCAAAGCCCTCGCCATGCGCGGCGAGGAGTGCGTCTCTGCCAGCGGGGGTACGGTAGGGCGCGCTCCAGTTGCTGTAGGGAAAGTCACTGTCATCTTTGGAGTTCTGGATGACGCCATCCAGCGAAATATGTTCCATGATCTTAAGTGTTCTCACTTTAATTCTCCTTGGCTAAGTGGTTTGCTGTTTGGGGGGATTTGAGGAATGCTCAAACCTTACAGGAACCCAGAAGGCGACGACGGTTTTGGGTACCCAGGCCAGCCCGTTATGCATGTCGGGCACACTGCAAGATCCAGGATCCGCCGATGTGTTCCCTGACTTCGAGGTGTGGGCCATTGATGGTGGACACGTTGCCTTCCGAATGCCTGCGCATGGATCTGGCGTGGTTTGCCGACTCGAGGCCGCCAGCGAAGGAAACGTCTGCAGCAGCAGATCATTTTGTTGAGGGAGCGCATATCGTGGATCATGGCTTCGCCCTCAACCGACGGGTCGTAGTTTTCAAGGTGTTGGAACAAGGTTCTCATTCACGCCCACGCCGAGTACGACTCAGCTCTGGGAAAGTAACGACGGACTGGGCCTACCTCTCCGGCAGCGAGGTGCGGCTCACGATGTCCATTCCTGCAAACACGACTGCAACCGTGACCTTGCCAGCTTTTCATCGCATACTCTTACACGTGAGGCCGCACTGTTGACGACGTCCACGAGAGGCGCAGACATGGACCTGGATCGCGTTGGATACGCGAAGTGGATCAACTATGCCCATTTCGCAGCACGTTACAGCGGCTTTCAAAACCACCTGCGCCTGGCGATTCTGTCTTGCAAATGAAGATTGAGCGCTGCTGGGATTGCACCAGGCATGACCGCTTCACGTTGCGCCTTGATGGAAAACAGCGGAGGTGCATGCGGGCGCAAATAGCAACACGGACCAAGTGACGTTGCACTGCACCGACCTACAGCCGCATGCCCTTACGCTTGGAATGCCGCAGACTGGCGAGCACTAAGGCGTCACTCTGGCGTAGGGAGCCGCTGGCAACAGATCTGCTGTAGCAGCAGACCTTGCAGCAAGCGGCGCGGACGCAGTGGCCGTGTTCGCAGGCCTGTCGCTAATCTTCAGGGCGAAGTTCTGGGCACTCACCTGGTTGGTTCACTGGCGGCGACCGCACAGGCTGCTACGTAGCGTGCTCTGATCCGCCACGTGCAGGCGACAGCCAAGCCAGTCGTTCTGATACTGCTCTCCGGGTCAGCCCATGACCTTTCATGCTGACGAAGACCCCTCTTCTGCGGTGCTGGAGGATCACGAAAGTGCAGTCTGTCGCGCGTTTTACAACTGCACTCGCATCAGTGTTCTAGCGTGATGGAGGTAAGCAGAACAGGCCGGATAGCACCCCGGCCTTTGTGTTGCGTTTCGTTGATGCAGACGCGTGGCTAGCGGTCTTTGACAAAACGAAGATAGCCCCAGTGTTCCGGTACATGCATGTCGACCAAGCCCTGTGGCGACCAGACCCAATTGTCTTCTCTAGCTTGACCGGCCTTCCATTCCACACGGCTGAAGTTGATACGCCATGTGGTCCCGGCCGTCGGGCGCGGCACGCTTTGCCGGGCTTCGAAGGCATTCAGGGGATAGGCAATCTCCAGCGTCCAGCCACGGTCGTTATCGTTCGGTGAATTGAGCGTACCCTGGACGGCAACCGCAGTCTTCAGACCGGGAATATTCCAACTATCGTCGGCCTTCCCGCCAAGTTTGTAGGGCTTACTTAAAAACAGGTCCCAACCTGTGTTAAGTGCGTTCATTTCGAATTCGTAGTAACTCGCCGACTCCGGAACTGGCTTCACGAAAACCTCGAAATCATCATCGTGGAAGATGACCGAGTCATGCCGGGTGAGGGTAGCGTGCACGTCTGGCTCTTCCAACTCCGCTGCGATGTACAGATATTTCTCGTCCCAGAGCATCTTGCTGCGCGTGCGGAAACGGGGCCTGGGCCTGACCGGGCCTTCGATATCGACGAAGTCTGCTGTCCAGGGTGCCCGCTGCCACTGCTCATCGTCCAGCTTGCCGTCAATCACGATGGGTCGAGGCGTGTAGTCGCAGCGGTAGGCCAGGGGCAACCCCGCTGGTTGCACCTGGCCCGACCATAAGGTAGGTGCAACAAGCAGAAGTTCCATCGCAAGCACGGAGCTGCCCAACGGGACTGACCTTCGTGCGACTGCCGTGCGCGTGCGCAGAATCTCCACGACTAACGTGCTGCGGATGGAGCATAGCTGATGCGCACGGTCTGGATCTGGTACGGGCTAACCGGCACCTCCACCTTATTCTCAGCGACGCGCAATGGCTGGCCTTCGGGGTGTTCCATCAAGTTGGTCAACGTAGCCGCCGTGGCTCCAGCCGGTAGTGTCAGTGTGATGTTGCCCCCTTTGCCTGCCCACTCGTAAAAGCGCACAATCAGCGCGTCCGCGTCTTCGGCCTTCTTGACTGCAGTGACCATCACGTTGCTCGCGTCGACTGACAGGAACGATTGCTCCGGCTTGCCGAGGCCCTCGTGCTCCGATACTTGCATCGTTTTGAGGCCGTAGTTGAACTGGTATCCGCGACCGACCGTGCCTGCTTCCTTCCACGTGCCGGCATGTGGATACAGTGCATACGTGAACTGGTGCCGTCCACGGTCTGCGTCAGGATCGGGCCAGACGGGCGAGCGAAGTAATGTGAGCCGAAGTTGGTTGCCCACGGCGTCGTAGCCGTACTTGGAGTTATTGATCAGGCTGAAGCCGTGCTGGCCGTCGCCCAGATCGGCCCAGCGCATGGCAGGCACCTCAAATTGTGCCTTTTCGACGCTGTTGCTGCGGGTGGTTGGCCGCTCGATGGTGCCGTACGGGATTTCGTATGTCGCCATGGGGCTTGTGGCGGCAAGGGGGAACGCAGCTTTCAGCAGGATGTGCGTCTCATGCCAATCAATGTCGTTCTTGACTTCCACCTGGTCTGCACCCGCGAAGAGCACAAGGTCCTGCGTAAAGCTGGAACTTTGCCAGTGGCGAGATACCCGCACTACCGAACGTAGTGGTCCCGCCTCTGTCATCGTAACGGAATCCACGGCGTGCAACGTGGTTGGTGCAACGTCATACGTACCGGGATCCACGTTCCAGGCGTCGTACTCCTGCGGGGTGTCTTTGAACGCCTGCAGTTCATTCCCGCAGCCGCCAGAAGCGATGCTGTCGAAGCCAGTTCTTTTGTCGACAAATGAGGTGATGCAGCCAGTCTGCGGATCGATGACAATGCGGAGGCGGCTGTTCTCAAGGGTGGTGCCCTTGCTTATCAGGTCGGTGTCGAACTTCGGCGACTTCTGCCGCACGTTCAGAACCCTGTACCCCATTGAAGGTACATGGTCCACGCTCACCAGTAGCGTGGCGCTATGAGTCGCTGCGTTGCGATCGACCACCTGCGAAGGAAGGGTGTGGCCATCGCCGTCCTGCACCGTTACCTCGTTCACATCGCCGGAAGGAAACTGAACGTGGACCTCGGCCGGGCCGCCGCGTTGTTCAGCCAGTGGGTTGACCACCACGACCGGCACCCCGTTCTTCACGCGTGTGTCGATCTGTGCGTCAAGGCTGTTAAGCGCGTTCTGGGTAATCTCGTTTGTTGACCAGAGCACCTGGTCGTAATCCTTTTGCGCGTCGCGGTAGATTACGCCGATGCCTGAGCCGGCTGCAAGGTCGTGAAACTGATTGAAGAGCACATGCTTCCAGGCGTCGGTCAAGCGCGGGGCCGGGTACGCTTTGCCGCTTAGCCACGCAAGCGACGCGTACTTCTCCGCGTTCAGCACCCACTCTTCGCTGTCGCGCATGTTGCGCTTGTGGTTGGCCTGGGTAGTAAAGACGCCACGGTGATATTCAAAGTAGAGTTCACTCTTCCACGTGGGAACGCTGATCTGACCGGCCGGCGGCGTGGGCAGCGATGTGTTGCCGCTGGCCAGTGTCTTGTAATCCCACGTCGGTGATTCAGGCGCGATCTGCTGCTCCACCTTAGAGAAGAAGGGCTGCGCGGTACCGAACTCCTCGTGCGCAATGATGCGGCCCGGCTTCATCCAGTCCAGGCCTTCGTCCAGCATGGATCGCGTTGGACCGCCGCCATGGTCGCCCACGCCGAACAGGTCAAGCATGGTTGAGGTGCCTGGATTGCGCTCACGTGCCTGCATGAAGTCGCGCGACAAACGTACTGGATTCACGTTGTCGTTCGCGTAGTCGTGCGGAAAGTACGTCAGCACCTTGCTGCCATCCGGCGACTGCCACCAGAACAGTTTCAGCGGCAACTGGTTGGTATCGTTCCAGGTCATCTTCTGCGTCACGAAATAATCGATGCCCGAACGCTTATAGATCTGCGGCAACTGCCAATTGTAGCCAAACGAATCCGGGTTCCAGCCGATACGTGTTGTCTTGCCGTAGAGCTTTTGAAATGTCTGCTGACCGATCAAGATCTGGCGCACCAGCGACTCGCCATCTGGCATGTTCAAATCCGGCTCTAGCCACATGCCGCCGACAAGCTCCCAGCGACCTTCCTGGATACGCTGTTTGATCTGGGCGTTGAGCGAGGGATATTTGTCGGCCATCCACTGGTTGTAGACGGAGGCGGATTGCGTGTAGGTGTAAGTGGGGTATTCGCTCATGAGCTGCGCGGCTGTGCCGAAAGTGCGCTTGACCGCATCCACGGTTTCGGTCCAGGGCCAGAGCCAGGCGGCGTCGATATGCGAGTTGCCGGTCAGGTGAAAGGTTGCTGTCTGTAGCAGCGGACGGAGAGCATCAAGCGTGAGGTGCGCCCCGCGGAGGGACGCGTCGAAGGCGGCCTGCTTGTGAGAATCCAAGGCGTTCAGGTCGACCTGCTTTATTGCCTTGTCGAGCACGGAAGCGTTCTGCGCATCTGCGCTGCTGCTCAGTGCGCGCAAAAGGTAAGCGGTGCTGGCAAATTCCTCCCGCAGGTCCTCAGGATTGGGCCGGTTGGGCGCAAATGTGATCTTCATCTCAACGTGATCGAAGGCTTTGTTGTCGACGGTGGGCAGTAGCTTGACGGCAACCAGGATCTTTTGACCGGGCTTCGCGTCATGAAAGAGCTGCACCTGCTCCAGGTCGTCACCCATCGCGACACGACGTCCGTCGAAATAGATGATCTGTGGCACGGGGCCATTGGCGCCGGCGCGAAAGCGGAAGGTCACGTCGGTGCCGGTCAGGTTGTAACCGTGGAGCTCCGGCGGAATCTCGATGACGCGGCGGTACCAAACGGCTTCCTTGCCAGCGTTGCTTTTCGCCTGCACTGTCTGCCAGTTGCTGTCATCCAGAGTGGGCGACTCACCATGTGCAACGTCTCCCTCATGGAATTTCCATGCACCATCCGGAAGTTGGTTTAGCTGCTCCAGCCGGTTCAACACCGACATCTGCGCAGGTGCGAGTGGGTTGGGCGGTACGGGAGCGTGTTGCGCGAAGCTGGTAGCTGCTAATGCGAGGCTGCACAGCATGATCTGAAGCGGTCGACGAAGCTGAACGGGAACCGGAATCAAGTGAGTCCTCTGTCGGATGGTATACGGACACGGCCATAGTAGCGCATCCATGCAGTGTAGTTAAGGTGCACATCGGTTGAGCCTCGTACTTCGTTCTTGCCGGTCCACTTTAGTGAATGGCCCGCCACACCGAACCCTTTGACCGCGATGGTGCTCATTGCGCGTGTGGGCGTGAGCCGGATTGTTGCCCAGCGGCGAAGCAAGCTTTCGGGAAGGCTAGACGATGTGCGAGTAGCTGGCCGACGTGGGTGTGACCACGCACGACTTGTACCTGCGAGGCCTGCACCACCGGGCTCCGGCGCTGGTTTAGGTTTCGGCGTTCAGCCTGTGAAGTGCCTTGGTTTGCGCCTGATACGGGTCAAACCCTGGACGTAAGATTCGCGCAGGCTGGATGCAAGCTGAACTGTGAGCGAGGATCGATGAACTTGATAACGCGGTGTGATGATCCCACCAAAACCAGTGAGTAGCAGCAGGTTCGGGCAGCTATCGTTCACAATGTGCAGACCGTCCATATCGAACTTCAGACCGTTCTCACTTGCATGCTGCAACGCCTTCCATACCAGCAGGGAAGCTGCTCCGTTGACGGAGTCGGGCCGGCGTGTCGACAGGAAGTAGAACTCTGTCTCGTGATCCCAGACGGTGAAAATGGCCGATTGTGCCTCGCCACGCTTGTCCCGTGCCAACAAGATTCTGCCTACACCGCGCCGTAGACACTCTTCAAGGAGACGAGAACAAACGCTACGGGAATAGAAGTTTTTTCGCTTCACCCTGTGCAGGTTGTCCTGGTAGAAGTCGAGAAACACCTCAGGGCTTGCCTCTGTGTCTACGTCGAGGCGTTCCTCCGCTCGGCGAATAACATTTCTGGTTTTGTCGCGCATCTGACGCCAAAGGACGGTCTGCGTGTCCGGTTTGATCTCTACGGTGAAACCTGCTTTGTTTGTGAATCCGGCTGCTTCGAATCCGAGCGTGTGCGTCATACCTCCATGCAGCCGGAATGAAACGTGCGCGGCTCTTGGCAGTTGTGCGATCAGCTGGTCGACGATGGACATTCCCTTCAGTACGCCGGGGCAGTTGCCAACGGAAAACTGTGGGGCTACTATCGGCCCAAGAACATGGACCAGCGGCGGCATATCCAGGATCGTCATGCCGAACCTGCCTTTCGAGATCTGAAAGGGGAGACGTCCAACTAAGAGGCCGCCGGAATACGCCGTTACCTGCGACCACGAGCCCTCCGAGGCGATCTCCATCCACCATGACTCGTGGAAGATGGTGCCACTCAGTACAGAGGTTCTGGCCGGTGCTGCCTCTTCCCGCCCAGCGTTCCTGGCAGAGGTCACTCGCAACTTCTGGTGATCAGTCGTTGGAATGTGCGGATCTGCGTCCAAACTCCGCTGCTCCGGATGAGCCGTGTGAAGCTTCGATCGATCCAACTTGGTCCTCTCGTGTGAGTTGAGTCTATAACCGGACCGAACGCGGGTACTCAGTATGTTGAGGGGGTGAAGTTCAACCTGCGTAAGTCTGGAACCGGAGGCACGGAGTAACTTCTCCGGCCTTCTCTCGTGGAGCGGATCGCCGGACGATTCCGAATGCCCGCCTCATAACTTTGTAGCGATACGGTCTTCTTGCCGGGCCGGTGTCGCCTGAAAGCGGAATGTGGCCAAACGACAGCACACCGTGTAGAAGAACCAGACAGACTATCGCTAGCCTACCGCGATGAACAAAACGCCGGAGGTGACGGAGCAGGTCCTCATGGCACGAAACCACAACTACAAAACAGTCGTTCGCTGGACCGGAAACACCGGAGTTGGTACTGCCGGATACCGCAGCTACGAACGTTCTTTCGAGCTTTCTTCAGCGGCAAAACCGCCTGTTGCCGGATCGTCCGATCCGGCGTTCCGAGGCGACCCAAAGCGCTGGAACCCGGAGGAATTACTGGTGGGTGCCATCTCTGCGTGCCATCAACTCTGGTTTTTACACCTGTGCTCAGAGGCGGGAATCGCTGTTGAGGAATACGTGGACACCGCCGAAGGCACGATGGAGGCCAATGCAGACGGGACAGCTCGTTTTTCCGGGGTTACGCTGCGTCCCCGGGTGACGGTGCAGCCCCATGTAACCGAAGCCCTGCTTGCGTCGATGCATGAGTCGGCCCACGCGCGGTGTGTCATCGCGCAGTCGGTTACTTTCAACGTCGGTTGCGAAGGTGTGACGGTCCACCAGGGGTCGGCTGAACGAGAAACTCTGCTCGCCCTGTAGTGCAGGGTGTCGGATTTTGGGAGGGAGGAGTCGTTCCCCGGCTCTAAGGATCAAGATCGCGGACCCGCCGTGCGGGATTTCCCGCATACATCCCGTCTGGTTCTGTGTCCTCGAAAATGACGGAGTTGGTGGTAAGTACGCACCCCCGGCCAACGGTAACACCCGGCAGGATGGTTACACCCGCACCGATCCAGCAGCCGTCGCGAATGGAGACCGGCTTGCCAAGAACCTCAATCAACCCCCGTTGCTGTGACGGTCCAATCTCGTGAGTGGCGGTGAGGATACGTACATAGGGTCCGATACGAACATTGTCTTCTATCAACAATTCGTCGTATCCATCGTGGTAAAATCCAACGTTGATAAAGACGCCAGAGCCGATGGTGATCCGTTTGGAACGCAGGTTTGCTCCGGCCCAGATCGTCGCTTCGGTGGACATGCGAAAGCCCAAAGCTCGCATTGCTTTGGTACGGAGGAATGCAGGGACTACTTCGCTACCAAGCAGGGCGTTCGTCAGACGATAGGCGTAATCACTCAATCAGTAGTCCTTTGGCGGGGCGTATGACCCCCGCAAACGTATTAGTAACAGCAGTGACCGAATTACAGGGTACGAAAGTGGCGGACTAAAGGCCACAACCCACTTGAAACACTTCGTAGCATGTTAGCTTGGGGCAAAACGGGGTGAAGGAGACGGCATGGCTTTCAGCGGCTTGGAGACAGAGCACACGCAACACAACTTTGCGCCGGCGATTAGCTCGGCCTGCGCCAGTGCGATCAGCGGCTTGGAAGCCACGCATCGCTTTCTTCGTGCAAGCACGAATCGGCCTGAGATTGAAGTGGCGTTAAGAATTCGAGCGGTGGAGAATGCGCTCTACGACTTATTTGGCCAGGGCAAACTGCACGGCACAATTCACACGTGCATCGGCCAGGAGTTTTCTGGCGCGATTCTGGCGAAGCATCTGCGCAGAAACGATTTCGTGACGTCGAATCATCGGTGTCACGGCCACTTTATTGCGGCCACTCGCGATTGGCGCGGCCTCATCGACGAACTGGTCGGCAACGCAGACGGAATTTGCGCCGGCATCGGCAGCAGCCAGCACCTGTGGGCAAAGAACTTCCTGTCGAATGGACAGCAGGGTGGGCTGCTGCCAGTGGCTGCGGGCATAGCGCTCGACCGCAAGACAAAGGGTAACGCGGACGTAGTGGTCTCGTACCTGGGCGAAGGCACGCTGGGTGAGGGAATAGTCTACGAGACACTGAATCTGGACTCGCTCTGGAGCCTGCCGCATGTCATCGTGTGTGAAAACAATTTCTACAGCCAGTCCACGCCGCAGGCGAACTCCGTAGCCGGCCAGATTGCGGAACGGGCACGCGGATTTGGCGTGAACACTGTGTCTGCCGACACATGGGACCTTGTACACTTTGATCGGATTCTGGGCGAGGCCATGGACAGGGCAAGGTCTCAGAGCCTGCCCACCTTTGTCACCCTCGGCACGTACCGGCTAAACCCTCACTCCAAGGGAGACGACACGCGCAATCCTGATGAGGTGGCGTGGTTTCGTGATCATGATCCAGCGACGATTGCCGTTCGCGAGTACCAGAACTACGACACCCTCTACAAGGAGTTCGCGGCCGAGGCTGCTGACGCGATTGCCCTCGCCCTGACGAAGCCTCCACTCGATCCGCAGCACTACTTTGTTGACCAGCTGCCCCGGCATGCCGCGGACGAGCCAGTGTGCTGGCAACCTGTCGAAGGCAATCCAAAGGAAGATCGCCGTACCGCTCAACAGCTCAATGGTTTCTATACATCCTGGCTTCAGCGCGATCAGGACGCGTTCTTCATTGGTGAGGACATCGAAGATCCATACGGTGGAGCGTTCAAACTCTCAAAGGGCATGAGCACTGCTTTCGGAGCGAGGGTGCGCACCACACCGATCAGCGAGGCCGCCATCGCGGGAATCGGCATTGGCCTTGCCGTTACGGGGCGTCGCGCGTTTGTGGAGATCATGTTCGGCGACTTCATCACCTATGCCTTCGACCAGATCATTAATAACGCCTCGAAGATGTTTAACATGTACAACCAGAAGTTCAGTTGCCCCGTGATTCTGCGGACGCCCATGGGGGGTCGACGCGGCTATGGGCCAACCCACTCGCAATCGCTGGAGCGATTTTTAATTGGGGTAGATAACGTGTGCACAGCCAGTCTGAATTCACTGGGACAGGCAGAGACGCTGCTCGCCGGGATTCAGGATCTCCGCTGCCCAGTGATCCTGCTGGAAAACAAAAGTGACTACACGGCGCGCACGTTCACCCCGCCTGCAGGCTTCACGACCGAGACTGACGGCACGTTGCTGCCAACACTCCGCGTCCATGCAGAGCACGCTCGTGCCAGCGTTACGCTGCTTGCCTATGGCGGCATGGCTCGTTTTGTTGCGGATGGATTGATGGACATTTTCGATAAGGCCGATGCGATTCCCGAGCTCCTGGTTCCGGTAAGCCTATCTCCGGTCAATCTCAACCCCATTTTGGATTCAGTTCGACGAACCGGACGACTGGTGGTCGTCGAAGAGGGGTCACGATACGGCAGTGTCGGTGCCGAGGTCATTGCGCAGCTACAAGAAGTGCTGGGGCCTACCTTTGTGGCGAGCAGGGTCAGTGGTAAGCCCATGCCCATCCCATCGGCAGCGTCGCTTGAGGCGGTTGCCTTGCCGAGCATACAAGACGTCTGCAGTGCAATTTCTGCCCTGATGGAGCGTGCAGCATGAATACCTTAGACATGATGCTGGAGCGGGACACCGCAAATGACGAGTCCGCGGTGGTGACCATGGTCTTTGTAGAAAGTGGCACGTCTGTCGTCAAGGATGAGCCCCTCTTTGAAATCGAAAACTCCAAAGCAACGGAGGAGCATGTCTCACCGGGCGATGGCATCGTGGTTCACGAGTTAGCCGCCGGGCAGACCGTCTTCTTTGGCGTAACCATTGCCCGGATTGTCTCTCCAGAAGAGTTCGCGGTACGGGGTCAGCGTGTTGATGTACCCGCACCTGTTGCAGGCCCTGCGACTCTTGCGGACGTACCGCAGCAGGTTGCAGCGGCGATGGTCGAGCCTCCATCCGCCCCAGCGCCCTCTCCCGTACAAGATAACGGACCTACTTCCCTCGCAACACCTTCGCCTCGCCCTGTGAAGCCGCGTCAAAACGAGGCACGTTTCTCGATCGCCGCCTTGACCCTGCTTACCAAACACGCGCTGTCACCGGCGCAGTTCGATGCAGACTTCGTGACATCAGCGGACGTGCTTGCGCACGTTGCATGTCAGAACCAGCTGGCGGAGCTCAGCTCTCCGCCAGCACCAACGGCTCCACTGGCGGCACCGCCAGCTGCAAAGGTGCCTGTTGGCACACTGCCCGGTTCTCCCGTTGGGCAGCGCAAGCGCGCGGAAATAGAGACGCTGAGCCAAGGCGCGGGCCAGACCATGCTTTCTGTGCTCGGGGTCGACCTGGGACCCTTGCTGGTGCGGCGCAAGCCCGGTGATTTTCTTGCAGGCAAAATCACTGATTTTGTGCTCTACGAGTCTGCACGCCTGATGCATAAGTACCCCCGGCTGAACTCTTTCTACGCAGACGGCCAGATCTTTCAGCATGCATCCATTCACGCAGGTCTGGCGATCGATGATGGCGGCCGACTCATGGTCTACGGTATTGAACACGCGGACCGTGCGGGTCTGCCGGAACTTGCGCAGACCATTGCCGACGCAGTTGGACGATACGTCAACAACGAGCTGACCGCCCAGGAACTGACACGCGCTACCTTCACGGTGACGGATCTTTCCGGCGGTCAGTTGGATTTTGTACTGCCACTTCTGCCTCGCGGACAGAGCTGCATCGTCGGCATCACCTCCAGCTCGTTAGCGGGTTACCGGCTGTTCGCCGGCTTCGATCACCGCGTCACCGAAGGCAGGGAAGTGATGGCTTTCCTTAACGATCTGCGTGACCGGTTGCTCAGCTTCGCGACGGATGAGTTCGCGGTCGTGTCAGCGACTGTGTGCTCCTTCTGTGGCCGTTCCGCCAAGGAAGCCGTGAAGTCCAGTAAGGACAAAGGATTGCTGAAGGTCGTAGGACTCAATGGCGAAGAAGTCCTATGTTGCGGGAGCTGCTGGAGCGGCTGGTAAGAGTTGAAACAGGAGGCTCGGCATGGAAACGGCAGGGACTGATCAGGTTGTTACATATTTGTCGCGATTGACCGGCGAAACATTGGCGGCCGATACACCCCTTCGCCTGCGCTCCGTGCAGCGAGCTGCGTTCTCGTCCTGGGCACGCCAGCAGCAGTTGACCCTGCGCCTGGCGGTCATCAGTTCGACCGTCCCATTTTCTGTGCGTGAACTGATGGCGAGCGGCGATGGAGTTGCGCTCGTCGAGGCGGCAGCGCAGTCATCTGCCAATGCGATCAAGATCGGGGAGCCGGCTTCGATCGTCAGTCTTGGCGCGGCAACCGGTGCTCCCGTTGTGGGCATCGACATCGAGGAGGTCGACAACCTGCCAGAAGCCATTGACTATCGCGAGCACCCGTTCTATCAGGATAATTTCACAGCGGCAGAGATCAGCTACTGTGTACGCCAGTCCGACGTACGGTCGTCCCTGTGCGGCACATGGGCAGCCAAGGAAGCCATCCTGAAAGCCGGTGTCAAGGGCGCACCCACAGGTCATCTTAGAGCGATTGAGATTGGGCGCGACAGCATCGGCCGGCCTCTTCATCCAGGCTGCTCTATCTCCATCAGCCACACCGCGCGTACCGCGGTCGCTATCTGCAGTGCGGTGCTCGCGATCGCCTGACATTGGCCGAGAACAGCAGCTCTGGCCGTCCCTTCACAGCGCGGGACGAGCTCTGCTTTGAAGTTGCTCCACGAACGTGACCGACTCGCGAGGGCGCACAGCACAAGCTAGGGAGTTCCAGAGGCTTCGACTTGATATACCTGATCCGTCCCTATCCGCTGCACGGGCGTGGTTTTCCGGCCAGACCCGGCGAGCGCTGAGGGCAGCCAGTTTTTTGGCTCGCTTCGGTCATTCACGATTATCTGCAACGTTGGCGGATGGCGAAGGGCATCACCGTACGACAGTACAGGTAGAGCTGCGATGGCGTTCAGATTCAGCACTGTGCGATCGATATTGTCACTGCCCGTAGCAGCGATCTCGCGGCGTATGTCAGCAACCCACAGGGCGTTTGCCGCTGCTGCGCTTTGATCCTGGCTCGCATGTATCCACAGATACTCCTCCTTATCCGTCAGTAATGTCGGGCTGCCAGCGGTTTGGTCTGCGACACGCTGGAGCAACGCACGGTCGAGTCTGTCCTGCTGTACCCGTTTTGCCAGGGACACCACTGTGAGCATGCAGCCTGCGAACACGAGACCCGTAAGCAGAGAACGGTTGCGCACGATGGCGACCAGGCCCGCAGCCAGGCAGATCGCTATGCCCAGCGAGAACTCCACAACATACCGAATTTCAAACGCTCCCGATGCTGCCCAGGCCAGCAGCACACCGGCCACCGGCAACAGAGCGAACAGCAGCACGCACGTCCATTCCGTGTGTAAACCCTGAGAGGACGGAGCGCTTTGTGTTTGCATCGCCCGCAGATACCCTTTGCGGGCTCCTAGAACGACGGCGACCAGCACTATTGCGCAGGTCAGCCATTCCAGTGCGGGTGCGTGTGCACCGATAAAGCTTTGAAACACTGACGTGTACGCACGTGCAAGATCGCTTGCTTGCACCTTGATGTAATAGTTTGACTTGTACTGATGTGCGCCTGCTAAAAACGGCAACCACCCTGCCACGAAGACGAGACTAGCCAAAATAGCTGCGCTAAGCCCCAGGTCGAATGTTCGTCTTCGCATCGCACGCAGGCATTCTGCAATCGCAAATGGTAGGACTAGAAGAATGCCGAAGTAATGACTGCTGATAGCAGCACCCAGACTTAGAGACAATCCTAGCAAAGACGCTTTGCGATGCTCGCCGCGGAGTGCATTCTGCCAAAGCACCAGGGACAGGGCTGCCAGGCCCAACAGGACCCCGTAAGGCCTTGCTTCCACCATGTGGAACTGATTGCTAATGAGCAGGCCTACGACGACCAGCGCCGCTGTCACTCTGTCGCTCAAACGGCGCGTGAAACGGTGAATGCACACCACCATCACAACGGCACCGATAAGGGAGGGCAGCCGAACGGCAAAGAATGGAGCTAGCCCGAACTGCAACGCCCCGTGTGCGGCAAGATGGAACAGCAAAGGATCGAGCGACACTGGGAATTCTCGCTGTATCGCGACCATGCGAGCCACACTCGGTGCGCGATCGGTGTAGAACGAAAGCAGCTCATCGAAGGCCATGAACTTGGTGCGGCAGAACCACGCCAGCAGGCCCGTGTATCCCGCCAGAAATGCGGCGAATGCGTAACGCGCCCATCTGGACCGGATGTCTTCGCCGGTCGCATCTACAACCATTGACGCTTGCTGCTCTGCTAATTCTACTGGCATGGCGTCACTCTCCAGTTCTCATGGAATAGATAGAACTTATTAAGGCTGAAGCTGTCAGGCCGAAGGCTGTGCTCGTGGAAGACGGATCATGCGGCCGGAGGACTTCTGGAAAGCGATCAGGTTGCAATCGGTTGCGCGAAAAACAGGCGGCTGGCGGCTGACAAATGTGACCTGCGTTTTGCATGGGGGTCATGGGCGACCGTCGCGATACCGAATAATATCCAGAGTACCGGGTCGACCGGCTCAGCACCGGCGACCAGCATCGCCAGCAGAAGAGCGGACACCGCAAACAATGATTGTTCAAACTGATCGTCGCGAGCAGTCTCTAGACTGGAAGGCGTCGTAGTACTTCGTTTGTGGAAGAGTGGAATAGCCAGCGAACCGATAAACACGAAGAACAGCAGCACGCCGGGTATGCCGACAGTCGCAAGCAGAATATAAATCAGTCCTGAAGCACGCGCACTACCCCACCCTGCACCCATGTAGTAGGTCTTGGATAAAGTCTCGAGCGCGACGACGTGGGTTTCTGTCCGGTTACGGTAAGACTCGGTATTTTGCTTGTCCAGCAGAGTTGATGAAACGAGTTTAGTGGCAGCCTCACGTGCCGCCGGTTGCAGCGTAAACAGAGCTGTGCCGCCCATGAACAGAAGAAGGCCGAAGGCAACCCTGGCTATCGACAAGCTACCCTGCCGCACCACGTAGTACAGAGCAAGAATGCTGCCAAAAACGGCGACATAGCCCAGACAGAGATACCCAACGCTTGACACCGTCAGCAGCAGGGACGCGACCATGAGCAGCAGATTGAGCAGGCGGCTTACACGGAAAGGACGTGTCACGATTTGCCAGCCCACAAGCGCGACACCGACGATGACGAATCCCGCCATCTCGGAAGCCTCGCAGAACGTTCCGTTCAGCCGCCACATACCGTTGATTTGATAAGCGCCATAAATAACGTGGGCTTTATTGGAGTAGAGCATCTCAGATGGGAAGGGAACGTGCGTGATCGCGTTTGCCAGTTGGTACATTGCGAATAAACAAGCGACGGTGCAGCCCCTCACATACCACTTCAAGATATCGCGCAGTTCTGAACGGGTTGAGCCGAGCGCCAGGAGGTAGAGCACAGCGGCGGCGAGCAGGTAGCAGAGCTGGGAGAAATTGGACAGACCCCACGCAAGTGGCTCCTCGGAGACTGTGCGAATCACCGGCGTACCCTGAAACAGCAAGGGATAAGCCACACTTGTCCAACTGGCGTACAGCAGAAACATCATGACCAGGCAGAACGATAACCGGTTTATTCCGGACGCGACTTTGTATGCCGGATGCCCTTTCAGCAGCTTCACCATCAAGCCTGCAGCCAGGACGAAAAGCCACGGCGCGACACCCATCGCACCGAAATTCAAGGCGGACGCGGCTGAGAAGACCGAGCAAAAAGCCACAATTGCTAAGAGCTGGCCGCCTGTAAGCTGCCAGAGTAGGACCATCAGCAGAACCAAAGGGATAGTACTTAGCGTCGGCAAGAAAAAGACCTCATGAGAACTACTACAAAGAATTGCAAAGTACCGTGTTCATACATTACCGCGATACCCGATCAAAGGCATCGAACCAGCTGCTTCCAAAGGCCCATCGCCCGGCAGAACAGTCGTTGATCCCACGCCGGAACGACGATCCAGCAAGCGCGCAAGCCGCTTTCCAAGTGCCATGGATGGCTGCTCGAGATACACGTGAAAAACGTGCGCGAGCACCAGGGTCACTGGCAGAGAAAGCGCGAAGACGACAAGCGGTGGCACGCGCGTCCAGAGAAGACTTACGAACACAAAG
Source organism: Acidobacteriaceae bacterium (assembly GCA_903642225.1). Taxonomy (GTDB): domain Bacteria; phylum Acidobacteriota; class Terriglobia; order Terriglobales; family Acidobacteriaceae; genus Terriglobus. The sequence continues at coordinate 34,633 of CAHJWI010000018.1, read as the reverse complement.
ATCACAGGTAGGTGCAGAAGGTAGATTCCATAAGACGTCTTACCTAGGTGCAGCATGAATCTTTGGCGGAGAACTCGAGTGAACCATGTGCCGGCGAGTGCAGCCAATAGAAACACCGAGACGGAAAGCGCAATCAGCCAGTCGGAAGCTTCTTCCGTTACTATGCGCGGAAACTTTTCCATTAAAACGAGAGCATAGCTCGAAGTCAAAACCGCAACGGCAACTAGGGCCGATTGCAGCGGCCGACCTATGCGACTCCATCTGCCCAGCAGAGCCAGACGGTTGGCGGCAAGTACCGCGCCCAGCACGAAGAGGCTTGCATAGTGGAACGGCTCAAAAGGCGTACGGTGATGCACGACGCGAATTGCCAGCGACACCATTGCTGAACAGCCAAGGGCGAGAAGCAAAGACGTCCGAGTCCGTAGCCGGACGACCATCATTGCCAGCAACACGAAGATGAACGAGATCCGCATTTCTTCCGCAAGTGTCCACGTCGCTCCATTCCAGTAATCACGGTGATAGAAGCCAACGAACAGCACATGATCGCGAAAAAGGGTAAGTCCCTGGCCAAGACTCAAGGGTCGCCAACCGTAGAGTTCAGAGAGGCCAGCGGGTCGGTTTGCGTTGAAGAAGAGTACGTATGCAAGAACAAAAAAGAGCAGGGCTCCCAGGTAGGGAAGGTAAATCCGGCAGATTCGCTTCACGATGAACGAGGGATACGAGGCGCGATAGCCCTGCCGCGTGTAGGGAAGGTGTAGGACAAAGCCACTTAGAACGAAGAAAAGAATGACCGCCTGATGGCCACCGTAAAGGAGCAGCCCCAGCGGAGTGCGTATCGTCCACGCCAGCCACGCCGGACAGATCGCTAATAAAAAAATGCAGTGATAGCAGAAGACCGTCATCGCTGCCAATCCGCGAAGTGAGTCCAGTTCCTCATACCGTTCTGGCATTCTGGAGTCTCCTTGGTCGTTCCCGCTGGCATCTACCGCGGCCATTGCTGCACGATCCGTTTGCGGACGAGAGGCTTCCACGGCCTCCTTTCGTCTACCCGCAACATATAGCAAGAAGGCTAATTCGTTGCGCCCTATCGCCTACATGTCGTCCATCGACAACAGGGCTTATAAAGGCGGGCTACTCGGCGCAAGATGCATCAGGTGATCCGCAAGGCGTAGAGTAAGGGCGATAATGGTTAAAGTTGGATTTGCATGGCCGCCCGTCGGAAATACAGAACTACCGGCGATGTACAAGTTATCCACACCGAAGACTTTGCCATTGCGATCCACAACACCATCCTCTTCTCGCACTGCCATGCGAGTGGAGCCGATCGGATGTGCTGGATCGGAGAAGACCGCATCCTCCGGTCGATCATGCTGAATCCAGTCCACCAGTTCGGCTTGGGGCAGTCCTGCACGTGCCAACGTGGCATTCGTTGCGTGGCTCAGCCGGACGACACTGCGACGCTCTAACTCGCTTATTTTCCAGTCAATTTGTGAAAGTGGCACGTTCAAAGCGTCGCGTCGACTTGACAGCCTGATGCGGCTGTCAGCGTCAGGCGCCTGCTCCACGGTTATGTCCAAGTCCAGTTGCTTCAAGCGGCGCGTCAAAGCCTTTCCAAAAAACAACTTACCCCAAAGATCCAATGCGATCTGATTTGCGTTTTTACAGAGAACCAATGCGGCTTCAAGCTTGTGGTCTCCGTTGCCAAGGCTTACCTTCCGCAACGATCGCCACGCGTCGTCGTCCGCAACGTGCTGAGTAGTCCACGCGGCGCAGTTTAGCAGGCCCTCACGCCGCTGTACTTCCAACGACAGTGACAGGCCACACTGCACTCGAACCCCGGTCGGGGCACGAAACAACCCTAGTTCCCGCTGCACCGCGGGCGCGGCCTCCGGCGTAAATGTGCCAGCCGTCGTCCGAGGGTGGTCCATAAAGAAGCGGCCCACGAGTCCACGACGATTGCCCAAACCACTTCCATCAACACGATTTGAGGCAAGCAGCATCCGCGCGTTTTCAATGCCTCCGCCACAAAGAACGACGCGCTGGGTGCGAATGGTGTGCGTCTTGCCCTCTGGGGTCGACACCTCAACACCCGTAACATGGCCTCCATCGTCTGTCGCCAGAATCTGTGTGACAGTGGCCTGCGTTAACACCCGTAGATTGTTAGCCCGCAAGGATCGCAAGCGGAGGCCAAAGCGGACATAATCGTTGTGCAACGATGAACGAGAACTGAATTGCCACGTCACCACGCGCAAGTCCGGCCCAAGTGAACCATCTGGCAATCGCGTTCCGTCTACGTAGTGTGCCAAGTCTGAGTTTTGTGGCAGGCCGTCCGTGTAGAGCGCTGGGCCTAGGCCGAGATGCACGGTGGACCGCTCAACATAGGGTGCTATCTCCTCAAAGGAAACGGGCCAGCCCGAGTACGGCACCCATGGCCGGGCCTCGTAGTCGATTGCGTCCAGCGGAGCGCAACGGCCGTACCAGCTGTGCGAGGACCCACCGATGACCCTGTTGCGCACCATTTGAGATCTCATGACACGCGGCGCGCCAATACTTTCAATCTCGTTTAGACCGGTTGTGAACTCGTCTTCCTTTGTTTTGCTGCCGCTCTCCACCACGATCACCTGAAGAGAGGTGTTCGCGAGTTCCGTGGCCAGCGTAATACCTGCAGGACCAGCACCCACAATACAGACGCAGCACTGCAAGTCTGTCTTGTCCCGGATTCGCCTTAGATCACTGAATAGCATGCGCGAATGCTCGCCTCGATCATCGGTAGTTGAATGCAAGATCAAAGCCGCTGCGCGTTCTGCCATGACTTCTGTGTACGCAAGCAGCGGAGCAGAGCGCCCGAGGCCCTGCCAGCAATTTGGCACGTGAGAGAGTCAACACGATTTCGACCATGGAGCAGGAAGAGAGAACAGCGGCAATCGATCGTTTGAAAAGAGAGCCTAGCCGCGAAACGCCAGCGACTGGGTCTCAGGTTACATTCGCCGTGTCGGCATTACCGAACTGGTCGGCTATGTCCGGCAACATCGGCAAACATGGAAATAAGTCACTAACATAACTACCTGGCAGTGTATCGTCAGCGGGTGTACCCGCTTCCATAAGAGAAACGATAGAACGAGCAAGAAGTCAACTGTAAAAATGAAACGATTGCCTGAAGTTCAAAGAGACGACCCGTGTTGCAGCACAATGCTGTTTCCCGCGACCTATGACGTCTTCGGAAAACGATGCCACAAATCCAGAGTGCTCCTGGGCGAATCAGGCGACGGCCTATCCGTTGCCCGAGCCTTGCTGGCTGGTTCACCTGTCGCAGAACCCTCGCAAGGGCTCCTCAAGGCGCACACGCGTTCCATCAACACTTGGACGGATAGCTATGCAGCACGATCATGTTGACGTAAACCGGACCAACGTTGATGCGGTGACCTTGATGATGCTCAACAAGAAGGACATCCCCATGGCCACCTCTTCAACTCGTCTCGCAGTTGCGATCGCTACTAGAGGGCGGCCAGCCGTACTTGCGGAGACGTTGTCCCAGCTACGGATGCAGCGGCGCGTGCCGGACCTGATCCTCGTAACTTACCCCGCTCCACAAGACGTCGGTGATGCACCCACTTCCTTTCCCGAGGTGCGCTTTCTCCAGAGCGCACCTGGGCTGACGACACAACGCAACACTAGCCTGTCCCAACTTGACGGGTACGATCTGGTCACCTTCCTCGACGATGACTTCTGGATGGCCCCAGACTATCTGGGCACAATCGAAGCTGTCTTATCCGCCCATCCATGCGTCATGGCCGCCACCGGCCACGTGCTGGCCGATGGGATCAATGGCCCAGGTTTCGACCTCCAGCAGGCTCGAGTCCTGCTCCAATCAGCACCAGTAGGATCAGGAAAACCGACTTTCAAGCCGGTTTTCAACGTATACGGCTGCAACATGACGCTTCGGCTCAGCCCAATCCATGCGCATACCCTTCGCTTCGATGAAATGCTGCCACTATACGGTTGGTACGAAGACGTGGAGTTCTCGCGGCAACTGGCTAAATTCGGCACCATCATACGCGTGGATCAAGCCTACGGAGTGCACCTGGGTGTCAAGTCGGGCCGGCAGTCTGGACGCAGGCTGGGCTATTCACAAGTTGCTAATCCCGTTTATTTGGCCCGCAAAGGCTCTGTGGGCTGGACATACGCAATTGCCAGCATGACAAGCCGCTCGCTCAAAAATCTCGTCTACAGTGTGCGTCCAGAACCCACGATCGACCGGCGGGGCAGGTTGAGTGGAAATGTTCAGGCGTGGCGGGAACTCCTCCTCGGTGGGTTGCACCCAATGCGGATTCTTGGTTTGTAGTTATCGTACGACTCTGCGCGGCTTTGGCGGTGTATATCAGAAGAGCGAGTGGTAGCGGACATAGGCTACAGGCAGAATGATGTCATTAAGCGACACCGGCAATGTTCGCAGCCTACATACTCGGAGTGTGTTCGAAGAGAAAGCCCTCAACGTAAGGCTCTTTCGGCTTCAACATGCCGCGTAAGGGAACCATCTCGGTTCCCAAGGAGACGAACGATGACGAATGCATCGAGCAAGCTCGGTATCTCAATCGTAGCAATGACTGCAGCACTGCAACTCAGTTTCATCTGCGCCCCGATTTCGTATTGCCAGGCTCGAATCGGTAATGTCAAAACCAAGGAAGAATCAAGCTCTGCTCTGGCCTCATCTGTCTCTGATTCGGCTGGATCTGATGCGGACGCTGCCGAACGTGTAGGAGCAGACGATTTGGTCGAGATCGCTGTAGCCTACTGCCCTGAGCTAAGTCGCAACTTCAGAGTCGGCTTTAATGGGAATCTTGCGCTACCACTCCTCCATCAACCCTTGGCAGTCGCTGGACTCACACCGCTTCAGATTGCTCACACACTTACGGCTGTGTTGCTGAAAGAAAATATCCTTGCGGAACCTATCGTCAACGTTTCCGTCGTTGAGTATCGAAGCCGGCCAATAAGCATTGTAGGAGCGGTAAATCACCCAATCAACTATCAGGCCACCGGTCGAACGACATTGATCGAAGCATTGGCCAAAGCCGGCGGCCTGAGTCCAACCGCGGGCACGAGCATCATCATTTCGGAGCGGTCCCAAGCGGGCGGTGCGATGCAGGTGCATACCGTGGCGGTAAGAGATGTAATCAACGGCACCGAACCGCAGGCCAGCATGGCACTTCGTGGTGGCGAAGAGATACGTGTTCCTGAGGCGAACAAAATTTTTGTCGCAGGTAACGTACGTCGACCCGGTGCCTACCCGATGCAGAGTGATTCGGATACCACGGTGATGAAGGCCGTCGCGTTAAGCTCCGGGCTTGAGACATACAGCAGCAAGACTGCTTATATTTACCGAAAGCGTGGAACCGGGACAGAACGGGACGAAGTCGCTGTTCCGCTTCGGCAGATCATGACACGCCACGCACCGGATGTGGCGCTCCTCTCGGATGACATCCTGTATATCCCAACAGCGGATGGAAAAAAGATGACCAGTAAATTCTTGGGTCAGCTCGCGGGTTTCGGGCAGACTGCCGAAGCCGGTCTCCTTGTTGTGCGATAGATGTATTCGCCACCGCCGTAACAGCCTTGCCGTTCAAGCTAACTAATGCATCACTTTGCGCACGCTTTCCCCAAAAAGGGTTCTTATGACTGCTGTGGATCCATCTCCTCCGGTAATTCGGCTTCCTTCTCAGCGCGCGCATGAACTGACCGCGCTCCATGATTTCCAACCGCGTGCCGTTCCGGAACCGACCTTCAGCGTTAGCTATTACTTCTGGCTCATACGCAAAGCCTGGTGGAAAATAGTAATCGCGGTCCTACTTGTTACAGGGGCGTCTGTTCTTTTGGCGTACAAGCTTAAGCCGGAATATGAAGCGACGGCGCGTATCGCAATCGACCTGAAAACACCATCGACTGTCATAGGACAGAACCCAGGTAATACCAGCAGCGTCGAAGCTGATCAATACTTCAACACGGAATTACAGGTCATCCAGTCTGACACCGTGCTTCGTCCAGTGGTGAAGACGTTACATCTTAACCCGGCGAAGTCGACCGGCGTTTTGCCCGACGGCGTGCGACCGGAAGATGCGCCCGTTTTCCTCAAAGATCTGAAGGTGACACATCCTGCAAACAGCTTTCTGATCAACGTCACATATCGTTCGCCCGACACAATGAAGGCTGCGGCCGTGGCAAACGCTATCGCGCAGTCTTATATCGTAAGCGGTCGCGAAACGAGAGCACGCTCTGCACTTGAGGAATCTGCGTTTGTCGAAAATCAGATGAGCGCATTAAAGCGCAACATGGATGACTCCGTGCTCGCCCTCGCCTATTACGAGAAGCAATTGGGGGTGATTAACCCGGAAGAAAAGACCAGCCTTCTGAGTAGTCGCATCACGCAACTGAACGCGGAGTACACAGAGGCACAAAACGACAGGGTACGCAAGCAAGTAGAGTACAAGGCCATCAAGTCCGGTTCCACTGCCGCTATTGAGGTGTCACTCCAGGCCACGGCGCTTGCGCACATGGAAGAGAACGTTCGGACAGCGCAACAGAAGATGGAATCTGTAAAGCTCGTATACGGAACCAGCAACGCGGAGTACAAGCGTGCTGCAACTGACCTGGCCGAGCTCACGCGACAGCTCACCGCAGCCCAGGCCCAAGTGGGTAAACGCATCGAGGTGGAATACGAAGAAGCCGACAAGCGCGAACAGATGCTGCACCAGTCGTTGCTTGAAGCCAAAGGGCAATTCGACGTACTTAATACAAGCTCCATGCACTACCAGGAATTGAAGCGGGAAGCGGAAGCAAATAGGTCGCTGTACGCTGAACTCTACCGCACAGTGAAGGAGGCAGGCATTAATGGGGCTTTCCAGGGTAACGGGATTCGAATTACCGACCCAGCGCGGCCGCAACTCCACCCGGTGTTTCCTAACAAGACAGTGTTGATCGGACTCAGCTTCTTCTTTTCACTCGTGCTCTCCATCATCGCTGTGTTACTGAGCGACCTTAGCGACAAGAGCCTTCGTGATCCCGACCAGGTACAGCGAGTTTTGGGGCAGGAGGTTGTCGGAATTCTGCCGCGGGTCGCGCACTTCGCAGACCTTTCTCCCGGTCAAGCAAGGGAAAGCTCAAAGCAAGCTCTGGTCAAGTCGAACAAGCAGTGGTTTGGCTCCGCCAGTTTCTATGAGGAAGCCGCTCGGTCGGTTCTGAGCACCATCCTGATTAATCACCGCAACCGGCCTCTCCGCTCCATCATGGTGACAAGCGCGGTGCAGGGAGAAGGCAAATCCTCCTGCATTGCTCACCTTGCAGCAATGCATGCACAGCAGGGGTATCGCACACTGCTTATTGACGCTGATTTGCGCTGCCCAACGCAGCACAGTTACTTCAACATGCAGCATGAAGTAGGACTTGCCGATGCAATTACCCACAAGCTTTCGCTGAACGTGATACGCAGGACGGTCGTGGAGAATCCACTACTCGATATCATCGTCGGCGGGAACGACAGCAATGCAGTGTGTGACCAGGTGGGTCGGGCTGTCGAAACCATTCTGAAGAGCGCCTACAAAGAGTACGACCTGGTATTTATCGACGCACCGCCCATGCTCTGCTTCGCTGAGCCGATTCAACTGGCACACCTTGTTGACGGCGTGCTCGTGGTTTGCCATGCGGGCAACACCCGCCAGCAACAGGTAAGTGGTGTGCTTAACACGCTCCGCAGAGTTGGTAAGACACTCGGGATTGTACTGAATCAGGTTCACCCGCGTTTGAGCCATAGCTACGGTCTATACCAGAGCTATTACAGAACCATGGACCACATGGTAACCAAGTAGAGGCAAGTGTCCTTCTACGTTTAGTCGCAAGCGCGAGGTAGGCCCCGCGCAAGCGGAATAGAAGCCGTGAGTGGTCATTTTTAGTGCAGTGTTCCCGCACCGGGCGGGCAGGAGAAGTCTGTGGCTACCTCAACCTATTTAGTCGATGCGGATGCCCCTGTCGGCACAAGTGGCCAGACTCACACGCGTTTCTATGCGCCTGAACTAGATGCACTACGCTTCGCGGCCTTCTTGCTCGTTTTCTGCCGTCATTTCACCAATGCACTCGGTGGCGTGAAAAACGATCTTGACGCAAAAAAGCTGGGCGCAGTTCCTGCGATCTCTGCAAACGTGTCGACCCATGCCTCGTTGCTCAGTTCAATCAGACCACAAGAAGTAGCTCAGGCCCTTGATTTTGGGGTATGCCTTTTCTTCTTCCTAAGCTCATTCTTGATTACGCGTTTGCTCTTGATCGAGCGTGAAGACACTGGGAGCATCCATATTGGCCAGTTCTATATGCGTCGCTGTCTTCGCATCTGGCCGCTGTACTTCTTCTTTCTTGCATTGGTCGTAATTCTTTCTCAATTCGTCCCCGTGCTGCACGTCAGCGTCCCACGTGTTTTAGCCGCGGGTTTTTTCGTTGGTAATTGGGCCGCCGTTCTTCACGGTTGGAGCAGCATCGCCATCCAGCCTTTATGGAGCGTTTCTGTGGAGGAGCAGTTTTATCTAGTTTGGCCGGGTTTCGCCCGCTTCGGACGCCGTTCAATCGTCGCCGTCTCCCTGGTTATGGGTCTGCTTTCCATGCTTACACTTTTTTACTTCGGCCACATATCAGGTGCTCAGGTCACGGCCACCTGGCCCAACACGCTGGTTCAGGCGCTGTTCCTGGCTGCCGGTGCACTGACCGCTTGCTTCTCGTTTCCAGAAAGGCGTCGTCTGTCTGATCGAAAAAGGGTTGCCTTCTTGTTTTTGGGTGCCGTGTGCTGGCTTACGGCTTCGGCCGGATGCCACATCGTGCGTACGCAGTCACCTGGCGCAGCAGCCCTGATGGTTGGCTACCTGTTGGTGTTGTGCGGCACCATGCTCATGTTCAACGGCGTCGCAGGCTGGAATGCGAGACCTATGCCTGCCTTGCTGCTTTATCTCGGCAAAATCTCATACGGGCTCTACGTCTTCCATGTCGCCTGCTTGCTGTTCATGGGTGAAGTGATTCATGGCCTTGTGAATAGACTCGCTCTCCATTCCATGTCTCCTTACCTTGTGGAGACGATCAGTGCGGCACTTGCCTTAGCTTTGACGATTGCATGTGCAAGTTGCACCTATGAATTCCTTGAACGTCCTTTCTTAAAGCTCAAGGGTCGCTTCACTAGGGTTCGATCACGGCCAGTGTGAATAACGTACTTTCGAACCGTTTTGCGTGAGTATATGTCGAGACAATCCGTGCCGCTCCAGATCGCCGACTACAGAGAGGACCTTCCGTTGCTTATCCCATTTGCCCCAGTGATACAAAATACAGGACTCGTAGTGAATGGGCGTTTTCGATCCCAGCGGATTACCGGCGTCCAGCGGTACGCCCATGAAATTGTCAAGCGTTTGCCGATTGATGCACAAATCCTCACACCCCGGAACGGACGAGGTGCGGTGGGTCACCTTTGGGAGCAAACTGCACTTCCCGTCGCATGCCACGGTCGCCTGCTCTGGAGCCCGAATGCCTCGGGACCGGTAAGTTATCCAAACCAGATTGTCACATTTCACGACCTGTTTCCAGTGGAGCACCCGGAGTGGTACAGCGCGGCTTACGCCCGTTGGTACGGCATCGTCATGCGGCGACTGGCGCAGAATGCGATGAGCTTGATTGCAGTTTCGGAATTTACAAAGAATCGAATCGTGGAATTGTTCGGCAGGAACCCGGACGATATCACGGTTGTCCATAACGGGTCGCACATGTTGCGTCCCGCATCAGGTGAAGCTACCGCCGCGGCCGCGGACGCTCTCGCGCTACCTACGACCAGGTATGTATTAAGCCTTTCATCCATAGAATCGCGAAAAAACTTGCGGGGCCTGCTGAAAGCCTGGGAAGCAATCCACGCTCAACTGCCCGATGACGTGTGGCTTGTGCTGGCAGGGCCGAAAGCCAGTGAGGCGATCTACAAAAGGCAGGATCTTCCCCACGATCTGCCGCGTGTGCATTACACGGACTATGTTCCAGAGGAGCACTTGGCCGGTCTCTACACCGGGGCGAGTCTATTTATATTCCCATCGTTTGCCGAGGGATTCGGGCTTCCGCTGCTTGAAGCAATGGCCTGCGGACGAAGGTGTATCGCTGCATCGACGTCGTCCTTGCCGGAGGTTGGAGGCGACGCGGTAACTTACGTGGATCCACACGATCCAGGCGATATTGCACTTGCTCTTTTACTTGGCTTGAACAAGCAGCCAATCTCGTCCAATTCCTATGAGGCTTCACTTCGACAGGCAGAACGCTTTTCATGGGATCATGCCGCGTCGCGAACCTACAACCTGATTCAAACCATGCTTGAGCGTAACTCGCTGATGGCTCCCGTCGTTGCGGAGGGAATCCGATAATGATCGCAACAAATCCGAATCCTGCAGCCGTTCACTCAACGGAAGTGCCAAATCGCCGAGTTGTCCTGGTGCACGACTGGCTTACCGGCATGCGCGGGGGTGAAAAGGTGCTTGAAATGTTTTGCGAGCGCTTCCCGGACGCACCCCTCTGGACGCTGCTGCATCTCTCCGGGAGTGTCAGCCCGCTCATCGCTAAACGAGAGATTCATACTAGCCCGCTGCAAAGAATGCCATTTGCTGCTCAAAAATACCGGAACTACCTGCCTCTGTTTCCTCTGTTTGCCGAAATTACTAAAGCCCGTGACGCAGACCTGGTGATTTCCACTTCGCATGCCGTCGCGAAGGCGATGGTAAAACGGCCATTCCGGAATAGGCCGGTACATGTGTGTTACATCCATACACCTATGCGTTATGCGTGGGATCGGTTTGACGATTACTTTGGGCCGGATAGAGTCGGTTGGTTGGCCTCACGATGCTTCTTCAAGCCCTTAGTCAAACTTCTACGTCTGTATGACGCACGCACCTCAGGCCGCGTGGATCTTTTCATTGCAAACTCCAGCTTCATTGCGGAGCGGGTAAAGCGCATTTATGGTCGTGACGCCCAAGTGTTGCCTCCACCGGTCGACACGGAACGCTTTCTAGCAGTCAAGCGTGAACCGCAGGATTTCTACCTTGTAGTGTCTGCGCTTGTTCCGTACAAACGGGTTGACCATGCCATACAAGCGTGCGCGGCGCTTGGCCGCAAGCTACGCATCGTTGGCAAAGGGCCAGAATTGCTTGCGCTTCAGGGATTGGCAACATCGCTCCACGCCGATGTCGAATTTATCGGTTTCGCTGACGACGACAGCCTTGCGGAACACTTTCGAAAGGCGCGTGCATTGCTGTTTCCTGGAGTCGAGGATTTTGGCATCGTTCCGGTGGAGGCTATAGCCTGCGGTTGCCCCGTGATTGCACGTGGTGTCGGTGGTGTTCTCGACTCCATGACGCGCGACACAGCTGTTCTTTACGAAGATGCCACCGCCGATGGTCTGCAACAAGCCATACTCGCGTTCGAACATCGCGAAGCCGAGTTTGTGGACGCCGACCTGCGAGCAAGGGCAAGCCTATTTTCAAAAGCGAACTTCCGTAAATCCTTCGAACGTACGCTGCAGGGGCTTGATCTTAAGACCCTTGCTGTAAAGCGTCAACCAGGTCAGATATCTGTCGCCCGTACCGCCTGAACTTTTTCTGCTTTTCCTACCTTGTCCCTTCTGGAGCCTGTGTCATGAGCACATCCGTCGTCCTCGCATTGCCGCAAACGCGTTCTCAAGCCAATGAGAAGATATGCCGATGGCTCACCCACGGCACGGTCCTGTTCGCCGACCTCATCTCATTGCTAGTTGCGGGAGCCCTTGCAGTGTTCACGCGGTACATCTTCCACGCGAAATTCACACCACATGACTATCTCGGCTTCGCTCCGTCGATCCTTATCTTCTTCTTGACCTTTGCATATTGTGGTCTCTACCCAGGCGTGGCTATGTCGCCCATCGAAGAATTCCGTCTCATCATGCGTGCCTCCACCATCGGATTCCTTATCCTGATTGGGACCAATTTCTTCCTTCGCGAGGGCAATCTTGCGTCGCGCATTGTGTTCGCTTTAGCGTGGGGTTTAACAATCATCTTTGTGCCGCTCATGCGACGCTTGCTGCGTGGGGCGTGCTCGCGACAGCCGTGGTGGGGAATTCCTACGGTGATTCTGGGTGAGCAGGATGCCGGTCAAATGATGCTTCACCTGCTGCTCGGACACCGCCGCTTGGGGCTCCGTCCAATTGCTTACTTGAGCGATGACCCACAGCGAACCGAGGATATTGCGACCCCGGCCAGTGTTTTTAAAGGCAATATGTCTCACGCAAAGCGCCTCGCAGCTGAAAATCCGGGCTGCTATGCGGTGGTCGCGATGCCCACAGCCGGTAGCGATCGCTTACAGGCTGTTTACGATGAGCACATTCAGACCTATCAAAATGTTCTCATCATCCCGGATCTGTTCGGCATTCGTAGCCTTTCCGTCGCGGCCTTTGATGTGTGCGGAATACTCACACTCAAACTCAGCCAGCGGCTTGCACGCACTCTGCCTCGCCTGATGAAACGCTCTTTCGACTTAATCATAGTGTCTGTCGCTTCGTTGCTGCTGTTGCCTCTCATCCTTATTCTTTACTTTGCTGTACGACTCTCTTCACCAGGGCCTGTCTTCTACGGTCATCGACGCATTGGCAAGGGTGGCGAACCGTTCAGTGTTTGGAAGTTCCGCTCGATGGTCGTTGGTGCGGATCGGGTATTACAAACGCACCTTAATTCCAACCAGGCTCTGCGTGAAGAGTGGGAGCGCGACCATAAGCTGAAGGTTGACCCCCGGGTGACTCGCATCGGGCGATTCATGCGCAAAACCAGCCTAGATGAACTGCCGCAGTTCTGGAATATCCTTTGCGGTGATATGAGCCTTATCGGACCACGACCCATCGTCGAATCAGAAGTGGAGAAGTATGGTGTCCACTTCGATCAGTATCGGCAGGTCACTCCCGGTTTGACTGGTTTGTGGCAGATCAGTGGACGCAACAATACGACCTATGAGCTCCGCATACGGATGGACGGCTACTATGTACGCAATTGGTCACTTTCACTGGATACTTACATCCTTGTGTGTACGCTAAAGACAATATTGCTTTCTGAAGGTGCCTATTAGCCTGTGAAGCTCCTATAAAGGAAACAGGCACTTAGCCAACGCCAATTCTGCAGGCAAGACATATCGCTCCAAACCTGCGCTGCAAGCCAGCATGCAGCGGCGGTTTCACGCAGCCTAACACCTACGTTCTACGAGATCCTCCATGCCCTCGATGACGCAATGTCCGCCCATCCCTGAGCTTTGCCCAACACCGGTGGCAGCTAAACCGGTGCGCGGCTCTGAAGCTGCCCAGCCTACGGCGCCGCAGGCCGTCGTCGCTCACCACATTGTTCACGTCATTAAACATTGCGGCTATGCCAATGGCAATGTGCACGTTGCGGTCGACTTGGCTTGCGTTCAGGCCGCGGCCGGCCACCGTGTCACATTTATCAGCGCCGGTGGAACCTTTGTGCCGCTTCTGGAGCAGTACGGTGTTCAGCACATCACGCTCAACCATGATCAGGGTAAGCCCATCTCGATGTTGCGAGCAGCGTGGACTCTTGCCCGGTTCGCCCGCAAGCACAAGCCGCACGTCCTGAATGCGCATATGATGAGTAGTGCGCTCATCGGCGCGTTCGCCTCCTGGGTTTCCGGCGTGCCAATGGTCACCATCGTTCACAATTCCTTCGACAAGCATTCCAGCATTATGAGACTGGGCAGGCGTGTTATCGCAGTGAGTCAGGCGGAGCGCGACAGCCTGCTCAAACAAGGGTACCGCCCTGACCGCCTCGTCGCCATCATGAATGCTCCGGCAAACTCACCACGCGACGCGTTCATGGACGATGGGCGTGACATCAACCTGCAGTCACCCGCAATCGTCGCCGTTAATGCTCTCCACCGGCGCAAAGGCGTCTTCGACCTTATCAATGCCTGCACCATGCTCTTCCGCGACTTGCCGGATTGGAAGCTGTACATTGCGGGAGAGGGACCGGACCGCGAAGTTCTAGAGAAACAGGCGGCGGATGTGGGTCTGGCCGATCGCATCATCTTTTTAGGTTTCACTCCGGCCCCCGCCCGCGTGCTTCAGCAAGCAGACATCATGGTGCTCGCCTCCTACGCAGATCCATGCAGCCTTGTCATTGGAGAGGCTAGGTCGGCCGGTTGTGCTATTGTGGCAACCGACGTCGGCGGTAATAAAGAGATGCTGGAGTTCGGCCGCGCTGGACGGCTTGTGCCGCCTGGGCGGCCTGAAATACTAGCCGCCGTGCTGCGACCACTCATGGAAGATCCCCAGGAACGAAACGACCTTCGACGCGCCTCACTGAGAGGAGCAAATGTCTTCCATGTCAACCGCCTCCTCGAGGACTACGCCCGCGTCTACCGAGAGGCACGAGGAGAACACTCCGCATGACGCTGTCCACTACTGCTCCAAGAGACGCGAAGGAGTCTTCCAAAGAAGTCTTAGAAGCTGAAGCACTTCTTGCTTCAGAGCACGGAGGCGAAGATGGTTCCCGCCTTACGACCGACGTAAAAGACAGTGTGATCGGCGCCCAGATTGCCACCAGCGGCACATGGACAGTAGGTGCACGTGTCATCTCGCGCATCATCGACCTGATCACAATGGTGATGCTGGCGCACATTCTCCACCCAAAGGACTTCGGCCTGATCGCGATCGCCATGACGGTGATCTACATCGTGGAGGCAGCGCTGGAATTACCCGTTAGCCAGGCTCTAATACGCCTGTCTGTGATCCAGCCCGCCCACTACAACACCGCCTTCACCCTCGGACTCATTCGCGGACTCTTATTAAGCGTTATCGTCTGTCTTGTGAGCTGGCCGTTCGCGCGCTTTTACGGCGATATGCACCTCGTTCCACTCGTCTGTGCGCTCAGCATCGCTCCGGCCAGCCGCGGTATGGTCAGCCCGCGGCTGGCTGACTTCTCGAAAAACTTCAACTTTGTCCCGGACTTCACCATGGAGTTTTTCGGCAAGCTGGCCGCATTCTTCACGGCGATCAGCCTCGCCCTGCTTACGCACAGTTACTGGGCCGTCGCCGCGGGCACCTTGGTTGCACCTGTAACGTCCACCCTCATCTCGTACATCCTCGCGCCATATCGTCCGCGGCTCAGTCTTGCCGAATTACCCTCGTTTTCCGGCTTCCTTGGTTGGATAACGGCAGCTCAAATCGTCGGATCCATCAACTGGCAGGCAGACAGGCTGATGCTTGGCAAGCTCACGTCGCGTTCCGCACTCGGCCTCTTCACAGCAGCGAACGACACCTCCAACGTTCCCCTTGCCGCTCTGCTTACGCCTATCATGCGGCCCCTGTTATCGGCCTTCACAGTTTTACGTCCAGACCCGCCGCGACTCGCTCGCAGTTATCAAACTAGTGCCGGCGCAATTATTACTCTGGCATTACCTATCCTTGTCGGCGAGAGCCTTATTGCCGACCCGTTCGTCCGCCTTGTCTTTGGACAAAAATGGATGGGATCTGCACTCTACCTGCGCTGGCTTGCACTCAGTTTGATCCCCACGCTGTTTGCAGCTCCGTTGGGTGCCCTGGTTATGGCCTTCGGCAAAACCAACATCTTTTTCAAACGCAATTTATTTGAGATTTCGATCAAACTCCCGCTCGTGGTTATCGGCGCATTGCGGTTTGGGTTTATGGGAGTCATCGTCGCCCGTAGCATCTCTGAAGTGGCGACTGTCTGCTTCTGTATGGTTATCGTTCGGCGGTTGCTGGGCATCTCCATCGGGAAACAGCTTTTTACAGCTTGGCGCAGCATCATCAGCGTGGCTGTTATGGCTGGTGTTCTCTTCGCGATCCTTCCGTTCTGCACCCGCTCCACGGAAACGTTCGGACTCGCAATCGGAACCTTATTTGCAATCTTCGTTGCATGTATTGCCTACGGCGCGACACTTTTTACGCTGTGGTTTGCCGTCGGCGTTCCGCATGGCATTGAAGCAATTGCCGCTCTTAAGTTGAAGTCTTTGCTCCGTATCCGAGACCACGCACCAACCGAGGTAATCTCATGAGTGAGCTCCTAAGCTCCAAACCTACTTGTTGCATCGTGTACACCACGGATTCAACGTACCTTTTTCCTACCTTCGTCAGCGCAATGCAGGCCCGGCTTCATAGCAGCAAGCACAAAGCAGATGTGACGATTTATTGTATCGGCGTGGTTCAAGCCGTGTTCGATCTGGTGCAGCCCATGTGCGCGTCCGAGGGCATCACTCTTATCGCTCTCGATCCCAAGATCATAGAAGGGGCGTCTTCTATGATGGCGCGACTGTTTCTCAACCGCTTCGCCCCCGCACATTACACCGACTATCTATATCTCGATGGCGACATTCACATACTCGATTCGCTTGACCCGCTGATCGATATAGACGTACCCGACGGATGCTTTCTAGCTGCCAACGACCCGATGACATTTCTTTTGGCAGATGATACGCCCCTTAGCAATGATCTACGTCGACACCTTCACTCAATTGGTTTCACGAAAGCTGAACAGCTTAAGTACTTCAACAGCGGCGCGCTTCGCATCAAGGCCAAAGGTTGGGAGACGACCGGACTTGAGGCTTGGAACCATTTTGTGCGTCTCGGTCATGGCTCGCGTTTTCCAGACCAGGATGCCCTCAATCTGGCGGGCAAGCACCGCAGGCTTCCTATGTCCCTCGCCTGGAACTACCCTGTGTTTTTAAGGAACTCCCGGATCGAGACCAAGATCAAACCACGTATCAAGCACTTCATGTCCAGCCCAAAACCATGGCATGGATCATTTCCCCCTTGGACGCAGGCGGACTGCGACCCCTACCAGGCGGCGATCGACAAGTTTCCTGCATTGGAGGCACTCCGGCCCAAGCCTCTCTCTATCCGCGATCGCGTTATGTACCACTTGCAGCAAAATGGCAAGCGTATCGTGGAAAGCTTGAGCTGGGGACGAAGCAAGAGGCGCACGCGCATACTTCATTACCAAGACGCCTGCCAGCCCTCCTTGGCCGCTGTTTCACCGCCCTCAGTCGCGCAATCGGTTGTGACTCACCTGCCGTCGAAAATGACAGCCTCGTGCCGCACCCAATAGATGGTGCAGCGGTTGACGCAGGATGCGACACGAGGAGTCCTGCGCTAAAGCGATCGCCTAGGGAGCGTAGACGCGGATGTACTGCACGATCATGTCCGATTGCTGTGGCGTCTGCGCCGTCGGCCAGCCACCCCCAAGCCCCAAGTCGACGATGGGGTAGTATGGCTGGTTCATGATAGGAGGCGTTGGCAGCGAGTATAACGCCGCACCGTCGCAGTAGAACGTCATCGTAGTCGCAGTCCACAACATACCTATCGTATGGAAACCGCTCGATAGGTTCGCAACCGCGGCCTGCTTGTACCCTGGTGCCGTCGCAGGCGGAGTCCAGTCGTGCAGGGTCGTGTTGATGTATGTCGGAAACTGCATGTAAGACTCCACAATGTCGATCTCTCCGGGGGAGGCGTGTGCCGTCAGCGCGGCCTGGTTCAACAGCCAGAACGCTGGCCATGTTCCAAGCCCTTCAGGGAATTTCGCCTTCATTTCAAAATATCCATACTGCTGCGCAAACCCCTGGCCATTGCTGTCCACCGTTGCAAGCACGCCAGAATACCAGGAGCCATTTGTCTTCTGAAGTCGTATGTCCAGGCCTCCGCCGCTCGCTAGTGAATACGGGTTCTGTCCGGCAGGTGCCGTCGCTCCCGCCATATAGGTCGGTGTCGCCGGAGCGGAGGTGTCGTACAGGCAGCACTGCACCGTATGCGTGTACCACTTCGCTCCTGTGCCGCTCTGGTCTGAAAGGTTCAACGTCGTAAACTCGTCATCGAAGGTCAGGTGATACCCGGCTGGAACGGTCGACGAAGGAGTCGGTACAGTTGGTGTCGCGGGCGTGGTCGCCGGAGATGTAGCAACAGGCGTGGTCGTCGTTGTTGTCGACAGCACAGAAGACAATGACGCTTTCCCACTGAAGAGCCAGCGTTCGTTCAGAGCAACATTGCACGGCAATGCCGCCACCGTGGCAAACGCGGCCGGTGCCTCCAGGCACTGTCCCGTCCCCGTCGCCTGCACGCTGTAGGAGCCATCTGTTTGTGGACTCAAGGTAAACAATTGACCCGTTGCACCCGTGCATCCTGCAACGTTCACGCTTGAACCAACAACCGTCACACAACGAAAGCCAGTGTTCTCTACAAGTTCGTATTGGCTGTTCGCCATCGCTACCACATTGATGCCGCCGTTGCCTTGCGGCCAATAGGTTGTCAGTCCGCCTCCATCTCGCGAAATGCCATACATCAGTACCATGCTGTTACCCTGCGTTGCACCTTCGTTCAGCATCGACCAAGATCCCAGCGTTGTACCCCCACTGGTAGGTGTGGTCACAGTCGTTGTGGTTGTCGGGGGGGTCGTCGGTGTTGCCGTCGGTGTTCCTCCCACAACCAGCGGTGTTGCTCCGCTGAACGCCCAGTTCTGCGTCGTCGCTCCGCTGCACGGCTCCGCTTGCACCGGCGAAAAACTCGCTTGCGATGCAAGGCAGTTTCCGGTTGATGCCTGCACAATGTATCCCGCACCTTGAGGGGTCAGCGTCATTAATTGGCTCGGGCTCGCCACGCACGTCGAAACCGTTACAGCGGTACCCGTCGCCGTCACGCACCGGTGGCCCACACTCTCCACCAGCTCATAGTGATTATTGGTCGAAGCTAGCACGCTGATCTGCACCTGACCATTCTGCCAGTAAGTGACTAGACTCCCACCATTAACTGAATTGCCGTAAGCAAGGGTAAGCGCATTGCCCTGCGTCGCACCCCCGTTCAACATTACGTAACCCGCATCCGCAAAGATGGAATTCGCGGGAAAGAGGACGGGAACGACGCAAAGTACTACTCCGAGACGTAGAAGCCGCAATAAACGACAGGATCTTTTCAGCAAGCTCGTGTTGGTCATACATCTCTCTTTCCTCTAAGAACATGGCCTGTCTCACGTGCCCCGCTGCGCTCCACCGTATTCACACTGCGCTGCAACCGCGACGCGGTTCGCTGAAAATCGTGTGCATTGAGGCACAAAGGTACACGCCATTGTTCTCACGGCATGGCTTCGCTAGCGGAGCATTTCTCTGTGGCGAATGAGGCGGGAACAAGCCTGTCTACTCAGGTCATCCTGATGCTACAGGATAGGCAATAGCCCGAATTTCCCAACCTTGCGGGGAAATCTTCCACAATCAGGAACTTTTGTCATTAATCGAGAGAGACGGTAACAATTCACCTAAACATTATGGAATTCAGCCATCTCCACGCATACACTTCTGCCGCTGAAAGCCCGAACGTCACTCGCTGGGCTGCCCGAAGAAGCCACGAGTCAAGGGCAATACCTAAGCTAAGCAGAACACCTGTACTCAGGTGCAAGTACGCAGACAGGAGCCGTGAGGGGGATTGTGTTTACGGCTTCACAGCCAAGCCGCGACGCTACGGAGCAACAATCGCAAAAACAGGCTCTCCGCAAACTTCGCGATACACCTCGACTGATTGCTCGGCAACTCGTCGCACGGTTAGGCGGTCGACCCTGAGTTGGCTCTTACGTCGCCACTGCTCCAACGCTTCCTCATCCCGGAGCAGTTCCACTAGCCATCGCGCTATTTCATGAGGTGCATGCGGCTTTACCAAGATCCCTGCGAGCCCTCCTTCAAGTAGTTCCGGAATGCCGTCGACGCGGGTACCGATCACCGCTAGACCCGCCTCCCGTGCTTCACAGATCACCAGGGGTGCAGGGTCGGCAAGCGAGGCCAGAACAAAGACGTCTGCGGCGCGCAGGTATGGAGCCGCATTCGGAACCGGCTCACAAAAGGTTATGTGCGAGGTATTATCTGAGTTCACCAGTCGTGCAAAATCGTCGCGTTCCGGCCCTTCGCCGAAGAGGTAAAGATGCATCTCCGGGTGAGATTTGCGAGCCATCTGGAAGCCCGTAATTAAGTCGGGTACCCCTTTACGAGAGTGCATTCCGCAAAAGGTCACAACGGCCGGACGCTGAAACGAAAACGTCGGTGCCACCTCGTGACTTTCCCGTATCCGAGCAGAGCCGATAGTGCCGTTCAGGATAGGTCGCAGCTTGTATCGAGGGATCCCTCGCTGCTCCATGTCCTCCGCCACGGCATTGCAGCCAGTAATAACGAGCGCTCCCAAACCCATCAGCTTCGCGTACTTTGAAAAGGAATTCTGCACGCAGGTGATAAACGGCACACGAAGAATTTTGGCCGCGCAAAACCCGACCAGAGCCGACCTGATCATGTGAGCGTGCACCACATCGGGCCTCACTCGACGCATCACACGCCATAGTCCAAAAAGGTTCATCATTGGATTGGCTTTCGGACTGAGCTGGATGAGCTCCACGCCCTGTGCTGCAAGCAACGCGGCAAAGGATCCTTGGTTGGTGAGGGAACAAATTACGACCTGATGATTCTGCTGCACCTGCTCGCAGGCAAGGTCGACAGCAGCATGCACCATGCCGTTATAACGCCAATGGTGATCGAGGACATGAACGATCAGCAAAATAGTCCTTTCGGAAACAAAATCTCATGCGTGACGAGGACCTCAGACCGCCCATCAAGTGCCTCTCACAACATGTTTTGTCGATACCACGTTGCCGTAAGTGCCAGTCCTTCTTCGAACGACACCTGCGCTTGCCATGAAAGGTGCTGACGAGCGCGTTCAATGTTCAGCACATTGTGCGCAGGATCGACAGATCGCCTCGCCATGTAATTGACGGCAACCCGCCTGCCAAGAAAGTCTTCAAGGCACGCCACAACCTGGTTCAAGCTGCGACCTGAACCAGAGCCGATGTTAAAAAGTGTTTCATCGCCGTCATATCGCAAAGCTTTCACAATCGCCGCGACGCAGTCGCTGATAAACACATAGTCACGCACGACTTCGCCGTCACCCCAAATATTGATTTCTTCGTTCCTCATTGCCTGATTGAGGAAGACTGCGATCGCCCCTTGGTTAATGGTGGTTCTTTGCCGTGGTCCATAAGGATTAGAAAAGCGCAGGATTATTGTAGAAAATGTCTCGCTTGCGTGAAGAGTCAAATACTTCTCCGAAGCAAGCTTTGTGATGCCGTATGACGACCTGGGATTAGTTGGGTGCCCTTCGTCGATCGATTGAGTTAGCGCGTCGCCGTAGACCGCTCCTCCTGACGAGACAAAAACCAACTTCGAAAGGCCGATCTTTTTCGCATACTGCAGCAACCGAACCGTTCCCACCAGATTCGTCTGTATGTCGTACATCATGTTCTGATTGGAGGTGCTGGGAAGCGTTGTGGAGATCAGGTGGACGCATGAATCACAGTCGTCCATCGCCGTCAGTAGATCCATCTCATTATTGAAGTCGCCGGTAAACATTTCAAGCAGATCGTGACTCCGGTATGCCGCAGATGGCCCTGCATCAGCCGGCGGTCGCCGGACCAGGACACGGGTTTGCACCCCGTTGGCGAGAAGTGTGTCGACCAGATGCGATCCAATGAATCCTCGTCCACCCAGCACCAGGCAACGTCCCTTAAGTTGCTTCTCCACCATTCATTGCTCCTTCTTCGCCAACGACTGGAACAGTCTCACGTGGGACAACGATGCGAACGTGCTTGTTGGCAGCCACAAGGCCAGCCAGTGGTACGCCACTGCCGTGTTTGCCAATTGCTAGTTACGGCCGACTTCGCACAACGCGTGTGGGCACACCACGCCGATTATGCGAAAGGAGGCTATGCTGCTGCGAACTGTATAACAAAGCCGCCACAGGGGGCGTCGCCTTCAGGCGACGCGTGCCTTGCAAGAAGTCAGCATTCATACACAGCGCTTACAGCACTGCACGGCGCAAATGTCTGCGACGTACCACCCACGGTAAGCCTTGGATGGCGCAGCACTATAGCGTCAGTGCATCACTCACCTCGGAACTCACCTCGTTGTTTGGTTGCTAAGAGGGCAGGTAAGCTGCTCGACCAAAGATCCTCGACGCGGTAACAAGGATGTTACTTGCGTCTGAAATCAAACCTAAGAGGCTGTGTCATAGCAGCCAGACCGTTGCCAACACCAGGGAAGGTAACGAGGCGGCCGTCGTAGATAGACCTCTTCGAGAACGCGATCAGTGATCCGTTCTCCGGGCGGTTTCGGTCCAGGTGCTGCATCTCTGACGCACTGTGAATGGTTCTCACCTCGGGACCCGCGTCGCTACACGTTTGCAGGCCGTCGGCATTGGATCATACTTCTGCAACTTCGTCTGGATGCGCGCCTGCAGCCCGGATGAGTGACGACATAGAAGTGAGGGTGTAGTCTGCTGATTCGATTCGACGTACAGGACACTACGGAAGCCTTGCTGCTTCTGAGCGCGACGCCTGCCGATGTTTACCAGCGCAGGGTGATGACGGATTGACCGCGCCGGTGTCTCAGCGCCCTGCCTACCTGAGCGGTGGTCGTTCCTGTGGTCAGACCGACCGTTTCCTTTTCGCGAATGCGTTCGGCGGTGGCAAGACCGATGCGGCGCTTTGCATCGCAGAACGCAACTCTCGCGCTTAAAGGAGGTGTCGTGGCGAAACGGCTCGCACAACTGAGGTTCGACCAGGGTGACGACGCCGTGGGTTCGCCGCACCAGGGCACGCTGCTCCAGCTTAGTGAGGTCGCGGCCAATGCTTGGAGCCGAGGTGCCGACCTGCGCGATCAGTGCCTCGATGGTGATGTCGCCCGCCGCAGCAACACATTATTTTTTTTGCGCGAGGTCGGTCTTGGTCACACTGGCTGGACTTCACTATTTCAGATCAGCCGGTCCGGACACTCGCCTTCCGCGTAGGATGGTGCCGCAACGCGCGCCGTCGGCGGAATAGACGTTGAAACTTGCGGGTCGTCCAACCGCGGCGAGCCCCAGGCTTGGAAGGCCGAGCAGCGCGGCTGGGTTTGCCGAGGCCAGCCGCGCCGCGGTCTCCAGGGAGCATCTGGTGTAAGCCCGCAGGTTATCGACTGCGCGATCCATCGTGAGCACGCTGCCGGCCAGCCGCCCACCGGCCATGCAGGTGCCATCATGCACCTCGACAGACAGATCGCCCAGGCGGTAGGTGCCGTCTGGCATGCCGGTCGCGGCCATGCCGTCGGTCACAAGGATGCCTCGCGCCTCACGCTTCATGTGCAGCCACAGACGTACAAGCACGGGGTCGACGTGGATGCCGTCGCAGATAAGCTCGGCAAAAAGATCCTGTTCGTCCAGCACCGTTCCAAGAATGCCCGGCTCGCGGTGGTCCAGTGCTCGCATGGCATTGAACGTGTGGGTGGCACTGCGCGCTCCTGCGGCTATACCCTCCCTGGCCTGTGCAGCGGTTGCGTCACTGTGCCCCAGGCTGATGCGAACGCCACCGGCACTGGCGTGGGCTATCAACTCCAGCGCATGCGGCAGCTCAGGGGCAATCGTGAGCAGGCGGATGTTGCCGTCGGCCGCCTCCTGAAAGCGGTCGAACAGTGCAATCGAGGGCTCCAGGATGCTCGCTGGAGGGTGAACACCCCGCTTGGCATGCGAGACGAATGGACCTTCCAGGTGGATGCCGACGGGGATCGCACGATCCGTACAGGTTCCAGTGGTTTCCCGGGACCCGCCCCCTTCCACGGCGTTTCCCAGGCGCTCCAGTGCACGCAGCGTCTCGTCGACCGGGCTGGTGACGGTCGTCGGCAGGTAAGCGCCCACGCCGTGACGGGCGAGAAATTGTTCGATCATGGCAAGCTCTGGCGCGGTTGCTGCCATCAGGTCATGGCCCATCGCGCCATGAAAGTGAATGTCGAAAAAGCAGGGCACAAGGATGTCGCTTCCGCCCGAAGCTTCGGCTTGGGGTTCGGCTTGGTCCAGCGAGACTATAACGCCATCCTCCACCTGCACTTCGGCGTCTTTGAGCCAGCCGTCCGGTGTCAAAACCTTCTGAGCCATCAACGTGTGTGTCAGAACTTCATCCCCCAGATGAGAAAATGCGGGCAAGACATTGTCAGTGCATGATTTCAAGGTTGAAGCTTCGCCCTGAGCAGAAACCGAGCGTGTGTATACAGGAGAGACATTACGCTTCGACAATTTGGCAAGCAAACGATCAGTCTGGAGCTATGGATGTTTAGCCTCTAGACAAGGAGATCCTGCCGCTCGAAGAACGTCGGCATCGAACGTGGTGCATCGCCCGACGATGCAAACGTGGCGCGTGACATATCCGCTGAGCAATGCCACGCTAGAGAATATCGCAGGCTTTGTGGAGGCGGTAGCGTTGAGCAGCACCGGCGAGTTGACCGGGTTGCCGGTATTCGCACTGCCTGCAGATCAAGCCAAAGTAGGCTAAGCGACCATCAGACAGTGTTCTCAGCAGGTCTTCCGCGCTAATCTGACCATATCTGGGTAAAACGATCACTTAGGGAGATGTTCGATGTCCGAGACGATGACCCCCTCGCCCTATCCTAACTGGATGTTGCGGGAGATTTACGAGCAGCCCGAAATGCTGGAGCGCACCCTCGCAAGGTACGTCGCCGGTGACTGCTTTGCAGGGGAGCCATGGCAGCTGACGCGGGAGTGGCTGAAGATTGCCGGTAGGGAATTGGTGATCCTAGCGAGCGGCTCCAGCCGGCATGCAGGCATGGTCGCCGAGTTGTTGCTGGAGGAGATTTCTGGCATGGCGGTGGACGTGGAATACGCGAGCGAGTTCGTCTACCGCTCCAGGAAAGCGTTGAAAGACGCATCGGTGCTGGTGATTTCGCAGTCGGGCGAGACGGCAGACACGCTTGCAGCGCTGCGTCGGGCGACCGCGAACGGCCACTCGACGATGGCGATCACGAACGTCGCCGGGTCGAGCCTGGCGACGGAGGCGACGGTGTCGCTGCCGACCGAGGCGGGTCGCGAGCGTGCGGTGCCGGCAACCAAGAGCTTTACAGCGCAGATGTTGAATCTCTACCTGCTCGCGTTGGTTGCGGGCGAGATGCACGGCACGATCAAAGCCGGTGAGTTGCCGGAGCGACTGGCCCGGCTGGCGGAGTTGCCCGGTGCAATCCGCGAACAGCTTGCCGGGTGGCGGACCGCCGCGGAAAGCTGTGCGCGGCACTATGCCGACGCGCAAAGTATGCTGTTCCTGGGCCGCGGCTTGCACTACCCGATCGCGCGCGAGGGAGCACTGAAGCTGAAAGAGTCGGCCTACCTGCATGCGGAGGGCTATCCCAGCGGCGAGTTGAAGCATGGGCCAAACGCGCTGGTCGGCGAGGGTACGCCGCTAGTGATGCTGGCAACTGTGGACCGCACCGACGAAGAGTCTGTGGAGCGCTACGAGAAGGTTATCGCGCTGATGCAGGATATGCGAAAACAGGGTGCGGATATCTTCGCAATCCATAACGCGGGGGACGAGCGTGTAATAGCGCTGGCGACGCAGTCAATTGCCGTGCGCGAGATGAGCGAGCCGTTGCTCGTGATCGAAGAAGTGATTCCCCTGCAGATGTTTTCGTACTTCATGGCAGTGCAGGCGGGCATCGATGTAGACCAACCACGCAATCTGACGAAGGCCGTGCTGGCCGAGTAACGTAGAGGCGGGGCGGTCCATGGGCTTTTTTCTTGCGGTGGATTCTGGCGGCACCAAGGCCGACTACGTTTTGGCGGACGAAACGCGGACGCTGGCGCGGGTGCGCTCGGCGACGATCAAGCGCATGCGCACGGACGAGCAAAGCGCCGCAGCGGCGCTGGCGGGAGCGCTGAGCGCGCTGGAGGCGACAGCAGGGGTATCCTTGGCCGACGTCACCCGTACCTGTCTTGGCACTGCGGGTGAGCGTGTGCCGCTAGTGGCGGACTGGCTGCGAGAGGCTTTGCGGGCGCGAGTCGGCGGCGGCCTGATCCTAGTCGGCGACATCGAGATTGCGCTGGATGCTGCCTTTCCCGGCGCCCCCGGTGTGTTGGCGATGGCGGGCACTGGTTCCAACGTCGCCGTGCGAACGGCCACGGGTGCGATCTCGACCTTTGGTGGATGGGGGCCGTTTCTTGCCGACCAGGGATCGGGCTACCGGATCGGCCATGAGGCGTTGCGCGCGGCATATTTGGCGCTGGATCGTGGCGAGCCGAGCGTCCTGATGGAGCGGATCCTGACTGCGTTTGAGCTGCCGTCGGTCGATATGTTGATCGCCTTTGCCAACGGGCATCCAACGCCGGATGTGACGCGACTGACTGGCGTCGTGCTCGAGGCGGCCAACGAGGGTGACGTCGTGGCTGCGCGAGTGTTGCGCGAGCAGGGAAGAGAGTTGGGTGAGCTTGCCTGCCTTGCTTTGCGGCGCGTGGTGCAGGGCGACGGTGAGGCACGCATTGCCTTTACCGGCAGCATCCTGGAGCACGTCGCTCCCCTCCGGATAGCACTCATCGCGCTTGTACAAAAGGAGTTTCCGGAGGTGTTGGTCGTACCAGGGGTGATCGATCCGCTGGAAGGTGCATTGTGGCGCGCGCGCACGGGTTATTGAAAATGAGGGATGCAAGGTGTGAGACAACGTTCTTGACGGCAGTCGTTGCGTGAAACTTGTCATGGGCTTGTCGGTTGGCCCTTCATTGTTAGTGCAGAATGCGACCGCTTCAGCACCAACACCTTTCTGAACCAGGAGTGGGTCAACGGCACGGCCAATTCCGAAGATCTCTAAGCGGCGAACTTTGAGCCGGACCAATGGATGAGGTTGATCAAGGTTTCGGGCGCGACAAACGTTCTGATGCTGTCGAAGTACGATGACGAGTTCGCGTTGTGGCCGACCGCGCAAAGCGACTAGAGCGTGAAGGCCAGTCCTTGGAGGGACGGCAAGGGTGACGTTGTAGGCGACGTTACGCGCGCGGCACGGGGCGAACGGCCTGCGATTCAGTGCGGCAATCTTGTCGAGCTATGGTGGACGGTGTCGGCAGCGGCGGTCACGTGTATAACTTCGCGCGGACCATCGAGAAGTTGCGGACATACCACCCAACACAATCGTTTTCCGGACACGTCGTTATTCGAGTACGGCGATGCGCATTAAATGGGTGATGAGTCCGGCAAAATCGACCACCAAAACTGGAATAAAAAGGACCGTCATGGATACCTGCGCTCGGAACCGGTATAGGTCGATACGCCGCTGCGGAAGCTGGATTGGTTTCTGGCATCCAGAAGATGAGGCTTCGCTGAAGTTAGTGCAGGAGCTGGTGGACAGCAGCTATGAGAATTTCGTTAGCCATTGGCGGGCAGTGAATGCTAGGCGTTGCGGCCGAGAAGCGGGGGCTGTTGCCGGATGCGGACGTGGTGCGCTTGAAGGAGCTAAGGGACACGCTGGCGGTGCGAGCACACGAGCTTGGTAACGACGCACAGAGCCACGGACGACGACGCTGGCCGGTCGTACAGAAAACGCCATCGGCCACAAGAGGATCGACCCTTTCGCGCCAGTGACGTCGGGAACGCTGGGGCATAGCGGCAGGCGGCGAGGAGATAGTGTGAGACGGGGTCTGTAGCAGATTGCGTTGTGGGCGGTCGTTGCCGGCCTTAATCATGGACTGAAGCGGCTGCGTGATAGCTTTCACTGGCACTCCGCTCGGCCCGCGAAAACCCCGAATATTGCTGGGCAAAGGCCGTGGAAGTCACATTCACCCCGGCGAGTTTCGGAAGAGTCAGATCGGCGGGTCACGTTCAGGAAACGCCGCTTACGTCCTCCGCCAGCGAAGGACGTCATAGATTGCCTCGGAAACTTGGAATCGTTTCTCCATGCAGCGGAGACCTCCATGCCGCTTTTATACGAGCCGGACTCGTTCACGTGCAGTTTGGCACGCAAGCCATCGCGGGCTTTAAAGGTACCGCCATGGCTGCAGGGGAGCGCTTCCTGAAAGCACCTGAGTACGTGCTACAAGCACGCAGGTATTGCGGCAACGGAAGGCTATTGCTTCGCTTTCGAAACGACGACATGCAATGCAGTTTTCCGATCAGTGACGGTGCTCTGGAAATGCATCCGCTTCTGTACTAAGTGCTCATGACCCTGCCAAAGCTAGAGGAAGAAGATGATTAGATTGCATCCGAACTGTTTCTGGCGCATGTCATTGCGAGATGTGCGCCGAGATGGCCCCTGCTACAGTCCCTCTAGAGTCTGCTCACACTGTGGATGCCTGCGAAGATTGCTGCTTTGCAGATTCGGTAGATAGCGTCCTCGGCATTGGCGGTCACGTAAGGCAACCTGAAGAACTGATGGCCACACCCCCGAATCTTGAGGAGGTACTGGGAAGATAGCCAACCCACAAACCCACGCGACACTATCGTTTGTCCGCCATCTGCAGGGTTGACTGTCAAAAGCCTTCTGCCCTTGTTCGGTAAGTCGTCGCCCGGATAGTCACTTCAGCACCCATCTGATGCACCATCGTTCCTGCTTGCTCAAGAATGTTGGTGCCGGAGAAAGTGATGACGGAACTAGTGTTGCGGTACTTACGTATCTGAGCCTATGCAAACCTTAACTACTATCTTGTTCACATTGACGCTCTTGCTGTGCGGTGCCTATGCTGGCATGGCCCTGTTCTGCCAAATAGGTGTGCTGCCCACGATGCGCCGCTTGAACCGCAAGGCTTATCTCTCCACCTGGAGCATTCTGGATGGGCTGATGGAACGCAGCATGCCGCCTTACAAGATTAGCCTGCTGGTCGTGAACCTTGTCACTGTTATCTGTCTCTGTGCGCAACACCACGCGCGGCTGGCCGCAGCGACAGCTTTCAGCTTCCTGCTCAGCCTCGGAGCACTGGTTCTGACAATTTGGAAACAGACACCGCTAAACCGCGCAATTATTAGCTTTCCAGAACATCAAGACGACCTTGTACTTCTTGCAATGCGCAATCAAACGGAGAAGAAGTTCGCCGTGCGACTGGGAATGGCTCTTATCGCCTTCGCTGCTCTGTGCATTGCCGTTGTCTTAGTTCCGATCTCATTGTAAGTAAGGACGAATATGGCTCACGCCAGACGGCGACCGGGTCAACTCAAACGGTGAAGCCCGTGAACTTCCGACTGTGCGGCTTGGCAAGGCCAATCCGGGCCAAGTGTGGTTCGCAAACGCTGCTGCTAAGTGTTCTTTTCATGCCGTTCAAAGGCTTGGCGACATGCCCCCTCAATTTCGCAGGTTCACCCCGGTGATGTAGACACTAGGACGCGTCTGCACAGGCTAATCGATTAAGTTCTCCAGCCCTGCCAGGGGGAATTTGCGCGACGGTCGGCAGGATAATCTGCCTATCTCCTTCCACGAAGTATTAGGACCTCCTAGTCCTCTCTAAGCGGTCAACTGTCGACCGGCTTCCAGTTTTGCGCTGCGGATCGTTCCGGCGGGATGGCGTTTACTGTAGCGCCCTCTGCTGCGACTGCCTCCGCGAGGCAGCCCGTCATCGCATCCATAGTGACTTTGCAAGCGAGCAGTAGCCCGTTCCTGTTAGGGGGCGGCATTGCATCGGCTAGGCTTGAAATGTTCATGACCGGCCTCACCATCGCGCCTGCCTCATTGGGCAGGACACGTATCATAGTGCGAATGCGACTAGTGCGTTCTACTTGTAAGCAGAAGCTCATGCGGGGTAGGCTGAGTGCTTGCCCGGGTGTCCTTCGGGCCAGATACTCCCTGCGCGTTAACTACAAGGATGTCGACAGCACCAACCATCTGCTCGGCTTCTGCGACGAGACGGTCCGCTGCGCTGTCGTCCGCGAACTCCCGTGTCACTGGATAAGTCTCGCCTCCCAGTTTGTTTATGCTTTTGCAACTTGTCGTACTTCACTCCTGTTTGTCAACAACGAAAAAGGTAGCCCCTTCTGCTGTAAGAAAGCGCGCTATGGCCTCCCGAGGTCCTTGCCACTCCCTGTCACCAACGCACGCTTGCCGTCAAGTTGTAAGTTCATGCGTCCGATGATAGATGTATGCTGCTTGCAAGACAGTAACTCACGAACAGGTGGAGTTCTTCACTTATAGCTAAGTGAGCATAGGCGGTCCAAGAGCGTTCTTCGTTATATAAATAGGTGAAGCGGGTGCGCTATAGGAGTGTTGCCTCCGACGGTCGCCATGTTGCGAGTCTGGCCGGACGCACCGGCAAGGATCGCTCGGGCCAGCACCGGATAACGCTCGCGCACAACGCGAATCCGCAACGGGAGAAGTAAGCACACCGGCACCTATGCGCAAGCCGCCTCAGGTGTCTCTGCTACCTCGCACGAAAGGCTGGCCACATCGACCAGTGATGAGGGACTTTCCAAAGTCTCACGCATGAGATCAACCAGGTTAGTGCTACCTCCCAGGTATTTGGCGCCGACCATAGTGCCGAGACGAGCGGCGTCGGCCGTTCCAGCGGCGCACTCAAAAGTGAACGGATTCATTGGGCCTCGACATACTTGGTGATCGCATCGACGATGCCGTTGTATGCCTCGCAGCTGCATAGGTTGCCGCTCATGCGCTCTCGCAAACTCATCACGTGAAGTGTGACGAGATCTAAGCCAAGGTCGCCGGTTACCTGGCTCAGCAACCATGCCGATTGCGGAGCAGATCTGGCCGGGCGTGCAGTGACCGCGGTGAAAGTGCGTCGTGCTCAATGAACGCCTGTTGAATCGGATGTAAGTGACCCTCGTCCGCCAAACCCTCGATGGTGGTGATGTCGCGATTCTAATACTGCACAGCGAGTGCAAGGCAGCTCAGGATCGCTCGCCGTCCACGAGCACAGTGCAGGCACCGCACGCGCGCCTTGGTTGCAGCCCTTCGTCGAGCCATGAGACTCCAAGTGGTCGCGAAGCAGATCGAGCAGAGAGGTTCTTAGATCAAAGTAGACTTCAGTCTCTTACCGTTTATGACAAACCGCATGTTAACCGCTTGGTACCACCGTCTTCGCATGCAGGCCTTTCGGGACCTGCCGATTCACTCCGATGAGACGTTTAGGACGATCGAACCAATGTTGGCATTCCTCGCATAGGTGCGATGCGCCTCCTGAATGTCATGGAGCGCGAACACTGCCTTGATCGGCACCTGTATGCGTCCTTCGCCGAGCCACTGGAAGAGCTGCTCCAGATCCGAGTTGAAGCCCTTAGATCCGCGGAGCAACCCGAAGAATGTCGTTCGCTTTCCCGACCAGAAAGCCAGGTTGCGAGCGAACAGTTTGACGATCATGGGGAAGGCCGGGCGTTGAGGCGTGTGGGTTAAAGCCGGCAGGTTTTGCCCGTAGCCGACCAGCAGGCCGCCTCTGCGCAGGATGGAATAGCTTTCATCGAAGCTTTCGTATCCAAGCGGATCGAAGACGGCATCGACCCCGCCCAGTCGCTGCATCTCGGCGATCCAGTCTTTCTGCTTGTAGTCGTAGGGCACGGCACCGCTGTTGCGCAACTCATCGTGCTTGCCGGCTGCCGCTGTTCCATGGACCTCCGCACCTCTCAGCGCGGCCAGGCGGAGCAACGCCGTGCCAACGCCACCGCTCAATCCATGAACGAAGATGCGTTGCCCTTGCCTTACCTTGGCGCTGCGTTCGAGCATGCGATAAGCCGTCATCCAATCCAGAACGAGGGCGACGGCCTGCGAACGGTCCAACGCTTCCGGCACAGGCACCAGATACTTTTCAGGCACGTTCATTCGCTCCGCCTGTGCCCCGTACACCGTCAGGCAGGCAACAAGGCTGCCCGCGGCAAACTTTTGGCAACCGGCCCCATTCGTCAGCACCCGCCCCACCATGCTGTAGCCCGGCGTAAATGGCGGCTTTTTCTGAAACGGATAGGTGCCGCGGCGCATGTTCACGTCGGAACC
Source organism: Acidobacteriaceae bacterium (assembly GCA_903642225.1). GTDB lineage: Bacteria > Acidobacteriota > Terriglobia > Terriglobales > Acidobacteriaceae > Terriglobus. The sequence continues at coordinate 2,800 of CAHJWI010000018.1, read as the reverse complement.
GGAGACGATCGAGTGCAACACCTGGACCTGCACCTCGCCCGTCCTTGGGTTTTCGACAGGTGCTTCGACGATTTCGAGGACGCTCTCATCACCCAGCCGCGGAACGAGAACTTTTCTGATGAGTTTCTGTTCCATGGCGATCCTTCTCTCGATCTATCCCGGCCACGCGGCAAGGGCCGTGTAAGCGATTCGTTCAAGTTTCTTGCGGTCGGCACCGTCACGCGCGGCAACGGACATGCCCTGGATCGTGGCGACAGTGAAGGCGGCCAGCGCAGCCACGTCCGTCTCCGGCGCCAGTCTGCCGGCCTTCATGTCGCAGGCTGTTTTCCGACGCAGAGCCAGCTCGATCTGGCGTCGGATGGAGGTAAGGGCAGCCCGTACACCGGCTGCGGCAGCCGAACCGGTGGCTGCAGAACTGGCAAGCAGGCAGCCCGGCGGAGTGTCTCTGCCCGTGAATGCAACGGCCGATTCCAGAAGGAGATTGCTTGCCGCCTCACGCCCCGTCGACGCCTTGCGAATCAAACCCAGAGCAGTTCCTGTAGTCCCGGTCTGGTAGTGCTCGACCGTCTCCAGAAACAAGCGTTCCTTATCCCCGAAGGCTGTGTAAAGGCTTGGCGCGGTAATTTGCATCGCCTTTGTCAGTTCAGCAACTGACGTCGTTTCATACCCGTTTTCCCAGAACAACAGCATTGCCTGATGGAGCGCGGCAGCCCTGTCGAAGGAGAGTGGCCGGCCGGGCCGACGCGCCAAGTTCTCTGCGAGTTCCATACCTTTCATTATGAAACGTCTTGACACCCCAGCGCAAGCGGTCTAGTCTGGGTTTCGTAATGAGTGCTATGAAAGAGGGAGAAGCAAATGGATCTGAAACTTTCGGGCAAGGCAGCGTTAGTCACCGGCAGCACAAGTGGCATTGGGGAACAGATCGTCAAAACACTGGCAAGTGAGGGTGTGAGCGTGTTCGTTCATGGCCGGCGCGAGGCCGAGGCACGTCGTGTGGTCAAGGAAATCGAAGATGCAGGCGGTAAAGCGGCCTTTGCCATCGGCGACCTGGCCAGCGCCGAAGACGCTACCAGTGTGGTGCAGGCCGCGCTCGCGGCGTTCGGTCACATCGACATCCTGGTGAACAACGCAGGCGCCTTCCCCATGAAAAAATGGTTGGACTCCACGGCAGCGGAGTGGACCGACTTGTATAACGCCAACGTGGGCTCTGTCGTTCGCCTGGTCACGCAGCTGGTACCGGCAATGAAGGAACGCCAGTGGGGCCGAGTGATCCTGTTGGGAAGCTTTCTCGGACCGATGCCGGAGGCCATCGTTCCCAACTACGCCGCGACGAAGGCGGCCAACATTTCTCAAGCAGTGTCGCTCGCCAAAGAGCTCGGCGGCACGGGCGTTACCAGCAACACTGTCAGCCCCGGCCCCATCCGCACCCCTGGCCTGGAGGACGGTGCCAAGCTGATGATGGAGTCCATGGGGCACACCTACGACTTCGCTTCGTTCGAAGCGTTCTACGTTGCCCACAACAAGTTGCCCGCCGGCAAGCTGGGTTCTCCGGTTGACATTGCCAATGCCGTTGCCTTTTTGGCGAGCCCGCTGGCTGACTACATCACGGGAACCAATCTGCGCGTCGATGGTGGCATGGTGCCCACGATCAACTAACTCCAACGCGGCACATAAAGGGCTCTGTGACCGAAGTACCGAAACGTTATTCCACCCGGAAGTCGTACATTTCGAACATTGATCTTCACATCAAGCCATGTTGGGGTGACTACCTCACCGGGGAATTCAGACCGATGGCAGTGAGGGTTGGTTCAAGACATGGCAAAGGCTCCCAAGACGAAGGCGCACATCCGGACGTGATGCACCTCATCTTCGAGTGCGCCGCGCGTTGGGAGCTTTTTAACGAACGCCGCGATCCGATCGGGATGGTGCGTGTCAAAGGTTCGACCAAACGGCGCAAGCGGCCCATGATCCTCACCAGTGATACATTCCACGCGATTCTGGCGAGTTTGCCAGAACCGTACCGGTCGATGGTCGTTGTGGCGTAATGCCTAAGACTTCGCGTGAGCAAAATCACGGGGTGCAGTGGGGCGATCTCGATATTGAGCCCCGTCAACTCCTCCTTCAACGGAGCATCGCGAACGGGCGCGTGAGTAATGTGAGGACCGAATACTCCCACGATCATGTGCCGATTTCACGATTCATTGTTGGAGGTGCTGCTCGCGTGGAGCGAGAAGTGCCCGCAGACGGAAGAAGGATGGATGTTCCCGAATCCGCTTTCGAACAAGCCCTACTATTCGACCGAGATCCAGAAGCACCATCTTCGCACTTTCGGATGCTGCGTTGTTCCATGTCCAACATGCGGCGTGGCGACTGGCGAACGGTGCGTGCAGGGGAACTCACTGCGAACGGCAAGCGGGTTGTCATTCACGAGCTGCGCAAGACAGCAGCAGGCAAGTTCGCCGAAATCGGCTGGCACACGTTCCGCCACACGTATTGTTCGTGGCTGGACGAGACCGGAGCGCCGATGAAGGTCCAGCAGGAACTCATGCGTCACGCCTCCATCCAGACGACGATAAAGGTCTACGGACAGGCGATGCCGGAGTCGAAGAGGAAAGCCAATGGGAAAGTCGTCACGATGGTGCTCAAGCCCTTGCGGGCGAGCGCCTAAGTAACCATTTTTCTTATTGGGAGTAAATGGGAGTGAATCGGTCTTTCTGATTCTCTCTAAACCAATGATTTGATTGGTTGCGGGGGTAGGATTTGAACCTACGACCTTTGGGTTATGAGCCCAACGAGCTAC
>CAHJWI010000017.1 GCA_903642225.1 Acidobacteriaceae bacterium | reverse complement strand
AGCCCGTCAGAGCCGCCGCCAGCAGCGGGCCACCTCTGCGCCTACTGTACGCAGCCACGGCAGCGGCAGCAGGTCGAACCAATACGCGAGCCCGACGGAGCCGGCCTGTGCGGCGGCACCCGCGGTACCGCTGCTGGCAGAACCCGCACCGCCCGCGCCGCCGCCGGCTCCGGCAGCCTGTGCGGCGGCGACCGCGGTCAGCGTGCACGAAAGAGCAAGAGCCAGAACGATGCGGTACGGGATCATGCGTTGAACTCCGCGTCGGGTGCCGGCAGGTTGTCATCTTTCCTGCTGATCCACACATACATGGTGGGCAGCAGAAAAACATTGATGATGAGTGCGCCAACCAGGCCGCCGACGATGACGATGGCGAAGGGCCGCTGCGAGTCAGACCCGATGCCGTGGCTTAGTGCCGCTGGCAGCAGCCCAAGCGTGGCCACAAGCATCGTCATCAGGATGGGCCGCAGCCGAAGCACGGCACCCTCAATGGCTGCGGTCTCCGGGTCTGCACCGTTACTCCGCAGTTGGTTCATGTACTCCAGCATGATGATGCCGGTCTGCACGCTGACGCCAAACAACGCCAGAAAGCCAACGCCGGAAGACACCGAAAAGTGCGTGCCCGTCGCAAGCAGCGCAAGCAGCCCACCGAACGGCGCCATGGCGAGATTGGCAAGGATCAGCCCCGCCCACTTCGCCGAACCGAACATGGTGTACAGGATGATGAAAATGAGCAGCAGCGTAATCGGCAGCACGATCATCAGGCGGCGCGACGAGCGCTTCTGACTTTCGTATTCGCCGGCCCAGTCGATCTTGTACCCGGCAGGCAGGTTCACCTGCTTGCCCACCCTTTCGATGGCTTCTTCCACCGTGGAGCCAAGGTCGCGATCGCGCACTGAGTACTTGATTGCGACGTAGCGCAGGCCGTCTTCGCGACAGATCTCCTCGGCACCGTCGGTCGTCTGCAGCTTCGTCAGTTGTGCCAGCGACACGCGCTCGCCGCTGGGAGCAACGATGCGGATGTCGCTGATCGCTCCCGGTGTGGAACGGTAGGGACCGGCATACCGCGTGGTCACGTCATAGCGAGCTTCGCCGTCAAGCACCCGTGTGACGGAGTTGCCGCCAACGGCTGACTCGATGGCGTCCTGGATATCCGCAACGTTGATGCCGAAGCGGCCGGCTGCATCGCGGTCCACAATGAAGTTCAAGTTCGGCTGGCCGATGACGCGGAACAGTCCCAGGTCATGAACGCCGCGAATGCCGGACATGACGCGTACGATCTCGTCACCCTTCTCTTCCAGCGTCTTCAGATCGGTACCGTATAGCTTCACGGCAAGCTCACCCTTCACGCCGCTCACGGCCTCTTCCACGTTGTCGCTGATGGGCTGCGAGAAGTTCCAGATGACCCCGGGAAGCTGCGCGAGCTGGCGGTTCATCGCGCCGATGAGCTCTTCCTTGTTCTCCTTGAAGACAGGCCGCCAGTCCTTCTTTTGCTTCAGGTCGACGTAATACTCCGTGTTGAAGAATCCGGTGGTGTCGGTGCCGTCATCGGGCCGCCCAATCTGACTGATGACCTGATTGACCTCTGGGAAAGCCGCAAGCAGGATGCGTGCCTTGTTCGCGATGGCCAGGCTTTCTGCCGGTCCGGTGCTGGGTGCAAGCGTGCCGCGTGCCCAGATTGCACCCTCGTCCAGATGCGGGAGAAACTCTGAACCCACAATGCCGCTAAACACAATGCCTGCTGACGTAAGCAGGGCGAGCGCGGCAATGCCGGCAGTGACATAGCGATGTTCAATGGCCCACTGCGCCGCGTGGCGGTACCGCGCCGTCAGCCACTTCAGCGCCGGGTTCTCCCACTCCGTGGTGCCGTTGCGGAAGAAGAAGCTGGCCAGCACCGGTGCAATCAGCATGCTGAAAATAAGCGCACCCAGCAGGGCAAACGCAACCGTCCAACTCATCGGTTTGAACAGCCGGCCTTCCACACTTTGCAGGGTAAAAATGGGCAGATATGTGGTGATGATAATGCCGATCGCGTAGAACACCGGCCGCTGCACCTCATGCGCAGCCAGGCGGATCTGCTCCTTCACGGTGATGTCGTCACGGCGATGATGGCTCAGGTGCCGAACGATACTTTCCACCATCACTACCGCGCCATCCACCACCATGCCGAAGTCGAGCGCACCGAGCGAGAGCAGGTTGGCAGGTATGTGCCGCAGGTCAAGACAGATCGACGCGAACAAGAGCGCAAACGGAATGGTGAGCGCCACGATGAACGCGCCGCGCAGGTTGCCAAGGAAAACAAACAGGATGATGACGACGAGCACGATGCCCTCCGTCAGGTTGTGCAGCACCGTGTGTGTCGTCAGCTCCAGCAGGTTTGAGCGATCAAGAAACGGCACAATCTTGACACCCTTGGGCAGCACGCGGGTGTTCAGTTCATTCACCTCTGCGTGGATGCCATCCAGGGTTTCGTCGCTGTTGGCACCCTTTTGCAGCTCCAGAATGCCCTCTACCGCGTCGGGGTTATCGGCCAGATCGCCGTTCGCCGTGCGCATCGTCCGGCCGATCTGGCCCAGCCTGATCTTGGGGCCTTGCTGCACGGTGGCAATGTCCTTGATGCGCAGCGCCGTGCCGTTCAGTGCCTTCACTGGCGTGTTGGCAATGTCATTCACGGTGCGGTACAGGCCCACCTCGCGCACGTTAATCTGCTGCGCACCCTGCTCGATAAAGCTGCCACCGGCGTTGGTATTGTTGCTCTGCAGTGCGGCTTTCACCTGCGCAATGTTCAGTCCATAGCTCACCAGCTTCGCGGGGTCCAGCACCACCTGGTACTCGCGCGTCGGTCCGCCAAAGCTGGATACGTCCACCACACCAGGCACAGTGCGCAGTGTCTTCTCCAGCGTCCAGTCCTCAACGGACTTCAGCTGCATCGTGTCGATGGCCGGGTTGGTGCTCTGCACCGTGTACCAATAAATTTGGCCGACTGGAGACCAGTCCGTACCAATCTGCGGCTGCAGGTTGTTGGGCAGCGTGACCTGCGTCAGGCGCTCGACCACCTTTTGCCGGTTCACATCGTTCACGCTCGTGTCGTCGAACACCATCGTCACGCTGCTCAGGCCGGCAAGCGACGTGGAGCGCAGGTCGCTCATGTGCGGTATGCCGGCAAAGCCGATCTCAAGCGGCACGGTCACCTGCTGCTCCACCTCTTCGGCGGCGCGGCCCGGCCACTGCGTAATCACCGTTACGTAGTTGTTGGCAACGTCGGGATATGCCTCCACCGGCAGATTGTGGAAGCTGATCGCGCCCCAGCCAAACAGCAGAATCGCGACCACCAGAATGATGAAGCGGTTGTCGAGTGCAAAGTCGACGAGTTTGCGAATCATCCTACTGCCCTGCCGAGTTCTGCAGTTCAAGCGCGTTGCTGACAACCTGCTGGCCCGGCGTGATGCCGCTGGAAATTTCTACCGCACCGCCTGGCAGTGTTTCGCCCGTGCGCACGGCTATTCGGCGGTACTCCCCGGGCCGGCCGATTGGTATAAAGACGAAGTCACGATCGTGCAGATGAAGAATCGCATCCCCCGGTACAGTAATGGCGTCGTGCGCCTTTGCACCATGAAAGGTCGCCGTCGCAAACATGCCGATGCGCATGAAGTTGCCAGGGTTCTGCACCTGGATACGCACCTTGGCCGTGCGGATGCTCGGGTCCAGAATGGCTCCAATGTCAGAGATGGTCCCGCTCAACACCTTGTCTGGGTAGGCGTTCAGGCGAATGTCCGCGCCTTCGCCGAGCTTCACGTTCGCCAGGTCATTTTCATACACGTCGCAGACCACCCACACGTGGCTCAGGTCGGCGATCGTGAGTGAGCCGCCCACACCGGCAAGGTTGATGCCGGCCGCACCTGCCGCCGTCGTGTTCTGCGCTACAACAATGCCACTGATGGGTGCATACACGCGCGTTGTGTCGCTGGGGTGGTTGCGGTCGACGCCCAGCAGCCGCAGCTCCTGCTCGCTCGCACGCAGCGCTGCCTTTGCGTCGTCCTCACCGTTCTGCGCAATGTCCAGCAGGCTCTTGGCGATGGCGCCTTTGCTGTACAGCAGTTGGTCGCGGGTCAGCACCGTGTTTGCTAGGTTCTCGTTGGCAAGCGCGGTCTGGTAGCTCAGGAAAGCTTGCGTCACGTCGGGCGACTGCACCTCCATCACGAGCTGGCCCTTGTGAACGTAGTTACCCAGCATCACATGCAGCGCGACCACGCGGCCATTGGCGATGGACAACACCGGCACTTCGCGCGAAATGTCCGGCTGCACGGTGCCAGTGGCGGAAAGCGTCTGAAAGGCAGAGCGGACCTGCGCCGCCACCAGCGGGAAGAGCGCGCCGTTGGAAATGCGAATGGAACCCTCATTACCGGTCTCCACAACGGTGGGTGTGCTTGGTGGAGCTTCGGCAGATTCACGCCGCGCCTCGTTGCCGTGGCAACCCGCAATCAGTGTGCAGCACAGTGCGGCCGTGACAAGCGCCAGCACGCGGCTGCATGCATTGGTCGAAAAGGAAGAGGGGTTGCACGCCAAAGGTGAGGCTGCGGTCTTGGGTTCGCAACCGCGTTCGGTCTGCATCAAAGTCACTAATCCACTTTACTTTCCAGCCATCGTCGCACGCATAAAAAAGTCATAGAATTCGCGGGGAGGTTTTCTGCTTCGCATGTATGGACGAAAGCCGCACAGCAGGTGTTAGCCGCGCTAGTGCACCGGCGGGCCACCGCGTTTGTCGATCAGGCGGAAACCATCCGGCGGGAAAAAGAAGCGCGGCTCCGGTTCCGACGTCGTGATCGCCGTCACAACAAACTGTTGGCGGCCCACCTGCGGCGTATCCAGCACCGACCGCAGGTTTACCCCCAGCGTGGGCGAATAGCTGAACTCCCGCGTCGTCACCAGCGGCTTGTCGTTGCCGAATGTGCCGGGATTCAACGTCGTCGTATCCCGGTACCGGTGCACCGGCAGGCCCAGCACATCGCTCTCACCCATGTCCTCGTGATCGAAAAATCCACGCCCGTTCTGCATGGGTCGCGACCCGGTTGGGCCCGGCTGGTACCGCCGCAGGTCCGGCACACTCCACGTGTGCTGCGTGCACGTGTGCTGAGGCACGATGCATTGGTAGAACACCGCAGCCACGGGGTCTGCAATCTGTATCGCCGTCATAGCAGAAGGAATATCGCTGCCCTTCGGAACCAGCAGCCACCGCTCCATGTAAATACGTCCGGCGGTATCGCGCTTCAACTCCCGCGCGTTCACACTCACAAAGTTGCCGCCGTTGTTCATCAGCCGCGTCCACTCGGTCGCCAGCGTCATGCTGAACGGCGCGTTCGGCAGCGCCGGCACAAAAATGCTCTCGAGCACGTCCGGCGTTCCACCGCCATCGGTCGTTGCTTCTTCAGAGCTCTGCTGCGCTCGAGCTGCAGACAGTGCAGCACACGCAACAATTACAAGTGTGGCAAGACGGAACGGCAGGCGCATGGCGGCAAGCTCCGCCAGAAGTCTACTCCTGCGCGGCTACGGCCAGGGCTGCGGTTGGCTGCCGCGTCAGCCGGTACAGCACCAGGTCGCGGTGTTCGGGTTCGTCCATCACCCTGTAATGCGCCACGGGCTCCAAAAGGTACTGCGCGCGCAGCATCGGCAAGGTGCCAGCCTCCAGCGGCAGGTACGCGGCATACCACCCAGGTTGTTCCCGCCGCAGAAGTGCAGGCAGACCGTCGGTGGGCCACTCCGGGTTTAACGTGCGCAGGCCGGTAAACAGGGTGATATCGTCGCCGGAGCCGGCCAGCAATAACTGCGGACGCGAGCTGTCGGCGCGCACGGTGGCTGCAATGGAGGTCGCCGCATTACGGAAGCTGTACGTCGGCCGTAGCAGGTAACGGCCCGTCTGCAGCACCATCGTCACCGCCGCCATTTCCAACAGCACCAGCGTCACCCGGTGTGCGATGCGCCACGGTGAACGCCTCTCCAGCCGCCGCGCACGGGTGCGCAGCGCATGTGTTGCCAGCGCAAGTATGATGACGGACGGAAACACGCACAGGAGGTAATACCGCGGCTGAAACCATGTGTGCCAGCCGATAAAACCCACAGCGAACACCATCGCAAGAACGCAGCTGGTGTACAGCGGCACCTTCCAAAGCTCGCGCAAAAACCTGGAAGAAGCAACGACCGCAACAATGGTCAGCGACAGCAGAATGCGATTGATCCAAAGCGTATCGCCAAGCGCCATCGCCATCACCTGCAACAGAATCCGGCCATGTGCCTTGCCGGCATTCACTGCGAACAGATGATGGAAGTCCGCAAGGTGATACGGCCGCACCAGCGCAAAAAAGTAGAGGGCCCAAAGACCGGTGGCAGTTGCAGCCGCAATCACCGGCAGCAGCAAGGCCGCGCGATGCGCTGCCACGTGGGACCGTAGCCGTTGCATCCGGGCTTCACCTTTGCGCGCAATCGGTCCGCTTCCCGTTGCCCACAACTCGTACAGTACCGTGGGCGCAAGCACAACAGCTGTGGTCTTGGTCAGCACTGCAGCGGCCAGCAGGACGCCGGTTGCGGCAGCACGCAGACAATTGATGGTCGCTCCCGGCCGCAACGTCGCCACCCAAAGCGCGAGCAGGAACAGGAACACCACCAGCGGCTCCAAGATGGCAAGCCGGTCGAAGCTGAAGCTGTACGGATTCACCACCACCAGCGTCACTGCCAGAGCCGCAATCAGCTGGCCGGTGATCCGCCGCAGCAGCAGGTACAGAAGCACCAGCGACCCGCCGAACGGCAGTACTGCAAGCGCGCGCGCCGCCACCATGCCAGGGCCGCCTGCAAGGTGAAACCAGCCCGCAAGCAGCAGCGGCCACAGCGGCAGGCCCACCGCCGGATTGAAGCCGCCGGCGATGTACCAGTGCCCCGTCTGTGCCATGTGCACCGCAGCGCCTCCGTACCAGCCCTCGTCGGTGTACTTGGCAAAATCGTTCCAGGGCGAGCCGTTGGGAAAGTCTGCCGACAGGTGCAGGAAGTAGCAGATGTATACCAACAGGTCTGCGCTGAGTACGACTCCTAGAGCCCATCGGCGCGGGTGCGCCGTAACGCTTGCACTGCCGCCGCGACCAACGCTGCGGTTCGTCATGGAGCCGTGCTCGCCGGTGGCGCACCACCTGAGAAGTGAACCGCAGCGGCATCGCCACCCAGAGCTTCGCCAAGCGGCTGCGCCGTCGCAGTGTCCGCGTTCAGCGCGCGGTCGCTCCAGTCCCACCCGGTGCGGTACTGCACCAGCCGCAGGTCGCCAGGCTGCCGCTCAAACTGCTCCCAGGGCTCAATGTGAAAGCCGGTAAAGTGCCGCATGTGGTCGGCGGTCAGGGAGTTGGTGTCGCGCTGAAAGTGGCGCAATTCCTGAGGAAACGAGTACAGCATTACAAGCCGCGACCGGATGTCGGGATCCGTGCAGTAGTACGCGCAAATCTGGAACGAGCCCTCGTTCTGCATGTAAATGCGTCCATCTGAGCCAGACAGCAGCATCGCCTTCTGCTCTGGTGTCACCTGCACCGTCGCGCGGACGCGGGCAGTCTCTGCGGCTTCCATGTGGACCCGCACAGCACCCACACAAAGAATGGCGATAACGACGGCAGCAACGCCTGCGCGATAGGTATGCAGGCGTTCAAGTGCAGGCGCGATGGCAAGCGCAAACAGCACGGCCACACCCAGCACGGCGCCCAGAACGTACCGCACCTCCATCGTGTGCGTGGCAAATTTCGCCAAGAGGTATCCGGCGAACGGCAGCGCAGCCATCAGCAGGACGAGGGCAAGTTCAGGCGCCGGCAGGTCGAACCTGCGGCCTGCGTGCAACGACCCTGCAACGATCATCACGAGGAACACAAGCAGCGTCACGGACGACAGCCGCTCCATCGCGCTCGAAAACTGAAAGTTCAGCAGCAGCAGCCGATAACTGCGCACCAGCGCATGCGCGTCCACAGCGCCCACGTTGTAGTAGTGGTCGCGATACCGCGCCAGCGCAGCGTGGAAGGGCAGCGTGAACACCTCGCACGCAGCACCGGCAGCAATGGCGGCGATCACTCCCCAGTCGATGCGCCGGCGCTGCGCGATGCGCACAAGCTCGGCACCGCACACCGGCAGAAAAAGCATGATGCCGAAGTAGTGCGTGTTCTCCGCCAGTCCAAGTCCAATCGCGATCCCGGCCAGCGCCGGTAGTCGTCCGCCACCAGCACGTGTGGCCCCCTGATATGCCAGCATCGTCACGCCAAAGACACCCAGCAGCAGCCCATACGGGCGGCCTTCCGCACCGTAGTACAGCGCCCCACTCAGCGCCGGAAACGCCAAGGCAAACACAGCAGCACGTGCACCCGCAATGCGCCGCGTAAACAGGTACAGCGCACCCTGCATCAACAAAAACCCGAACAGCGACGGCATCCGCAATGCAAGTCGCGTGGGCCCGAACAGCACCGTGCACCAGTGGCTCAACAGGTGGTACACCGCCGGGTCCAGCGAAATAGGAAACCGCCTTTGGATATGCAGAACCTCCCGCGCCGTGCGCACGCTGTCCGTGTCCAGCACCAGCAGCTCGTCCACCCAGAACAGCTTCACATGCGACCACACCAACAGGATCGCCCCGGTAAGGGCGAGGAGTGCCAGCGGCGCAGCAAAGGAGCCGCGTGATCTGGTCGTTATCGCCACTCGTGTGCCTGTCCGGTGTGAGCGTCCGGGTTCAGCAGCAGCAGGTCGCCGCCCAGCGCTCTGCCCTGATCTTCGAAGGGGAGATGGTTCGCCTGAAGATCGGTGCCTATCCACTCCCACCCGCTGTGATAATTCAGCAGCAGTGTGGACTTGGTCGCCACACCAGGCCACGGCGCCACCTGCAGCGGCGAGAAGCGCGCAAGGTTAACGGCGGTGACGGCGTTGGTATTGTGGCGCAGGTAACGGACCTCTGACGGCTCGTCGTACAGCAACGTCATGCGGCTACGCAGAAGCGGCTCGGCGTAGTAGCTGTCCAGAAAAAAGTCGCCCAGGCTCTGCGTGTACAGTCGCCGGTCCGGGTGGTCGGTCAGCGTTTGCCGCAGCTGTTCCGGAACTGTCAGGTTGGCCAGGATGGTTGCGGAGTCGTGACCCTCCGCCTGAATCTGCGTAATGCTTGCAACCGCTGCAAGTGTGAGCAGAGCGGAGATCGTCGCATAGAAAAACGGGGTGGACCGCAGCCGCGGTGCAAGCACAAGCGCAAGCGCCACGGCAAAGAACACCAGCGCCGCGATCACATAACGCACCTCCATGGTGTGCGTCACGAACCTGCCGAACAGGTAGCCGCAAAAGGGCAGGGCAGCAAAGGTCAGCAGCGCAGCCCACAGGGCAATCCACAAGGTGCGCGCTCTGGCGTCGGTGTGCTGTTCGCCACGTCGGAAAACGCGGTACGCGGCAATCAGTAGAACAAGCGTTGCGATCAACAGCAGCGCTGCGCACACGTGCTGCACCCCTATGGGCCAGCGGTTGTAGCGCACAAACAGCTCACGATACCCTTGGCTCACATTGTGCAGATTAACCGAGCTTGTGTAGTAGTGCTGCCGATAGGGCGCCAGCGCTTTCTGGAACGGGACGATCAGCCCCACGGAGCACAGGCCAAACGCGAGTGCAGCAACAACGGGCCAGTCAAACCGGCGCCTGACAAGCGTCCGCGCCAGTTCCCCCGCCGTGACTGGCAGCAGGATCAACACGCCGAAGTAGTGGCTGGTGATGGCAAGCGCGATCGACACGGTAAGTCCCGCGAGCCAGACGCCGCGGAAACGCCGCGCGGAGTCCGGTCCGCGTTCCGCAGCCGTGTACCAGCACAGCAGCGCCGCCGCATAAAGCCCTAGCAGCAGGCCATACGGTCGACCCTCCACGCTATACCGAAAGCTGGCCGTGCACAGCGGAAACAGCATGGCCACAAGCGCCGCGCGATAGCCCGCAAGCCGTCGCACCAGCACAAACAGGCACAGCTGCAGCAGCAGAAAGCCTGCCAGCGCCGGCAGTCGTAAAGCCATGCCGTTGCGGCCAAACGCGTTCATGCACATGTGGCTCAGCAGGTGGTACGTCGGCGGGTCCAGCGAAATGGGGGAGTGCAGCTGAATCTCGAGCACGCGGCTCAGCGACAACGCCGCATCGCTGTAAAACGACAGGAACTCGTCATTCCAAAGAAGCCGTACGTGCGACCAGATCAATGAAAAGGTGGCCGTGATCGCAAGAACGGCAATCGCCGCAGATGTACCGTCTGGCGGCTCGGCGCGGTCAGGTGTTCTCGGCGCAGTCACAGCCTGTTCAAACCCTTCTGCTCAGCGCCGTCAATGGGACGAATCTGCTCCGGCCACGGGCGCAGTCACTGCTGTAGATGGAAGGCTCGTTGCAGGCACAGCCGCACTCATCGGCGTCGGCAGCGTCGGCGTAAAGAACTGCTCCAGCCTCGGCATGCGCACAAACAACAGAATCGCCATCACCAGCGTTGTCGCCACAAACGACGCCATAAGCAGCGGCTCGCGGTAGAGCTTCTCCGGGTTCTGCACCGCGCTCTGCGGTTTGAACGCAATCTTCAAATAAATCGCCATCGTGAACGCCACCAGTGGAAAGCCAAGGATCAGCTCAATGCGATAGCGAATGATGAACGCCCCCAGGAACAGCATCGCCGTCGATGCATAAAACAGCACGCTTACCAGCAGGCTTTCCGGCGTGTAGTACTTGAAACTTTCGCGATACGCGCCCGCAATCGCGCGGTCGCCAATTTCACTCAACTCGCTGAAACGCTTCAGCCCCATGAAGTAGCAGCCGATCATCCAGTACGCAATCAGCAGGCTGATCGGCGGCACCAGCGGCATCGCCATGGCGGCCGTCACCGCATACCAACCCAGCAGCATGCGCAGCGGGTTGTTCACGCTCTCTGTCAGCACGTCCAGGTACTGCACGTCCTTTGTGCGCAGCGGCTTGATGTTGTAGACGCAACCCATAATCCACAGCACAAGCGCGGTCAGCGCAAACATCTTGCCAATGGTCAGGCCTATCGCAATGCCCACCACCATCATGCCCAGCCACTGCGCATACGCCAGCGGAATATTCACCACGCCGCGCGCCGCGGGCCGGTTGCGCTTGATCGGGTGCAGCCGGTCGAACGGCGCGTCCAGCACCTCGTTAATCACGTAGTTGCTGCAAGCCACCAGCGTAATGCTCACAAACGCCAACACCAGCACGCCCAGCATATGCGCGTTGAACTGCGCCGGATACGCACTCAGCGGCACAATAACACCGGGTAGCACAAACAGGTTCTTGATGGAGTGGTCAAGCCGTGCAATCTGCACGTGCGCCTTCAGCCGTTCGCCGAATGGGACTTGGGGTATGGCGGTATCCGTCATTGGCTCTCCTGTCTCCTCATTGGCCGCGCTGCTGGTGCACGCGCCGCATAGCGCCATACTGCGCCTACTTTAGGGCCGAGTATAGCAAAGCGACCACCCGGCAAATCGCTCTGTCGGCTAAGCTCCTCATCCGTCGCGCGGCACGTTTAGCTTCGTCGGCTCTGACGGCTTAGAAGTTTTCTGCCTGTGCACCCGCAAGCGGGTCCGTCATCAAAGACCGCCGCGACGCCAGAAAGCCATACACCGCAATGTACACATAGCACAACGCAGGAACGATGAACGCATGCTGGTAGCCGATGCCATCGGCCAGCTTGCCGTACACCAGCGGAATCAGCGCGCCGCCCACAATTGCCTGCACCATCAGGCTGCTGCCTTTGCTCGTCAACTCCCCCAGCCCCGCCAGCCCCAGCGTAAAGATGCTCGGGAACATAATGCTGTTGAACAGCCCCACCGCCAGGATGGTCCACATTGCCGTATGCCCGGTAGTCAGCATGCTTGCCACCACCAGCAGCACAGCCAATAGCGCACACACGCCCAGCAGCGTTCCGGTGCGCACCTTCTGCAAGATCGCCGATCCAATAAAGCGGCCAGTCATCGCACCGCCCCAGTAGTAGCCCACATAGGTCGCCGCTGCCGCCGCGGAAAGATTGCCGATCTCCGGCCGCCCAAAGTATCCAATCAGAAAGCTGCCGATCGACACCTCCGCACCCACGTACAAAAAGATTCCAAGCGCACCCAGTAAGAGCCACTTCTGCGTCAGAATGCTGCCGCCAAATCCTGCAATCGGCCGGTAGTCCACGGTGTTCTGCGCCTGCTTGCCCAGCTTGATGCTCGCCAGCACCGCCGCCAGCAGCAGCAGAATCGCGGTAATAACGATGTACGGCACAGTCACCGTCCCCGCCTGTTCCGCGCGGTACGCCTGCAGCTCCGGCGCGCTCAAAGCCTTCAGCTTCTCTACTGCAATTGGCAACGCCGCGCTCAAAATGAAAAGTCCACCAATTTTTGGCGCAATGGTCGTGCCAAGCGAGTTGAACGCCTGCGAAAAGTTCAGCCGGCTGCTCGCCGTCGTCGCCGGCCCAATGCTCGTCACATACGGGTTTGCACTCACCTGCAGAAACGTAATGCCCGCCGCCTCTACCACCAGCGCGCCAAGGAACAGCGGATAGCTCGCCAGCTTTGCAGCCGGAATGAACAGCGCTGCACCCACAGCCGCCACCAGCAGCCCAATCACCATGGTCTGCTTGTAGCCGCGATATTCCACCAGCTTGCCACCCGGAATCGCAAACAGAAAATACGACCCGAAGAACGCAAACTGGATCAGCGCTGCTTCCGCATTCGTCAGCGCAAAAATCGACTTCAGGTGAGGGATCAGGATGTCGTTCAGGCTGGTCAGAAAACCCCACATAAAAAACAGCGCCGTCGCCACGGTCATCGCGCTGTAGTCGGTCCGTGCCCGGCTGATGCCGGTGCTGGTAGTGCTGCCAATCATGGCCATGGGGTAGCTGCCTCGTAGATTTCTTACAACGGAGTCTGTCAGCGGATACGAGACTATCTCGTCCTGAGACGCAAAGTCATGCCGGATTCTTCCGCTCCCAGCGCGATACACTGCGATCCTGTGCTGCAACCATCTCCATCCGTCATCGCAACCGTCCTGAATGAACGCGCGGACATCGACGGCCTTCTCAATTCATTGCAGCAGCAGCAACCTCCCGTGGCACAGGTCGTCATTGTCGACGGTGGCTCCACCGACGGCACCTGGCAGCACCTGCTCGACCGCGCTGTGCTCTGGCCCGCACTGCTTCCCATTCAGGACGAAAGCTGCAGCCTGCGCGGCAGCCCCGGCCCCATCGCACGCGGTCGCAACGTCGCCATCGCCGCCGCCAACGGCAGCGTCATCGCCTGCGCAGACGCCGGCTGCACCTACGCACCGGACTGGCTTACCCACCTCACCGCACCCCTCCTGAACGAAGCGGAATACACCCTCGGCGGCTCCCGCCTCCAGCTGGACGAAGCCTCCACCTGGGACATCGCCGCCGCACCCTTCCTCGGTGTCAAGCTCGCCGCCAACGAGCCCACCAAGTCCTGCACAGCACGCTCCATGGCCTTTACCCGAGAGGCCTGGCAGCGCGCCGGTGGCTTCCCGGAAACGCTCTTTATCGGCGAAGATGTGCTCTTCGACCAGACCATGCGCCGCTCCGCCCGCACGGCCTTCGCCGCCGGTAGCAAGGCCATCTACACACCACGAAACACGCTCCGCGGCGCTCTGCACCAGGTCAGCAGCTATGCCGTCGCCGACGGCGTAGCCGGCATGCGCCCCGCCCGTCTCCTCCGCAACGTCCTCCGCTGCGCCGCAGAGGCCATCGCCCTCGCGTTTCTTTCAACAACGCCGTGGCCCGCCGCACTCGTCCTCGCGCTCGAAGTTTACTTCGCCTACCGGCTCGACCTGCGCTCGCTCCTCACCGAACCCGCACTCCGCCCCCGCCTCTCCGCCATCCTCCCCGCCCGCCTGCTCTTCTCGCTTGCTGTGCCGTGGGTCGTCGCCTTCAACCAGGTCGCCGGCGCGCGTGGCAAGCAGTACCGCACCAACCGGCAAAACGCATGAACCCGCAGCACCCCAGCACTATGCGGCGGCAGCGCACCGCCGTCATCATCGGTGCCGGCCCGGCCGGTCTCACTGCCGCGCTTGAGTTGCTGGAACACACCGACATCAGGCCCATCGTTCTGGAAGCAACTGATGCCATCGGTGGCCTCGCACGCACCGTCCAGTACAAGGGCAACCGGCTCGACATCGGTGGCCACCGCTTCTTTTCAAAAAGCGAGCGCGTCAACGCATGGTGGGCCCGCCACATGCCCTGCGAATCCATCTCAAATCCTGGCATTTCGACCGAAGAGCAGCGCCTCGGAGACACCAGCGGAGAAGCCTGTAGTTTTTCGGCAGACCAGCCAAACCCCGACCACGTCATGCTCTTGCGTCCCCGCCGCAGCCGCATCTACTTCCTCCAGCAGTTCTTCGCCTACCCGCTCGCCCTCTCCGCTCAAACCCTTCGCCGCCTCGGCTGGCAGCGCTCCGCAGCCATCATCGCCAGCTACGCAGCCCAGCAACTGCGCCCTCACGCCGCACCCGTCAACATGCAGCAGTTCTTCACGCAGCGCTTTGGCCGCCGCCTCTACGAAACCTTTTTCAAGGCCTACACCGAAAAGGTCTGGGGCGTCCCCTGCGACCAGATCCCCGCCCGTTGGGGAGCCCAGCGCATCCGTAAGCTCTCGCTCCTGCGCGCCGTCCACCACCAGCTCCGCCGCACACTCAGGCTCGCCGGCAACGCCGCCGACACCTCCCTCTGCGAACAGTTCCTCTACCCCAAACTCGGCCCCGGTCAGCTGTGGGAACACATCGCGCAACAAGTCGTCGAACGCGGCGGCGAGGTGCGACTCCAGACCACTGCCAGCGAACTCTGCGTCACAAACGACTCTGTTCTGGAGGGCCCCGTTCTGAACAGCCCCGTTGCGAACAGCCATATCACCTGCGTCCACGCTTTGCACGCATCCGGCGCGCAGGAATGCATCCCGGCCGACTTCGTCCTCTCCACCATGCCTGTCCCCGCACTCATCAAGGCGCTCGGCAGCGACGTCCCGCCGCATGTCCGCGCCATCGCCGAGGGCCTGCGCTTCCGCGACTTCCTTACCGTCGGCCTGCTCAGCAAACGCCTCGCCCTGCGCATGCCATGCGGCGCTCCGCTCGACGACACCTGGATCTACATCCAGGAACCCGGCATCCGCATGGGCCGCCTGCAAATCTTCAACAACTGGTCGACAAGCATGGTTGCCGACCCCACCACCGTTTGGCTCGGCCTGGAATACTTCTGCGCTGAAGGCGATGACCTGTGGACTATGCCTGACGACTCCCTGCGGAGCTTTGCCGCCAGCGAACTCGCTGCCATGGGCCTCCTGCATCTCGACGACGTTCTCGACACCCATATCGTTCGCGTACCCAAGGCCTACCCCGCCTATCTCGGCACCTACGAACACTTCGATACCCTTCGAAACTATACGGATCGCCTCGGAAACCTTTTCCTCATCGGCCGCAACGGCATGCACCGCTACAACAACCAGGACCACAGCATGCTCGCCGCCATGACCGCTGTCGATCAGATCAGTTCCGGCTTGACCGACCGTGACGCCCTCTGGACCATCAACACCGAACCCGACTACCACGAACAGCGCTGAAGCCGTTCAGCTGGCGCGATCTCGAAGCCAGGTCACCTAGCGTCCTCCAGCCCACGCCATGCCGTCCGGCTCACCACCTGCGTCAATGTGTCCCACAACCGTAAGGGTGCGCAGGTCAACGACCGCCACCCAGTTATCCGGCCCGCAGGCCACGTATGCACGCGCACCATCCGGCTGCATCTGGAGACCCGCAGCGCCATGCCCAATCGGCACGCGTTTAATCACCTGCCGCGTCTGCGCATCCAGCACCGCAAGTCCGCTACCATCCAGCGTCGACACGAGAACATGCACACCGTCCGGCGTGAACTTCAACCGGTTCGCCCCACGCACATTCGCCTGCAGCGTCGCCGCAACGCGCTTGCTCGGGTAGTCGATCACGCTGATCGTCCCATCCTGCGCATTCCCAACCCAGATCTCACGTCCATCCGGCGACAGGTCGAACCCCTCTGACCCATTGCCCACCTTGATCACGGTCTCATTCCAATCCTTACGTGATCCACCCGGCCCACCAGGTCCACCCGGACCGCCACCAGGACCACCAGGTCCACTTGGCCCACCACCAGGCCCACCTCCTCCCGGCGGAGGTGGCATCATTTTCATCTCTTCACGATCCAGCAAACTCACCGTGCCGGAGCTCACATTCGTCACAATGGCATGCTCTCCACCCGGTAGCACATGCACCATATGGGTCCGGTTCTGCCCTGTCCCTAAAATCAGGTCCACCTTGCCCGTAGCAGGCGAGTAACGCCCAATGGCCTTCGCGCCTTCGGCCGTAAACCACACCGAACCATCCACAAAGTCCAGCCCATGCGGCCCGGTCAGCGCACCCAGGTCAATCGAGGTACGCGGCGTGCTACTTACTAAATCAATTACAGCCAGTGCATGGAACGCACCAAAGCCATAGTTCGACACGTACGCAGTCTTTCCATCTGCCGACGCAATCACCTCATGGGGGTCGTCGCCCACCGGCGCGCTACCCACCACCTTCAGCGTCGCAGGATCCACAATGCTCAGCGTATGCGCCCGCTTTGAAAGCACCAACAGTCGTCCGCCAGTACCACCCTGCGCCGCCGCTGTCACACCTGTCGCCGCTGTGGTCAAACACGCCATCAGCGCCAAAACCATGTGCACCTGCTTCGCGCTTGCCCTCATACGGTTCACCGTAGACATCTTCATGCCGAAGTTGGATGCAGCAGGCGCCCTTCTGGCTCGCACACGTTTTATGCTGGCTGAGCCTGGGAATCGCACGGGAAGCACGGCCCACGGTGCGCCGCCGACATCGTCGCCCACGGGTTGGTCCCTCCGCGTGCGTCCCAGGCCCAGCCATCTGGGCAGCGACGTTCTGTGTCCGCAAAGGATGCCCGCGCCGCGCCTTGCACGCCTGTGCAAAGCCAGCGTCGCACTCCGTCCTGCAGACGACTCGCCACCCACGTTCAATCTCTTCTAAACCGGCAGTGCGGTGTTAGTTGCTGACGCCGCACTCTGGTTTCTTCGCTTTATGTTCGCCCAACTGCACCTATCGCGCAAGTGGAAAAGCAGCTCGCTCCTTCAATTCGCTTCACTGCGCCAACTTCGGCAATGAACCCTGCCCTCCGGGATCACGCTATCGGCTGCGGCGGCCACGCATCACCTCGCCGCCCGCGCGATACTGACAACGTGACTGATTCCAAGCCCGGCACCTCCCCTCTGCTTCACTGCGCTCAAGCTCTGCGCCTTGTCGCCGACCACGCCCATGCCACCGTTCCCCCTGGCCCGCCGGTCCAAGTCCCACTTGACGCCGCCCTCAACCGCGTACTCGCCCAACCGCTGCACGCCGACCGCGACCAGCCCCCCTTCGACCGCTCCACCCGCGACGGCTACGCGGTGCGTGGCGAAGTCGGCCAGCAGCCACTGCACCTCATCGGCTCCATCCGTGCCGGCGAGCAGTGGACCGGCCCCGCCCTCCAGCCTGGCCAAGCCATCGAAATCATGACCGGCGCACCCATCCCGCAGGGTGCTGACGCGGTCCGCATGCTCGAGCACGTGGACCGCGGCGAAAACACCGTCAAACCACTACCCGACAAACCTCTGCGCCCCGGCGAAAACATCGTCCCCCGCGCCGCCGAGGCCTGCGCCGGCGACCTCGTCCTTCCCGCCGGCACACGCCTGGGCGCTGCAGAACTCGCTCTCGCCGCGTCCATCGGCGCAGCCACCCTGCAGGTCTGGCCCCAACCCATCGTTGCCATCCTCTCCACCGGCGACGAACTGGTCGGCGTCGCCGACACTCCCGGCCCCATGCAGATTCGCAACTCGAACTCCCACTGCCTGGCCGCGCTCGTCCGCAGCAACGGCGGCGATCCGCACACCCTGCCACCCGTCGCCGATACCCGCGAAGCGCTCGAGCAGGCGATCGCCTCGGTCCGCTCCACGCCGCTTCTCCTCCTTTCCGGTGGCGTCTCCGCCGGCAAGTACGACCTCGTCGAAGAAGTCCTCCTCAACATGGGTGCCCAATTCTTCTTCACCGGCGTCAAAATCCAGCCCGGCAAGCCCGCCGTCTTCGGCCGCATCCCCGCCATCGGCAACCTACCCGCGCAGTGGATCTTCGGCCTCCCCGGCAACCCGGTTTCCACTCAGGTCACGGCCACCCTCTTCGCCATGCCTATGCTCCGCGCCCTTGCCGGCGAAACCGCGCCCGCTCCCGTCTTCGCCAACGCCAC
Source organism: Acidobacteriaceae bacterium (assembly GCA_903642225.1). GTDB lineage: Bacteria > Acidobacteriota > Terriglobia > Terriglobales > Acidobacteriaceae > Terriglobus. The sequence continues at coordinate 61,542 of CAHJWI010000017.1, read as the reverse complement.
CCTTACCGAAGCCGTCGCCGTCCGCCCCGGCCTCACCCGCTTCCTACCCGCCCACATGCAGTCCACCCTCGAAGGCGCAACAGTAAGACCCACCGGCTGGCAAGGCTCCGGCGACCTCCACAGCAACGCCCGCGCCAACTGCTACCTCGTCGTTCCCCCAACCGCCGAAACCCTCCCGGCAGGCGCCAACGTCACCCTTCTCCTCCGCTAATACTGCCTCTACGCATCTCACTCCAGTGGGTGCCCCACCTTCACGAAGCTAAGGTGGGTTCAAGCCTCAACAGACCCCAAATGCGAAAATAAGCAAGCGGTCCAAGGCGCATCGCGCCCCCAAACCGCCACGGAAGAGCAGGGAACACCATGGCAGAAAACACACGCGTCGTCGGCATCGACCTCGGCACCACCAACTCCCTCGTCGCCTACCTCCAGGACGGGGTGCCCGTCGTCATCCCCGGCGAAGACGGCTCGCCCCTTGTCCCCTCCGTCGTCGCCATTGAAGGCGACAAGACGACCGTCGGCAACGCCGCCCGAGCCACCCTGCTCACCGCCCCCGCCAACGCCGTCTACTCCGCCAAGCGGCTCATGGGCCGCGGCCTCGCAGACGTCCGCGACGAGCTCGAATTCTTCCCCTTCCACCTCGAGGAAACAGGCGACAACGCCGTCCTCAAAGTCAAAGTAGGCGACCGCACCCTCGCCCCGCCGGAGATCTCGGCCCTCGTCCTCCAGCAGCTCAAGCGCAACGCCGAGCGCTACTTCGGCACGCCCGTCACCCGCGCCGTTGTCACTGTCCCCGCCTACTTCAACGACGCCCAGCGTCAGGCCACCAAGGACGCCGGCCGCATCGCCGGCCTCGACGTCCTCCGCCTCGTCAACGAGCCCACCGCCGCAGCCCTGGCCTACGGTCTCGACCGCGCAAAAGTCGGAACGGTTGCCGTCTACGACTTCGGCGGCGGCACCTTCGACGTCTCCATCCTCAAGCTCCACGACGGCATCTTCGAGGTCATCGCAACCAACGGCGACACCCACCTCGGCGGCGACGACATCGACAACCTCCTGCTCACCATCGCCCTCGACGAAATCCGCAACGAACACTTCGCCTCGACCGAACTAAAAGACCTTCCACCGGCCCTCGTCCAGACCGTCCGCAAAGCCGTCATCGACGTTAAAATCGCCCTCTCGCAAGACGAATCAGCCCGCTTCCTCATCGACCTGCAGCCCTTCACCAACACCGACGCACGCTACACTCGCGAGCTCACCCGCGCGCAGTTCGACCAGCTCATCACCCCCGTCATCCAGCGCACCGCCGCGCCCGCCCGCCAGGCCCTCAAAGACGCGCAACTCACCCCGGCAGACATCGACGAAGTGGTCCTCGTCGGCGGCAGCACCCGCATCCCCTCCGTCCGCTCCCTCGTCGACGACGTCTTCCGGCTCTCCGCCCGCAACAAGCAGGCCCACACCGAACTCAACCCCGACGAAGTCGTCGCACTCGGTGCCGCCGTGCAGGCCGACATCCTCGCCGGTGGTTCCGCCACCACCAACGACCTCCTCCTCCTCGACGTCACACCCCTCTCGCTCGGCATCGAGGCACTCGGCGGCGTCGTCGCCAAAATCATCCAGCGCAACAGCACCATCCCCGCCAGCGCAACGGAGCACTTCACCACCGGCGTCGACGGCCAGACCAACGTCGCCATCCACGTCGTCCAGGGCGAGCGCGAACTCGCAAAGGACTGCCGCTCCCTCGCCCGCTTCGACCTCAAGAACATCCCGCCCATGACCGCCGGCATGCCGCGCATCGAGGTCAAGTTCCTCATCGACGCCAACGGCATCCTCCAGGTCTCGGCGCGCGAGCAGCGCAGCCGCCAGGCCGCCCAGATCGACGTCAAACCCTCCTACGGCCTCTCCGACGAGCAAGTCGAAACCATGATCCTGGACAGCTTCGATAATGCCGAAGAGGACCTCACGCAGCGCCAGCTCATCGAGGCCAAAAACGAAGCCGCCACCATCCTCGAAGCCGTCGCAAAGGGGGAGAAGCACGCCGCCTGGCAGCAACTCACCCCCGACGAAATCGAGCACATCAAATCCGCCATGCTCGAGCTCGAAGCGAGCGTCAAAGGCAACGAATACAAACTCATCCGCCGCGGCATCGATTCGCTCGACAAAAAGACCCACCGCTTCGCCGAACTCATGATGGACTCCGCCGTCACGGGCGCCCTCACCGGCCAGACCATGCAGGCCGCCGACGACAAACTCGGCGAAAACGTTACCGCCCCCCACAGCTTCGCCCCCGCCCAGATCGACGAGAGCAAGTAACAGCGCAGGGGACGCGAAGGAAGATCACCTCAATTCATCGCTCTGAAAAAGCACTTCCTCATCCCTGCCCATCCGCGTAGATGCGAGCCTCGTTCGCGTTCCCGCCCGGCTTACGTCATTTGCCAGACACTCATCCAGCGTGTTCCTTTGGTACGCAATACAATTTCGGCAACACTGTCTTGAGAAGATCCTCCGGAGCCACACAATGCCCCGCAAAGCCCTGCTCGCCCTGGCCCTCGCCGCTACCACTCTCGCCGCTGCCCAGGCTCCGCACACCCCCACGGACGCTGAAAAGCAGCAGGTCGAAGACATCATCGCAAAGATGACCCCCGAGCAGAAGGTCGACTACATCGGCGGCACCGGCTTTGCCGCCCGTGCCGTGCCCTCCGCCGGCGTACCCGCGCTTGAAATGTCCGACGGCCCCTACGGCACGCGCTCCAACAGCGGCTTTCCCTCCACCACCTACGTCGCCGGCATCGGCCTCGCCGCCACCTGGGACCGCGACCTCGCCGCAAAGGTCGGTGCCGGCATCGGCCGCGACGCCCGTGTCCGCGGCGTCCACTTCATGCTCGGCCCCGGCGTCAACATCTACCGCTCGCCCCGCAACGGCCGCAATTTCGAGTACTTCGGCGAGGATCCGTACCTCTCTGGCGAAATGGCCGTCGGCTACATCACCGGCATGCAGACGCAGGGCGTCAGCGCCACCGTCAAGCACTTCGCCGCCAACAACTCCGAATACCTCCGCCACGATTCCGATTCCATCGTCGACGAACGCACCCTCCGCGAAATCTATCTTCCCGCCTTTGAGATGGCCGTCAAAAAGGCCCACGTCGGCGCCGTTATGGACAGCTACAACCTCATCAACGGCGCGCACGCCACCCAAAACTCCCACCTCAACATCGACATCCTGCGCAACGACTGGCATTTCCCTTACACGCTCATGTCCGACTGGGTCGCCACCTACGACGGCGTCGGCGCGGCCAACGGCGGCCTCGACATCGAAATGCCCAACGGCGCCTTCATGAACGAGGCCAACCTCCTTCCCGCTCTTGCCAACGGCACCGTCAAGCAGAGCACCATCGACGACAAGGTCCGCCACATCCTGCTCACCGCCGCCGCATTTGGCTGGCTGGCCCCCGGCTCTTCCCAGCGTGACAGCACCATCTCCACCTTTGACGCGAAGAACAACGCCGTGGCCCTGCAGGGCGCGCGCGAATCCATCACCCTGCTCAAGAACACCGGCAACCTCCTCCCGCTCGACCGCTCCCAGGTCAAGACGATCCTTGTCGTTGGCCCCGACGCCTATCCCGGCACAGCCGTCGGCGGCGGTAGCGCGGGCGTCGTTCCGTTCAGCCTGACCGGCCCGCTCGTCGGCATGGAGCGCACCGCCGGCGACAACGTAAACGTCCTGTACGACGTTGGCCTGCCCACCCTCTCGCAGCTTGCGCAGCGCACCAGCTTCACCACCGACGAAACCGGCAGCAAGCCCGGCGTCCTTATCGAAAAGTTCGACAACGGCGACCTCTCCGGCGCCGGTACGCAACACCACGCCAAAAACATCGACATCACCGGCGTCGGTTGGGACGCCATCTCCGACAACCTCGATGAACTCATGGACGCCCTCATGACCGGCGGAAACAAGGTCACGTCCCAGCGCATCACTGGCTACGTCACCGTAGCCACTGCCGCGCCCTATCTGCTCGCGGCCACCACTGGCGGCGAAAGCAACGGCCTGCTGGTCTACATCGACGGCAAGCCCGTCATCGACGACTGGAAGTACGTCCGCGCCTTTGAGCCGCACCTCACCATGCCTCTTTCAGCCGGCACCCACAAGGTCGTCGTCCAAACCTGGCAAAAGGGCCCCATCGGCGGCAAGGTTCGCCTTGCCCTCGTTCCTGAAGATTCCGTCGTCACCGACACCGCCAAAGCACTCGCCGCCAAAGCCGACGTTGTACTCGTCGCTGCCGGCTACCAGACCAACAAAGACAACGAATCCGAAGGCGAAGGCGGCGACCGTACCTTTGACCTCCCCTACGGCCAGGACGCCCTGATCCGCACCATGGCCGCTGCCAATCCTAAGACCATCGTCTCGCTTACCAGCGGCGGCAATGTCGACTCCACCACCTGGATCGACAAGGTCCCTGCACTCATCGAGGCCTGGTACGGCGGCCAGTCTGGCGGCACCGCCCTCGCAGAAGCCGTCTTCGGCGACATCAACCCCGGCGGTCACCTGCCCGCAACCTTCGAGCGGCGCGAGCAGGACAATCCCACCTTCAACAACTTCTACCCGCAGGATGGCGGCATCAAGGTCACCTACAAGGAAGGCATCTTCGTCGGCTACCGTGGCTACCAGAAGGAGAAGATCACACCGCTCTTCCCCTTCGGCTACGGCCTCAGCTACACCACCTTCAAGTTCGCAAACCTGAAAGCCACACCCGGCACGGGCGCCACCATGACCGTAGAGTTCGACGTCACCAACACCGGCACCCGCAAAGGCGCCGAAGTCGCCCAGGTCTACGTCGGCGACCCTCACACTAAACTCCCCCGCCCCATCCGCGAGCTCAAAGGCTTTGACCGCGTAGAACTCGCCCCCGGCGAAACAAAGCACCTCACTGTTCCGCTGGATGCCCGCTCCTTTGCCTACTACGACGTAGCCGGCAAAAAGTGGGTCGTCGATCCCGGCCACTTCACGGTAGAAGTCGGCGACAACGTCGACTCCCTCCCACTCAAAGACACCGTAGAGATCAGCAAACAGGCAGCCTCCGCCGCCTTCTAACTGGCGTCCCTGGCCGGAACCGCAGCATAACCACCTCCCCACTTAACGTGTGCCCCATGTCCGGACTTTCGGACATGGGTCTCCGCGCCTTCCACTCTCCAACCGCCGTCTCAATACCTATCACCCAACCCACGTGCGCAACGCCATATTTCAGGTCCCGGTTTTCGGACAGGGATGTCGCACGGCCTACAGCGTGCGCAATGCCCGGTTTACCTGCATCAGCTCGGCTGTCATCCCGTCCATCGCCGCCGCATCGCCCTTGCGCTCTGCTTCGGCGCTGGCAACCCGCAACTCCCTCTGCCGGCGTTCCAGCCTTCGCCGCTCCAGGGTGTGCAGGGCATTGCCCGTGTCTGCCGATAGGCTGGTCTCGTCCTCGCCATGATCCTCGGCCAGCACTCGCGCCAGCATGTTCCGGCTCGCATCATCTGGCGCCAGCATCATCGGGTCCAGCACGGCGTCCAGCGGAGCGTGTGCCAGGACCTCCAGCAGCGTCGCTGTAGTCAGCCCTTCCAGCCACTCCGGATGCGCCGCAATCTCTGTTGCCGCTCGCTGCCGGGCTCGCTCCGCCGGCGGCAGCACCAGGGCGCGCAGCAGCACACGCTCCGCTTCACTCATGGCCGGTGCCGCCGTCTGACGCACGCTGCCCAGCCGCTGCGACGCCGCCTGCTGCATCTCCTGCCGCAGCAACGCACTGTCAATCGCCAGCTTTTGCGCAGCATCGTCCACAAACTCACTTCGTGCAATGGCACTCGGCAGCCGACGAATATGCGGCAGCAAAAAGTTCATCGCCTTCAGCTTCGCGTCTGCCGTCCGCGCCGGAAACAACGTCTTAGCCCGCTCGATCAGGTAATCGCTGTACGCCTGTTTCGCGCTCAGTGCCGCGGCATACGCGTGGATGCCATGCTCCCGCACATACCGGTCCGGGTCCAGGCCGCCCTCCAGCGTCACCACAGTCACCTCAAAGCCCTCTTCCGTCAGCAAGCCCAACGTCTTCTCTGATGCGTTGGCGCCTGCTGTGTCCGGGTCGAAATTCACAATCACACGCTTCGTAAACCGTCCCAGCAGCCGCACCTGGTGCTCCGTAAAGGCCGTCCCGCTTGTCGCAATCACCGGCTGCACACCGGCCGTAAACACGCGAATGCAGTCCATCTGTCCTTCCACCAGCAGCGCATAATCCTGCGTCCGCATCGACCCCTTCGCCTTGTCCAGGTTGAACAGCACGTGCCCCTTGCTATACAGCGGCGTCTCCGGCGAGTTCATATACTTCGGCCCGCTCTTCTCATCGCTGTCCAGTGCCCGCGCCGTAAACGCAATCGTCTTGCCCTGTTCATTCGCAATGGGAAACGTAATCCGCTTGCGAAACTTCGAGTACAGCGGCCCCACCGGCCGCCCCTCATCGCTCTGCTCTTTTGCACTGAACAGCCCGGAGCTCCGCAGAACCTCGTCAGAAAATTCCTTCAGCATGGCATCCCGCATGCTGTTGAAATCATCCGGCGCATACCCGATGCGAAACATCTTCTGCACCTCCGGCGAAAGGTCCCGGCCGGTCAGGTACTCCCGCGCCCGCGCCGCCTCCGGCCCCTGCAGCGCCTGCTCAAAGTACTGCGTCGCCGCCTCGTGAATATCCAGCAGCCCCTTGCGCACACCGGCCTGCGCCGCCTCTTCCGGCGACCCAAACTCTCGCCGCGGCATCGGCACGCCCATCTTCCCGGCAACCGCCTTCACCGCCTCCGGAAACGACACGTTTTCCAGCTTCATCACAAACGTAAAGACGTCACCCGTCTGCTTGCACCCAAAGCAGTAGTAGTAGTTCTCCACCGCATTGACGCTGAAGGATGGTGACTTCTCCTGGTGAAACGGACACAAGCCCGTCCAGTTCCGCGCACCCGCCTTGCGCAGCTTCACATACTCGCCAATGATCTTGACGATGTCGGCCTGGGCCTTCAGCGTTTGCGCAAAATTATCAGCCACGGCTTCAGTGTAGAACCGCGCCCCGGCACTCTTACTTCGTGTGTGACCGCGCCTGCGCCAACCCCGCCCGGATCGCCGGTCCGACTTCTTCCTCTTCCAGCTCCGGCCGGTTGGCGTTTAGCCATTGCTCCGCCAGTTCATAATGCAGCAGTGCATCGTTCCATGCACCGCGCTGTGCCAGCATGTCCGCCACGTTCAGCTGAGTCTTGGCCTGGTTCGGCGCCAGTGTCACCGCTTCTGCTGCAGCCCTGAACGCACCATCCTTGTCGCCGGCGCGCTCCAGTTCCGCAGACCGTCGCACGTCGATCCACGCGGCCGCCAGCGGAACCGCAAACCGGCCCCGGAACACATACACCCCGTCCTCGATCACAGCCAGAGGCTTAAGCTTCTGAAATGAAGCGTAAGGGTTCAGCGGCCCATCTCCGCTCTCCACCCCATCCAGCACGCTCTCGCTCAACAGGACCGTGCCTTCAATCGCAGGCGGCACCTCTGTCGGCAAACCCATCCACCACGTCCCGCTCGGCGTCGGCAGCCGCTTGCACGCAATCCCGTAGTCCCGGGGTTCGACGGCACCATCCGGAAAATACCCAAACCAGCAATCCTTCACCTGGTTCTCCGCAAGATACTGGCGAGCCCCCTTCAATTGCTGCCCCCAATCAACATTCGCATCACTCAGGTATCGCCGAACCTGCAGCGGCCCACCCATCGCCTCATTGCCATACGCCATATACGCCGGCATCACCCGCACCGACGTCACGGCCTGCCATCCCAGCAAAACGACCGCAATCGCTACCCACACCATGCCGCCCTGCAGCATCGTCGCCTCAACGCCACCCGCCACCACATACAAGAACGGGTATATCGGCAGTAAGTGCCGCGCACCGATATCAAAGTGTGAAGTTGTAATCACGGCACCATAAACTCCGACAGGAACAAGAAAGTAGGCAAGTAGGCTGAGCCGCCTCCACCCAGTTCTCCACCACGCAACACCAGACCCAGCCAGCAGCAACAGCAACGGCAGCGTCGACTTCACCAGAAACGCAACAGGAAAATAAGTCCACGGGCCATGCCTGTACACCTTCCCAAAAAAGTAACTCGTGTACTCCTGCTCCGTGTACTTCGTATTCGCTAAACCCCACACATACGCCTCTGGCAGTAAGTGGTACTTCGCCACAAAAGCCAGCTTCGCCCCATCCTTTGCATTCGGCATACCCGCCAGGTACGGCGTCGTCAGCGGCGATAAGTCCAGCCCCACCGGCGCAGCCCTGTAGCGAAACCCATAGAAGCTCCACACTACAACCCACCCCACCAGCAACATGCCGCCCGCCGACGCCAGCCGCGGGCCCAGCACCCTCCAGTTCCGCTGCCGCAAACCCTCCGCCAGTGCCAGCGCCAGCAGCATCGGCACCGCCAGAATCCCGGTAAACTTCGCAGTCAATGCCAGACCCACCAACAATCCTGCCGCTACAAACCGTCCTGCCGTCTGCCGCTCCGCATACCTGCAGAAAGCAACGACGGACCCAAACAGAAACAGCGCACTCGCCACATCCGTACTCACCAGCGAACCATGCGCCAGCAACAGCGGATCGAACACAAACAGCCCCAGCGCCGCCAACCCCGCCCACCCGCTAAAAAGGTGCCGCGTCACCATGTACACCAGCCCCGCCAGCGCCAGCGCAAACAAACAGCACATCAGCCGAGCAGGGAACAGCACCCGATCTCCGCCATTCCCAAACACAAATTCCCGCCCACCGATAAAGGCATTCAGCGCCTGCGATTTATCCTGCGCCGGCATCGGTCCAATCTTCATCAGCAGCAACGGCAACGCAGCCGTTATCTTGACCAGAGGCGGAACCTCCGCATTCAACCGGTAGTCCCGGTGCGTCAGAATGTTATACCCGTCATATAAGTGGTGGCACTCATCCCAGTTCGCCGATGTAACTCGCGCCACGTGCACCAACTGCACCGCAAAAACCAGCAATAACATCGCAACACTTACCCGCCGCATACCGGCCGGTAACTCAGGAACTGAAATCTTCACCAACCCTCCCACTTACCCTCGAATATGCAGAAATGCCACAAGCGCCAGCAGCATGCCAACCACAATCAACAGCAACAGCACACCAATAAACCACGCCGCACGGCGCTCCTGTCCCACCAGAGGCTTCGTGATCCCAAAAAAGTTGATGAACGCCCGCGCCAGCCCAAGCAACAGCGTCAAGCCTTCACCTTCGCAGCACCGCCACCCGGCAGCACCATCTCCGCCCCCGGCTTGCCCAGGTCGCAGGCACGCCACATGTACCAGCTCGCTACGCTGCACCATGGGTGCCACTTCTTCGCCCGCTTCTCCATCACATCCGCCTTCGACAAATCTGCCGCGCCCACCTTGTCCGTCGGCTTCAGCGTCCCAAACGTCAGCGCAAACCCTTTCCGCACGCCGTAGTCGCTTACCGGCAGCACATCCGGCCGCCCCAGCCGAAACATCAGAAACATCTCCACCGTCCACCGCCCGATGCCCCGCACCTGCGTCAGGTGCTCAATGATCGCCTCATCCTCCATCCGCTTGATCCGCGCCAGCGTCGGCACCGTCCCATCAATGGTCTTCGCCGCCAGGTCCCGCAGCGCCAGCGTCTTGTTGTGGCTTAGCCCCGCCTCTCGCAGCTGCACCGTCGGGCACTCCAGCAAGTGCTCCGGCGACGGATGCACCCCCACACCGCACACCCCCGCAAATCCCTCCACCATCCGCGTGTGGATCGCCCGCGCCGCCTTGCCATGTAACTGCTGAAACACGATCGACTCCGCCAGCGCCTCAAACGGCGACTGCGTCCCGCTGACCCGCAACGTAAACGGCCCCGCCCGTTCCATCAGTCGCCGCAGCTTGGCATCCGCCGCGCCCAGCGCCTGCACCGCCTCGGCTGCATCGTACGGCGGCGGTCGGTCAGCACTTGGTCTTGGCATAGCAGCAGTGTCCCACATTGAATTGTCCACTGCCTTCCATCCAAAAACACGCATTCAGCCGTCGAATCGTTCGTATACTCGCCATATGACTTTCCAGATACAGCGAATCGGCGACTCTTACGGTGTGTTGTTTACCGAAGAGCAGATGCGTCTGGCAGGCCTTAGTGAAGGCACCGAGGTCGACGTGCAACCGCACCCCAAATCGACCGGCACCGCGCCAGATTACGTCCCCTTCGACGAAGGTATGCGTGCCTACAAACGCACTGAGCCTCAATGGTCGGCGTCTTACGACGAGCTCGCCAAGTAGCGTGCCCATCCAGATCCTCGCAGAAGATCTGGTCCTGGCAATCCACGCTGACCTGATCGACACCTACGGCGGCAGCCATGGTCTTCGAGACAGGAACCTTCTCTTGTCCGCTCTCGACCGCGTCGAAAACAGGCTCCACTACGAACCAGAGGTCACGGTTCCGATGTTGGCTGCTTCCCTGGGATGGGGTCTCATCAAGAACCACGTCTTTCTTGACGGCAACAAGCGAATCGGCCTCGCAGCCATCATCACGTTTCTCGACGTGAACGACCACATGTTCGTTGTGCCCGAGAACGAGGTCAAGTCCATGGTCCTGCGCGTCGCCGCCAGCGATCTCACTGAAGCCGAGTGGTCGCCTGGCTTCACACCGCCGCCGCCAAGCCACGAGGCTCCGCTTGCGCGAACTCGGACCTTTCCAGCCGCAATTTACAACTGTGGTCCCCTGAGCGACCTTAGAACAATCTCAAATTGTGGTACGTTTCCCGCTCTGCCCAGCATCTTGGGCCCGCGCAAACCTACCAACACCGATTATCGAAAGTTCAACAAAAGACAAGACAATCACCGCACACCTCAACAGGAATCCATCAACCTGCCACTGCTATAGTTTGTGGTGACAGAGACAACCAATCCCGTCAGGCAACAACGTACAAAACAAACTCAGGGTCCACGGTTAGACCCGCAAGGCCCATCAACAGGGCAGGAACGGCGGGAATCCCAGCCTTTTGCGAAGGATTCTTCGGACGGACTAGAGGAAGCAGGACGCACCGATGGCGCAAGTATTTGATCGCAGTTCGAACGCCCTGGCCCGCGCAGGCCTGGTCCTTACCGGACTCATCGTCGTCGCCCTGGGCGTGGCGCTTAACAGTCTCCAGCGCTCTCCCTGGGTCACCAAGCAGGGCCAGCGCGCTGACCAGCCGGTGCCTTTCAGCCACCGACACCACGTTCAGGGTCTCGGCATCCAGTGCCAGTACTGCCACGTCCAAGTGGAAAAAGCCGCCTACTCCGGTATTCCCCCCACCAAAACCTGCATGAACTGCCACTCGCAGATCTGGACCAACGCCGCCATGCTTGAGCCGGTTCGCCAGAGCTGGGCGACCGGTCAGTCCATCAAGTGGATCCGTGTGCACGACCTGCCGGACTACGTGTATTTCAATCACGCCATCCACGTGAACAAGGGCATCGGCTGCGCCAGCTGTCACGGCCGCGTCGACGAGATGCCCATCATGTACATGGAAAATTCCCTGCAGATGGAGTGGTGCCTCAACTGCCATCGTAATCCGGTCAAAAATCTGCGACCGACCAGCGAAATCTATAACATGGCCTGGTCCGGACCGTCCTCTTCCAAGCCCGTCTGGTGCGCGGAAACCGGCAAGAACACAACCGCCACCGCCCAGCAGGTGAACTGCGTCACAAAGGACCCCGGCGAGCAGAACCCCGAACTGGCACAGCTCAACTCGCTCACCACTCTCGGCGGCAACAGCCGGTCCAATGGCGGCAGCGGCACGCACCTTCAGCCTGTTCCCCGCGCCGGTTCCGGGCAAACCTACTCCGACACGGAAACAGGAGCGATCCTGCCCGCGCGCTATGTCAAGTTCACCTCGCAGCAGGCGCTCGGCACCTATCTCGACGACAAGTACCGCATTCGCACACCGCACGAACTCCAGAGCTGCGAGGTCTGCCACCGATGATCACGACCTCTGGAACAGAATCGCTTGAGAACGGAACCCGCATGACCGAGAGCACCACAGCGAACGTCGTCACCTCGATCGTGCCAGCAAAACTCACGCTTGACGAAGTGCGCGCGCGCCTCGACGGCAAGCGCGGCAAAAAGTACTGGCAGTCCATCGACGACCTCGTCGACGCCCCCGGCTTCATCGAGATGGTCAAGGAGGAATTCCCCCGCCAGGCCTCCGAAATGACCGACGGCTTCTCTCGTCGCGGCTTCATGAAGGTCATGGGTGCGTCGCTCGCCCTGGCCGGCGTTACCGGCTGCACCAAGCAGCCTGACGAAGAGATCTACCCCTACATCAAGCAGCCCGAGGACCTCGTTCTCGGCAAGCCCAACTTCTTCGCCACCGCCCACCCATTCCCCACCGGTGCCGTCCCGATCCTGGTCAAAAGCCAGGAGTACCGCCCCGTCAAGATTGACGGCAACCCTGAGCACCCCATGAGCAAGGGTAAAACGGACCTCTTTACCCAGGCCACCCTGCTCGATCTGTACGATCCCGACCGCTCCAAGCACGTCATTGATCGCACCCGCGCCCAGAACGTCAACTCCAGTTTCGAAGACTTCCAGACCTCCTTTCTCGAGCAGGTCCAAAAGCTTCCGGCCGGCGGTCAGGGCCTCGTCTTTTTGACGGAAACCATCATCTCGCCCACCTTTGCCGCGCAGTGGAAAGCCGCACAGGCCAAGTACCCGGGTGCCAGGCTCGTTCAGTGGGAGCCGATCAACCGCGACAGCTCGCGCATTGCCTCCAAGGCAGCCTTCGGCGAGTACACTGACGCGCAGTACAAGCTCGAAAACGCCGATGTCATCGTCTCCCTCGATGCCGACTTTCTGGCCTCCAACGCCTTTCCTGGCTTCCTTCCGCTCTCTGCCGCATACGCTGAGCGCCACGCCTACGAGGCCGGCAAGACCATGAACCGGCTCTACGTCGTGGAGAGCATGCCGACTGTCACCGGTGCCAAGGCGGAACACCGTCTCGGCCTCAAGCCCTCCGATATCGAGCGGTTCGCGACGGCTCTTGCCAATGGCGGCAGCTTCTCCGGTGACGAGTTTGCCCGGAAGTACTTCGCCGCCCTCCTCGCCGACCTCAAGAAGTCAGGCGCAAAGGCTGTCGTCATTCCTGGCGAGCAGGCATCGCCCGCCATCCACGCTGCCGCCTTCGCCCTCAACGCGCAACTCGGTGCCGTCGGTTCCACCGTCGTCTACACCCGGCCCGTTGCAGAAATCCCCACCGAGCAGATGGCCGACTTCCGTAACCTGGTCGGTGCCATGAAGTCCGGGCAGGTCAAGGCGCTGGTCATTCTCGGTGGCAATCCCATCTACAGCTCGCCGCTTGATCTCGGCTTCGGCGACGGCCTCGGCGCTGTGCCGTACACCGTTCACATGGGCCTGCATCCAGACGAGACCGGCGCTCGCACAACGTGGCACATCAACCAGGCTCACTTCCTTGAGAGCTGGGGCGACGCCCGCAGCTACGACGGCTCCGTCACCATCCTGCAGCCCATGATCGACCCGCTCTACGGCGGCGTCACCCACTACGACGTCCTCCAAACCCTGCTTGAGAACACTGGCGTCTCCACCATGGAGATCGTCCAGGCCAACAGCAAGACCTACATCACCGGTGATCCCGCTGCTGGCTGGCGCAAGGCCCTCCACGACGGCTGGGTAGAAGGCAGCGCCTTCACCGCCGCAGGCAAGACCCCCGGTAAAGCCTCTCTCCCGTCTTTCCCCGCCTCCAGCGGCGGTTACGAGCTCGCCTTCCGCGGCGATACCGGCACCTATGACGGCCGCTTCGCCAACAACGGCTGGCTTCAGGAGATGCCTCGTCAAATCACCCACATGAGCTGGGACAACGCCGCCCTCATGAGCATGAACACCATGGCCGACCTCAAGGTGAATGAGGATCAGCTCATCGAGCTTGAAGTCAACGGCCAAAAGGTGAACTTCCCGCCGCTCATGGTTCCTGGCCACCCCGACGGCGTGATCACCGTCACCTTCGGCCAGGGCCGCTGGTTTGGCCGTCAGGCCCAGTTTGTCGGCTCAAACGCCTACAAGCTCCAGAGCAGCGCCTCGCCCTACCTGTCCACCGGCCTCAAGGTGAACAAGACCGGCGAAAAGCACGACCTCTGCGTCACCTCGGTCCACAGCATGGACCAGCGCGGCAAGATGGCCCAAAGCGACCTCGCCCACAAGGCAACGAGCGGCAACGAGTCCCTTCCAGGCCACGAGGCCATGGAGCGCGCCATCATTCGCACCGCCACCCTGGCAGAAATGCAGAAGGAGCCCGAGTACGCTCACGAGAGCACTCTCCTCAAAGAGACTCCCAAGCACGACGACAGCTTCTTCCCCAACGCCTGGAACTACACCGACAAAGACAAAAGCACAAACGTCATGCAGAACGCCTGGGGCATGACCATCGACCTCAACAGCTGCGTCGGCTGCAACGCCTGCGTTGTCAGCTGTTATGCCGAGAACAACATCTCCGTCATCGGCCGCGAGCAGGTCAAAGTCGGCCGCAACATGCAGTGGCTCCGCATCGACACCTACTTCGAGGGCGACCTCCACGCACCCAAGGCCCACTTCCAGCCCATGATGTGCCAGCACTGCGAAAACGCAGGATGCGAGCAGGTCTGCCCCGTCGGCGCCACGGTCCACACGCCCGAAGGCATCAACACCATGGTCTACAACCGCTGCGTCGGCACGCGGTACTGCTCCAACAACTGCCCCTACAAGGTCCGTCGCTTCAACTTCCTCCTCTACGCGGATTACGACACCGAGTCGCTCAAGTTCATGCGCAACCCCGAAGTCAGCGTCCGCTCCCGCGGCGTCATGGAGAAGTGCACCTACTGCATCCAGCGCATCGAGTACGCCAAAATCGAGGCCGACAAGGAAGGTCGTGCCGTTCGCGACGGCGAAATCATCACCGCCTGCCAGGAGGCATGCCCCACCTCGGCCATCACCTTCGGCAACATCAATGACCCCGCAGCCAAGGTCAACAAGTTGAAGAAGGAAGAGCGCAGCTACCAGGTACTGGCCGATCTCAACTACCGTCCGCGCACCAGCTATATCGCCGGTGTCACGAACCCGAACCCCGAACTCGAAACAGCGGAGACGGCATAATGGCGACGAAACCCCTCGCGCACCCCTATCGTCATCCCGTCAACGATCCCATGATCGACCCGCGCACCGGCGAGTTCGCGGTCATCGCTCCGGGACATAACTACACCTCCGTTACGCAAAAAATCGCGAACATCGTGCTCACCTCGCACACCCCACTCGGCTGGTTCTTTGGCCTCATCGCGGCCGGCGGTGTTGCGTCGCTCGTCGTCATCGCGGTCACCTGGCTCGTCCTCCGCGGTGTTGGCATCTGGGGTGTCACCATCCCCGGCGCCTGGGGCTTCGCCATCATCAACTTCGTTTGGTGGATCGGTATCGGCCACGCCGGCACCCTCATCTCCGCCATCCTTCTTCTCTTCAAGCAGGGCTGGCGTAACTCCATCAACCGCTTTGCCGAAGCCATGACCATCTTCGCCGTCGTCTGTGCCGGCATGTACCCCGTCCTCCACATCGGCCGCCCTTGGCTTGGCTACTGGCTCCTGCCTCTGCCCAACACCATGAACATCTGGCCGCAGTTCCGGTCGCCGCTCTGCTGGGACGTCTTTGCCGTCTCCACCTACGCCACCATCTCGGTCGTCTTCTGGTACATCGGCATGGTGCCCGACTTCGGCACCCTCCGCGACAAGGCCTCACTCCCATTCGCCAAATGGTTCTACGGTCTCCTGTCGCTCGGCTGGCGCGGCAGCACTCGCCACTGGATGCGGTACGAAACCGCGTCCCTCCTCCTCGCCGGCCTGTCCACGCCTCTCGTGCTCTCCGTGCACACGGTCATCAGCTTCGACTTCGCCGTCGCCGCTCTTCCCGGCTGGCATACCACCGTCTTCCCGCCCTACTTCGTCGCCGGCGCCATCTACTCCGGCTTCGCCATGGTTCTCACCCTGGCCATTCCGATCCGCAAGTTCTACCATATGGAAGACCTAGTCACCCTCCGCCACCTCGACAACATGGCCAAAGTCATGCTCGGCACCGGCCTCATTGTTGCCTACGGTTATGGTCTCGAAGTCTTTATGGCCTGGTACTCCGCCTCCCACTGGGAGTGGTTCATGATGTGGAACCGCATGTTCGGTCCCATGGGCTGGGGCTACTGGCTCCTCATCCTCTTCAACATCGCGCTCCCTCTCGGCACCCTCTGGTGGCGCAAGCTCCGCATCCAGGTCTGGTACCTGTTCACCATCTCCATCGTCATCAACATAGGCATGTGGTTTGAGCGTTTCGTCATCGTCGTCACCTCGCTCTACCGCGACTTTCTCCCATCCAGCTGGGGCACCTACCGCGCCACCAAGTGGGACTACATGCTCTACATCGGGACCATGGGCCTCTTCACCACCCTGTTCCTCCTCTTTGTTCGCTTTGCTCCCATGATCCCCATGAGCGAAATCAAGATGATGCTTCCGCAGACCAAGATCGACGAAGTCTCCGCGGAAGACACCGTTAACGAGGTGGCCTAGCATGCCAGTAGAAGAAGGTATCTACGGCCTCCTGGCCGAATTCAACACGCCCCAGGCAATGGTTCACGCCACGGAGAAAGCCCGCGACGCCGGCTTTCGCCGCATGGAGTGCTACACGCCCTATCCCGTCGAAGAAGCCGCGACCGCGCTCGATGTTCATCGCAACCGCGTCCCCCTGCTTACCCTGCTCGGCGGCATCATGGGCCTCACCACCGCGAGTCTCATGCAGGTCTGGATGTCCCAGATCTCCTATAACGTCAACATCGCCGGCCGTCCCCTATTCTCCTGGCCCGCGTTCATCATCCCGGCATACGAGTGGACCATCCTCTTCGCAGGCCTCTCCGCCGCCTTCTCCATGCTTGCCCTCAATGGCCTGCCCCAGCCCTACCACCCGGTCTTCAACGCCCCCAACTTCCGTTCGGGTGCAACAGACGACAAGTTCTTCCTCTGCCTTGAAGCCATTGATCCTCGCTTCGAGCTTGAAGACACCCGCCTCTTTCTGGAACAGTTTCACGCCGTCAGCGTGGTTGAGGTGGACCTGTAATGCTGAACAAGACCACCACCCCGCGCATCCTCCTCACCGGCCTCACCGCTCTGGGTATCCTCTCGCTCGCCGGCTGCCGCCAGGACATGCACAACCAGCCCAAGTTCTACCCGCAGCGCGGCTCATCCCTCTACTCTGACGGCCGCTCTGTCCGTCCCCAGTCGCAAAACACCGTTGCCCGCGGCCAGCTGGACGCCACCTCCTATCTGATGACCGGCTTTGAGGCTGGCAAAGAAGGTGACGGCATGCCCATGGCTGTCGACATCGCCCTGCTGCAGCGCGGACAGCAGGAATATAACGTCTTCTGCAGCGCCTGCCACTCCCGCGTGGGCAACGGCGGCGGCATCGTCGTCCAGCGCGGCTACCGTCCCGCCGGCAATTTCCATACAGACCGTATGCGCAGCATGCCGCTTGGACACTTCTACAACGTCATCGCCAACGGCTACGGTGCCATGCCTGATTACTCGGCGCAGCTCAACGTCGAAGAGCGCTGGGCCGTCGTCGCCTACATCCGCGCACTCCAGCTCAGCCAAAGCGCCACTGTGGCCGACGCAGGTGGCAACAAGGTAGAAAAGCTTGGCGATGTCGCGGAACGCAGTGGCCTTTCCCGTAATTTCGCGTCAGAGTGGGCCCTGCCCGCCACGGCGGTCTGGGGAACTCCCGGCAACATTGACAACGGCATGCCCGGCGACCCGGGTGACGGCAGCTACAACGGCGGTGGCAACTCGCCGGCAAACCGTACCGGCTCTACCACTCAGAACACCAGCGCCTCTCCCCGCGGCACCTCCGCTCCGATCTACGGTGATGCCGGAACGGCAGAAAACCCGACCAACATGAGCGGTCCCAAGTAAACCAGCACCTGTATCGCAGCAGCGCACGGCAAACATCCTAGGCAAGCGGTTCGGCAAGGACCTACAGGATCGGAACGAGAGAGCGAATGGCACACGGACACGAACTGAACGCACATGGGCTTGGCTCCCACGAACTGGACGACACCGGTGGCGTACTTCCCCTGGCGCACCACGGCGCACGCGTGTTGCCCAGCGATCTCGGCGCGCCGCCCATCGTCGCCGTCTGGCGCACCCGCGCCCTCGTCGTCGGTGCTGTCTTCCTCGTCATCTCGGCTATCTTCCTCTTCAACCACGAAGGTCAGCAACACTTCCTCCGTGCCCTGCTGCTCAGCTGGTTCATGATGTTCTCGCTCTGCGGCGGCGGCCTCTGCGTGCTTATGCTGCAGTACGTCTCCGGCGGCAAGTGGGGTCTCATGCTCCGCCGTCCGCTTGAGGCGATGACTCGCACCTTGCCCCTGCTCGTCGTTGGTCTCATACCCATCCTGCTCTTCGGCAAGGGCATGTATCTCTGGCTGCGTTACCCCACCGGCAATGCAGTCTCGCAGGCTCTTTCAAACCACCTTCTCACCCCCGGCGAGGCCCACGCCCTTGACTGGAAGCGCGTCATGCTTTCGCCGCTTTCGGTCGTCCTGCAGTTTGTCGTCGTCTTCGCCTTCATCGGCGTCTGGAGCTACCTCCTTAATACCTGGTCGCTGCAGCGCGACGCCGACCCGGCAGCCGGTACCCAGGCCTCCTTCGAGTACTGGCGCATTCGGTGTGAGAATCTCTCCGGCATCGGCATCCTCATTTACACCATCCTGCTTACGGTCGTTGCCATCGACCTCATCATGTCGCTCGACATCACCTGGTACTCCACCATGTGGGGCCTCCAGTTCCTTGTCGGCCAGGGCTATCTCGTTCTCGCCCTCGGTATCCACACCATCATTCGTCTTGCCCGCGTACAGCCCATTGCCTCTGCGCTGCGAGTCACGGAACAGCACGACCTCGGCAAGTTCCTGTTCGGCTTCGTCATGCTGAACATCTATCTCTCCTTTGCCCAGTTCCTCATCATCTGGTCGGCTAACCTGCCGGACGAAATCGGTTTCTACCTCCACCGCATCCGTGGGGGCTGGTGGGCGGTCTGCTCACTCGACTTCATCTTTCACTGGGTCATCCCGTTCACACT
The DNA here is from genome assembly GCA_903642225.1 of Acidobacteriaceae bacterium. GTDB lineage: Bacteria > Acidobacteriota > Terriglobia > Terriglobales > Acidobacteriaceae > Terriglobus. Next base: position 42,369 of record CAHJWI010000017.1, on the reverse strand, counting down.
TCTGCTCAGCCGTTCGTTCAAGCGCACCCGCAGCAGAATGCTTGCGCTCACGGCGTTCATGATCTTTGCCCGTGCCTTTGACCTCTTCTGGCTCATCGAACCCAACTTCCCGGAGTCGATGGAGCACTTTGGCCGTGCCGGCATCACCATGCTCGCCTACCTCACCGTGCCCGTTGGCGTTATGGGCATCTGGCTGTGGTACTACCTCACCAACCTTTCACAGCGACCGCTGATCGTTCTCAACGATCCGCACACCGCTGAGATCCTGGAGCCGGAACATGGCCATTAATTCTGGGCAGCACAACACCGAATCGCACGAAGAGCACGGACTCGAAAAGCCGGTCGGCCATCCCGCTCCGAAGACGAACGCAGAAAACCCGGGCTACGAGGTCGAAGACGTCAACGCCAAAGGCGTGGTGGTCTTTCTCGGCGGTCTTGTCGGCTTTCTCCTTGTCTTCTTCGTTCTTTGCTATGCCATGGGTAAGGCGATCAACTTCGGCCTGCTCAAGCAGGACAGCAGCGAAGCCAGCCTCGATCCCCAGACCTCGCAGGTCACGAACAAAGTCGGCCTGCATCGTGGCGACAGCCTCGCGACCAACGGCGAGATGGAGCAGAAGGAAGCCGCAGTCCTGACTCAGGCCTTTCCCACGCCCCGCCTTGATGCCGACGACTCCAACCAGTCCACCGCCGACCTGCACGCCCGCGAGGATTTGCTGCTCAACCACTACACCGCGATCGAGCCCGGCCAGGGCACACCCGGCGGCGTCCGGATACCGATTGAGATTGCCATGCTGCTTGTTGTAAAACGCGGCCTGCCAGCGAACAATGGAGGAAGCGCTGCAGCCCCGTTGTTGACTGCAGGTATGACCGGCGATCTGCCTCACATCGCGACTGTGCCGCTCACCAACGGCTTCGCACGTACCGCTTACGAGCTCGACGAAATGGAAAAGCGCGATCAGAAAATGGCCGCTGCGGAGCCACAAAAACCCGAGCAGCACGCGAAACTTGAAAAGAAGTCGGACCCAAAAAACGCAAGAGAGCCTCAGTAGAACAATAGAGACGTAGAAACCAGGAAAAGCAATGACCTCCCCAACGCCAACCCGCACCATGAGCCGTCTGCTGCAGATGATGGCGCTTGTCTGCGGCTTGGTCGCATCTGCCACTGGATCTGCTCAGGTTGCCGCCCCAGGCGACAAGCAGACGGGCGACCAGTACGGCAACGAGCTTCCCATCGTTCTCAACTCCGCCAAGGTTGAGCAGCACCTCAACACCCGGATTCCCCTCGCTTCCACCTTCACCGACGAGACCGGGAAGCCGATTCATCTGGGCGACTATTTTCAGAACGGCAAACCCGCCGTTCTGGCTCTGGTCTACTACCAGTGCCCCATGCTCTGCTCTGAGGAGCTCGACGGCCTCACCCAGGCCCTCGCCATGGTCCACCTCAGCCCCGGCAAAGACTTCCAGGTCATCATCGCCTCTATCGATCCATCCGACACCGTCGACATGGCAGCGAAAAAGAAGGCGCTCTACACAAAACGCTACGCCCGCCCCGGCACTGAAGACGGTTGGCACTTCCTCGTGGGCCCGCAGCCTTCCATCGACGCGCTCTCCCGGGCCGTTGGCTTCGGCTACGTTCGCGTGCCCGGCCCCGACGGCAAGCTCACCCAATTCGCCCACGCGAGCTCCATCCAGATCCTCACCCCCGACGGCAAAGTCGCCCAGTATTACCTTGGCGTCGAATACTCGCCCAAGGACGTTCTGCTCGGTCTCGTCGAAGCCTCCGGCAACAAGATCGGCTCTCCGGTCGCCAACATCCTCACCTACTGCTACCATTACGATCCACACCGCAACAAGCACAGCCTCATCGTCGCCCGCGTCGTCCAGGTAGGCGGCATGCTCACCATGGCTTGCCTCGGCGGCTTTATGTTCATCATGTTCCGCCGTGATCACCAGCTCGCCGCGAAAAAGCTCACGCTTGGCCGCGAAGACGTTTCATAACAAAAACTTACGGCATACGGCAACACCCGCTGCATCCGCTTTCATCTCCACCTGCAACAAGGGAAAAGACTTAGGAAGACGAGAAAAAAGGTCACGATGTCCCATTTCATTAGTCCGGTACTCTGGCAATTCCTCACCAAGTGGATGACAACATTCGCTTTATGGCCGCAGGAAGCGTCGACGATCGCGCCGTGGACGGACGCTCTTTACCTGTTTTTATGGGCAATGACCATCTTCGGGCTGGTCCTTGTCGGCGCGCTCCTGTTTACTTTCGCCTTTAAATACCGTGCAGAAAAGCACCCCGTGGCGATTCAGGTAGAAGGCTCGACGCTGCTCGAAGCCACCTGGACCATCATCCCCCTCGGCATCTTTCTCTTCGTCTTCGTCTGGGGTGCTTGGCTCTATTTCCGCATCTACAATCCGCCCGCGAACGCCATGCAGATCTACATCGTCGGCAAACAATGGATGTGGAAGGCCGAACATCCCGGCGGCCAGCATGAGATCAACGCCCTACACGTGCCAACCGGTCGACCTGTCCAGTTGACCATGATCTCGCAGGACGTCTTCCACTCGTACTCCATTCCTGCTTTTCGCGTGAAACGCGAGGTCATTCCTGGACGCTACTCCACGGTGTGGTTCAACGCAACGCAGCCAGGCACCTACCACCTTTTCTGCACGCAGTACTGCGGCACGCTTCACAGCGGCATGATAGGCGAGATCGTTGCGATGACTCCGGACGACTACCAGAAATGGACGGAGACTTCGACCAGCGGTACAAGTCTTGCGCAGAATGGTGAACGTATCTTCAGCTCGCTCGGCTGCAACAGTTGCCATAATGGCACGGCGGCAGCGCGGGGCCCCAACCTTTCTGGTCTCTACGGCGCAAAGATCACCATGGATGATGGTTCCACCCAGATCGCAACCAGTGGATGGCTGCGTGACACGATTCTGAATCCGTCCCAGCACGTCCCGGCAGGCTACAAGCCGATTATGCCCACCTATCAGGGTCAGGTATCCGAAGAAGGTCTGATTGACCTTGTCGAATACATCAAAACCCTAAAGAGCAACTATCGTAATCAGCAAACGCTGGTGACAGCTAAGTCAAGCGACGCAGCGCCAACCACCCCGGAAATGGTGAAGCCATGAGCACGATCGTATCCCTGCCCGATCAAAGCACGGCCACGTTGCCGAAGCGCAATTACCTCAACAATGAGCACGGCTTGATGTCGTGGTTGCTGACGGGCGATCACAAGCGCATCGCCATGCTGTATTTGGTGTCAATCACGTTCTTCTTCTTTTTAGGCGGCTTCTTTGCCGGCATGATTCGGCTGGAACTGCTGACGCCGGCCGGCGACCTGATGGCTGCCGACACCTATAACAAGATGTTCACGATGCACGGCATCGTCATGATCTTCCTGTTCCTGGTGCCTTCCGTGCCGGCCACGCTCGGCAATTTCTTAATTCCAATCATGATCGGTGCCAAGGATCTGGCGTTCCCAAAGATCAATTTGCTGAGCTGGTATCTATACATGATCGGTGGCACTTTTGTGTTGGCGTCGCTTGTGCTTGGCGGTGTCGACACAGGCTGGACGTTCACAACCCCGCTCTCGACTCACTACCTGAATACCCATGTGATCACGACCGCCACCGCGATCTTTATCGCAGGCTTCTCCTCCATCTTCACCGGACTGAACTTTATCGTGACCGTGCACCGTATGCGTGCGCCAGGCATGACCTGGTTCAAGATGCCGTTATTTGTGTGGTCGAATTACGCAGCTGCCATCATGATGGTTCTGGGTACACCGGTCCTCGCCATTGCGATCACCCTGGTCGCGCTGGAGCGCCTCGTCGGCATCGGCGTCTTTGATCCGGCAAAGGGTGGCGATCCGTTGCTCTTCCAGCACCTTTTTTGGTTTTACTCACACCCGGCCGTGTACATCATGATCCTGCCCGGGTTTGGTGTTATTTCTGAGGTGATTTCGACGTTCAGTCGCAAGCGAGTATTTGGTTATACTGCCGTCGCATTCTCGTCGGTTGCCATCGCGCTGTTCGGCTTTTTTGTCTGGGCCCACCACATGTTCATCATGGGCGTGTCGAACTATTCAGTACTGGTGTTCTCACTGCTCACTATGCTTGTAGCTGTACCCTCCGCGATAAAAATCTTCAATTGGTCCTTTACCCTGCAAAAGGGGTCGGTCACTTTCGAAACACCCATGCTGTACGCTTTTGGCTTCATCGGCTTATTTACCATCGGTGGCCTGACCGGTGTCTTTCTCGGTTCGCTTGGAATGGACATCCATCTCACAGAGACCTACTTTATCGTGGCACACTTCCACTTCGTCATGGTCGGCGGCATGCTTATGGCATTCCTCGCCGGAGTTCACTTCTGGTGGCCAAAGATGACCGGCCGCATGTATCCGGAGTCGGTGTCCAAGCTGGCAGCGATCATCACGTTTATCGGCTTTATCCTGACTTTCTTCCCGCAGTTCGTCGTGGGGTACTTGGGCATGCCTCGCCGCTATCACGCGTATCCCGCTGAGTTCCAGGTTCTCAATGTTTTGTCTACAGCTGGAGCGACGGTGCTGGGTGTTGGTTACTTATTGCCGTTGCTCTATCTCGGCTGGTCGTTGAAATACGGAGCGATCGCGGGTAATAACCCGTGGCAGGCGACTGGCCTGGAATGGCAAATCCAATCGCCGCCCTTGACCGAAAACTTCCTAGTGACGCCAATCGTGGAGCAGGAAGCCTACGATTATGAGTGGCTGGCCCGCAAAACAGCACGGGAGGCACAGCACGTCGCCTAGCTTCTCTGCATACCAGGGGTGGAGGCGATTGGGCCTTCCCCTTAGGTCGGACCAAGTTGAAGTAAAGTGAGTGTCAAGCCCGACAAGGGTACGGGTATCTGAGTGCTCTGGATATCTGGGAAGAGGAAGAGAACATGTCGGTTAGCACGACCATTTCTGAACTGACGCATCCGCCGTCGCCGGAGGTCGAGCACTCCACCGGTGTGCACGATCACCCGTTCTACCAGAAACATCATTTTGAGACGGCAGAACAGCAGCGTGAGGCGGCGAGCTTTGGCATGTGGTTGTTTCTGCTGACGGAGATCATGTTTTTCGGTGGCCTCTTCATGGCCTACCTGCTGTATCGCAATTGGTACTACGACGCTTTTGTAGCGGCATCCAACACCATTTCCATGCCTCTGGGCTTAATCAACACGATCGTACTGATCAGTTCGTCATTCACCATGGCCATGGCAGTGTGGTCTGCAGAGGTTCGTAACAAGAAGTTCCTCCAGATTTCCCTGCTTGCAACGGTTGTCCTGGGATTCGCCTTTCTGGGCATCAAGACCGGTGAGTACAGTGACAAATTCCGTGAGCACCACGTGCCCGGCGCGGCTTTTGATATTCGTGATTTCACCACCCCGCCAGCCGGCAGCAAGGAGAAGCCACTGCCCATCGACGTGGCAGAGAAGACACAGATTTTCTTCTCCCTCTACTTCGCCATGACAGGTGTGCACGCGGTTCATATGATCATCGGGATTGCAATCTTGATCGTTTTGCTCTGGAAATCAAACAGTGGAGCGTACACCTCAGGGTACGTGCAGCCCATTGAGAACTTCGGCTTGTATTGGCATTTTGTCGATATTGTGTGGATTTTCCTGTTTCCGCTGCTGTACCTGATTAATCGGCACTGATCCTCGCCAGCAAGGCAGACGCAGTAAACAGCCAGACTCCAGAGCAAGAGGAACACATGAGCGATTACACAAGCAACAGGAACGGCGAACAGGTAACGTCACAGAACCTGACGCCGGTCACAGCCTCCGGCCAAAACCTGAATGCCATCGATGCGCCAAACGTAAATAACCCGGAGCATGTTGCTCACCACATTGTGAGCCCAGTAATGTACCTGTCGATCTTCGGCGTTCTTATGATCGGCACGTTGGCGACTGTGGGTTTCGCGTACGTCCCTCTGGGTCGGTTAAACGCGCCTGTTGCAATCGCAATTGCATGTACTAAAGCTGTTTTCGTGGTGCTCTTCTTCATGCACGTGAAATACAGTTCGCGGCTGGTGAAGCTTACCGTGGCATCCGGTTTCTTTACCTTTCTGATCCTTGTATTTATGAGTCTGAGCGATTATGTCTCGCGGGCCTGGGGACAGTGGTAGGACACGCTCTCTCGCATCGGTGGTCGTATCCGATTCCTTTACGCGTGGTCCGCTGAAACAAACTCATGTTTGGTGAATCACAGCCTGTCACTCGGCGGCTCGTTGGGATATATTTCGCGCTCGTGCCACAGGCGGTCTGGCATCGTGGTCAGTCAAGCTAACTCTGGGCTTACAACGTGCGCCGAGGGATGCTTCGTCAAGTGATTCGCGTCTACAAAGTAGATTTCAACCGGCACTAACGTTCAGCGTACTTTAGCGCTTAGCCACTCCTGAAAAGAGTGGTATGTCTCGGCCGCGATGGCAACCCAGCTACTGTGCGGTGACGACCAGGGTGAGCGGCACTTGACGAGTAAGCCCGGCGCCCGTGACAGAGACCACAAGGCTGTAGGAGCCAGTCGGTGTTACCGTCGTGCCACTTCCTGAGCTCCCTGCACCTCCCGATCCGTCCCCGGTATCTGCGGTGCGCCGCCCGGAACCGCAGCCGACGAACAACACGGCGAGAGTTGCCAGTACGATCAGCGACAGTAGTGAGCGAGCGGCGGACCGTCTGAACAGGAGGCCGCATGGAGCCATCATCGCCAGCACAAGCAGTGGGTACCAGTCCCGGTCAGATCCGGAACCCTGGTGAGGCAAAGTTTGCGGCGTCAACATGGCCACAGTCGTTCCCGTCAGCACTACCGCAGAGACCGTGCTTGTGGCCGACAGATCGTTGTACTGCGATGTGACGGTACACTTTGCGTTCGAAGGCGCGCCCGTGCAGGCAAACGTAATAGGCAGGGAACTTGCAACCGCGGGGGTCAGCAGCAGGGGGAAGGTTGCGCTCTTGCCGGAGACAACCGAGACGCTAGTGGGACCGTTAGCCGCGAAGGTAAAGTCGATCCCCTGACCGGTGAGCCGAACTGTCTGGGTCGCGGTGTTGCTGGCGACGGTTAATGTACCGGTGCGTGTGCCGGCGGATCCTGGAGCAAAAGCTACTTGCAACGTGCAGCTGCCGCCCACCGGAATTACTGCGCCAGATGTGCAGCTTCCGGCGTTCGCCACTGGAGCAAAGTCCCCCGTGGTGGCGATCAATCCCAGGCTGAGCGGGGATGTGCCGTTGTTGGTCAGGGTGGCGGCCTGGGTTGAGGTAGCAACACCGACGCCGGTAGCCGCAAAAGTCAGCGACCCTGGCGAAAGGGTAACGCCAGCGCCTGCCGTTGCGGAACCGGCAAGGGTCACGAACTGCGCGTGCTGGACGTCGTCGATCTCGAGCGTGCCGCTCAGGGCTCCGACGGACTTAGGGGAAAACGTGACCGCGATGCTGCAGGAACTGTGGGCCGGCAGCGACGGACCGCAACCGTTGACTGCGGAGAAATCACCGGCGGTGATACGCGCAGCGATCAGGGTCAGGGCAACGTCTCCGGTGTTGGTCAGCGATACGCTTTGCGAGGAACTGCTGGAGTTGACGGTCGTCGCTGCGAACGAGAGGGAGAGCGGGGTCAGGGTGTCCGTTGCTGCGGAGGTGCCGATGCCTGTGAGCATGGCCACCTGGGTGCCCGCATCGTCGGTGACGGTCAGCGACCCTGTGCGTGTGCCGGTAGAGGTGGGTGCAAAGGCAATCGATACGGTGCATCCGGTCTGTGAGGGCAGCGTGGTGCCGCATGTGTTGGCCTTCAACACGTAGTCGCCGGAGACCGTGAGTGTGCCCAGGTTCCCCGTGCTCGCTCCGGTGTTGGAGACGGTAATGTTCTTGACTCCGGTCGCGGCACCGACGAAGGCCGTGCCGAAATCGAGCGTGGTGGGCGTCAGCACCACGTTGAACTTGCCGGAACCCTTGCCGCTCAGCGCGACGCTTGCCGTGCTCGTGTTGTCGCTCTTGGCGTTAGACGCGATGACCAGTGTGCCCGTACGCAGGCCGGAGGCGACCGGAAAGAAACGGACAGCCACCGCACAGCTTCTGCCGGCTGCAAGTGTGGTACCGGCGCAGGTGTCGCTCTCTGCGAAGTCGCCGCTTGCCGTAATCGCGCCCAGCTGCAGTGGTCCGTTCCCGCTATTCAGCACTGTTACCGTCCTGTCGGCGCTCACCTGGTTCAGCGGTGTGTCCGGGAACTGGAGGACCAGGGGCGAGACGGTTACGTCACCGGCGATGCCGTTGCCGTTCAGCGTAACGGAGTGCGTGCCTACGTTATCCGCAAGCTGCAGCAGACCCGCACGCAGGCTGGTACCGGTAGGTGTGAACGTGACGCTCAGCGCACAGCTGGCACCCACGGCAAGCGACGTGCCGCAGGTGCTGGCGGACAGGTGAAAGTCGCTGGTGACCGATGGCGCCTGCAGCGTTGCCGGTAAGTTACCGTTGTTGGTCACGGTCACCGTTTGCGCCGCGGAGGTGGCCTTTACGGCCGTATCCGCAAAGTTGAGGGAAGCTGGCGAGACTGCAACGGCGGGTGTGCCCGTGCCCGTGCCGGATAGTGCTGCAGAGGCGTACCCGCCCAGGGTATTGCCGTACACCTGCAGCGTGCCGGTCTGCGCCGTGGCGGTTGCCGGCGCAAAGCTGACCTGGACGGTGCACGTTCCACCCGGTGCCAGCGTTGCACCGGCGCAGCTGTCTGTCTCGATCCAACCGGTGCTGGCCGCAACGCGGGCAATTGTCAGCGCCGCCGTGCCTGTGTTGCTCACGGTAATTGTTTTGGACGCGCTCGTGTAGCCCACGGCCTGCGACCCAAAGCTGAGCGAGGTGGGCGACAGCGTTGCGACAGCGCGCGCGGATTGGCCGGCAGTGATCAGCGGCAACTGCCAGATGCCGCGGCCGTAGGTGCCGGCGCGCAGCACACCCGCGCCGTTCCCGGGCAGGGCAAAGGCAACGGATGCGACGAGTTTGGTGACCGGCGCATTTGGTAAGGCGGTGCCGTACACGCTCCAGCACTGGGCATTTGCGGCCGCGCAGGAGGTGACGTCCGTGGTCACATACACGCCCGTGTCTGACCCCACGTAGACGACGTTGCTGTCGTTCGGGTCCACCACAACCGCGTTCACCGGTGCATACGGCAGGTTCGCGCTGATGTTCGCCCAGCTCGCCGCTCCATCGGTGGAGCGATACACCACCGGTGTGTTGAACCCCATGACGGTGGCGTACACCGTCAGGCCAGAGGGGTCGCCCGGGTCGATGGAAATCGAGGACACATCGAAGCTGAAGGGGTTGAAGCGACCGTTGTTGGCCGTGTCGTTCGTCACGGTGCCGGCGGTCACGTCGGTCCATTGGGTGCCGCCGTTGGCCAAATTGCCCTGGGTGGTCCGGTAGAAGTGTCCGCCAAAGGCATTGGTGCCGCCGTCCTTTGAGCCGGCCAGGCCGGCGTACAACACCGGCGACCCGCTGGTTGCGGAGGAGGCTGTCAACTGCGTCAAGCCGCCGGCACCGATGGAACGAATGAGTCCATTGGAACCGGCACAGATCGAGTTGGCCGGACCCGACAACGGCGTGCTGATCGCGTCGGCTCCTGACGTCCACGTGCTTCCACCGCCCGCTGGTCCACGGTACACACGGCAGGTGCCCACAATGACGTTGCTGTTCAGCGCAGGGTCTAAAAGGATTGGTGCGTCGGTCAACTCCGTATCGCCGTTCACCTGCGATGCGCCAATGGCAGGCGGCCCGTTAAAGTCCGCCGGTGCGCACGCTGTGCCCTTGGTGCAGCGATACAGCGAGACGCCAAAGCCGGATTGCAGCAGCCAGTTGGTGGGCGAAGCCTGGTCAATGGCCACATTTCCGCTTTCACCGGTGCCCATTTGCGTCCACACACTTTGCAGGCTTCCCGTGGAGGAGGAAGCAGTGGACGCCGCACTGCCAAGCGCTCCCAGCGCCACCAGCGCGATGCCGCCGTCTGAGGGATGCGTGCTCAGGCCGCTAACCTCTGCCAGCGAACCCAGAGCGCCGTTCAGGTTGTCGAAGTGGGTCGCATCGTCGGCGCCGCAACTGGTCGCCTGCTGGTTTACGCCGTCGGTAGAACGCCACAGGCCGCCGTCGTTGCCAAAGTACAGCAGCGGCGCAGCGGTATTGGCAGAGTTCGTCTGGAAGGCGATGGCATGCTGCGCGGGTGCGACCATGGCCGGTGCGGCACAGCCGGTGGCAGCGTTGGTGGTGTTGCGCAGGCTGCAGCCGTCCGACAGCCGGCAGCGGAAGAGATCCGCGTTGCCGACAAACAGCAGTGTATCTGTCGTGCTGAGAGCGGTTGCGGCAGGCACGGCGCTAAGCGAAAGGTTATAGTCGCCCTGCGCTATCACGCCGGAGCCGTCTTCCAAGGGCGTGCTTGGCAGCTTTTGCGCCCATAGCACGGTGCTGCTGGCACACGCGCTGCCGGTGCTGCTGCACAGGTCGCGGTACAGGCCGCTGTCTCCGTTGCCGGCATCTACTGTCAGTGCGAACAGGTCGCCGGACACTGGTTGCAATGCAAGCGCGCCGCGAAAGATGGGGCAACTGGTAACGCCGGTGCTGCCGCTGCGGGTGGGGCACGCCGCAGTGGTCAGGCCTGCACCAGGCTGCGCTGCCATGCGTGTCCATGTCATGCCATCCGCCGACTCGTAGTACCCGTGGAACCGCACCGCAGCGTAAAACTTTTGCCGCAGCGGATTCCACACAACTGCTGTCGCCGCGTTGCCCTCGTACGTGGCGCTGAAGATGTCGGACGGCCTCTGCACAAAGTGGTTCGATCCGTCATCGATCGTCGCCATCTGCCATGTCACACCGGCGTCGGTCGAGACATACAGGCCGCGCGCGCTTGTACCCGCAACGCTGCCGCCAACGTTGCTGTCTTCTGCGGACGACGACACCGCCGCCACCACCAGGTTGGGGTTCGCTGTGCTCCAGGCAAAGCCGGCGAAGCCCTCGCCGGTAAAGGCGTGGCTGGCGACGCCATCATTGGATTGCTCCACCAGCGTCCAGGTAGTGCCGTTGTCGGGCGAGCGCAGGATGCCCTCGCCGTAGTAGCTGTCTGTGGCGTCGTTGGGATCGCCCGTGCCTGCCAGCAAAACGCCGGTTCCGCCGGGTTGTACCGTCATGGCGCCGATAGAAAGCGATGCCGCGGAGCTGGTGCCGGCATTTGGGCTGAACACCTGCAGCGTGTCGGTCAACGGTGCAAAGCTGACGTTCGCCGCAGTGCCCGCCGCGTTCGTACTTTTCCACACGCCACCGCCGGTGGTGCCCAGGTACACGGTGTTGCCGGTGCTGTCCGCGGGATCAAGGGCAACTGCGGTTACCCGGCCGGTGACCAGGCCGTATGCGGCCGTGGACACCTGCATCGGCCCGACAGCTTGCCACGGGGTGGACAGCGACGTGGTGAGCGCGGTCCTGTTCCGCTGAAGTCTGGAAGCACCGGGCAGCGCCATTGCGTGAAGCACAGCATCCGTTGCTTTGCGTCCAGCCACGGCGGCAAGCTCCGCATGCTGTTTGCGTGCTGCCTGCAGTGTGGCTGCGGCGCCGTTCGCATGCGACCTGCTTTGCGCGAAAATACGCGCCCTGCGTTGTGCGATGTTTGTTGTGCTTTGTGTCGTTGTGGCCGGAGCCGTTGCTGCGTCGCCGCTCTGCTGCGCCGACATCTGGGCACCAATCGGCGGGGCATCAATCGCCTGCGCGCCAATCGTCAGGGCTACAAGAGCAAGCGCAAGCGTCTGCCGTAGCACGCGTGCACAACCATCGCCGATGTGTCGATTTACCAAACGCAAGCCAACCCAGGTGCCGCTGCAACGTGCACAGGTGTGCGCTGGTGCAACCGGACTTCCGTACAACAGGGTGGCTGGTTAAGAGAAATCTTAAGCTTGTTGAAGACCCGCTGCTCCCTGCGATGCCGCGTGTGTGCCACGTCAGGGGTAGCTTTGCCATGTCATCCGCTCGGCAATTCAAGGGAGAGTCGAGCGAGTAGTGACTGCGTGGCTTTTCCTGAATCTACCATCAGCCATGACCCACGAACAATGCTTCTTGACAGCAGCGTAGTCGCGGCTTCGCTGCCGTCAACAAGCTCTCATGCCGGGGCAAATCACGGTGTGGCACAGGCGACTCGAACTCTGTTTGTGGTGCTTGCCTCCTTCCCTTACAGCGGGGGATGCTGCGCGATGTACCGCTTGGAATCAAATTTCTTGCCGGTACTTGCGCCACTCATGTACCGGATCTTGCCAAAGACTTTCCGCTCACCCCAGGGCCGGTCGAACTTGCCATAAATCGCCCAAGCAATGCCGCCGTAGCCGCCGGGGTCCCGCCCGTCGATAAAGTATTTATCGTTCAGGTAGATCGCCGTTTTCATGGCCTCGCGGTTACTTGGCGACCACTCCAGAATCTTCTTTCCCCAGTACATGCGCAGAAAGTTGTGCATCCATCCATGCCGCACGCCCTGTCGCTGCGCCGCATTCCATAACTCATCGCCGGTTTCGCCGCGCTCCATCTGCGCCACGGTATACAGGGGATCGCGCAGATCGTGCTCATGCTTTTCAACCGTTGCTACGGCCCAGGGTTCAGCGCACTCCGGGTCGTCGTAGTGCGGGTTGTACTTCACGTAGTTCACGCATAACTCGCGCCACGTCACCATCTCGTCCAGAAAGCTGTCCGCACTCTCGCGCAGCGACTTATTCTCAGCAACGGCCCCCTCAATCGCAAGCAGAATACGGATGGGGCTGATGTGGCCGTAGTGCAGGTACAAGCTTAGCTGCGAGGTACCGTCCACCTCCGGGTGGTTGCGGCGCTCGGCATACGTGCCCAGCATCTTCGACACGAAAAGTTCCAGGCGCGCCGTTGCAGCATGCGCTCCGCCGGTGAAGTCCGGCACCGCCCCGACGCTGCGGTCCAGGTGCGTCCAGCCGGCGGTCATGTCTGCGGCAGGGTCATCTTCCACAAAGCCTTTGGGCTTTTTCCAGGCGTGGTCGGCCTTCAGATTCGCATGTGGCTCCAGGTACTCCGGCAGCATCTTCCACAGTCGCGGACGCATGGTGTAGGCAGCGTACTGCACCTTGTCGAAGCGCTTGGATGGCACGATCACATCGGCATCTACCGTCCAGAATGGCACCTTGATGTTCTTCGTCACGTGCTGCCGCCAGCCCTCCGGCACGCGCATCGGGTTCTCGTCGCCGATCACAATGGCGGCATCCACATCATTGAACAGTGTCAGCCAGTCCTCGCGCGGCGCGTTGCGCAGCACAAAGCTCACATTGCGCTCTGCCAGGTCAGCCTTCACATCGCGCAGGCCCTGGTTCAAAAAGGCATAGTGCCGCAAATTTGCATGCGGAAAGTCTGAGACGCCGGCGAAGTACACGACCACCGGCAAACGCAGTTCGTTGGCGACCGCGATGGCGCAGTCAAGGGCTGCGTTGTCCACGCCACGCTCCGCGCGCTGCATCCAGTACACAACAGTTTTTCCGTTAGCCGCAGGCACACCGTCGCGCCGAACCGTTACGCGGTCGTTGCCGGCAAGCACGCGCAAGCTGTCTGGCAGTTCCGCCGCAAGCGCTGCGGCCGCAGCCTGCTGCCGCGAAGCGCGCTCAGCGTCCGCCGGCGTGGTGCCGGTGCGTGCTGCGGCCTTGCCGGAGATCGCCTTCTTGCCGCGCACCACCTTTACTGCGGCTGCTTCCGTCTGCGTCTTTGCGGCTTGGGGAATCCGCGGTGCATCCGGCTCGCTCATGCCAGGGGCGGCGGCATCACCGCTTTCTTCGCCGGGTGGTGCTGCGACCGTCTTTGCCTTGGGCGCTGTCTTTGTCTTGATCTGTGTCTCCAACACGGCAGACGCGGCGTTCGTTGTCGGCTTCGGCTCCGACATCTCTTCCTTTTTTGGCGTACGTGCTTTGCTCATCTCTGCATGGGATGCCCGGCCCTCCGCTTCCGTCTCCGCCGCTGTTGGCACCTTGCTGCATGGCATGGCAACTGCTGCGACTCTCATCCTGTAACACCACAGGCGTGCACTGCGCGGCGTTGCTATGCTGCGGTATATGTCCCTGTTCCGCATCCGCGGCTGCGTTCCCGGCGACGAGCCCATGCTCTCGCTGGTCGGCGGAGCCAGCTTTCTTGAGGCCTTCGCCGACGTACTCGACGGCGCCGACATCCTTGCCCACTTTCACAAAAATCATTCGGAGGCGGCTTACACGAAGTACCTGGTAGCCCCCGAGAACCGCACATGGGTCGCCGAATCCGCGCCGGGTGATGCCGCAGTCGGCTACGCCATCTGCACCGCGCCGGACCTGCCGCTGCCGGACCTTTCGCCTCGCGACTACGAGCTACGCCGCATCTATCTGCTGCACCGCTTTCAGGGGTCAGGTATCGGTCGTGCGCTCATGCAGCAGGCCATCGACAGTGCAACGGAACAGGGGTACGAGCGGCTGCTGCTTGGCGTTTACGGCAAGAACAGCGGCGCCATCGCTTTCTACAACCGGATGGGCTTCACGCATGTCGGCGAGCGCTTCTTTACCGTGGGTAAGACCACGCACCACGACGCCGTCATGGCACGCACCCTCTGACCGCTGCAGGTCGTCCACCGTTCCGTTTCCCGGTACCATCTACAAGATGACCTCTGGCACTCAATCGCTGTACCGGAAAGAGCTCGCCGCCATGGTGCGACTGGCCGTTCCGGTGGCTCTGGCAGAGCTCGGCTGGATGCTGCAAGGCGTCGTCGACGTCATTATGGTGGGCCGTCTTGGGCCTGTGGCCATCGGTGCCGTGGCGCTGGGCAATGCGCTGTACTATGCGCCGTCTCTCTTTGGTCTGGGGCTTTTACTTGGGCTGGATACGGTCATCGCGCGCAGCTACGGCGAGCGTAACTTCGACGCGTGCCATCGCTGGCTGGCACAGGGTGTGTACATCGCGCTGGCAGTGTCACCATTGCTTATGCTGCTGTTGTTCGGCATCAGCGGCATTGCGGCGAAGCTGGGAGTAAGTCCGGAGCTTGTGGCGCCCGCAGCCGGCTACCTGCGCGTTCTGCTTTGGGGAACGCTGCCGCTGCTGCTCTACGCGGCGCTGCGCCGATACCTGCAGGCCGTCGGCCAGGTGCGAGTCATCACGCTCACGTTTGTCTTTGCCAACCTCACCAATTGGGGGGCCAACTACGTGCTTATCAACGGCAAGCTCGGCTTTCCGGCCATGGGCGTCCGCGGCTCGGCACTGTCGACGGTGCTGTCGCGCCTGCTGATGGCCGCCATGCTGCTGGGCTTTGCATGGGCGCACGAGCGGCGTCGCGGTCATCCACTGTTTGCCCACTGGGCTGCACCGCACCTGCGCCATTTACGCGAGCTCCTGCGGCTCGGCATGCCGTCGGCCGTCCAGTTGCTGCTTGAGGTCGGAGCCTTTGCCGTCGCCACTGTCATGGCCGGTCACATTTCCGCAGACGCGCTTGCCGCACACCAGATTGCCCTGAATTACGCGGCCATGGCATACATGGTGCCGCTCGGTATCTCATCCGCTGCGGCGGTTTCCGTCGGCCACGCGCTGGGCGCGGCAGACCCGGCAAAAGCACGCCGCGCCGGTCTGCTCGCACTCGGCCTGGGCATCGGCTTCATGGTGTGCGCAGCTGCTGTGTTCTTTTCGATACCGCACGCACTCACACTGGTGTACACGAACGATGTCCGCATCGCCGCACTCGTCCGTCCGCTGCTTGTGCTGGCCGGTCTCTTTGCCATCTTCGACGCCGTGCAGATCATCCTGACCGGTGCGCTGCGCGGCATGGGACTCACCCGCGTACCCATGTTTGCGAATTTTGTCGGCTACTGGCTGGTCGGCCTGCCGGTGGGCATGGTGCTTGCGTTCCACGGCCTGGTGCGGCATCGCACCGCCTTTAGCCCGTACGGCGTGCTTGGCATCTGGGCAGGACTCACGATTGCACTGGTGCTCATCGCCTGCATGCTATGCGCGTACTGGAACAGCCGCTCGCGTCGGCTCATTTTGCGCGGCGTCGCCAAGCCGCAGCTACACAACGAAGTCGCTGCACAGTAGCTTCTCCGGCGCTCCCTGCCGTTGTCATAACGCCTGTGCCGCCGCCACTGCGCTCGCCCAAGCCCACTGGAAATTGTGGCCGCCCAGGTGCCCGGTGACGTCGACCACCTCGCCAATAAACGCCAGCCCCGGTACCCGCTTGGCCTGCATCGTCGTGCTGTCCAGCTCGGCTGTACTCACGCCACCCGCAGTGACTTCTGCCTTCGCATACCCCTCGTCGCCGCCGGGTGTAAGCGTCCACGCATGCAGCTGTGTTTCCAACGCTGCGATCGACGCATTCTTCCAGTCCGCCGGCAGGTTCAGTTCAAGCCAGCGCTCTGCCAGCCGTGCCGGCAGCCACTGCCGAAGCAGGCCGTATGCCGTCTGGGCATCGCGTATGGCACGCGAGTCCAGCATGGGCGCAAAGACGCCATCTTCCGGCACCAGGTCAAAGCGCACCTTTTCCCCTGCTCGCACATATGACGAAATCTGCAGCACCGCCGGCCCGGACAGGCCCCTGTGCGTAATCAACAGCTTCTCGCGAAATGTCGGCGACGCGACACGCTGTTTCGCTACCGGCACCGCCGTCGCAACCACCTCCGCGGACAGCCCTGAAAGGTCGGCCCAGTGTTCCGCGTCGTCACCATGGAAGGTCAGCGGCACCAGTGCCGGCCGAGGCTCCACCACCTTCAAACCAAACGCACGCGCCACGTCGTAACCCACACCGGTCGCGCCCATTTTGGGGATCGATAGTCCACCCGTTGCCACGACCACCGTACGTGCCTTCAGTGTCCCGTTCAGTACACGCACCGCGAAGCCGTCACCATCCGCCAAGACCCCTAGCACCTGCGTACGCATGCGTGTTTCCACGCCGGCATCGCGGCATTCCGCTTCCAGCATGGTCACAATCGCCTGCGCCGAATGGTCGCAAAACAACTGTCCCAGCGTCTTCTCATGGAAGGGAATGCGGTGCTTCTGCACCAGTGCGATGAAGTCCTGCGCCGTGTACCGCGCCAGCGCGCTCTTCGCAAAGTGCGGGTTCTCGCTTAGGAAGTTTGCCGGTGTGCAATGCATATTTGTGAAGTTGCACCGGCCGCCGCCGCTGATCAGGATCTTGCGCCCGGCGCGCTCCCCCGCGTCTACCAGCAGCACCCGCCGGCCGCGCTTCGCAGTTTCCGCCGCGCACAACATGCCGGCAGCACCCGCGCCCAGCACGATGCAGTCGTACACAGGTGCACTCTCAAAAGCGTCCATCCCGCTATTCTAGAGATCAAGCTTAGATACCGAGGGAACAGCAGTGGCAGAACCGCAATCTACCCGGCCCGGCACCGTCAACCGACATCGGCAAAAAGTGATTCGGAAAGCGGACTGGATCGAAGGAGGCATGGACGGCCAAAGCGTCTATCTGCTTCAGTGTCAGCGGCCCGCCTGCGGCTTTGAGTATGGTGAGGAGGGCATCCGCGTGCATCAGCGCAAGTGCCCTCGTTGTGGTGGCGGACTACCCGGCTTGCCGGTTCCGGCGGCCGCGCCCACCCTCTTTGGCTGACAACGATGACAAGTGTGCGCGACTCCCGACGCACCCGCGCCGTCTAAGCTGGTGTGGTGAACTCCGCATGCTTCCTTAGCTCCGCCATCGCGCTCGTCGCCTTCGCCGCAACCCTGGGCTGTACGCATATGCCTGCGCAGCCTGCCGCGGCAAAGGGCACGCCTGTTTACGGCTACACGGTCGTCAACAAATTTCCGCACAGCACAGGCAGCTACACCGAAGGCTTTCTCTTCCTGGACGGCCTGTTCTACGAAGGCACAGGCTTGGAAGGCCACAGCGCCCTGCTTGCCGACGCGCCGTCCACCGGTAATCCCGTCCAGAAGCACGAGATCGATCCGAGGTACTTCGGCGAGGGCATTGTGGACTGGGGCCCGAACCTGTACCAGTGGACGTGGCAGACGCACACGGGCTTTGTTTACGACCGGTTTACCTTCAGGCCTATCCGGCAATTCAGCTACACCGGCGAAGGCTGGGGCATGACCCATGACAAGACGGGCATCATCACGTCAGACGGAAGCAGCACTTTGCGCTTCCGCGACCCCGTCACGTTCAAGGAAACCCGCAGCATCAGCGTGCACGACGGTGCAAAGGCCATTCAGCAATTGAACGAGCTGGAGTACGTAAAAGGTGAGATCTACGCCAATGTGTGGCACGACGACCGCATCGCGCGCATCTCTCCACGGGACGGCCGCGTGCTCGGCTGGATCGACCTGCACGGAATCCTGCCCGATTCACAACGTGTCAACGCGGAGTCGGTGCTGAATGGCATCGCGTACGACAGCGCGCACGACCGGCTGTTTATCACCGGTAAGCAGTGGCCTGCCATCTTTGAGATCAAGCTCGTACCGCGTCCCTGATCTACAGCAACTACGACTCGGCAGCTTCGCTGGTAACGCTCATCATCGGCGCATCGGTATCTCTTGCGCTCTGCAGTTTGCGTCGCTGTTTGTCCGCATACATGCGTTCATCGGCGACCCGGCCCAGCTCCACCGCGTCCAGGCCGTCCTGCGGGTAAAAGGCGATGCCGATGCTGGTGGATGCGTGCACCAACTGCTTCCCATGCAGGCCATCCACCTCCACCGGAAGCTCGACCGCGCTCCGGACCTGCATGGCAATCCGCTCCGCCTGATGGTGCAGACGTGCAGCGGCATCGTCACCCGGCTCCTCTTTCAGGTCAACCGCAAGCAGGCGGAACTCGTCGCCGCCCAGTCGCGCCACTGTATCCACCGTGCGTACGCAAGCCTGCAGATTCTTCGCCAAACCGCGTAGCAGCGCGTCGCCGGCAGCGTGGCCCAGCGTGTCGTTGATGGCTTTGAAGTCATCCAGGTCCAGGTTGAACAACAGCAGGGCCGTCTTGTTTCGTTTGGCGCGCGCAAAGGCCTGTTCCCGCCGGTCCTCATAGAGCCGCCGGTTTGGCAGGTCGGTCAACTGGTCGTGCAGTGCCAGCCACTCGCTATCCCGCACCTGGCATTCAAACAGCACCAGTACAAACCCCAGCGTGATCACAAATTTCTGCATGTCCCACACTTCACTCGCCAGCTGCACCCACGTGGAACCCCATGTCGCGGTCCACGGGTGTGTCACAAAGCAAAGCGACCAGGCAAAAAAACCGCCGGCAATCAGGATCCGTCCTTTGCTGGTTCGCGGCAGGTTCACCGCGAATGCAGCGGCGACGGTGGCAAACAGCAGAAACAAACTTAGGTAAATGGCAGTGCGTACGCTGGTTTGGGACATCGCCACGATCAGCGGTATCCAGATGGCAGAAAAGACAATGACATCTTTCCACCCGCGCCGGAAGAATACCGCGGAGAGCACACCCACAATCAGCCCCATGGCCGACAGCCCCAGGTATGCTCCTTTGGATTTCAGATCCATGCCATACATCGTCAGCAGCAGCAGGTGCGGCAACGTGTTTATACCCAGGTAAAACCACGACCGCGGCATCCGTCGCAACGACGCTATCGCGGACTGCAGAAACACAGCTCCGGCAAGGCTGTATGCATCCAGCGCCACTGCATGCCACACGTGGTGCCACAGCGGCGCGGAAGGTGCCAGGTACAGCAGTCGCGCCACGCCTTGAAGCACGATGAAGACCAGGCCTGCTGTCCACAGCCCAGCAGCATCATGCTGCACGTTGCGGCGCACGCGGGCAACCACACATGCAAAAAAGATCATGGCGAACAGATCAGGAAGAAGCAAGACAGGCATATTGGTTCGCAACAGTGAAGGCAGGTGAGTGCACGGCTGTGTACCTAGGGCCTCTCTGCAATTATGGCCTTGACTGTGGAAGGTTGCTTTGAAAAATGTTACGCACCCGCACACAAACTACACAACACCGCGCCCGCGGGTCGCAGCTGCAGCCGTTCGGCTTGATCGCTTCACGGTGGGACTGACTACGTCGGCTGGTTTCCAGCGCCCGTTGTCTGTACACTGCCTGAGTGCCCGGCGTGTGGGAAAACCCGTGACCCGGCAGACACATCGCATCCCGCAGCCGCTCGCGTGGGCGGCTTCAGCTTGTGCATCCAGCGGATGCGCAACGCATCATTCAGGTTCAGGAGATCGAAGAAATCATGGCAGCAGTCGACGAGAAGGTCAAAAGCATCATCGTGGAACAACTTCAGGTGGACGAGGCGGAAGTCACCCCCGGCGCCTCTTTTCAGGAAGACCTCGGAGCTGATTCGCTCGATGTCGTCGAGCTTGTCATGCAATTCGAAGAAGCGTTCGATATCCAGATTCCGGATGAAGATGCCGAAAAGATCAAGACCGTCAAGGATGCGACCGACTACATCGAAGCGCACGCAAAGGCAAAGTAACCGTGGCTGAGGTTCGCACCATTCCGGCGCGCCGCGTCGTGGTTACCGGTATCGGTCTGATCTGTGGCATCGGCAACACTGCTCCTGTCATTTGGGAAAACCTGATGAAGGGCAAGAGCGGTATGGCCGAAATCACCCACTTCGGGCTTGAAGGCCATCCCGTTCGCTTCGCCGCAGAGGTGAAGGACTTTGACGTGTACCGATTTGTGGAAAAGAAGGAGGCCCGAAAAATGGGCCGCTTCATCCACTTCGCCATGGCAGCCAGTGCAGAAGCCATGCAGCACGCTGGTCTCGTCGTCACGGAAGAAAATGCTGAGCGCGTTGGGGTCCACATCGGCTCCGGCATTGGCGGCTTCGACGTCATGGAGCGGGAACACACCAACCTGATGAACGGCGGTCCCCGCAAGATCTCGCCGTTTTTCATCCCGGCCACCATCGTCAACCTTGCCGCGGGCCACGTCTCTATTAAATACAAGGCAAAGGGCCCAAACGAGGCAACCGCTACGGCTTGCACAACCTCTGCCCATGCCATTGGTGATGCGTACCGCACGATCCAGCGCGGCGATGCCGACGCCATGATTGCAGGCGGCGCGGAAGGTGCCATTACGCCTTTGAGCGTCGGCGGCTTTGCCAGCATGAAGGCCCTGAGCACACGCAACGACGAGCCCACCAGGGCCTCCCGTCCATGGGACAAGGACCGCGACGGCTTCGTTATTGGAGAAGGCGCAGGCATCCTGATCCTGGAAGAGGTGGAGTTCGCCAAGGCCCGTGGCGCCAACATCCTGGGCGAAGTAGTCGGCTACGGCATGAGTTCCGACGCCTTCCACATGACAGGCATGGCACCGGAAGGCGAAGGTTGCCGCCGCGCCATGGCTAACGCCCTCAAGTCTGCCGACCTGTCGCCGGACAGCATCGACTACGTCAACGCACACGCCACCTCCACACCGCTGGGCGACGCCATGGAATCGAAAGCCATGGAAAATGTCTTCGGCGAGCGCGCCTTGAACCACACCCTGCTTGTGTCTTCGACCAAATCCATGACCGGCCACCTGCTCGGCGGTGCCGGTGGTCTTGAGGCCGGCATCACGCTGATGGCCATGCAGAAGGGGATCGTGCCACCCACGATTAACCTCGACAACGTCGATCCCGAGTGCCGCCTGAACTATGTCCCCCATATCCCGGTCGAGCACGAGGTAAGATACGCCCTCAGCAACTCTTTCGGCTTCGGCGGTACCAATGGTTCTCTCATCTTCAAGCGTTGGGACGGTGAGTAGTTTGTGGCAGGGGTTACGGACTGCCGGTCTGCATGCCAGTTGGTGCGTTCTTCTCTCGGAAGGGGGGTTATCAAGTTGCGTGCTCCGCTCCTATTTCTTGCCTTGAGCCTCGTTGCTCCCTTTTCCGTGTGTGCGCAGCAAACGTCTGAGACCGCCGTGGCGCAACTGGTCAAGAGCTTTCTTGCCGCGGAGCAGAACTTCGACGCGACAACTCTCAGCCGTCTTATAGACGATCGCTTCGTAGAGGTGTCACCTGCGGGGAAAGTGGATGCGCACGATCGCTTTCTAGGTTTTTACACCACGGAGAAAAGGGTCGAGTTTCCACCAAGCACCATCAGCGAAGAGCAGATCCGCGTGTTCGGCAACACCGCCATAGACACTTTCAAGGTAAGCTTCACCATGCCGGGCCCAGATGGCATCACTCACGCACGCGAACTCCGCTCCACCTTTGTTGCGCAGCGCATCGCTGGCTCATGGAAGCTCGTTGCCTCGCAGCACACTGGTGTCCGGCCGGTACCAGCAGCAGCACAGGTTGACGACAAATCCTCGAAGCAACGGTAATTTGGTAGATCGTGACCGAATCGGTGCTGGCGAGGTCTGTTAGCTACTCCTGTTCTATCGCAAGTGCAGCCCGTTCCGCTCCCCATTGATGTACCTGCCCACGGCCGTGCAGGGCGAGAACTACGAAAAGTGTAATTGCAACGAAGTATATGGCCGGTCTTGCCCGCGAACCGGCTCAGACCTGCCTCAAACGCTCGTGCCCAATTGACTTCCGCACCGGCTCTCAAAGCTGCTCCCAGCCGCATTGCGCCTCACCTGTCGGTGCCCACAGCAGAGCCAACCCGCCAATCCCCGAAGCCGGTGACCCTCGGGCAGGTAGCGGGTTGAACATCTCAAGATTTCACTCGTACTGACCTGTTCTCAACCCGCGCGGCATCGCACAATTTCAGTTAGCACCAAGGTAGGTGCAAAACGGGGAAAAGGAGCTTCGTGGCCTGCTCCAAATTGGAACAGACAACTAACGTTTGCACATTCACTACAACAATCACCGCTCGTCGGTCGTCAATGAGCGACATTCACTTGTATTCTGGGCATCCCTATGAAAGCTCAGGTCATCACTGCCGCCGTAATAGGAAGCCTAGCGGCGCTGGTTGCAGGCTGCGGGTCCAGTCCTTCGTCTGCAAAACCGACGCAAGTCAGTGCAACCACCGCTTCGGCTCTGTCCGTAACATCCGTCTCGCCGGCTGTTATTCCGGTGGCAACGGCATCCACCCTGACGGTATACGGGACAGGTTTTCAAAGCAGCACAACCGTTCTTGTTGACGCACTCAGCGTCGCAACCACCTACGTAAGCGGAACAGAGCTAACGGCGACGGTACCTTCCACCCAGTTCCCGGTGGGCTCCATTGTCCCGGTTACCGCGTCAGACCACGGTGTGCTCGCCGGCTCAGGGGGCACCCTTGAAGTGGACAACCCCAAGCCGGTACTCTCGCAAACATTTCCTGCCTCCGCAACCACCGGTGGCGGAAGCGTTGTGGTGGCGATGACCGGAAGCGGCTTCTCGACGGGAACAACGGCCATGTTCAGTGGTGCGGCCCGGCCCACTACATATATCAGTCCAACCCAACTTTCAGTCACCCTGACTGCCGCCGATGCTGCGACAGCCGGGTCATTCCCAATGACGGTCGTCAATCCCGTGCCGGGTGGCGGCAGCTCAACTGCTTCAGGCTTCCTCATCACCAACCCTGTACCCACCATCTCGTCCACCGTACCGACGTCACTGTCCGTGGGCGCTTCCCCTGCGAGCATCACTGTGCTGGGATCTGGCTTCATGGCCGGCACTACTGTCCTCGTCAATGGCACAGCACGCACGACAATCGTTGGCAGTGGTACACAGCTTTCCTTCGTCTCCACGGTAGCTGACACAGCCGTCGGTACCACGCTGCAGGTTGCCCTTCAGAACCCTGCACCTGGCGGTGGCATCTCCGCCAAGCTGGCCGTGCCGGTCAAAAATCCCACGCCATCTATTGCGGCAATTGCACCCTTGACCATCACAGCCGGTACATCTGCGCCCACCACGGTCTCGCTTACCGGTACCAGCTTCGTCGCGGGTGCAACCGTTTCTGTCGCGGGGTCATCGCGCTCTGCAACAGTATTGAGTGCCACCAGCCTCAACTTTCCGGTAAGCACGGCAGAACAGGCAACTGCTGGTTCCTTGCCTATCGTCGTCACCAATCCAGCGCCCGGCGGCGGAGCATCCGCCCCTGCCTCGCTCAGCATTGCCAATCCCGTGCCGTCCGTAGGTGCTCTCTCTCCATCCACGATTCCCGTGGGCACGGCCCTGGCCACCATTGTCAGCCTTGGCGGATCCGGCTTTGCACCCGGAGCCACCGTCTCGGTCAATGGCGTTTCGCGCGCCGCGGCAGTTGCAGGCACCGCAAAGCTCAGCTTCTCCGTCGCCGCGGCAGAAGTCGCCACCGTAGCGAGCCTGCCCGTTGTGGTCACCAATCCGTCCCCTGGTGGAGGCTCGTCTGCGACGGTCAACCTTGCCGTCACCGGCACGGTTCCAGTCATCACAGCACTGGCACCGGCGTCGCTCGTGGCCGGTGCTTCCACGTCCACCACGGTGACGCTTAGCGGTTCAAACTTCTCCGCGGCAGCGACCGCCTCGGTCAATGGCGTATCGCGCATGGCCTCCGTCGCCAGTTCAACCAGCCTCACTTTTCCAGTAACGGCGGCTGAAACTGCTGCTTTCGGAACGCTGGCAATTGTGGTAACCAACCCGAATCCAGGTGGCGGGTCGTCTTTGCCGGCAAGCCTCGTGGTCAGCAGCCCGCAGCCTGGTGCGCTCACACTTTCGCCTTCCACCGTCCTGGCCGGGGCCAAACCGCCGGCCACCGTCAGCGTCACGGGGACGAACTTTATTGCTGCATCCTCTGTCTCTGTTGGTGGCATGCCTCGCCCGGCTACCGTTGTCAACGGCAAGACAATCTCATTCGTGCTAACGGCAGCGGACCTGGCCACCGCTGGTACCTTGCCGGTCGTCGTGATCAACCCCAGCCCGTCAGGTGCCCTGTCGTCGCCAGCGGCAACGCTCACCGTGGCCAACCCGGTTCCGGGCACCCTCGTGTTGTCGCCCTCCACCATCCTTTTGGGTACGTCGGGGCCGGTGGCGGTGGCTGTGAATGGCACCAATTTCGTCTCGGGTTCTGCCGTTCTGGTAGGCGGAACGTCGCGTGCTGCCACCTACACCAGCGCAACTAGACTTACTTTCACACTCACGACTGCGGACCTCACCACCGCCGGAACACTGCCGGTCGTTGTGGCCAACCCCGGCCCCGGCGGCGGCTCGTCTCCGGCTTCGACCATCACTGTCGCCAATCCGCAGCCTGGCTCCATCTCTGTCTCTCCCACCACAATCGTTGCTGGCACCACCACGCCGGTCACAGTGGCTGTGTCCGGCAGCAGTTTCGTCGCGAGCTCATCTGTACTCGTCAACGGAAAGTCGCGGTCCACATCGTCGGTAACTTCCACAAGTCTCACGTTCGTTCTCTCCGCTACCGACCTTGCAACGCCGGGTACCTTGACGATCGCCGTCGGCAACCCGTTGCCAGGCGGCGGTGTCACCGCAGCTGTAAGCATCGTCCTTAGCAACCCAGTACCAGGCACCATCGCGGTCTCCCCGGCCTCCGTCGCTGTGGCCGCCGTTCCCTCGCTACTCTCCATCTCCGGCAGCAACTTTGAGCCGGGCGTCAGGGTTCTGGTTAACGGCAGTGCACGAGCGACCACCCTGCTCAGCACCACGCAGATCACGGCGCAGCTGCTTGCGGCGGACCAGGCAGCCACCGGCACTCTCGCCGTGTCTGTGACCAATCCGACACCGGGCGGCGGAACCTCGAATACCGTGCAACTCCCGGTAGTCAATCCCGTCCCTGGAACTCTGACCCTTTCACCCTCCGGTTCCACGGCTGGTGCAACCGTTCCACTCACGGTCGCAATCGCTGGATCCGGCTTCGTTCAAGCAACGGTCGTTCAAGTCAACGGCAACCCACGTACAACAGCGTTTGTCAGTGCCATCCTGCTCACAACGCAACTCACAGTCGCCGACCAGGCGACAGCCGTCGATCTCCCCATTTCGGTGTTCACGCCGGCACCTGGCGGTGGGACCTCGGCTGCTGTCACATTCCACGTACAAAATCCCGTACCGGTCATTGCCAGCCTTGCGCCCAGTGCCGTGCTCGCCGGAACGTCTGCAACGACTTCCATCACCGTCACTGGCAGCCGCTTTGTTACAGGTGCTGTCGTTTCCGTCAACGGTATTGTGCATGCGACGACCTTTGCCAGTGCAACATCGCTGGCTCTGAACCTGTCCGTGGCAGAACAGGCCACAGGTGGCGTTCTAAGCCTGACAGTGACGAACCCCAGCCCAGGCGGCGGTTTCTCGAATGTCGCCACCATCGCGGTCAACAACCCGGCGCCAGGCAGCGCCATCACCGTCAGCCCGAGCTCCATCCCGGTTGGCACCACGACGCCGACCACCGTCACGGTCAGCGGAACGGCATTCGTCCGAGGTGCCGCCGTCACCGTAGCCGGCGTCGCCCACACTGCCAGCTACGTGAGCGCAACCCGGCTCACCATCGCACTCACCGCGGCAGAGCAGGCCACTGCGACCACCCTAAGCGTCGTTGCCGCTAATCCCACACCCGGTGGTGGCAGCACCGGCAGCGCAACCATCACGATTGCAAATCCGCTGCCTGGACCCATTACGCTTGCTCCCGGCACCCTCGCCGTAAGCACCAGTGGCAGCACCTCTACCATCACGGTTACAGGATCCAACTTCATCGCCGGTTCAGCGGTCATGGTGAACGGTACGCCGCACCTAACAACCTTCAAGAGCGCGACGCAATTAACCTTCACCACCCTCGTCGCTGACCAGGCTGTCGCGTCCACTCTCCACGTGACCGTCACGAACGCAGCTCCAGGTGGGGGAACCACGGCGGCAGTGTCTCTCCCGGTGACCAATCCTCTGCCAGTCTTGACCGCCGCCTCGCCAACTGCGGTTGCAGTTGGAGGCGCTACCGGCACGCCCGTCACGCTCACCGGCTCCGGCTTTGTCTCCACCTCCACCGTCCAGGTAAACGGCGTCTCCCACGCAGCCACGTTTGTTAGCCCAACTCAACTCACCGTCGCCCTTACAGCGGCGGAGCAGGCGTCGGCCAGCACGCTCAGCATCATTGTCGTCAACGCGGCTCCGGGTGGCGGCACCTCTTCAGCAGTCTCGGTGTCCGTCGCCTACCTGCAACCCACCATCACCGCGCTTACACCGGCCAGCGTTTCCATCGGGGTATCAACGCCAACGCAGGTCACCGTCACGGGGGCGAATTACCTTGCTGGTGCTACGGTCCAGGTCAACGGTGCCTCGCGCGTGACCTCATACCGCAGCGTCACAAGCGTCACCTTTGCGCTTACCGTCGCAGACCAGTCCGCCGCCGCTCTTCTCGCCATCACGGTCACCAACCCCGCACCCTCCAACCGCGTGTCGGCCCCGTTCACACTGCTGGTGGGCCAGCGCACGTCCACCCCGACCATCACCTCCATCAGCCCTGCTTCCGCCATTGTCGGCGCATCGGCAACAACGCTTACTGTGAACGGCACAAACCTTGGCAGCACGTCCATCGTCCAGTGGAACGGCTCATCGCTTGCCACGTCGCTGTCCGGAACCAGCCTCATCGTCCAGGTGCCGGCAACCTTGCTCGGCTATGTGGGTTCCGCCATCCTAACCGTCGTCAATCCGACCGCAACCCCCACTACCTCAAACACGGCCACCTTTACCATCTCCAACCCACCTGCGCCGGTGCTCACGGGCATCAGCCCGGCATACGGCGCCATCAACGCAGCACAGACCCTAAGTCTCGCCGGCACCGGCTTCCAGCCAAACACGACACTACAGCTCAACGGCACAGCCCTCGCCACGACGTTCGTCAACAGCACCACTCTCACCGTGTCCGTCCCGGCGGGGAGCCTCGCCCTGCCCGGCAATTACGCGTTCAATGCAGTCACGCCCTCACCGGGTGGTGGTATCTCTTCCACGGCGTACTTCACGGCATACATCCCTGTTGTCAGCAACAGCATGGTCTACAACTCGGCAAATGGATTGTTTTACCTTTCCATCCCGGGTTCAGCCGGAGCTCCGCTGGGCAACTCTATCGTCTCGCTTGACCCGGCAACCGGTACGCTGGGATCTCCAATTTATGTCGGGAGTGAGCCGAACAAGCTCGCCCTCACTGCGGACGGAACGGGCTTGTGGGTGGGTCTGGACGGCGCTGCCGCCGTGCGTCGCGTCGACCTTGCCGCAGGCACGGCGGGGCTCCAGTTCCAACTCGCCCTGAACCCGTCGACCGGGTATGTCGATCTACCGCCGGTCGCACTTTCGCTTGTGGCTCTTCCCGGTTCACCCAATTCGGTAGTGGTCCAGGCATCGGCAGGCAGTCCACAGTTCGCGATTTACGACAGCGGTACACTGCGCAGCGCCGGCAGCCCCACCAGGTACACCGGTCCGGCAAGTTACACACCTCGCGCTCTCGCACTCCAGGCAAACACTTCAACTGGCGAGCTATACTCCGGCGGAACCGGCCTCAACACCTATACCTTCAGCAGTGCCGGCCTAAGCTACAAAGCGACCAACAGCACACCCGCGTTGGCCAGCCTCATCAGCCCCGAGATGCAGTTGAACAACGGCAGACTTTACACCGAC
The DNA here is from genome assembly GCA_903642225.1 of Acidobacteriaceae bacterium. Classification (GTDB taxonomy): domain Bacteria; phylum Acidobacteriota; class Terriglobia; order Terriglobales; family Acidobacteriaceae; genus Terriglobus. The sequence continues at coordinate 13,907 of CAHJWI010000017.1, read as the reverse complement.
TTCGGTGCCATCTATGACGCAGAAACCGGCACGGTGGCCGGCCTGCTCACAATGAGCGGCACCACCGCGGCTATTGGACCCACCTTTGCCGACACCGGCACTGGACGCATCTTTGTGCTCGACCAGCCCTCGTCCAACCCGTACGACCCGCTCAGCCGCATCCAGGTATTCAACCTCTCCGACAACACCCTGCAAGCGAGCACCGTCCCGCTCAACATGCCGGCGCTCTACCAACTGGCTGCCGGCGGTACCATTGCGTTCCCGCAAGGCGTCAATGGTCTCTCCCGCTGGGGCGCAAACGGACTTGCTGTCCGAAGCTTCTCGGGCGTCTTTTCTGTGCAGTCCAACGCTGTAACCGACGTCAGCGCAATCCAGTCCGATCTCGCTATAAGCGCCTCGTCTTCCACTCCCGTACCGACCGGCACGGCTGTCCCCATCAACCTTCTGGTCACAAATCACGGCAGTGCTCCCACCAGCGGCGTTGCCGTCCAGATCTCCGCCCCGTCGCTTGGAAGTGTTTCATCGGTGAGTACCACACTCGGCACCTGCAGCATCGGTTCGCCCACCCTGTGCTCGCTGGGAACGCTGGCCAACGGCGCAACGGCGATCGTCACCGTCAATGTGCTTGAGGCAGATGCCGGCACCTCCACTCTCACCGCGGCAGTCACAGGCTCTAACACCGACCCACTCCCCATCAACAATTCCGTCGAGGTCGACACGGGGGTCACCGGCAGCCACTACAACGTCGCTCCCACGGTGGCCTCGCTCTCCCCGTCCTCCATCCAGGCAGGTGCGGCCAACACCACCATTACGGTAAAGGGATCGGGATTCTCCGGTGGCGCTACCGTTCTGTGGAACGGCACCTCTCTCGCCACCACGTACATCAGCGCAACCCAGCTCACGGCGGTGATCCCTGCGTCCAGCATCGCGGCACTTGGCTGGGGCGCCGTCACCGTTAGCACACCTGCACCGGGTGGCGGTGTATCGAACGCGCTACCCTTTTCCGTGTACACGGTCACGTCCGTGCTCGCCAACAGCATCGTGTACGAGCCGTTCAGCCGCCGCATCTTTGCTTCAGTCAACACCAACTCAACCACGGTCGCCGGCAACTCCGTCGTCGCTATCCAGCCTGAGACAGGCACCGTGGGAGCACCGGTTCACGTCGGCTCGCAACCCACACGCATGGCCGTCTCCAGTGACGGCAACGAACTGTATACCCTGCTCACCGGTACGGCCGGTCTCTCCCGCATCAACCTGTTGACCGGTACAGCAGACCTTAACGTCACCTTCCCAGCCACAGGTGTAACCCCGCAGGACATAGCCACCCTGCCCAACTCCGACACTGTGGTTGCCATCGACGGAGGAACCTCCTCCGGCATCTGGCTTTACGACATTAATCAAAGTGCTGGGACCGCCATCCCCCGTACCGCGACCACCAGCACCTACGCCGGCACCTGCCTAAACTTCTACGATTCCAGCAGGCTCTATTCCGTCGACACTGTGGCAAACGGTGACCAGCTTTACAGCTCGTCCGTTTCCGCCGGCGGACTCACCACTGGCTACACAAACGGCTCAACCCTCAACAGCCTCGGCTGCAGCAAAATCGACCGCGGCCTCATCTTTGGCCGGGCCGGCGCGGTCGCCGATCCATCCACCAGCCCGGTAAGTCCCCTTGGTGTGTTTCAGGGTGTCAACAGCGACATCTCCTCCACGCCACGCGCGTTCGCTGCTGACCGGGAGCTGGGGCGAGCGTTCTTCCCTGTAGCAACCGGTGCCAATAACAGCGCAACAGTGGATGGAATAGCCGCCTACAACGCTACCAATTATCAGCTGTCCGGTATTGTGTCTCTGGGTGTGGCAGCCGCCAAGACCACCCCCTATAACGGCGAAATGGAAATGCTCCGCTGGGGACAGGACGGCCTGGCCCTGCTCTCCAGCGACGGTCACCTGTACCTCATGCGTGGGGGCTTTGTCCTCCCTCAACTGCTCTCAACGGGCACCACCGCCCTATTCTCCGGCAGATCATCGCCGAACCTTACACACGGCTCCGGTAACACCCTGCTCACCATCAGCGGCGGCAACTTCCTGCCGGGTGTCGCGATCACCTGGAACGGCAGCTATCGAACTACAACGCTGGTGGATTCTACGCATGTCACGGTAGATATACCGGCGTCCGACCTTGCATCCGCAGGGATCGCGGTACTGGTAGCCATCAACCCCGGCGCATCCCCATCGGGAGCCCTGGACATTGTCATTCAGTAACAGGCCCAACCCAGGCCAGCAACGTATGTCCTCGGTTTGTTTGCGCACACCAGCATTTTCTCGTGCGGCAAGCACTTCAGCAGATCCTCCAAACCACACTGCCAAGCTCTCTCCAGCATCACCGCTGGACGGCTGACAACTCGCCCCTCATTCAGGAGCGGCACCAGGCTTGTTGCCATCCGTACTCCCGACGACACACGCCGCTGCTGCGCCCCTATTCCCCAATCAGGTGCAGCACAATCTGTCGCCGGTGGGGCCGCACCCTGTGTTCAAACAGGTAAATGCCCTGCCAGGTTCCCAGCGCGAGTCGGCCGTCCACAAGCGGTATCGAGAGCTGCACCTGCGTCAGCGCCGTCTTCAGATGCGCCGGCATGTCATCGGAGCCTTCAGAGTCGTGTGCATAAGGACCATTCTCTGGCGCGAGACGGTTGAAGTACGCCGTAAGGTCAACGCGTACAGTGGGATCGGCGTTCTCCTGGATCAGAAGCGACGCAGACGTGTGCCGACAGAACACCGTCAACAAACCGGTCTGCATGCCCTGTTGCCTCACCCATTGCTCGACGGCTGGTGTGCATTCGTACAGGCCCTGGTTCCGGGTCGTGATTTCTAAGCTGTGTGTCGATTGCTTCAAACCTTCCTCCGCGTTCTCTCCGATGCTATCGAAGTGAGCGCGCTTCGGTTTGCTTGCCAAGGCAGGAAGAGGTCGCTTGTAGTGGCAGGTTCCTGCGCTGTTCGTTTGCTGCGGTACTTCGTTATTGATTGGTAACGCTCAACGCTACGACCTGCGTGTTGCGCTCCTCCTCCTGAAGCTGTCACGTTGCCGACCTGCGCTACGTGCATTTTTACCCCCGCAACTGTCACGTTGAGCGGCTCGGTTGCCACAACCACCGTCACCATCGGTGCTGGTTCGCTGACGGCCATGCGTTCCGCACGCAAAGGTGACAGTGCCGCTGTACCCACCTACCGGTGTAAAGGGTGAGCAGGCTTGTCCCTGTCGAGCCGCGAGTAAGCATAAGGCTGGTGGGACTTGCCGTAACCTAAAAGCCTAGCCGCCAGAAGACTATGTCCCAATCCCGAGCAGCGCTATGAACGCTACGAGACCAACAGCCGCCACCGTGCGGTTGCGGCGTAAAAGCTTGCCCAGCGGATACGTCGTCGTTTGCGGCCGCGCCAATACCGGCCGGTGTTGCTCCGCAGGTCCGCCATCAGCGCATAGGGTCGCGACCGATCCTTGGACCGCGGGTTTCGGCACTTAACGACAATGGTTGCAAGATCGCCACTCAGCAGGCTACGGAGCCATGTTTCTATCACGCCTCGATGAATCCAGGTGAATTACCAGATCGCTATGTGCATACGCCACAGATTCACACACGCCACATAGTATGGCCACCAATCTCTGGGCCTGGTGCGCGGCGGCAAAGATACTCGCTCTGGATCACAGGAAGCATCTCAGCTAACAAGCTCACATTTGAGTTTGAGGAAATCATGCCAACCGATCTGACCACCGTACAAGACCCGCGCACCGAATATCCCGGACCGCCGAAGAACGTTGAAGTCCTGCCCACCCCCGGCACACAAGTCGCAATGAGTGAAAAGCCTGATTGCGGCGAGAAATCTTACAAAGGATCGGGCCGTCTGGCAGGCCGCAGAGCCCTGTTGACCGGCGCGGATTCCGGCATCGGCCGTGCCGCGGCTATCGCCTTCGCCCGCGAGGGCGCGGACGTTGCGATCAACTATCTGCCGGCCGAGCAGAAAGATGCGGAGGAGGTCGCCGCATTCATTCGCGAAGCCGGACGAAAGGCAGTGCTGTTGCCCGGCGACATCTCGCACGAAGGCTTTTGCCAGCGGCTGGTTGCCGACGCAGTCGAACAGCTTGGCGGCCTGGATATCCTGGTCAATAACGCCGGCAAAATGGGCAAGACGCAAGGCATCACCGAGACATCGACGGAGCGCTTCGACGAACTTATGAAGACAAACGTCTATGCGCTGTTCTGGATTACAAAAGCTGCAGTCCCGCACCTGAAGCCGGGTGCATCCATCATCAACACCACCAGCGTGCAGGGGTACGACCCCTCGCCCAACATCTTCGACTATGCGATGACGAAAGCAGCCATCGCAAACTTCACCAAAGGTTTAAGCAAGCCTCTCATGGAAGACCACGGCATCCGCATCAATGCTGTCGCACCGGGGCCGGTGTGGACGCCTCTCCAGGAGGCAGATGGCGACAAGGACAAGCTGAAGAAGCTCGGTGAGAGCACCCCATTCAAACGGCCAGGACAGCCGGTGGAATTGGCTCCAACATATGTCCTCCTCGCTTCGCAGGAGAGCAGCTACACCACCGGGGAAATCTACGGCGTCACCGGTGGCATGGGAATCGCTTAAGTCCATCAGGCTGCCGTCAAGGCGGCAGTCTTTTTGCAGATCAAAAGCCACGGTGCAGGATAGGCGTACACGCAGATATCATTGAGAGGACCATTGCGAGTCGGCAGAGGTGGAGTTGCCGTTGCCGACCGTGGTGCCGGTACTCGCAGGGGCAGGAGTAGCCAGTGCCTCCAGTGCCGTTCAGGGTGATGTTGCGGATCGGGACATAGGCTGCGGTCTGCGTTCGAATAGGGCGCCAACGTCGGTTGCCGTGCCTGTCGCGCTGCCGATGCCGAGGACCTGCTGGTTGCTGCCGGCGAGGATCTTGAGGCGGCGGGTCACTTGGCCGGGGCCTTCTTCCATACAAATGTGAGGGCCTTGCGGTTTGGCCTGCCGAGCTTCTCCTGGTTGATGAACTTGAAGTGCTGCTTGATCACCAGATCGTCGGCCTCGAACGCGGTGGCCATGCGCGCGGAGTGCTGCTGCAACCGACGTCTTTGAGCAGAAGCGCATAAGACAAATCGGCGAGCGCCTGCTCCCATAGACCAATTTGCGGCCCAGTCGCATCCCCAAGAAGCAGCATCGAGCCAAGTGGCCGGGACGGGCACCCTCAGTGTTGTCCAGCGCGAAGGAAACTACAGATAGAATTTGCCCCAGAGTAGTGGGATTGCCGGCCGCAGAGTGGGTGGGGTCGTGAACACGTGGCTATCGCAACCGGCATGACGGACATCTGTGAGCAGGCTTTCGGCAAAAATCACAGAACCAGCTATAGATTGGGGACATGACGACTTCTCATCCGACTCGGCGGCAGTTTCTAGGATCCGCAACGCTTGCTTCTCTGGCTCTTTCGTCGTCCACAGGACAGGTAAGTGCTTCTGCTGTCGAAAACGTTGTCGGGAACACGGATGTTCTCCGTCGCCCGGATTCAATCTCCGCACTCTATGACGACTCATCGATGCACGCGATGCACTTTCAAGGTAGTAGCTGGACTGCATCGGGTTGCAAACTAAATGCCGAACCACTCGAGGCGAGCCACGGCCTGGCGCTGCAAATGGTTCTGGAGGTCACAGCAGTGGGGCTCGTGCGCCTGCGTGTGCGATGGAAGGGCGCAAATACTGAAAATGCGCTCTGCCTGGGAGACCATTGGGAGCGCGCCTACGGAGACCTCGAGTGGCGAGGAACGCAACCTGAGCGTGTTATGCCTTGGTACTACGTCGTTCGTTCGACTGCTGGGTGTGTCGGATATGGCGTACAGACCGGTGCTGCTGCAATGTGCTTCTGGCAACGGGATGCTTCAGGCGTCACCCTGACGATAGATGTTCGCAACGGCGGGGGCGCGGCTGACCTCCGCGGACGTAGGTTCACTCTATGCACTGTGGTTCAGCGGAGCTTTCCGCCAGAAGTTCCTTTTCACGAGGCGATGCGAACTTTTTGTGCAAGCATGTGCCCGCAACCACGGCTCCCACGTACGCCTCTCTACGGCGTGAACGATTGGAACTATGCTTACGGCAAGAACACGGCGGCAGGCATCCTGCGTGATTCGGATCTGCTAGCTTCTCTGGCTCCCGCCGGTCCTGCTAGGCCGCATGTAGTCATCGACGATGGATGGCAAGACCCCCACCGGTTCCCATCAATGCCTGGCTTAGCGGCGGAAATACGCAAACGTGATCTACAGCCGGGCCTTTGGATTCGACCCCTGCGAGCTCCTGCTCAGGCGTTACCCAACCTGTTGCTCCCTGGCCAGCGTTTTGGCACACAGTTCAGAGACGCAGCGCTGGCGTTTGATCCTACTGTCCCTGAAGCTATGACGCAGGTGCTCGAGACCGTCTCTGCTCCGGTGAAGTGGGGCTACTCCTTGCTGAAGCACGATTTCAGCACGTGGGAGATATTTGGCCGGTGGGGATTTCAAATGGGCGATCAACTCACCGCTCCAGGATGGAGCTTCCACAATCGAACGATTACCAACGCAGAGGTGATGAGCGAACTGTACCGTCAAATCCGAGCTGCAGCGGGCGATGGGACCGTACTTCTTGGTTGCAACACAGTAGGACATCTCGCCGCAGGCATCTTCGAATCACAGCGCGTCGGCGACGATACGAGCGGTAAGGATTGGGAGCGCACCCGGCGCATGGGTGTGAACGCGCTCGCCCAAAGACTCGCTCAGCACGGAACCTTCTCTCATATAGACCCGGACATCGTTGCAATCACACCAGAAGTTGGTTGGCGAGAGACCGCATCTTGGATGGAAGTAGTTGCGAGGTCAGGTTCGTCTTTATTTGTTGCTCCCGATCCGTCAGCAATGTCAGCGGAAGCGAGGGCGGCGATGAGATCTGCTATGGCCTTGGTGGTACAGCAGCACGGAGCTCACCCCTTCCAAGTCACCCAAAGCACAACCCCAGAAGTCTGGTGCACTTCTCGCGAAGGGAATGAAGTGATTCGCTTTGAGTGGACAGTGAACGGCTCGTCTTCGGCCACGTCGGTCTAGCCTGAAACGATTAGCTTGAGTGTTTTGGGATAACACCGTACGCAGCGTCGCACAAACGACGGACACGTTAGCGGCCTGGGCAACTCAGTATTCGCACGCCAGGCCCAAGGCGGCCGACCTTACCGTAGGACTGTGTATGCACGTTGTTCTGGCCAGAGTTTTCCTCTGTTCTGTGTCTTCCAGTCGAAGCTCCGGTTACAAGTTGCATTCGGGCACAGGAGCATGCGGACGTTGGTCGGATTAAGACGGAAGGTGCGGGCGTCCACTTCGGTCCGGCAGTAGGGGCATTGCCAACCATTGCTCAGCCGATTGCCTCGACTCGACTTCAGCACGACTGTTCCTCCTCAAGGTGCCGTTCTATTTCTCCCAAACCATACGAACGAACTCGACCGAGTCCCGCACCTGCGCGCGCACGGGAACGGTGTTCGCTCTGACCTAGCGTTGCTGGCGTAGTCGGGATGCCGCGGATGCGGCAGCATTTTCTAGCCACCATTGTTTGGCGGCTGCTTCTCGCCAGGGCAGGTCATCGCTCACCCACGGCAGCTCCTAATGGAAGTCATGGGATTCCATAGGTGCTGCCGTGACGGTTAGTTCTTCGATATGTTTGGCGCGAAGGTGGATGACCTTATCAATGTTCTGAAGCGTGCCCTCGATCAGTAGGAATTTAGCGTAAGTCACAAGGTTGCGATTGGCTTCGTAAAGGTCGGGATCAACGATGGCATTTGCGATACCCGTCTCATCCTCTAATGAAAGAAAAATAAATCCGTGGGCGGTGCCTGGCCGCTGTCGTGCAATTACCTGGCCGGCGATGCGTGTCCTCACACCGTTGCGAACCAGTCTCAGATCACCAGCGCGAAAGACGCTGAGTTGCCGAAGCCGAGGACGGCAGTGCCACATTGGATGACGCCCGACCGTTACACCGGTTCCGGCGTAGTCGGCCACCATGCGCTCCTCCGGGTTCATAGTTGAAAGCGGTGAACTCTCTTCCTCGTCACGGTCGAGTTCGGATAACAGTGGGCCTGCAGCCCGTGCGGCACGTTCAACCTGCCACAGTGCGTCGCGTCGGTGAGTTCGTTCTCCGAGCGGATTTAAGGCCCCCGTTTCCGCAAGCACAGTGAGGTCTGCCTGCGAGAGTGACGGCACACGACGGGCGAGCTCCTCGATGGACCCAAACGGCCGCATTGCGCGTACCCGCTCAATCTCCGCAGCAACATTTGCGCGCAGGCCACGGACATAACGCAGGCCAAGTCGCAGCGAGTAGGATTCATCCTCCTCCTGTTCCAGAGTGCAGTTCCACTGCGAACGCAAAATGTCGACCGGCTTCATACGTAGACCGTGTCGCTGCGCATCTTTGACGAGCACGGCGGCCGAGTAGAAACCCATCGGCTGGTTGTTTAGAATCGCTGCCGTGAAAACAGGCAGGTAGTGGAACTTCAGCCATGCCGATGCGTACGCGATCAGCGCGAAACTGGCGGCATGACTCTCTGGGAAGCCGTAAAGGGCAAACGAGCTGATGGCAAGGATGATCTCCTCCTGCGCTTTGGGACCGACACCATTGCTATCCATACCAGCACGCAGCTTGATTTCGAGCGCTTTCATTTTTTCCTGTGACCGCCGGCTGCCCAGGGCGCGGCGTAGTTCTTCCGCTTCGCCACCAGTAAAGTTGGCGATGACCATTGCTATCCGAAGCAACTGCTCCTGAAATAGCGGCACGCCCAGGGTACGGCGAAGCACAGGTTCCAGCAGTGGGTGCGGATACGCGATCTCCTGCCGCCTCTGCCGCCGCTCCATATATGGGTTCATCATCTGCCCCACAATGGGCCCAGGCCGGATGATCGCCACCTGCACCACTAGGTCGTAGAACTTGTCAGGGTTGTTCCGTGGAAGGGAAGCCATCTGCGCCCGGCTCTCCACCTGAAAGAGCCCGATCGTGTCCGCACGGCGCAGAGACTCGTAGACTTTGGGGTCGTCATGCGGAATCTGAGCGATGTCGATCTGCTTGCCGTAGTGGCGCGGGATCAACTCGACACAATCCTTCAACACCGCCATCATGCCGAGCCCCAGCAGGTCGACTTTGATGAGGCCCATGTCGGCGCAGTCTTCCTTGTCCCACTGCACCACGTTGCGCCCCGGCATAGATGCGGGTTCGAGCGGCACTACGGAAGCAAGTTGGCCCTGAGCGATGATCATGCCGCCCGAGTGCTGACCCAGGTGCCTGGGCAGATCCAGCATTCGAATAGACAGTTCGAGGTACTTCGCGATGCGCGGATGATGGAGGTCAAAACCGGCCTGCTTAAAGTGGTGTTCCATCGTGTCAGTCGGTCCCTTCCACTCGAAGGAGCCGACCAGCCGCGTAAGCCTCGTCTGCATGTCTGCATCGAAGCCGAGCGACTTTCCTACCTCGCGCGCGGCAGAGCGTCCACGGTAGGTAATGACGTTGGCACACATGGCAGCGCCCAACTGGCCATAACGCTCATACACATACTGGATGGCGCGCTCGCGGTCATCACCTGAAGGCAGGTCAAGGTCGATGTCGGGCCACTCACCACGGACCTCGGAGAGAAACCGTTCAAACAGCAATTCCATTCCCACCGGATCCACGGCAGTGATCCCCAAGGAGTAGCAGACAGCGGAGTTGGCGGCAGAACCTCGGCCTTGCACAAGGATCCCGTTCTTGCGACAGAATTCAACGATGTCCCACACGATCAGGAAATAGCCCGCCAGACCCAGTTTCGCTATGAGTGCAAGCTCCTTGTCTACTTGCCGGTCCGCGTTGGCGCGTAGCTTGCCGCTTGCTTTGCAGCCATAGCGCCGCGCCACACCCTCGAAGGTACGCTTGCGCAGAAAACTGTCCATGCTTTCGCCTTCCGGTATGGGATACCGCGGGAACTCGTAACCCATGTCTTTCATTTGGAAGGTAAGCCGATCGGACAACTCTGCGGTGTGAGCTATGGCTTCGGGGACATCACGGAAGAGGGCACACATCTGTGCGGCAGAACGAAGGTGCCGCTTGCTGTTGTGTTGCAGCAGCAGGCCTGCATCATCTAACGAGTAGCCATGCCGGATGCTTGTGAGCACATCTAGGATTTCGCGTTCAAACTCGGTGGCCATGTTTACGCCGTTCGTAGCGAGCAACGGCAGGTGAAACTCACGCGCGAGAGCGATGGCGGCCTGATTGCGTACTTCTTGCCCGCAGACACCATGGCGTTGCAGTTCCACGTAAACGTTCTTCGGACCAAAGGTTCGGACCAAGGCGTTGAGCGTGCTGCGGCCCTCGTCCATGCCGCCGCGCTCCAGTGCTGCGGCGAGCGGGCCCTCATCGCCACCCGTCAAGCAAACCAGACCTTCCGCATGTTGTTGTACTGTTCGGAACACGGCAACGCCATCGCCTTTGGTTCGCTGCGCCAGCTTGTAGCTTGAGATCAGCATTGAAAGATTTCGGTAGCCGGTTTGCGACTCACAGAGCAAGGACAGGCGCACTGGGCGGCTCGGAATCGCGTGCGGCTGCCATGCGGGCGGCGTTGCCTGCATGCCAAACCTGTCGACGGAGACTTCTGCGCCGATGTGTGAGCGAAGACCAAGCTTCTGCGCTGTCGTATAGAGGCGAGGTGAGCCATACAGACCGTCGCGGTCGAGAATGGCTAGACCAGGCAGTGCAAGATTGGCCGCCTGCTGGGTCATGGCCTCTGGCAGAGAAGCGCCTTCCAAAAAAGAGAAAGCCGAACGCGCATGCAGCTCCATATACCGTTCAGTCATAAAGCCCCATCACGGACCACGCATGCGAGCTATGATCCTGCTGCAGTCGAAGCGCCTGCACTGGTTCCACTGTCACCACGTCCCAAAGGTCGTGATCCCATGCCTGTCCATCCCACCACGAGCCTGATGAATGCCATGGGCCTGCAGCAGAGGCAATCGCGAGTCTCGCCCCCTGCCAGAACATTGCACGTGGCTGGTCGCCCCAGCAGGTCACCCGCACAGACTGAGGCGGACGGAACATGCGGATGGCGAGAGTAGACGGGAAAGATTTTTCTAACGTGGTGCTCTGGACGCTTGGCCGAAACGTTGTTACAGAGAAAGCATCTCCTGAATGACTGTCCCGAAGTTGCGGTGAACCGACGTTGTCCTCGCCTGCAATCGCACGAAGCCGGGCAAGCAGTAACTCCAACTTGTCAGGTTCGGGGAACTGCGCCTGGAACAGGCCATGTTGCGCCGTTTGCGGTTGTGCGGCCTCTCCTGTCAGTGTGACGGTGAGGATCCCCGCCGTTGGCGGTTTCGCCTGCAGCTCCAGGTTGAGCAATTTCAGCAGTACCTCCCGGTTCTGGGTAGGCGTTGCTGGCCGTACCTCGACCGAATGCGGCTTCGCTCGATCCAGCAGAAGCGTCAGCTTCACGGAGCGAAGCGCGTATGCGCGGCTCATTGCTTTTCGCATAATCTCCTCCAGCATGGGAGAAATCACGAAGAGCAGAGACTCCAGCAATTCCAACGGGCTATCGAGAGACGTCGTCTCTGAAAGCGTAAAGTCCGGCTCTTGCGGAACAAGCAGGTGTTCAGCCTCACCGCGAGCAAGCTGCTGCAGCCTCCTGCCTTGCTGCCCAAGGCGACTAATAAGTGCAGTTTCCGGCAAGGCAGCCAACGCGCCCAGCGTACGGATGCCCCATCGGTTCAACACGGCGTGTGTCTTCCCGTCGCAAGGCAGTAACGCAATCGGAAGTTGGGCAAGCCTGCCACGCAGGCTACCCCGGTCCGCGCAACCAACGCCTCCGACGCTTCGCGCAAGTATGAGCGCCGCTTCCGCATTGGGGGTGGAACCGATGTGCGCGGGAAAACCTGCACGGGACAGGTCGCTGTGAAGCTTCTGGGCATAGCTTTCAGCGGAGCCGAAGAGAGTGCCCGTTCCAGCACTGTCGAGCAGCAGAACGACATGCATATGGTCGGCCTCCCCATATGCGTTCCAGGGTGATGCAATGGCTTCGATGCTGGGAGAAAAGCGTTCTGCAACCTCCAGTGCACTTGCAAACGCAATCCGCTCTTCGTCGATTTGCCGGGTGCGAAACAGCGTCATCCCCCCTGTTTCCGCCTGTGCCTTACCCATCCCGTGTTCAATTCCGACTGCTCTCGCCTTTGCGCACAGCGAAGCGACCTTCTCCTGCGGTGCGGTTCCCTCAAGAACAGCGCACGCCTGGTTATGTGTGTCGTAAGAGCTTCGTTGCCACGCAATGACGGGAAACTCAGGGATGAGTATCGCGGTGAACATACTTACTTTCCTGCTGCCTGCATCCACGCCGGCTCCGCACTCCAACTCGTGACCCGACCCGGTGCTTTCCTGCCCTGTGCTGGGCCAGTTCGCTGTCGCGCAACCTCGGTCACACGCTGCGCTGTGCTTAACACACCCTGAATCTTTGGCGGTTCTGATGCCGAGCACTCCAGAACACAGGCTGCACTGGAACGTGCACACGGCGTCTGCGTTAACAAGAGCAGGATGGCGTCGCTCTCCTGTGCGGCACGACGGAACCGAAACCATGTTGCCGACGGAATACGCAGCGCATCCTTCGCGTCGAGAAAAGCCATGTCGAGCACAACTACGCGGAAGCCCCCAGATTGCAGCACCTGGTCTGTTGCACGAAGTGCGCGAGCCAACCTATCGAATGGTTTCTTTTCGCGTGGCCCATCTGCATTTGCCGCCGCGAAAGTCCTTGCGCGGAGTCGCGCCGCTTCTGCCGCCTCTTTGTCCCTCTGTCGTAAAGGGTCACTTTCATCGACCCTGCGAAGATTCCAACGTTCCCAGTCCACCTGGTCCTGTGACGGGGTGTGCAGACCCAGCGGCTGGTTAGGATGGCCCGGAGTTCCCTGCATCTTTCTCCTGCGCCGTTCTTCCTTGTAAAACAACATCTCTTCCAGAGCAGGAGCAAGGCCCTTAGTTTCGCCTCGCGGATGCGAGCTGCCACAACCATCGTGGAGGCGGCGTTGACTAGTGCCCACTTCTAAGGGCGGAATTACTGGTAAACGTGAGGCAGCCTCGACTATTTGTGCAGCCGCAGCAAACCGCACCCAAAGCAGGTTGCCAAGCCGTACCCCGGCTGCGGCTGCACTGTGCGGAGATAGATTGCAACTCACGTCGATGTAAGCGCAGGCGGAGGTCCTGGAAGCTTGTGACAAGAGCGAGAGCGCGAGTGATGTACGACCGGAGCCGTCTAATCCGGTCAGTTCACACACTGAGCCGAGTGGCAGACCGCCGCCCAATAAATTATCTATCCGAACACTGCCCATCGGATGCAGCCTTGGCGCTTGCTGAGCGATGGGTGACAACGCCGCTGGAATGCGACTGGCCAGCTTCGCCTCGATTTCGCGTTTTAGGTGTGCTGCTTGAGCATGCATCGTGTTCGCTTTCTGTTCGCCTTTGGAAGCCAACCTTATCGCATCACAGATGCAAAGTCGAATGTGCATAATTGTCGGTGCAAGGCAGCCGGTGCGAATTTCCGCACCTACGTCAAAAGTTTCGATGTTCTTGCTGATGCCGCCCCGCTTTGCCGCTGGCCGGAGCATTCGCTTCAAGATCATGTCGGGAAAAAGCAGCTTAGCCCCGTTTGCACGGACGGATAAGCGGCTGGCAAACAGCCGGGCGATGAAGCTGATGGTGGGCGCGCAGGCCTCGCCGGAAACTGCGTACTGTCACGTACTGTCACCCTTGGAGGGCGGCATGACGGCTGCGCCGTAAATGCTTGTATTCATTGAAAAGATGGTAGGCACGTCCGGATTCGAACCGGAGACCTCTACCGTGTCAAGGTAGCGCTCTAACCAA
>CAHJWI010000016.1 GCA_903642225.1 Acidobacteriaceae bacterium | reverse complement strand
CCCTGGTTGACCGCGGCGACGGAGGAGTCGAGGGTGCGGAGCCAGGGGATGATGCCGTTGGACAGGCCGTTGGTGGCGCGGATGAGCGAGCCCTCGGAGCGGACGCGGTGGAAGGCGAGGCCGATGCCACCGGAGAACTTGCTGAGCAGGGCGACGTCCTTGTAGCTGTCGTAGATGGACTCGAGCGAGTCGCCGGGGGAATCGTGGAGGTAGCAGCTCGACATTTGGGGGTGGCGGGTGCCGGAGTTGAAGAGGGTCGGCGAGCTGGGCATGTAGTCGTGCGCTGCAATGAGGTTATAGAACTCGATAGCCTCGTGCGGTGTGCCGGCGAGGCCGCAGCTGACGCGAAGGAAGAAGTGCTGGGGCGTCTCGATGACCTTGCGGCTGAGGGGGTCGCGCAGGAGATAGCGGTCGTAAACGGTGCGCAGGCCGAAGTATTCGAAGCGGTCGGAGAGGCCTTCGTCGATGGCATGGTTGAGCTTGCGGCCGTGGACCTTGACAAACTCAGCGGTGGCGGGAGAGATGATGCCTTCGCGCTCGCCGTAGGCCACGGATTGCGAAAAGGAGTGGATGTCCTGGTTGTAGACCTCTTTGAGAATAGTGGCGAGCAGGAGGCGTGCGGCGAGCTTGGAATACTGCGGCTCCTCTGCGATGAGGGAGGCGGCGGTGTCGATGGAAATGGTGTCGAGTTCGCGGGTCGTGGCGCCGTCGTAGAGTCCGCCGATGGTCTTGGACGCGATGCGGATGGCGTCGACGTGGGTGAGGCCTTGCGAGCAGCGCTGGACGGCCTTGACGATCTTGTTGACGTCGACGGACTCCAGTGAGCCGTTCCGCTTTTTGACGTGCATGACGGGTGTTTCTTCGCGGACGGGGAAGCCTGGTGTGATGTCGGACAGGCTGGTCTGGATGGTGGTCGTCGCCATGGTGCTCCTTGGAAAGTGTGGAGGCAGTGGTGCCTCTGCGGGGTGATGATGCCGGGATACGTTGGTGCGGGGTGCTTGCCACTGGGAGCGGCAGATTTGAGTCTATTCGCTTTTATTTCGCCGTGGCAGAGTTTTGCCCAGGAGCGGATGCGAACCGCTCTTCTGCAGTATGGCTACTGTAGCTCGCGCCAAGTGGGAGTGCAAGCACAAGATGTAGGGTTTGTTGAGGCAATCGAACAGGAGGATTGCGGTTCCGTGAGCAAGCTCGACTGTACGCCCTGGAGCGTCGGTGGAAAACGGCTGCAGATCAAGGAAAACCGGATTTGGCTCTGTCGGTCACAAGAAAGCGATGGCGCGGACTGGAACGACTAGGTGCCGCAGAAGGTCTGCAGAACACACTGTTCCGGTCGGGCCGGGACCTGGTACGGGTCTACACCGGCGCGGTCTGCGTAGGGCCTGGACGTCGCTTGCAGGAGTGCATGGAACGAACTGAAGTTCGCATGCTGGGCGGCGGCATCGATGGTGTCCTGTACCAGGTGGTTCCGAGGAACGACAGCGGGGTTGGCCTGCTTCATGGCTAAAGTGAGGTCCGCACGAGGAGCAGGTTCATCCGCCAGGCGCTGCTGCCAGCGAACGGACCAGGCGAGGAAGTCGCCGGGGTTGCGAAAACACCGGGCTGCGGCTTGGTCGCTGCTGCCGGATGCGGCTTCGCACAGGAGGCGAAAGGTGAGCGTGAAGTCGGCCTGGTTGCTCGCCATGATGGTGAGCAGGTCGTTTGAGAGAGCGGCATCATCTTTGTGCTCGGTAAGCAAGCCGAGCTTACGGCGTATGCCGGCGAGGAAGGCTTGTTCGTACTGGGGCACGAAGGCGGCGAGGGAGTCCTGCGCCATGCTCATCGCCTGATCCTGGGTCGCACCGTCTTCTACGAAAAGAGGGAGCAGGGTCTCTGCGAGGCGGCAGAGATTCCAATGCATGGCCGCGGGCTGGTTCGAGTAGGCGTAGCGGCCGCGGTGGTCGATGGAGCTGTAGACTTTGGCGGGTTCGTAAGCCTCCATGAAGGCGCAGGGGCCGTAGTCGATGGTCTCGCCGGAGATGGAGGTGTTGTCGGTGTTCATGACGCCGTGAATGAAGCCGAGGAGCATCCACCGGGCGACGAGCGCGGCCTGCCGGTTGATGACACCGTCGAGGAAGGCGCGGAAAGGTTGGGTGGCGTGGGCTGCCTGCGGATAGTGCCGGGCTATGGCATAGTCCGCGAGGATGCGTAGACCTTCAAGGTCCTGCTGAGCGGCGAAGAACTGAAAGGTGCCAACACGGAGATGGCTGGAAGCGACACGGGTAAAGATGGCGCCGGGCTGGAGGGTGTCGCGGTAGACAGGCTCGCCGGTGGTGACGGCGGCGAGTGCGCGCGTAGTGGGAACGCCGAGGGCAGCCATGGATTCCGAGAGCAGGTATTCGCGCAGGACTGGACCGAGCGAGGCTCGACCGTCACCGCGGCGGGAAAAGGGTGTGGGGCCTGCGCCTTTGAGCTGGATGTCGTAGCGTTGGCCGTCCGTGGCGACGACTTCGCCGAGGAGGTTGGCGCGACCATCGCCGAGCTGGGGGACGAAGTGACCGAACTGGTGTCCGGCGTAGGCCTGGGCCAACGGGGACGAACCAGTGGCAATGCGATTGCCGGCGAGTACGGCTGCGCCTTCTGCTGTTCGAAGGGCGATGGGGTCGATGCCGAGGAAGGTGGCAAGTTCGTCGTTGACGGCGATGATCTGCGGATGCGGGACAGGCGTGGGAGTAACGCCTGCGTAGAAGCGTGCGGGAAGTGTGGCGTAGGTGTTGCTGAAGGGAATGGAGAGGGTGGGAGTTACGGTGGTGGACATAGGCACGGTATTGGATGCCTGGGAAATGATGGGGACGCAGCAAGAGAGGGAAGAAGGACCGATGGCTCAGACTGGAACTCAGTGGATAGAAGGTGGATAGAAAAGTAAGAAGAAAGACCTAAGCAAGGAGGCAGGTACTAGGGAGTACAGGGCGCGTACGCTCCGGTCTTCCCATTTACCCTCAATCCTTACTTTTGCCTGAGCCTACCCTTACTTCCCCTTACCTCATTGAGTTACGGCTGGCCCATGCCGCCGCCTGCGCCGTAGATGTTGCCGGTGGTGTAGGAGCCGTCCTGCGCGGCAAGCTGGACGTAAATGGAGGCCAATTCGGCGGGTTGGCCGGCACGGCCGAGTGGGTAGTTGCCGCCGAAGTTGCGCCATTTTTCCTCAGTTGCTCCGCCGGAGATTTGAAGTGGTGTGTAGATGGGTCCGGGAGCAACGCCGTTGACGCGGATGCCTTTGGGGCCGAGTTGCTTGGCGAGGGATTTGACGAAGTTCATGGTCGCTGCTTTTGTCTGCGCGTAGTCGTAGAGATTGGGCGAGGGGTCGTAGGCTTGCTCGGAGGTAGTGGCGATGATGGTGGAGCCGGGCTTGAGATGGGGCAAGGCTTCGCGGATGATCCAGAAGGGGGCGTAGAGATTGGTCTTCATGGTCCAGTCGAAGAGCTCGGTGGTCATGTCGGCGAGGTTCTCGACCTGGTGCTGGCGGCCGGCGTTGGATACGATGATGTCGAGGCCGCCGAGTTGGGCGATAGCCTGGTTGACGAGCTGCTTGCAGAAGGTCTCATCGCGCAGGTCGCCGGGAATGAGGACGGCTTTGCGGCCGGCCTTGTTGATGAGCGCCTTCACTTCCTGGGCGTCGGGCTCTTCTGCGGGCAGGTAGTTGATGGCGACGTCTGCGCCTTCGCGGGCGTAGGCGATGGCGGCGGCACGGCCCATGCCGGAGTCGCCGCCAGTGATGAGGGCCTTGCGCTTGAGCAGGCGGCCGGAGCCCTTGTAGCTGGTTTCCCCGTGGTCGGGAGGCGGCGTCATCTTGCTGGCGAGGCCGGGCCATGGCTGGAAGGGGCTGGTGTAGGGAGGCTTCAGGTATTTGGTGGTGGGATCGGC
Source organism: Acidobacteriaceae bacterium (assembly GCA_903642225.1). Lineage (GTDB taxonomy): Bacteria > Acidobacteriota > Terriglobia > Terriglobales > Acidobacteriaceae > Terriglobus. Next base: position 78,305 of record CAHJWI010000016.1, on the reverse strand, counting down.
CATGGGCTGCGTGGTGGAGCCCTGGGCCTGCGCTTCGCCGGCTGGGATTGCGGCGGCGGCGAGGCCTGCGCCGAGGGTGCCTACAAGCTGGCGGCGCGAGAGGGAATTGCTGTTCGACATGAAAAGTTCCTGACTTTCTGGAGCTGACTGGGTCCTGGCGCGTTGGTGAGCGAGGAGCCTGCTGGTCCCGATTTGGGTTATGAGCGGCGCGAGTGACCCGGAGGTTGTGCGCTTTGAGCCGATGGCAGATGAAGGGACAGACCCAGGCGGAAGTTGACGCGGTAAAAGCAGCTTGGCCAGTCTGGGAACTTTGCATATGTTGGCACGCATGCAGACGGGGCTTGAGGAAGTCAGCGCGTTCGGACCGTATGTTTTGGTGAGCCGAGAGCCGCGTGATGAGGATGTTGGAGGACTTGATGTCGCGGTCGCGATGGGCCCCAATGACAGCTTCGCAGAGTTGGTCGACGACAGGCAGGAGCACCGCGGCTCACGGTCAGCGTGGTCGGCGACGCACGCAGCGCAATCGACGCAGCCGACACCGCCTGCGTAAACCCACCGGAAGTTCCTGCCGCTTGGTCTGCTTGGGCTGGCGGTGCAAAGGGCAATCGTCTACTGCGCGCCAATGCAGGTATGTGGCTGAGGTTGTAGCCACGAAGACGGTGCGACTATGCCTGTGGCTCTGACGGTGAACGTGCAATAGAGAAGTTTAGGCTGCGACGCTTGCCGGAGAGTGTGTTCAGCCATGCGCCTGTGCTCTTTCGGTGTCGATGGCGACGGTCATCTGGACTTCAACCAGGGCGTTGCGGGGTAGGGCACTTACGCCGACGGCTGCGCGGACGTGCCGTCCGGCATCGCCGAAGACTTCGATCAGCGCGTCAGAGAAGCCGTTGAGCACGGCAGGCGAGTCGGGGAAGCCTGCAATTGCGTTGACGTAGCCGTTGACGCTCACGATCTGCGTTATGGCATCAAGTGAGCCGAGATGTTGGCGGAGAACGGCCATGTGTGTGAGGGCGCATCGGCGAGCGGCTTTGTAGCCCTCCTCAACCGTGCGGTCAGCTCCAACGGTTCCGGTGATGATGCCGTGCTCGTCGGCGGAGAGGACTCCGGAAAGGAAGACGAGGCTGCCGGCGGTCTTTGCGGCGAGGTAGTTGCCGCCGGCCTGTGGCGGATCGGGCAACATAACGGCCGCGGCCATGAGGCGCTGCTCTGGTGTGGGCATGGCTGGACTGTACCACTCCTGATTGCGTGTGAAGAGCGATGTGTGAGGATGCTTTGCTTTCGCGGGTTTCTGCTTGCGTCCACGGGGAGAGTTGTGGCTGTGACGCGGCATGGCACAGGGACGTGCCGGCGGAAGATAGCTCTGCGACGCGGTTTGCAGTGCCCGTTATGACGGGCGTTACAGCGCGGCTCACCAGCCTGTTCCTGGCGGTTGAGATGAGTGGCGAGAAGTCGTCGGTGTGGGCGAAGAGGACAGGGCAGTACGATCCCAGTTGCATACTTTGTGACGCATGCGCAGTTTTACCTGGGTTTCAGGTATTAACGCACGAGGACGAGATGCAGGTGCCGAACAATGTGGTTGCGCTATGGTGGAGCAGTCCTGCGGTGCTGAAGGCGATTGCTCCGCCGCGTGCATTGCAGGGGGAAGCTGCGGCAGACTTCACGATTGCACAGCGGAAATTGCCTGCTGTGCCATTTTGCGGGTAGCCTGGGCGGAATCAAGACTGGCAGGGACTGGGCGACGTTGAGCACATGGGAGTACGAGCAGTCGGCGTATTTTGCGCGATATGTTTGCACGGAGATGCTTGCCGCTTTTGATCGCGGACAACCCTGGGTTGTGGAATGAGGGTATCGGCGTCGCGTAATCGGCGTCGACTAACGCGGCTCTCTGCTTTGCTGTACGGCGTACCAGCCCAGGCCTAGCGCGATGTACAGGAGGTAGAGGTACGGAAACCAGCGGTCAGGCGAAGGTGGCGCCGGGTAGACGGTGCCAAGCAGCGCAAGCAGCATGAGCAGGAGGGACGTACCGGCGAGCAGCGTATTGCCAGGGGTGATGCGGCCGCGGCCGTGCAGGTACACCGGCAGGGCGAGCGCGACCAATGCGTAGGTGGTGAGAAAGCCAAAGACGGCCAGCGTTCCCATCCAGCCATAGATGTTGGCCGGGCTTACGTGACGCAGGCTGAGGACGAGTGCCGGCAGCAGAGCCGCAGCGCCCGCAAGGACACCTGCCTGCACGGGCGTGCCATGGCGGGCATGCGTCCGTGCGAAGCGGTGCGACACCAGGCCAAGCTGACCCATGCGCAGAAGCAGTCGCGCGGCACCCGTGACGCAGCCCAGCACGCAGGCGAAGGCACTGATCAATACGCCCGCATCGATGATGACGCCAAATGGACGCATTCCGATTTCGGAAGAGAGCGTTCGGAAGGGTGCGTCGGAGGTGGCGAGATCGAGGTGGAGCTCCGCGAATCCGAGGACCTCGCCGTAGCAGCAGACCACGAAGAAGATGCCGACGAGGAGGGCGGATTGGACCACCGCGCGGGGGATGGTGCGCAGGGGGTTGCGTGCCTCTGCTCCAAGGGTGGTAGCACTCTCAAACCCGACGAAGCTGAAGATGGCGAGCATGACACCTCGACGTACGCCGACGTACGAGGCGCCTGCCAGGTGGAGTTGGGGCGCGTGCAGGTGGGCACCGCCGCGCCACAGCAACGCGGCCACAACTACCGCCATCAGCAGCACGGCTACGGCCTCAATCCATAGCATGAGCTGGGACGAGACCTTGACGTCGTAGCACGCCACCCACACAGCGCACGCCGCCACCGCAAGCTCAAGCAGAGAGGAGGCGATGGCGCCGCCGCGGTGGCCAAAGACGACATAGGTGAAGTTGACGAAGCCGGCGATGAGCGACGTTGCGGTGGCCACATAGGCGAAGAGCAGAGCCCAGGCGGTGGCTACACCGAAGACCGGCGGCAACGTTCCACGGACATAGCTGTACAGGGAGCCGGGTGATGAGGAGTCGCGCGCAAAGACGCGGATGCAGAGGGCGATGAGCAGCATGGCTACCATGCTGATGACATAGGAGAGCCAGGCTGCGTTGCCGGCGAAGGCGACGACCAGTGGGATCGCGAGTGCGGGTGTTGTGCTGGGCGCGACGGTGGATAGGGACTGCGCCAGTGTTTCCAGCGGCGATAGCACCGCGTGGTGCAGGCCGTTTTGCTCGATGTCGGTGGCGACGGACGCTGCGGTCTCGCCGCCGACGGTTGTCTTCAGATCTCCGGTGGTGCCGCTTTTCATGGCGCTCCATTCGTTTGGTCACACTGAATGCAGACACGAACCTGGGCTCACCATTCGCACCGCTGACATTTTGCTCGAGGAGGTTTGAGTTTTACCGCTGTGGGGGATCGTGTCAACATGCATGTGCATGTCGAACTTCAGCAGCATACCCGTGGAGAAGTTGCGATGCTTCAGAAGCTGAACCCGTGATGAATATGGAGTGAGAGCAGTTCACAATTAAGCATTAAGTCTGGGCCTTTCGTGGAGGGTGATCGCATTGCTTCGTCACACCTAGGCGCCTTTACGGCTGACCGTTGGACGACGATGTACAGGCAGCTCGTTGAACTGGGCGTAATTACGCATGACTTCAATCCTGCAAAGGCGCACACCACAGGATTCGTGAAGTAAAGGCCGGTCAGGTTGGCAGGGTCGGTTACTTTGCGTCGACCAGCACCCTGCCAGGGTTGCACCTCAGAGGTGAGTACGTCGGCAAGGCGCGCGGAAGCGTTGGAAGTGTGCGCAGGGTCGGCGTAAATTTTGCCTCCAGTTCAGTGAGCAGGCTGTGCAGGGTGACGCGCGGGCAGCGATCCAGAGCTTTGGCGCGCGTCAGACGATGCTCGCCGAGCAGCACAGGCCGAACCCCATGGTTTTGGGTGAGTGATTGGGGTACAAGCAGCTGGATTGCATTTCATAAGAAGGACCTAGGGCAGGCCCGCGCAGTTATCTGCGCAGACCCTTTGAATAAACGCACCAACAGAAAGTCGTTCGTGCAGACGATGGCAGCGTGGCATTTCCAGATACACCGGAACCAAGTACCACGTCTTGGATTATCTGACGGTGTCGCTTCTAATACGATGCTATGTCGTCTTTAGTACAGACTTTCGCAATGGCTTGTCCGAGGCTCACGGTAGGCAGGTGACTATGCTTTCCGAACCGACGAACGACCACGCAGCGATCCAGTTTTGGGCCAAGGTGCACAGCGCTCATCCCGCAGAGCAGTTACCAGAGATCGTAGATGGCGTACAGCCGGTGCTGTGTTTCCTTTTTCATCGTTCCTCACATGAGAGCGGAAGAGTGATTCCAATTTCATGGGAGGTATTCTTCGAGCGATTCGACTTGCTTGGCCTTGCCTTCATAGGAGACATGGACACAAACGCCATGCCGGTCGGATATCAAATCCTCTACGGCATTGAGAACACGCTTAACCTGTCTCTAGTGGCTTAGTTCTGTTCAGCGCTGAATTCAGAAATATCTCGCACTAACGATCCTTTGTTTGTGCGGCTCTAAGTGGGAATGGCGGAGAGTGAGGGATTCGAACCCCCGATCGCCTTACGACGATGTCTGATTTCGAGTCAGGTGCATTCAACCGGGCTCTGCCAACTCTCCGTCCTTTGTGAGTCTACTTGATCCGGTCAGAATGGTGAAACGGCGTGACGGCTGTGTTCTGTCGCGCCGTTTCTTGCGGGTACAGGGCCATGCGAGTACTGCTTCGGTGTCTGACACGTGGGTTGTCGTAACGTTGTTCTGCTGGTGGCGCAGGACAGCGGGTGCCTTGTAGGCGACCAGGCGAGCAGGATTAATGGAACCCAGGATGGAAAGCCAGGCGTCGGTTCCAGTCGCGGTGCGTGACGCGACGAAATCGATTACTGCCGGGCGGGCTCATTGAAATAGGGTGGATGATCTTGAGCGTTCTGCAGGATCAGCTCGTCTTCCATCAGTGGTATCGGGATCATGCCTTCACCGTTGAAGCTGTCGAGGAAGGTGCGGAGCACGAACGGCCGATTGAGCTGCTGCTGCTTCTTTGCGTACTCCGTCATCAACTCGTCCAGCTCCACCTTGCCTATGATGTAAGAGGTGCCGTAGCCGGGTTGACGCAGGTACAGCAACTGCTCGAACGCCGTGAGCTGGTCTTTGGGGTGTGAGTACGTGCGGGGCGTCCATGTTGCGTGGAAGGTGCCGGCCTGCTGCAGGTCGATTTCGTTTGCCTGCACGTACAGCGAAGCCAGGCCACGTGCCGCGCGGTTGGCCACCATGATCCAGACAAGTTCTTTGGCGCGGGGATTGTCGTCGTACAGGCCTGCGTGCATGACGAGTTCTTCAAAGGCTGTCGCGAAGCCCTCGGCGCGTGTGTCCCATATGTTGGATGATGCGGCAACACGGCGAATGGGGCTGCTGTTGGGCTCGTCGCGCATACGACCCAGGTCAATCCAATGGTAGTCATGCGACAACAGCAGCATGGGTTCGCGGTGAATGATTTCAGTGAAGAAGGCACGCTGGCCAGCGGGTGCAAAGTCGCCCAGCAGCTCTTTGCGCACCACCTCTTTCAGGTATGGCTTGTCCGGGATGATCTGCTCCCCTACAAGAAAGGCGAGGATTTTGGTCACCCGATCTTCCACCAAGTGCTGGAAGGCTGCCTTGTCTGCTGCCGGTTGCAGCGGCGGCAGGTTGCGGTTGCGATGCTCCTCAAGCAACAGAGAAGCTTGTGCGCGGTCGAGTTCGCGGCGCAGCAGAACCACCTGCTGATCCCATGTGAAGGGCACAAGGTGTACGTTCTGCTGATACCAGGTGTAGTTGTCTTTGCCTACGCCTGAGGGCCCTGTCTTGGTGGCTGCTCGCTCATCGAGCCATGCCGCAAAGGTCTCTGTCGCCTTGCGTGCATCGTCTACGGCGGCGCGCAGCTCTGGTGAGGTGCCGGCCAGCGAGGCTGTCTGCGTGCGGCCCACCGTGCTGGCAACCAGCGTTCCGGCCTGCAACTGGGCGAGCGCTGTCGCCTGGTCACGTAATGCCTGCGCGCCATACACCCACAGATCGCGCGCATTGCTGTTCTGCAGATTGCGTCGCGCTTCTGTGAGCAGTGCCGGCACAATCCTGAGCTCCGCCAGCAGCTCGTGGCTGTCCGTAGGAGACAGGGGATAGCTGAAGCGGTACAGAGCGATCTCATCGGTGGCAAGGGGGCCTTCGCGCAGAGGAACGTCGGTGCGCTGACCCCACACGACGGCATAAAATGCAGGGTCACGCGCCCATGGACGCAGGATTCGCAGATCGAAGTCCAGGCCGTTCATCTCCGCCTGCACCAGCCGGTAGTCGGTGAGCTGCTGCGGTGTCCACGACGCCGTGGAGATTGCGTGCAGGCGCGTTTGCCACCCTGCGAGTGCAGCGGTTCGCGAGGCGACGGCCTCCGGCGTATAGGACGGGACCGCAGTGTTCTTCGCCGTTGAGAACGCTTTCCATTCCGCAAACAAGGAGAGCAGCTGGCCGTATGCGCCGGTGGCGGCTGGAGTGGCTATGACCTGGGCCAGAGCCAATGGTGTCGCGCCGGGCTGCCCGGCAACAACGAAAGCGACAGCCAACAGAGCGTGGTGCACCTTCATGCGAAATCACCTGAGAGGAGGGATGTGGTTGGATACGTTCAGTATGCACCAGTGTGTGCGGCCGCCGGCGTCCAACGTGCCGCCACGGCGTCACGGACAGCCTTCGCCACGTCCTCAATACTCCTGTCACCACCGATGGCAACGACTCGTTGCGGCTCACGCTTTGCAATCGCGGTATAGCCGGCATGCACACGGCGAAAGAAGTCGTCACCGGCGCGCTCAAACCGGTTTTCGTCGTCGCCACCCACCTGGAGGGCGCCCTCGTTCCGGTGACGCGCTCGCAGCAACGCTTTCTCTACATCCGGCAGCAGCAGCACAGTCAGATCTGGCTGCAGGCCGCCGCAGAGTTCTGCATGCAGCGTCAGCACCCGTGCACTGCCAAGCCCGCGACCGGCACCCTGGTAGGCCTCACTGCTGTCGGTGTAGCGGTCGCAGAGAACAACACGGTTGTGTTGTAACGCCGGCAGAATGACCTCTGCAATGGATTGCGCACGGTCTGCGAACATGAGTGCGAGTTCCGCCATGGGATCGAGCACACCTAACTTCTCATCCGTACGGCTGTGCAGCACGATGGAGCGAATTTGCTCGCCCAGTGGCGTTCCGCCGGGTTGTCGGAGCAGCACCGGAGCCACGTCCTGCGCACGGAACCACTGCGTCAGCAACTTCAACTGTGTGGTTTTGCCTGAACCATCCGGCCCTTCAAATGTGATGAAGAACCCCGCCATTACTTGTGCACCCTCGTCTTGAAGTCGGCGTGATCGGGCGCTGTCACTGTGATTTCCAGTGTGCCCTCGTCACCCTCGTCCAGCGTGGGACCTGTGCTGTGATGTTCCTGCAATTTCGCATCGAAGTAGCTAAGCTTGACCAGTCCTGATCCGTAGAGCTTGAAGCGGTAGTGGAAGACCTGCCCCGGAGCCAGGGTTTGCACGCCAAAGCTCGCACTTGGGTACTCCACCTGAACAACAGAAACGGGCGCTGCTGTGGCATTTGTGATGGTTGTTTCCACATACCTGGAGTGGCATCCACTCAGCAACGCACTGGCAAAAATCCCGGAAACGGCCACATAACGGTGCATCAGAAAAGAGTAGCAGCAGTGCGTGGGGCCGACATTCTGAACGGGGTGCATCGCTTGGGGCGCCGCAAACATTTGCCGATCGAGCCCTCAAGTCCGATCGAGCCCTGAAGCCAGGATGCGAGCGCTCAAGTCAGGATGCGAGCGCTCAACACGACGCCACTACCGCCGTCGTGCAGCATGATGGGAAAGGCAAGGACGCTCCAGGTTGCGTCGCGTTCTTCCGTCCTCGGTCGCAGCAACATGCCGCGCCTTGTGCGGTCGATGTACGTCTCGCGGGTCTGCGCTACGGTCGCAATTACGTCGCGCCAGTCACGTAGTGTGTTGCCCATGTCCGCGTGAAGATTATGGCCGGTAAACCAGTCACGCGGCTTTTCCAGGTAGTCTGCGGCGCACTCGTTCACGTACACCCAGTTGGCTTGTGCGTCCACAATTTGTACCTGCACGTCTACGCCGATGGCCATGGCGATGCGCGAGTAGTAGAACTCGCGTGCATCCACTAGAACGGGCACTCCACGCCGCTTGGCGTTGAGGCTGCGCAAGGCTGACAGCAGATCACCGATGGAGCTATACCCCTTGAGAAGGTGCATGTCTTCCGGGCCACCGAAGCGGTGTTCCAGCGTAGCCGACAGGATAATGATGGGGACCGCGGGGCGTTGAGCGCGGAGCCGTTCTGCGACTTCAGTCCCGAATTTGCCCTCACCCAGGTGGTAATCCAGAACCGCAATGTCCGCTGATGCGAGCATCTCGTTCGCCTCCTGGATGGAGGAGGCATACATGCATTCGTAGCCATTCTGACGAAGGATCGCACCACGAAGTAACAGGTTCGCGCCATCGTCGTCCAGCAGCAGCACGCGTGTCGGTCGGGTAACGGCTGCCATCCCTGTCGTCGTCTCGTTAGACATCTGTAAGCTGTGATGCATAGCCGACAGATCACGTCACCCGGACCTCACGTCCCCCCAAATTGCTACTCTTGCGTTCTGTCCTCGGCACGGCGCAGGGCTCGAACTTGGTGCACGAGTTCCGGCAGGCGGGCAAATGAAGCTACTGCACGCAGCCACTGCCGGTTGTTCATGGCGGGGTAGCCGGAGACGATGGCCTTTGCTTCCACATCACTGGGGATGCCGGACTGAGCCGTGGCGACTGCGTCGTCGCCCACGGTGCAGTGGCCGGCGACACCCACCTGGCCGGCCAGGATCACGCGCTGACCGATTTTGCTGGAGCCGGCCAGACCGACCTGAGCGCACAGCAGAGTATCCTCACCCACCCTAGACCCGTGGCCCACCTGGACCAGGTTGTCGATTTTCACTCCGCGGCCGATGACTGTCTCCCCAATGCTGGCGCGGTCGATGCAGGCGTTACTTTGCACCTCCACGGCGTCGCCCAGTACCGTAACGCCGCTTTGCACGATCTTGGACCAGCGTCCCTCATCCTTTGCGAAGCCGAAGCCGTCGCCGCCGATAACGGCACCGTTGCCCAGCACTACATCGTCTCCAAGCCGGCAATGCTCGCGGATGACGGCATGAGCATGGGCAAGGAGCCGGTGGCCTATAAGCGCACCCTCGTAGATCACCACGTGCGGCAGCAGCACGGCACCTTCGCCAATGATCACGTTCGCGCCGACCACCACATACGCGCTAATGTGAGCACCTGCGCCAATGGCTGCGGAACGGTGAATGACCGCCGTGGGATGGATGCCGGGGGGATAGGCTGGTGGGCTGTAGAAAAGCGCAACGGCCCTGGAGAATGCGAGGTACGGGTTTCGCACCCGAAGGGTCGCGATGCCCTCCAGAGGAGGAAAGTCCGGCTCGACGAGCACGGCCGCCGCTGCAGTGATTCGTGCCAGGGAGGCATACTTCTGGTTTGCTACAAAGGTGATCTCCTCTGCGCCGGCCTGCTCGATTCCTGCGACACCGCGCACCAAAATGCTGCTGTCGCCGTGCAGTTCCGCCTGTAGAAGTCCTGCCAGGTCACCCAGACTGTACTCCAGATTCTCGTTCATTGGGCGTCTGTCCTTCCGTGTGTTGGCCGCTGCCTACGATCTTGCCTGGTCCTGCGCAGACCCAGGTACCTGACCGGCATCCCCCTGCAGTTCGAGGAGGAACTGGGGGTCGTCAACGGTCGGCTTCGGCACGGCTTCCAAGAGCTTGCGGCGAGTGGGCGTGGTCACGACAGCAACCAACTGCAAGGACGCCATCGCGCTGCGTGGTATGTACATGCGCAATGTGTTTCCGCGTACATCGGGAGGTGTGAACTGGATACCGCGGTCGTCTGCGAGCGCATCCGCAAGAGCGAGATCCAGAGGTGCCAGGCCCTCAATCTGCTCGTCATCTCGCAGAATCATGCGAATCCACAGACCTTCGGTCCGAGGCCGCGCTAGAAAGTTTCGTCGTGGCAGTCTCTCAGGATTTGCGTCGTCGCTTACGTTAAAGTCTCGAACGAAGTGTACGGCTTTGACGTCATCAAGCGGGATGCTTTGCACGCGCCCCGAAAGATCGAGGAGTTCGAGAGTGCTCGCCGGTGCATGGTTGTTCACAAAACCTGCAGCAGGCAGATACCCCCGGAGCAGGCCCGGCGAGAAGCGCCGCACGATCACTTTCTTCCGGGATGACGTCACAGGGCACCCCTATCGGCTGTTGCCGGAGAGCCCTTGTGCTGCGGACATGGTGCTGAAAAAAGGGTGGTCCCGGGTAGGATGCGCATGGTACACTCAGACGTTCGGCTATGTTCGCAATAGGGCATAACTCCATCTCCTACAGCGACTTAGCGCATCTGGTGCACCGGCGCCCGCCGGTCTGGAGAGCTTGCACGACACCATGGCTGATTATATCTACCTGCTCGAAAACCGTCTCTCGCCTGCGCAACAACGCGCTCTCAGTCTTGTCCGGAATGCCGTTCGTGCCCGTGACCTGACCCTCTTTCTCACGGGTGGTGCCGTCAGAGATTTAACGGGTGGTGCTTCAGTCCGCGATCTGGATGTGACCCTGCAGGGTGAGACAATCGGCCTTCGCAAGGACCTAGAAGCTGCTGGTGCGGTGTTTACCGGGGAGTTTGCGCCGGCGCAATCACTCTATTTTCTCTTCCCCGGAGGTGTCCGGGTAGAAGTTGCGGCTGCGATGAGTGTGAGCTATCCCAAACCTGGCAAGCCAAAGTACGAGCTGACGAGTATCAGTGAAGACCTTCGACGCCGTGACTTTACGGCGAACGCCATGGCGCTGAGCTTGAACGAGGGCTCCTATGGTCTGCTGATGGACCCGCTGAATGGGGTGGCCGATATCGAAAATCGCGAGTTGCGGCTGGTGAGCAACTATGGATTTATCGAGGATCCGGTGCGGCTGACGCGTGCGGTCCGGTTGTCGGCGCGGTTGGGATGGCAGATGGAGGCGCGTACCCAACAGCGTTACGAGAACAGCAAAGAGGACGTGGATTTCGAGGTGCTGTCTAAGTTTGCGAAGGGGTATGAGATTGAGGAGATCTTTCACGAAGAGGATCCCCAGCGTGTAATGCGCGCACTGGATGCAGAAGGGTGGCTCACGAAGCTGGCACCGCAGTTGACCCTTGGCAAGGCGAATGAGGCGGCGCTGGCTGAGGTTCGAGAGAAGCAGGGACAACTGCAGACGCAGGGCATCTTCGCGGATAGTGCTGCGCTGATTTTTCCGCTGCTGACGGCCAAGCTCCAGGCCGGGGATGTTGCGGCGCTGAAAAGTGCCTTTGCTCGTGAAGGGTTTGGGCGCGAGATCGACGGGCTGGAGGAGAGAACACGCGAGTTGCAGACGCGCTTTGCCGGCAAGGAGGCCAGCGCGCCCTCGGGCGCATGGCGGATGCTGTACGAGGCGGATCCCGGCCTTGTTCTTTCCATGTTTTATTCGGCCAAGGGTGGGGCGGTGCAGGGTCGTTTGAAAACCTTCCTGACGGAGTCGCCGACCGCACGCCAGCGACTGCCGTACGCCTTGATGCAGGAAATGCGCATTGTTCCGGATATGCCGGTGTACCACGAACTGCTGGACAAGGTGTTCTTCGAGTTGATGGACGGCAAGCTGGTCACGCCTGAGGAGATGAAAGCATACCTGGAGCCGTTTTCGCCGCCGGCCCCGCCGCCTCCGCTGAATCTGCGACGCGCACGTGCAAAGAAAGAGGCGCGGCCAAGCCGGGCGAAGGCAAAGAAGACAGCCGCGACGGTAGCGGCCGGAGAGGAGGAAGTCGGTGTTGCCGAGGGATTGATGGAGCCGGGAACGATTACCGGACCGGACCGGGGGCCCGCACCGACGACGCATAAGCCGCTGGCGGGAAGTGTGGCACCGCTGGCGCCTGGTGAGGTGGAACCTTCTGCGAGCATGCCGGTGCCGGCGGAGAAAAGGACCTTGGCGAAGAGTGTGGCGAAGGGCCCGGCAGTTGCCGGCAGCGTTCTTTCGGAGACAGGCTCCGCAGCGGCGAAGAAGCTTGCACCGGCGCCGGCACACGCTCCGGAAGCCGAGGCGCTGCTGCCGCATCCTGTCGCAACGAAGGAGATTGCACGGTCGAAGACGGCCAAAGTGGTTGTACCAGCGCCTCCTGACACGAAAACCGTGGCAGCGTCGTCGGCTGCGAAGCCGAAAAGCGCGATCGCCGAGAATGGGAAGAGCAAACAACAAGCCGCACCGGTGAAGGTGGTTGCGAAAGCGGTGGTCAAGCCCTCGACGCGCTCCACGGCAAAGAAGACACCTGTGAAAGCTGCGGTAACCCCAAAAACGTTGCAGCGAGCTTCAATCGTGGCGAAGGCTGCGGCAGTGAAAGGGAAGACTGCAGCGAAGACAACCACCAAGGCTGCTGTGAAACAGGGGCCGGTGAAGACTGCGTCGAAGAAAGCGCCCGTGAAGGGTGCGCCAGTAAAGCATGTGGCTGTGAAGGCTGCAACCAGCGTCAAAAAAGCAGCAGTGAAGGTACAGGCAAAGGCGTCCGCCAAAAAGTCAGGAAAGAAAGCCACTGGACGGCGCTAGACTTTCGTCTGCCGAGACATGTGTCCGGAACGTGTTTGTGCAACTGAAGCTTGTCGAAGCTGGTGAGTGGATGTGTTGTTGAGCAAGGGTCAGCGTAGTTTGCGCAGCACGACTGCGGTCGCGGAACAGATGCCGACTGCGCCGGCGATCATGAGCAGAATCGCCGAACGATAGCTTTTCTGGATGGCGGGGTTGGTTTGGGAGACGTTGTCGCGGCACAGACTGCATCCTTGAGCCCGTGCTTGGCGTGTGATGTCTGCCGGACCCGCCAGCGTGAGTAGAACGAGCAGAACGACAAAGCGGTGACGTCTTGAAGCTGCCGTCCGCATCAAGGTACGGCACAGGCGCATTTGGTCTGTGGGATGTTTCGGGCGTGGTGCGCACCTACTGTCCATAGACAAGCAGGGCAAAGAGAAAAACCCAGAAAACGCCCATGCTGTGCCAGTACCAGGCGGAGCAGTCCACGAGAATCTGACGTGATTCGACTGAGCGAATGGTGCGCATGCCGATAAAGGCAGCTATCAAAAACACGATGCCGAGCACCAGGTGCACGCCGTGCACGCCCGTAATGAGATAGAAGAAGTGGGTGGATGGATTGTCGGCGAACGATGCGCGCTGGAGCCGTAACTGCGACCAGGCGAGTAGTTGTCCCCAGATGAACAGGCCACCAAGAAAGATGGAGGCACCCAGCCAGGGAAGTACGCGTTTGCGGGTGGGGTGGCCGAGTCCAAGCCATTCTTCCAGGACGTCGATGTCGTGAAACATGGCGCGCCGCGCAAACTCTACGGTAAGCGATGAAAAGAGCAGGAAGGCGCTGTTGAGCCATAGGATTGCGGGAATCTCGATGGGAAGCCACGGATTGATCCACCGGGCCGACGCGTCGAAATGTCCGGAGTGCTTCGAGACAAAGAAGGCGCTGACCAGGGCGATAAAGAACATGAGATCGCCGCCGAGAGCGAAGAAGACGCCGAGCCTGTAACGCAGTAGGCGTTCTCGTGGGCCACGGCTGCCTTGGGGCTGATTGTTCCAGTTGTCGTTGTCGCCGCCACCGCCGGTGTGCTTGGGATCGACGGGTGGAAGACGACCGCCGCCGGTGTCACCTTCGTCATATCGACGCTTGGGTCGTTGCTCAACCTCGTTGGGGTGGAGTATCGCTGGCACTTGGTGTGAACCTAAGGCGATACTACTCTGCGGACACCTCGAATGCCCACTGTGGATGCGGTTTGGCGTCTCCGGTAATCGGAGATGCTGATATCTGCTCGTAATGACAGGGTTCGTGTTCGCAGACCAGGGTGCACCCGGCAGGCGTTTCAGGAGCCCACTCGATGGTGGTTGCGTTCCACGGATTGCCGGAGGCGGGAGTGCCACGGGTCCAGCTGTGCAGGACGTTGACGATCCAAAGCAGCTGGCCAAGGCCAAGGAGGATGGCACTGACGGTGATGTGACGCTCGAGCGGGAGGGTGGAACGGACGAGGGCGCCTGCGGTGCCGGCAATGCCGTCGAGCTGGGCGTAGTGGCGGGGCTCGCCAGCGAGGCCAGTGAGGTGCATGGGAAGAAAGGTGCTGTAGGCGAAGAAGAGTGTCCACCAAAAATGGATTTTGCCAAGTCGCTCGTGCAGGGCACGGCCGGTGATGAGCGGGAACCAGTAGGCGATGCCGGCAAAGATGCCGAAGATGGCAGCCATCGCCATGATGAGGTGAAAGTGGGCGACGACGAAGAAGGTGTTGTGGAGATAGGCGTCGAGCGCCGGTTGGGCAAGAATGGGACCGGAGAGGCCGCCGCAGACAAAGACCGAGACGAAGCCCAGAGCCCAGAGCATGGGTGTGTCGAATCTGGGTCGCGAGCGCCAGAGGATGACAAGCCAGTTGAGCACCTTTGCGGCGGATGGCAAAGCGATTGCCATGGTGGTGAGTTCGAAGGCGGTGCCGGCGAAAGGATTGAGGCCGGCGACAAACATGTGGTGACCCCAAACGAGGATGCCAAGGCCTCCGATGAGCATGGTCGTGGCGATCATCATGCGGTAGCCGGGGATGCGTCGGCGGGTGAAATTGCCGAGAAGCATGGAGACAAGGCCCATGCCGGGGAGAACGGCAATGTAGACCTCTGGATGACCGAAGAACCAGAAGAGGTGAAGCCAGAGGAGGGGCGAGCCGTCGCCGGAGCGGTGGGTGACGACGCCGTTGACCCATTGCGTGGAGGGGACGAAGAAGGCCGTGCCGAGGTGGCGGTCGCATGAGAGCAGAATGATGGCGGCGAAGAGTACCGAAAAGACGAGGATGGTGAGCAGGGCGGCGGTGAGCCAGGACCATACGGTGAGTGGAAGCCGGCCGTAGGTGAGGCCGGGGCATCGGCAGCGAGCGACCGTGACGACGGTGTTGACGGCACCAAGTGTGGACCCGATGCAGAAGATGGCGAGAGAGGCAAGCCAGAGATCCATGCCGGAGCCCTGGCCGGGACCGGCAGCCGGCATGGCGGAGAGTGGCGGGTAGGCAGACCAGCCGCCGATGGGCGCGCCTGCCGGGACGAAGAAGGCTGCGAGCATGATCATGAGGGCAAGGGCGGTAATCCAGAAGCCGGTGGCATTGACGAGCGGCAGAGCCATGTCTTTGCTGCCGAGCTGACCAGGAAGCACCAGGTTGGCGAACCCGGATTGCGGGGCCACCGTGAGAACGAAGAAAATCATGAGGGTGCCGTGCATCGTAACAAGGGCGAGGTACTGTTCCGGACTGACGGACGCGCCGAGCAGGCTGCCAGTGGGCCAGACACGGTGGATGCGCATGGCAAGGGAGAGCAGGGTACCAACGGCTACGGCGATGAATGAAAGGCCAAGATAGCCGAGCGCGAGGTAATGATGGTCGGTCCATGCGAGGGGGCGGCGCCATGCGGGTGCGGGATTCGCGGTGCTGGAGGAACGACCGGGCGGCTTCGCTGCGCGACGGGATGTCAGAGGGGAGGGAGGCGTCATGGCTGACCCTCTGCTGGTGGTGCTTTCTGCTGTTTCAGCCAGACAGCGAAGTCTGCGGATGGCAGGATGCGGACGACAGCCTGCATGTGCGCGTGACCGAGGCCACAGACCTGGGTGCAGAGGATGCTGTAGTCACCAGGGACGGTGGGCGTGAAATGGATGTTGAAGGTCTGGCCGGGGATGGCGTTCTGCTTGACCCGCATGGCCGGGATGGCGAAGCCGTGGATCACGTCGAGCGCGCGGAGACGGAGGTTTACCTCGCGACCTGCGGGCAGCACCAGTTGGGAACGGACGAAGTCATCGCGACCGCGCTCATCCGCGGTGTCGATGCCGAGAGGATTGCCTTCTGCGGCGCTGATGAGAGTGGGCCGGGTTATGCCGAACGCGGCGTCTGCGCCGGGGTAACGGAAGTACCAGGCGAATTGCATGCCCACGACTTCCACCTGCATGGCTGCGGGATCGGTGCCTGTGTAGCGCTGAGAGGCCCAGAGGTGTGCGGACCAGATGGCGAGCGAGAAGAAAAGGATGGCAATGGCAGCCAAAGGTGCGAGTTCGAAGCGCCACCGGCTATGTGCCAGCGGTTGCGGCTGCTGTCTGGCTTGAAGCAGGATGCCTGCGAACAGGAGAATGTGGGCAAGCATGAAGAGGCCGAACAAAATCCAAAGATTGATGATGAGTTGGTGGTCAAGCGCGGTGCCATGGAGGGAGGCATTGGGTGGCATCCACCAGGATGCGCGTGCCTGGGTGGCTTGCCCCAAAAAGGCAAGGAGCATCATGGTTGCGGCCGCGGCGGGTTGCTGGCCGCGTAGAAGTCCGGCTGCGGGGGCGCGCACTGGCGATGGATGCTCCCGATCCAGCAGGCAGCGACGGTTGTCGCGGCGCGGCGCAGGGAGGGTGCTGCGGTTTCGTCCCTAGAGAGCGCGAGCAGCCGTGACTTTTGCCTGCCGAGGTGCTGCGGTGTGAGTTGCAGGACGACGGACATGCCGTTTTGAACTTGCTGCAACGCATACGCCAGCGTCTCAACCTGACCCGCGACACACAGCAATCGTGCAACAGGGATGCACCGCTGCACACTGGCGGGAACTCCCGGCTTTTCAGGTTGTGGAAGCATCCCGCACCATCTGCAGAAAGAGTTTGTGCACGCGCGTGTCTGGGGAGAGTTCTGGGTGAAAGGTTGCCGCGAGGAGGTGGCCCTGGCGGACGAGGGTCGCGTCTCCGTCGCGGGTGGCCAAAGTTTCGACACCCGGACCGGTGAGGGTGATGCGCGGGGCACGGATGTAGACCGTTTCAAGTGGGCCGCCGGGCAGGGTAGTGGGTGTTTGAAGGATGCGGGAGTCGTTCTGGCGGCCATAGAAGTTGCGTTCGATCGTTATGTCGAGCGCGGCGAGAGATTGCTGATGCGGATGGACGACATTTGCGGCGAGAAGTATGGCACCGGCGCACGTACCGAAGGTGGGCTTCTGTTCGACGAAGGTTTTTAGAAGGTCGAAGAAGCCGCCGCGGTCAAGGTGTTTGAGGAAGGTTGTGGACTCGCCGCCGGGGATGACGAGTGCGTCGATGTCGCTCAATTGAGAGGGGGTGCGAACGAGGAGGGTGCGTGCATCGAGTTCGCGAAGGCGTGTGGCGTGGGCCTCAAATGCGCCCTGGAGGGCGAGAACACCAATCAGAGGCGACGGCGTCTCGAGCTTGTCTGGACCAGCACCCATGCCCCCATTTTAGTCCGCAGAGGCGAAGTAGAGCGCTCAAGTGATTGGCTGAGAAGCGTTTATCGTTTGAGACAGGAAGGCCGCGATTGCTCGCGGCCTTTTCGGTTTCTGGTGGTGTGAAGAGCTACCAGCCGCGGGTCTGCATGCGTTGCGATTCCTCGATGGCAGCGGCAGCGAGGCCCTTCATACTGCCGAGCATGCCTTCAGAGGCCTCGGCGATGATTTTCGGATCACTGTAGTGGAGGGTGGCGAGGACAATAGCCTTCGCGCGGGAAACACCCTCAGCGCGCTCTTCCGGATTGCGATGCTGGCCGATGTCGCCGGTCGTGCACAGGCCTATATTTGCGTCCATCTTGGTCCAGACCTCTACGTCAAGCGGCTGTGCACCGTCCTTCATAAAGATGCCTGAGCCGACGAAGACGGTCTCTGCGCCGAGCTGCATCATGAGAGCCGCGTCAGCCGGCGTGGCGATGCCGCCGGCGGAGAAGTTGGGAACAGGAAGCTTACCGGCTTTCGCGACCATGCGAACGAGCTCGTAAGGAGCCTGGAGATTCTTGGCGGCGGTGTAGAGTTCCTCTTCTCCAAGCACCGTGAGGGCCTTAATTTCAGAAGTGATGGTGCGCATATGCTGGACGGCATGGACTACGTCGCCGGTGCCGGGCTCGCCTTTGGTGCGGATCATGGCAGCACCTTCCGCAACTCGACGAAGGGCTTCGCCCAGGTTCTTGGCGCCACAGACGAAGGGCGTGGTGAACCTGTGTTTGTCAATGTGGTATTTCTCGTCGGCCGGGGTCAAGACTTCGGACTCGTCGATGAAGTCGACACCAAGAGACTCGAGGACCTGGGCTTCGACGAAATGGCCGATGCGGGCCTTTGCCATGACGGGGATGGACGAGACGGCGATGATGTCCTTGATGAGCTTTGGATTGCACATGCGGGCAACACCGCCGGTGGCGCGGATCATGGCGGGCACACGCTCAAGCGCCATAACAGCGACAGCGCCGGCTTCTTCTGCGATACGGGCTTGTTCGACGCTCATGACGTCCATGATGACGCCACCTTTGAGCATCTCTGCCAAGCCTGTTTTCAGGCGGAGGCTGCTGCCGTTGCTGGAACCGTTGGTGCTGGTGATGTCTGCCATCGCTGTTCTCCTTGGGTTTCGTAGGGCGCGGGGCGGCGCGCGGAGGGGAATCCACTCGGGATATCTAGTCTATCGCGTTTCTATACGGGATTGTGGGAGGTTTCGGGCCACTGCAATACCGGTGTCTGGCTTGCGGCGCGCTGCACGTGTGGGCTGCCTGCGTGCTGCTGGACTACCTCGCAGATGGCATTGCCGTACTCGGATGCGACCTCCTGCGCGACGCCTCGAACGCGGGCGAGGGCGGCGGGGGTTGCGGGCAGGGCTTCGACGATGTTGCGGATGGTGGGATCGAGCAGAAGCACGAACGGGGCGACCTTGAGTTTGGCCGCTTCGCGCATGCGCCAGACTTTGAGGGCGTGTTCCAGATCCGGCTTTGAAGCGCCGGGCAAGGCGGTGGTTTCGTGCGGGGAAATGGGCTTTGCAGCGGCCTGGGTGATGAAGTCTTCACGGAGTTCGCTGCGTGGCCCGGAGGGAGCGGCTGGACGTGTCGGTTCCGTGAAGGATTGCGGTGTGCGCAGGGCGGCGAGGACGGCAGCACCCCACTTTTCTACTTTGACTTTGCCGACTCCGTTGATCTGAAGCAAGTCGGCTTCGGTCGCCGGTTCGTCTCGGACGATCGCGTGCAGGACGCGGTCTGAAAAGATGCAGAATGCCGGTTGTTTAAGGTCTGCGGCGACTTCGCGACGCCAAGCCTTGAGGGCGGCCTCGGTTTCTTTCTGATGGGCAGAGAGGGGCTGGAGGTCCTCTTCGATTTGCTTCTTTTCCTTCCGCTTTGTGCCCTCGGCGGAGCGGTCACGGCTGGGGCGACCGCTGTTGGCAAGTTCAGTGTCGCGGAGTTGGACGTGCAGGAGGGGTGCGCCCTCTTCCACTTCGCGGCCTTCGGCGGTAATGGAGGCCTTGCGATAGGCGATGTCGCGACCTTCGGGGTTGGTGAAGGTCGAGGAGTCAATGGAGATGTAGCCGGCGCGGGAGAGGGCGTCGAGGAGCGCGTCGAGCTCTTTGCGATCGATCTGGTTTTTGGGGTAAAGCTCGGTGTAGAGCTTTCCCGTGGAGCGACTCGGTGAGTTCGCGAGTTCCCGCAAGATGCGGCGCATCTCGCGCTCCTCCGGGTTTGTGGGGTCGCGAAAAGGCTGGGCGACAGCGCCGTGGGGGGCACAGAAATCGCAGATGCCGCAGGTGGTGGCGCTATCGCTGCGGTCACCGAAGTGGCGGATGAGGGCGGCCATGCGGCACTCCGCGCCTGAGGCGAAGTGCATCATGCTGTCAATCTGAGCACGACGGAAGTTGACCTGCGCCTCGTACCCGGCGCGCCACTGCTGGCGCTGCTTGCCGAGGGCGGTCACGTTGCCGGCCATGTCGATTTCTGCCGCGCCCTGGGCGAGGAGCTTGTCGAGAGCGGGGGCGAAGGTGTCGTAGTCGAGCTTGAGGGCGATGCGCAGGTCGTCGGCGTGGACGGGTTCCGGGCCAAGCCTGGTGGCAATGCGGCTAAGGGTGTCGGCGGGCGGGTAATCACGCTCGAGAAAGAAGTCGTGCATGCGGCGGTCCTGGTAGCTGTAGAGCAGGACGGCGCGGGAAGGCAGGCCATCGCGGCCGGCGCGGCCGATCTCCTGGTAGTAGCTCTCGACGCTGGACGGCATGGCGGCATGGAGGACGGTGCGGACGTCTGCCTTGTCGATGCCCATGCCGAATGCAACGGTGGCGACGACAGCTTGCAGCTTGCCGGTGATGAAGTTGTGCTGGACGGACTCGCGGGTGGAGGGCGGGAGGCCGGCGTGGTAGGCGGAGGTGGGGAAGTGGCGGTTGAGTTCGGCGGCGAGCTCTTCCGCGTCCTTGCGGGATGGGGCATAGACGATCGCCGGGCGTGCGCTTGCGTTGGCAAGAAGCTTGAGCGCCATGTCCTTGCGGCGGGGCTTGCTGACTTCAACGACTTCAACAGCGAGGTTGGTTCGGCGGAAGCCATGGATGAAGAGTTTTGCCTGGGTAAGGTTCAGCTCGGCAACGATGTCTCTTTGAACCTGCGGCGTGGCGGTGGCGGTAAGAGCGATGACAGGTGTGGGGCGGAGCGATTGGATGTGGCGTGCGAGGTTGCGATAGTCGGGACGGAAGTCGTGCCCCCATTGGGAGATGCAGTGAGCTTCGTCAACGGCGATGAGGGCAAGTTTACCCTTGCGTAGCATGTCGACGAAGCCGGGCACCTTGAGCCGCTCGGGCGCGATGAACAGGAACTGGAGCTTGCCGTCGAGGAAGTCGCGGCAGACCTGGCGGGAGCGGTCACGGTCAAGGCCTGAGTGAATGCGGCCGACTCGCAGATTGAGAGCGGTAAGCTTTTGCGCCTGGTCGTCCATCAGGGCGATCAGCGGGGAAATAACGAGGGCAGTGCCGCCGCGAGCGAGCGCCGGAAGCTGGTAGCAGAGAGATTTGCCGGCGCCGGTAGGCATGACGAGCAGCACGTCCGCGCCTGAGGCAGACGCTTCGCACACCGCCTGCTGATTGGTGCGAAAAGCCTGAAAGCCGAAGGTGTCTTGCAGAAGCGGAAGTAGGTCAGGCGACGACATGCGTGTGGTCTATCTTCGCATGGCGTTCGCCTTCCTGTATCGCGCGCGGTGCACTTATTCTGGTGCAGCGAACTTAGGCTGCCTGAAGTTTGTCGGGCGTAATGGGAAAGCTGCGGACGCGCTTGCCGGTGGCGTTGAAGACCGCGTTGTTAATTGCCGCAGCGATACCGGTAATTCCGATTTCGCCAATGCCACGCGCACCTTGCGGGTTGAATTTTAGATCAGGTATACCGACGACGTTGACTTCGATGGATTGCACGTCTGCGTTGACGGGGACGTGGTATTCACCAAGGTTGTTGTTCACAACGCGACCGTAGACATTGTCGAGGTGCGAGTCCTCCTCGAGTGCAAGTGAGATTCCCCAGACAATGCCACCTTCAAGCTGGCTTTTGCCGGTTTTCTGGTTCAGCAGCAGGCCGATGTCATAGGTAGCGACGACGCGACGGACTTCAACCATCCATGTGGTCTTGTCGACCGCAACCTCTGTGAAGATGGCACCCCAGGAATGGGCGGAGAGAGCACGCTCGGCTTCCTGGCTGGGTTCACCGGAACCCTTTTCCTCAATAGCGGCACCCTTGTTGCGGGTGATGGAAGCAGACAGCGGCTCGATCTTGGAAGGGTTTGACTTGGACCGAAGCTCACCATTGCTAAGCAAGACGTCGTCGGAGGCTGCGTTGAAGAAGGGAGAGGTGGAATCGGTGATGGCCAGAGTTGCAAGCTTCAGCTGGAGTTGCTTGCAGGCGTCCTGGATGGCTGGCATGACGGAAGCCGCAGACTGAGAGCCGCCGGAGACCGGCGCCTTGGGCAGGGAACTATCGCCAAGCTTGACATCGACCATCTGCCACGGAATGCCGGTCTCCTGCTCGACCGTTTGGGCCATGATGGTGTACGTGCCGGTTCCGAGGTCCTGGGTACCTGAGGATATCGCGATACGCCCATTCGGCAGCAGCTTGATGGCAGCCATGGCGGCAGAGCGATTGGCGGGGTAGGTCGCCGTTGCCATGCCGTATCCAACAAGCTTGTTCCCCTCCGTCTTGGTTCCGGGAGTGCGGGGGCGTGTCGACCACTCAAAGCGGTCGGCAGCGTCTTTATAAGCTTCTCGCAGGTGCTTTGAAGTGAACTCTTTCTGTTCGCCCGGATCCTTTTCTGCGTAGTTTTTGAGGCGCAGCTCGAGAGGGTCCATACCGAGTTTAAGCGCGAGTTCGTCCATTGCAGTTTCAAGTGCGGCAGTGCCTGTGGCCTCACCTGGCGCGCGCATGAATGTCTGTACGCCGATGTTCATGTCGACTAGTTCTGTGTCGATGGCAATCTGCTTGCATTCGTAAAGCATGCTCGTTTGCTGAGCGGAGGGCTCGATGAAGTCTTCCATGACCGAAGCAGGCTCGATAACATTGTGGCGCATCGCTACAAGCTTGCCGGTGGCGTCTGTACCCAGTTTTATGTGCTGAGTAGTGGCTGGACGACCACCAACCGGTCCAAACATCTGGGTGCGATCGAGCACAAGTTTAACCGGCTGGCCAGTAACTTTCGCGGCCATCGCGGCTAGAACGACATGCGACCACATGGAACCCTTCGAACCGAAGCCGCCGCCGACGTATGGATCGATGCAGCGGACATTGTCGAGCGGCAGGGCAAAATGCTTGGCGAGTGACTGACGTACACCACTGACGTACTGTGTAGCGTCGTACACGGTCAAGTTCTCGCCTTCCCACATCGCGATCGTAGCGTGTGGTTCAAGCGGATTGTGGTTGTGAAGAGGCGTCGTGTAGGTCTGTTCGAGAACGGTGGTGGCCTTGGCCCATGCTTCTGTCTCTTCGCCGTGATCTTCTTTTGGCGGTGCATTGCCCTGTTTGGGCGGGCGCTTCTGGTCAAGTCGCTTGTCGAAGCTCAGTTTGCCTGGAGTGGTGTTGTACTTGATCTTTATGAGAGAAGCGGCGTAACGGGCTTCGTCCAGAGACTTTGCCACCACAAGACCAATGGGTTCGCAGTTGTAGTACACGATGCGATCCTGGAGCAGAGAGAGTTTGCGGATGGCCGGAGGTTGCGGCTTGATCCCGGGAAGCTTCGGAGCATTGAACGGTGTCAGAATTTTGACGACCCCAGAGCTACGATCCGCGAGGGTAGTGTCCATCGACACCACCTCACCAGAGGGGATGGTGGAAAGAACCATCCAGGCGTGGAGCACGTCTTTAACCGGAAATTCGGCAGCATACGTCGCCTTGCCCATGACCTTGAGCTTGCCATCATAGCGATAAGGCAGTTCCTTACCGTTGCCGGTGGGTTTTTCTTCCTGCTGGAGCATGGTAATTCCTCTCAAGGCGCTAGGCCGAGGCTGTTCCTGTGCCTTGTGCCGCGAGCGTGAACGCACGTACGATGCAGTTCTTGGAAAGCTCGATTTTGAAGGCGTTGTTTTCGTAACCCTTTGCGCCGCGAGTAGCAACCTCGGCCGCGTGCTTAAACGTCTCCGCCGTTGCTTGCTTGCCGATCATGACGTGTTCCGCTTCTTCGCTGGTCCAAGGCTTGTGGCAGACGCCACCCATCGCAAAAGCGATGGACCGGATGCTACCGCCCTCAAGTTCGAGGCCTGCCGCAACGGACACATTTGCAAAGGCATAGCTTTGTCGATCGCGTGCCTTCAGGTAATAGCTATGGGGCGCAAAGACCGCAGCTTTGGCGGGGAGGAAAGCGCCGGTGATTAGTTCGTCAGCCTTCAAGTTCGTGTCGAGATGCGGCGTGTTGCCGACGAGGCGGTGAAAGTCGCGCACCGGCATGCTCCGCTTGCCCTTTGGTCCGCTAATCTCGACCACTGCTTGAAGTGCAGCCATGGCCACGTTCATGTCAGAGGGGTTTGTTGCAATACAGGTATGAGCGTCCGCAGGTCCATTGTCTGTCTGCCCGAGGACAGCGTGGATCCGGTTGTAGCCGTTTACCGCAGAGCACCCTGAACCGGGTGCGCGCTTGTTGCAGGCGGCGTACGAAGGATCCATGAAGTAGTAGCAGCGGGTACGCTGCATGAGGTTGCCGCCCGTCGTTGCCAAGTTTCTGAGTTGTGCAGAGGCACCACTGAGAAGTGCCTGGCTCAGCAACGGATATCTTGTGCGAACTTCCGTCGTGTTGGCGAGGTCGCTGTTGCGGACCAGGGCACCGGTGAGCAGACCACCATCTACCGGGTTCACAGTTGCGAGCGTCTGCAGGCGCGTAATATCGACAAGCGTGGATGGATGCTCGACATCATCCTTCATCAAGTCGATGAGGTTGGTGCCGCCACCGAGAAACTTTGCATGTTGATTGCTTGCAATAGCGTGAATCGCTGCGTCGGGTTGCTGGGCGCGTTCGTAGGAAAAAGGATTCATGCGAGTTGTCCTTGCTGCTTGGCTGCTGCGCGTACTGCCTGCACGATGTTTGGGTAGGCTCCGCAGCGGCAAATGTTTCCACTCATGCGTTCGCGGATTTCGTGGTCGGTAAGCTTTGGGGAGTTTTGCGTACCATCCTCAAAGGAAACGACGGAGGCTTCACCGCGACGGATCTCGTCCAACAGTGCAGTAGCGCTGCATATCTGCCCAGGCGTGCAGTAACCACACTGAAATGCGTCGTGTGTGAGAAATTGCTGTTGCACGTCTGAAAGCTCGTCTGCGGTAGCCAGGCCCTCAACAGTGGTGATCTCATCGCCGGCAGCGGAAGCGGCAAGAAGGAGGCAGCTATTCACGCGCCTACCGCTGACGAGGACTGTGCACGCTCCGCACTGGCCGTGATCGCAGCCTTTCTTGCTACCAATCAGCCCGAGGTGCTCACGCAGCGCATCGAGCAAAGAGGTACGCGTGTCAAGGGAGAGATTGTAGGTTTTGTGATTGATGGTGAGCGTGAGTGGCTGAGCAATCGCCTGCGCTGCTCGAACCTTCTCCACGGCCTCGGCATCCGCTATGCTGCCCAGGCCGGTAGAAAACGCTGCGCCTACGACTGAAGCCGATTGCAGGAAACTTCGACGCGAAAGCTCCCATTCAGCAGGTTCGTGGGCACCATCTTCTGGTTTGTCTACGATCCCTACATCAGCAGTACATTTTGAAACGCTCATGAATCAGTTTCCCCATCGTGCGTTGGACGAAGCCATGATGCAGATGGATGCCCGCGCGGGACTGGCCCGTGCGTTGAACGAATCGGCTACTGGTGTATGTATCCTTCCGGTGCCGGGCGTGGTAGATACACATAACGTGGGGAGTGCCGCGCGCTGAGAGGCGGGTTGGGGAATCAGCGCATAAAACATGAGACTGTTTCGTCTATGGCACAAAGTGGCGGTTGTACATCGACTATGAGCAGCATGCCGTTCATAGCCTACCGCAGTTTCATTGCGTGATGCTGAAATCCCGTGATGCGAGTCATGGGTGTACGTTGCGTTTTGATTGCGGTATTCGGTCTGCCTGGAGCGAGTGTCGTGTGTAGGGGTCAGAGTCTGCCGGCCGCCGGCAACTATCAGATTGTGCCGGTGCAGGCCCCGGAGAGCTGCGTCGATGTCGCGGGCCCGAGTAAGACGCCCGGAGCGGCAACGCAGTTATACGGCTGCGGCGACCCGGTCTACGCTACCAACCAGGTATGGCAGGTCGTGCCTATGGTGTCGAGCACAGGAGTCGCGGCCGCGCAGCTGGTGTCCGTATATAGCGGCGAGTGCCTGGATGTGAATGGAGTATCGATCGAAAATGGGGCACATTTGCAGCAATACACGTGCGGCTCTGCTTCTTCACTGAACCAGCTATGGACATTCACGGGGTACGGGAACGCGTACCAGATCATGTCGGTGAACAGCGGGGCCTGCCTGGACTTGCCAGGCGGAAGCTCAAGCAACGGCAACCCGCTGCAGCAGTGGACTTGCAGTGGTGGTGCTAATCCGAACCAGTTGTGGCAGCTGATAGCAGTCTCTGCCAATACCCCACCTGTGCAGCCGCCACCGCCCGCCGGTGGGCTGCCGGCGCAGTTTTTCGGATTGACGCAGATCGTATCGTCCAAGGTGCCGGCCATCCCGGTCGCTGCCGTGCGCACGCTGGACAGCTACCCGTCGCTGAACTGGTCGTCTCTGAATCCTTCACGGGGCGTGTACAAGTTTGGGGTATTGGATACGTTTGTCAACACCAACCTGGCACGTGGTGCGGACGTTTTGTATGTATTCAACTCAACACCAGACTGGGCATCGTCGAACGTGGATGGACGAACTGCGAATGGTATGGGGCATTGCGCACCGCCTGCGGATATGGCGGACTGGGATGCATTTCTAACCGCGCTTGCAGCACATGTGAGTGGCCGCGTACACCTGTGGGAAGTATGGAATGAGCCGCAGTACTACTATTGCGGCAGCATGTCGGCACTAGTGACGATGGCGCAGCACGCAAACACCATTCTAAAAGCGGCGGACTCTGCTGCGCTGATTACATCGCCGGCGGGAACCACAGTGGGCGGGCCACAGATGCTGCAATCGTTTCTAAGCGCAGGTGGCGGCAACTCAGTGGACGTGATTGCGTTCCACGGATATGGGCATGGTGCTGACGAGTCAGTGATAGGAGTGGTGCAGGGCTACAAGAAGGTAGCTGCCGCCTACGGCCAGAGCAGCAAGCCGTTGTGGGACACCGAGGCAGGCTGGGCCAGTATGACGTCGTATGCGACGGCAGCTGGACGGGCAGGCTTTATCGCCAAGTCTTACCTTCTGCAGGCCTCTCAGGGGGTGTCGCGGTTCTACTGGTACGGCTACGACACCACCAGCTACTGGGGTGCGCTGACAAAGAGCGGTGCTCTGCTGCCGGAAGGTGTGGCATATCGCGAAGTGCGAAAGTGGATGGTGGGTGCAACGCTGACGACCGCCTGCGCGCCGGTTACAGGTGGTCTGTGGAGTTGCACACTAACGCGGCCTGGCGGTTACAGTGCACTTGCGGTATGGAATCCGAATGGGCCGGCAGCGTACACGGTTCCAGCGAGCTACACGCAATACCACCTGCTGGATGGGAGCGTGCAGCAGGTGTTACCTGGCACAGGAATAACGCTGACGAACCAGCCCCTTCTGCTGGAAACAGGGAGTGCGTTCTAGCCGGCTGCAATGGGTCAAGACGCTTTGGTCGCGGTCGGGGACCGGAATCAGGGTCTTCATCGCGGGGCGCTTTTGCAAGGAGATAGCGCAGCGTTGCGAGCCCGACATCAAGGTACAGCTATGACTCAGCTCTACACGAGGCGACGGCGAGCATGGTGCGGCTGGCTTCAGGGCTGCGACGGACTTTAGTCAAGCGATTCTGTGCCAGCTTTCCCACACGTGGAGGCTCTGCCTAGCACAGAGTGCGGAGCCTAGAATCGGGGAATGGCAGCTGAGTTCACACACCTTCACCTTCACACAGATTACAGCCTGCTGGATGGCGCCTGCGACGTCGACAAGCTTGCCGCGCATGTGAAAAGCCTGGGGCAGACAGCTGCCGCAATGACGGACCACGGCAATATGTTCGGTGCTGTTCACTTTGCCGATGCGATGGAGAAGAAGGGGATCAAGCCGATCCTGGGGTGCGAGCTATACCTGTCGCAGACTGACGATCACCGGGAAATGAGTGGGGGGTACAACCACTTTCTGGTGCTGGCGGAAAACGATATCGGCTACAGGAATCTGGTGCGGCTGACGAGCGAGGCGTCTTTGCATGGGTTCTACCGCAAGCCGCGGGTTTCGAAAGCCTTTCTCGCGAAGCACACAGAGGGCCTGATCGGCTTCAGCGGATGCCTAGCGGGTGAACTGAACCAGCACCTTTTGAAGGGGAAGTACGAGGAAGCGAAGAAGACTGCGGGCGTGTTCCAGGAGATGTTCGGGAAGGGCAATTTCTTTCTTGAGATCCAGGACCATGGGCTGGAGCCGGACAAAGGAGTATGCGAGGCGCTGTTCCAGATGGAGAGGGAGCTGGACATACCGCTGATTGCGACCAACGACTCGCACTACGTGGCGGCGGACGACAGTCGCGCACACGAGATTCTGCTATGCGTGCAGACGGCCGGGAGCATGAACGATCCGAACCGCTTCAAGTTTGACACGCAGGAGTTCTACATCAAGAGCGCCGAAGAGATGAACCGGACCTTTGCCGGACATGAAGAGGTGTGCAGCCGGACAATGCAGTTTGTGGACCGCTGCAATGTGAAGCTGAAGAAGGTGGATAATCCGTTTCCAGACTTTGAGGTACCGGCAGGACAGACGCTGGATACGTACTTCGAACAGGTTTGCCGCGAGGGGATGCGGAAGCGTTTCAACACGGCGATTGCACACCTGGAGAACCGCGGGTTACTGAAGGCGACACATGCGGAGTATGAGGCTCGACTTACACGCGAGTTGGATTGTATTAAGGCCATGAAGTTTCCGGGTTATTTCATGATCGTATGGGACTTTATCCGGTATGCGCGGGAGCAGAGCATTCCGGTGGGACCGGGGCGTGGGTCTGCGGCGGGTTCTTTGGTGGCGTATGTGATGGAGATTACAGACATCGATCCGCTGCAGAACGAGTTGCTCTTCGAACGGTTTTTGAATCCGGAGCGAGTCAGTATGCCGGACATCGACATTGACTTTTGTATGAACCGGCGCGGCGAAGTTATTGAGTATGTGAACCGAAAGTATGGCCGCGACCGCGTGGCGCAGATCATTACGTTTAATACGATGGCAGCGAAGGCCGCCATCAAGGATGTTGGGCGCGCGCTGGAAATCCCTTACGGCGAAGTAGACCGGATTGCAAAAATGGTGCCGGCGACGATCGGCATAACGCTGGAGCAGGCGCTGCGGGACTCGCCGCCGCTGGAGCAGGCATATGAAACAAACCCGCAGATCAAGGAATTGCTGGACGCCGCAATGCGTTTGGAGGGACTGGTGCGTGGCGCCGGCGTGCATGCCGCAGGCGTTGTAATCGCGCCACAGCCACTAACAGAGTTGGTCCCTGTCACTCGTGCGAAGAGCGAAGAGGTTGTTACTGCCTATGACATGAAGGCTGTCGAGAAGATGGGTCTGCTGAAGATGGACTTTCTTGGGCTAACGACGCTTACCGTGATCGACGACTGTTTGAAACTGATTGAAAGTAATCGCGGTGAGACGGTGGACATGGCCACCATTCCGCTGGACGATACGACGACCTACGAGAAGGTGTTCCACAAGGCTCTAACGAGTGGTGTGTTTCAGTTTGAATCAGGCGGCATGCGCGACGTGCTGCGGCGGTACAAGCCGACGACGGTGGAGGATTTGACAGCACTGAATGCGCTGTACCGGCCGGGGCCAATCCAGGGCGGAATGATCGATGATTTTATCGAACGTAAGTGGGGACGGCGCGCAGTGGAGTATCTGCTGCCGGAATTGGAGACGCTGCTAAAAGAAACGCTGGGAGTGATCGTCTACCAGGAGCAGGTGATGCAGATATCGTCTGCAATTGCCGGGTACTCGCTGGGTGGGGCTGACTTACTTCGGCGTGCCATGGGCAAGAAGGATCCGGAGGCGATGGCGAAGCAGCGTGACCTGTTTATGCAGGGGGCGGCAGAGCGGAAACATCCAAAGGAGAAGGCTGGGCAGCTTTTCGATCTGATTCTGCAGTTTGCGGGGTATGGATTTAATAAGTCGCACTCTGCAGCTTATGCTCTGTTGGCGTATCACACTGCATGGTTGAAGACACACTATCCAGTGGAGTTTATGGCTGCGCTGCTGACAAGCGAAACCAGCAAGCCGGAGAATGTGGTGAAGTATATCGGCGAGTGCCGCGAGATTGGTATTACCGTGCTGCCGCCGGACGTGCAGATTAGCGATGCGAAT
This sequence comes from Acidobacteriaceae bacterium, assembly GCA_903642225.1. Classification (GTDB taxonomy): domain Bacteria; phylum Acidobacteriota; class Terriglobia; order Terriglobales; family Acidobacteriaceae; genus Terriglobus. The sequence continues at coordinate 48,461 of CAHJWI010000016.1, read as the reverse complement.
TTTACGCCAGCGGAGGATTCGATCCGATTTGGGCTTGCAGCGATCAAGAACGTGGGTGGTAACGCGATTGAGACGATTGCAACTGCGCGGCGAAAGCTGCAGAGCGAGGGCAAGCAAGGCTTTGCCTCACTGTGGGAGTTTTGCGAGACGGTGGAGCTGAGGTTGTTGAACAAGCGGGTTCTTGAGTCGTTGGTGAAGGCTGGGGCAATGGATTCGTTTGGGTCGCGGGCCCGAGTCTTTGCAGCGCTCGATGGTGCGATGGAGCGCGCACAAAAGAGCCAGAAGGATGCGTCGACAGGCCAGAGTGGCTTATTCGGATTATTCGACGCCGGCGCGCCAGCAGCAGCAGTAAAACAGGCAGACGACCTACCGAAGACGCCGGACTGGGACGAGCACACACGACTGCAGAATGAGAAGGAGGTGCTCGGTTTTTTTGTAAGTGGGCACCCCATGGATAAGTATCGCGAGAAGTTGCGCAACTTAAAGGTTGTAGATACTGCGACAGCCTGCGAGATGAAGCCGGAGCCCACGGTGTTTACGCGGGGCCAGCGAGAGAGTACAAACGAGATTCAGGTGGCTGGAGTTATTACCGGGCTGAAGGTGGCAAAGAGCAAGCGAAGTGGGGAGATGTATGCGTCAGCCTGCCTGGAAGATACGCTGGGCAAGATTGATCTAATCGCGTTTCCGAAAGACTACACAAACTTGCAGGACAAGCTGAAGATCGATGTGCCGGTACTGGTGCGGGGATCGCTTCGGGGCGAGGAAGACAGCGCGCCGAAGTTGAGTGTGACGAGCATCACGGCGCTGGAGGATGTGCAGATCAAGCTACCGGAGGCACTGCGCATCAAGGTACCGCTGCACCATACGGATGCGCTGTTGCTGGAGAAGCTCCTGGGAGTCTTCACGGAGATGCCTGGGCCAGGAAAGCTGCTGCTGGATTTGGAAGAGCCCGGGGAGTTTTGTGCCGTCTTGGAGCCGACGGGTTTTCAAGTGTGCGCCGACCGATTGTTTATCGATCGAATCGAGCAACTAGTCGGGAGTGGCGGCGTAAAGGTGATTACCTAGTTGAGGATGTTTGCTGCGGCACGGTTTGCTGCGATGCGCTGAAAGGCACCGCAGCGCGCTTACACCTAAACTGCTGTAACGGATGAGGGGCCCGCACAGCGCCTCACCCGTCACTGGCAAGTTGGCGTCAGCCGGCACGGGTGGGGAGTTTATCGAAGATCTTATTCAAAGCCTTATCGCGTTTGGTGTCGTTCTTTGCTGGTTTGCTGGAGAGCTGATCTGTCGCCATGCCGCGGAAAACCAGTTGGTGCGTTGAGCTGTCGTAGAGATCGACGACCAGATGGCCGACAGGAACGTTCTGCACCGTTGTCTGACTGTTGCCAAACCCAGAGTCTCCCCAACCGCCGTAACCGTAGCGGCCGCGCCAGCCACCGAAGCCGTAACCGCCTCCGCCAATGCCGTCGTAGAAGGTGTTGTACTGCTGAACATCGCGCACGCTGCCGATGGCGGTAACGGCGACATCACCGCCCTGGGGCACCTGTTGCAAGCCTTTATGCTGAAGGGCTTGTGCGATGCTGTCGCGCAGGCGTCCTTCAACAAGCGGATTCGAGGCTTGAATTTTGTAGACGGAGAAGGTGCGGTAGCGGCTGAAATCGGCCTTGTGATCGTAATCGGTGCTGACCTTTTGTGCCGAAGCGGTAGCTACGAAAGGAAGGAGAGCGACGGCGACCAGCGCTGCGCGTGCGGTGCCACTGATGTTGCGTTTCATGACGAACTCCTTGTGGGGGGGGCGATCCGAAGAGTGAATCTACTTATCAGTTGTTGAGACGCCTGTCAGGAGATTGCTGGCGCCGTTCGGCGCTATGTGGCGTTTGTACCAGGTGACGTTCAGGGCGCACTTACCCCTCGTATAATGGTGACCAGGTTATGGCAGAGATCGAAGTAGTAAAGCCCGCCGCACCAGAGATTTCGGAGGCGTGGCGCAAGACTGAGGTTGCGAGGAATGCGCAACGACTGCACCCTATGGACATTCTGGAAACGCTGTTTACCGAGCATCAGGAGCTGCACGGGGACCGGGCTTACGGGGACGATGCAGCGATGTATTGTGCGATGGCGTGGTTTAACGGCGAGCCGATCATGGTGATCTGTAACCGTAAGGGCCGGACCACGAAAGACCGGATGAGCTTTCGATTTGGTTCGCCAGAGCCCGAGGGATACCGCAAGGCCTTGCGTTGCATGAAGCTGGCAGAGAAGTTTAGTCGGCCTGTTGTGACGATGCTGGACCTGGCGGGGGCATATCCGGGGTTGGGCGCGGAGGAGCGGGGTCAAGGCGAGGCGATTGCGCGAAACCTGCTGGAGATGTCTTTGCTTCGGGTGCCTACGATTGCGGTGATCACGGGTGAGGGAGGCAGCGGCGGTGCCTTGGCACTGGCCGTCGCAGACCGAGTGCTGATGCTGGAGAATGCGATCTACTCTGTAATTTCGCCGGAAGGGTGCGCCAGCATTATGTGGAAGGACGCGAGTAAACGCCAGCAGGCAGCGGAGGCACTGAAGTACACAGCGCCTGATGTGTTGCAATTAGGTTGTGTGGACGGGGTCATTCCCGAGCCTGTCGGTGGCACACAGGCCGACCCCTCGGGCGCGATAGAGATGATTCAGAAAGCGCTTGAGCGAGAGCTCGCGGCGGTGCGGCAAATCCCGCTGCAGCAATTACTGGACGCGCGGTATGAACGATTCCGGAATATAGCTCAGTTTTACACGGTGGAAGCGCCGAGTACGTCGTGAGGGCGGAGGCACACGTGGGCTCCCCGGCAGCCGACCCGAACCGCGAAACATGGAGACAGGCACGGTTGACGCGACAGGAGCATGCGTGTGAGTGAGAGCACAACGGAAGATGTCGCGAGACGCAGAGCGGCAGGAACGTTTGTGCTTTGTGCAGCATGGCTGCTGGCTTTGCTGGTGGTGTCGGTCGTGCTTCTGCATCTTGCACCCGGTGAGCACGCGCCGGTGTTGCGGGCGGCGTTCCAACTGGTGCTGACGTTTGCCGGCTTCTACTGGATCGCTGCCCGACGAATGCGGGATCTGCGGCCGCTGAGCGCGGTAGGGCTGGTAAGACGGCCTACTATGTGGCGGGAGATGGGGCTGGGCGTGGCTCTAGGATGGGCGGTGGCCGTGGCGTTGGTGTTGCCGGCATTGCTGAGCGGGAACCTGCATACGCTGCTGTCATTCGATGGGAATCATGGGTTCCAGAGTGCTGAAAGTGTTGTGTTGGAACTGATCCTGGCCGTGTTAACGCCCATGATTTTTCAGGGGCTGGTTTTCCGGTCGCTGGTGCGGTCGACAAACGCGACGCTGGCGGTGGTAAGCGTGGCGCTGGTGAGTGGCGCGCTGATGCTGTTCACACCTGGGCACGACACAGGAATGGCGCTGTTTGCAGCCGTCGCGTCGCTGATTTTTTCTGTTGTGGCGCTGCGGACAAGGGCAATCTGGATGGCAATGGGTGTACTGGCAGGCTGGGGGCTGGCGCTGAATGTGATTTTGGGTGTGGGGTCGTTTTTCTGGCCGACGGTGAGTGGCTTGGTGACGAGTTATGTGACAGGACCGCGTTGGCTGACGGGAAGCGTCTTTGGGCCGGAAGCTTCGATGTGGGGGCTGGTAATACTCGTAGGGGCCCTGGTAGCCGCGCTTCGGCTAACGCGGGACTATGCCTGGCACTACAGCCACGACCCGATTGTTGCGGCGGGTTACGCCATGAAGGTTGAGCCGCCCCAGGAACATGCGCGAATGGAGGAAGCAATGGCGCAGAAAGCTGTGCCTCTTGTCCAGATTCAGCCGGCGGTGACCACACCGCCACCGGTTTGAAAGCCTGCGATACCAGGTTTGCGCCAAAGTGCACGGTTGTGCGCCACGTATTGCAAAAGCCGAGTAGAACGCGTTAGGCTGTCGCAAACGAGGTTGGTTCTGTGCCGTTTGTTCGCCTCAGATTCGTGCTTCTGGCCGCAGTAGCTGCGACAGGTTGTAGCGCGGGCGGGCAGGCTACAGGACCGTCTCAGCAACGCGATGTCTTCGTTGTGGGCCGAGAGACCGCAATCGGCAATCCGTTGGAGGGCTTCAGGCCGACCCGCGTGGACATGCCGGTAGAAGCCATGGATGTGAGCGGACGGCGTGAGCTAACGCGTATGTTGCTGGCAGAGCTTTGCTTTGCGCACCAACCCTTGCCGCTAGGTGCGCCTGGTTTGGAAATGCATGCAAATGGCCGGCTTACCGTGGACGGCCAGGAACTGCAGAAGCGGCTTTACGAAAAGGGCATGAGCGCGGACCGTGGCGATCGTGTCGTGGTGACGGATATAGCCGTGCTGCGAGACCGTATCCAGGTGGATGTAAACGGCGGGCCCTACTTAAAGCACCGTTTCCTACGACACATATCGGTCAACGACATGCCAATCTCCGGCAACGGAGACATGACCCAGCGTGCCACCGGGACGAGGATAACCCTCCTGTTTGAAGGGCCGACGCCGCGTGTGACGGCTGCGGAGTTAAAGGCGCTGCTGGAACCGCTGTTGGATTTTGGCTTGAAGACGAGCGAGCAGGCGTATGCAGATACCCTGCCTGCGCCGATCAAAAAAGCCATCGACGAACACAACATCATGGTGGGAATGAACAAGCGTATGGTCCTGGCGTCCTTGGGCCAGCCAGAAAGCAAGTTGCGGGAGCGGGCGGCGGATAGTGCAACAGGCGAGGTGTTTGAAGAGTGGGTGTACGGTCACACACCGCAGACGATACGGTTTGTACGATTCCGTGGGGATCGAGTGATCCTGCTGAAGACGGCGGCGTTGGGCAAGTCGATCGCCGTGCTGGACAAGGATGAACTGGCGGGCTATCGGGATCCATCGACTGTGCACACGGTTGCGCTGGGGGACAGTGGTATCAGCGACGGTGGTAAGGGGCCGTCGCTGAAGACCGCCGGCGAGTCTCTTCCAGAGGAGCGGCGGCCAATGGGTTCAGGGCCGGTGCTGACGCCGAATCCGAGATCGTCCGGCGCACCGCAGCAACCACCAACCCAGCAGCGACCACCGGTGCCCACACCGACTCAACCGCAGTTCTCGGAGAGCAGGTAGTCGATACGTAGTAGACTTGGGGGGTTGCGCGATAGAGCAGCCACATCCTCAGCGTGGCCGCTCGAGCCAGCGGCAGATGTGCCGTCGTACTCGCGAATCACGACATCACACCGGCGCCAAGGATGCGCCGCAGAGAGGATTCAACCCAATGGCAAAAATCGCCAAGACCGGTGACCGCAAGAAGGTCATGGACACTACCCGCAGCACCGATTGCCCAAAATGCGGCAAGCCCACCCGAATTGCAAAGCGCGTCAAGGATCGTGAGCGCGGAACGCCGGGCGGCATGTACATTTCATGCTCTGCCTGCGACTTTTTCGAACGGCTGTAACGACTTACTCAACACGAATTGCAAAGGCCTGGCATGATGCCAGGCCTTCTGCGTTAGCCGCCCTGGGCGGTTGTGATCTCGTCGAGCAGACGTTGCGCGGCTCGGAGCGGATCTGCGGCGCGGGTGATGGGACGGCCAACGACAAGCTTGGAGGCCCCGTTGCTGATGGCTTTTGTGGCAGACGATGTGCGCTGCTGATCTCCCGGGTCGTCTTCGGAACTGCGGATTCCAGGGACGACGAGCAACGGATCGGGGCCGTGGTTTTGGCGAAGAGCAGAGACTTCGAGCGATGAGCAGATGAGGCCTTGAACACCAGTCTGAAGCGCGAGGTTCGCAAGACCAGAGACCTGGGTGGCGGGGTCTGCGGGGACGCCGACCGCGTGGAGTTCCGCGGAGTCCATGCTGGTGAGGACGGTAACCGCGAGAATTTGGAGAGAAGAGGAACGCGCGGCTTCTACGGCGGCACGGAGCATAGCGGGGCCGCCAGCGGCATGAACGGTAAGCAGGTCAGCGCCGGTCGCGGCAGCGATGCGGGCCGCAGAAGCGACGGTGTTTGGGATGTCGTGGAGTTTGAGGTCGAGGAAGACCTGCTTGCCACGCTGTTTGAGGGCGTGAACGATGGGCTGACCCTCCGCCAGATAAAGTTCAAGACCGACCTTGTACCAGAGAATCGTTTCACCGAGCGTGTTCACCACAGCGAGTGCGGGTGCGGCATTGGGAAGATCGAGCGCGACGATGAGCTGGTCTTGCGGCTGCATGGGGCTAGTGTACGGCGCTATGCTGGCATTTGAGGCTGGTGATGGGGAGTGAGGGTGGCGCGCGCAAAACTGCGGGAACGGCATTGACGATTGCAGGCTTTGATCCGTCGAGCGGCGCAGGGATAACGGCTGATGTGATGACATTTGCGGCGCATGGTGTGTTCGCGACGGCAGCCATCACGGCGACCACGGTGCAGTCCACGCGGGGCGTATTTGCAGTGGAGCCGGTGCGGCCTGAAATGCTGCGGCAGACGTTGCTGCGGCTGGAGGAAGATCTGCCTCCGGTTGGGATCAAGATCGGTATGCTGGCAAGTGCAGCCCACGCGGCGGTTGTTGGGGAGTACCTGGCGGAGGTGCGGTCAACGCGCCGCGTGGATGTGGTGCTGGACCCTGTACTGCGGTCGACCTCCGGGATGGCGTTACTGGAGGATGCAGAGGCGCTGCAGGCAGTTCGAGGACTGCTGGCGTGGGTGGATGTTGTCACGCCGAATCTGCTTGAGGCTGCGGCATTGACGGGGCTGCCCTGCGAGACGCGGAAGCAGATGGTTGCGTGTGGAGAATACTTGCGGTCAGAGTTTGCGCATCTGCGCTCCGTAATCACTGGTGGGCATCTGGCCGAATGTGCCGACCTGCTGTGCGGTCCTGAGGGAGCGTTCTGGTTTGAGGGCGTGCATCTCGACTCCGATAGCACACATGGGACCGGGTGCGCATTTGCGTCTGCGCTGCTGGCTGAAAAGATGCTGGACCGGAGTTGGGTAGAGGCGACAGAACGGGCCAAGACGTTCGTTGCGCGAGGTATTGAGCGCGCGTTGCCGCGAGGTGGCGGAAAGGGTCCTCTTGCATTGCTGCCGCAGCTCGAACGGGCGGAGTGACAGCGAATGAGAGAGCAGGTTGACAGAGAGCAGGTTGTGAACTTGGACGCAAAGTGCCTGGCGAATTGCGCTGGATGTGCTGCTGTCGGCCGGTGGGATCCCTCAAGATGTGTAGGCGTGGGCCGATAGACGGGCTATCTCTATCTCCCGAGGAACTGGCCCTATGTCGACCGCATCGCTGCTTCAATCATTTCCCATGTCATTGACGGCGATGCCGCCGATGGACCGCCGACCGGAGCCGGTTCACCGCAGGCCTGCGCCGGTGCAAGGGTATGCGCTGTCCATGCTGGCGCATGCGATCGAGTACCTGATCGACTCGCGGCTGCGTGAGGGCGGCACGAATGCTGATGAGAACGAGGCAATTCGGATAATGATGGCGTGCTCGCGTGCGGTGTTTCATGAGTGTGCGCTGCACAAGCCTATGTCGCAGCGGGTAGGGCAGTGGATCTCGCAAAGGCTGAAAACATCAGAGGTGTAGACGAAGGCCGTTACACTGTGGGTAGAGGTAAGCGTGGCGCTACGGCTGGTGGTCAATGGTTCGGAAAAAACTGTGCAGGCGATTGCTGCGGGAGCTCTGATGACGGAGTTCGTCGCAACGCTCGGCTTTCGTCCGGATCGCGTCGCCGTGGAGCGTAATGGGCAAATCGTGCCCAGGGCGGAATGGGCGGCATGCACTCTGGCTGAAGACGATCGGCTTGAGGTGGTGCATTTTGTCGGGGGCGGGATGGGACCGTTAACTTAGGCCTGTCTGCCGCTTAAGGAGGTTCTCCCAGAGCTCGCCGTACATCTGCCATCCGCCTAGGTGTTGGACTCGAGCGAGGGCTGCGGTACTCAGGCGCCGCTGCAGGCCGGGGTCGGCGGCGAGGCTTTCCATTCGATCGGTCATGGATAGAACGTCTCGGATGGGAACGATGTATCCGTCGACGCCGTCGGTGATAATGTCGGGGCCACCGGTGTTGGTGCTGGTAAGTGCGGGGCAGCCGCAGGCCATGGCCTGGCCGATGACCACGCCGAAGCCGTCCTCAATGGATGGCAGGACGAAGAGGTGACTGCTGCTGAGAATCTCTTTCAGCCTGGGTTGGGGAAGTGCGCCAAGGAACTCAACGTCGCCGGTGGGTAGTGCGTCGAGTAGGGGCTTGAGCTCTGGGCTGAGGGAACCCACGATGCGCAGTCGCTTGTTGTGGTGCTTGAGCGCGGCAAAGGCTTGTAATAGGTAAGGGACACCCTTGCGAAGACTAACCGAGCCGACAAAGACCACTTCAAAGCGGTTCGTTGGCGGGATGGTTACCGGTTCAAAGCGGGAGAGGTTGACGCCATAGGGGATGAGCTCGAGTTTTTCGGCCGGTGTGCCGGTGGCGAGGAACGAGTTGAGGGCGAAGGTGGATGGCACCGTGATGGCGTCGGCGGCGTAGTAAATTTCCTCTTCTCTGGCAGTATCGCGTGGGTCGCTGACCGGGCGGGCAACCTTCCAGCGGGTGTATTCGTTGCGGATGATCTCTTCTTGAAATCGTTGGTGCGACGAACCGCGGTCGCAGATGAATTTGGCACCGTTTTGTTGGACCTTCCTGCCGGTCTTTAGAGAAGAGCCAGAGATGGCGACGAGGGCGTCGCAGTCGCCGATGCTTCGCAGGGTGTACTCGTCAAAGGCCAGTGCATTGGCATAGCCGGTGTGATCCTCAAGCCAGCGAGGAAGTAGGCGCGCGCGATTAAGCAGGAACTCCGGTGTGTGAATCCATGGGAACGTGCGGACGCGGCTTTGTGGGATGCCTTCGCGTCTTACTCTGCGCCAGGGCCAGGTGGAGTAGATGGTTGATAGATGGCCACGGCGGTCAAGTTCACGAGCGAGATCAAAGGAGTGAAAGACGCCGAAGACAGTCTGGACGATGCGCATGTAAGGTTTGGTGGAGGATAGCAGAGCTATGCGCTCGGGGAGTCTTCGACCGGCTCCATGTCCACGCCAACTTTAAGTTTGTGGTCACCGCCGCCGAGGATAAGGCCGCGAAGAGGGCTGACGTCGCCGTAGTCGCGTCCCCAGGCCAGGGTGACGTGGCCGTCGGAGGGTGCGACGTTGTTGGTGGGGTCCATATCGAACCAGCCATGACCGGGGCAGTAAGCGGAAATCCAGGCGTGCGATGCGTCAGCACCGACGAGCCGAGGACGACCGGGTGGCGGGTAGGTGCGCAGATAGCCACTGACGTAGCGGCATGCGATACCGATGGAACGGAGGCAGGCGATCTGCATGTGGGCGAAATCCTGGCAGACGCCCCGGCGCTTCCTGAAGACATCTTCGGTGGGTGTGCGGACGGTGGTGACAGTGGAGTCAAACTTGAAGTCGTGGAAGATGCGCTGTGTCAGGTCGAGGAGAGCTTCACGCATAGGCCGACCGGGCAGGAAGGATTCGTGCGCATAAGCGGCATAATCCTGCTGAGCGTGTATGCGCGGAGAATCGAACTGGTATTGGTATGCGTCGAGACCTTCTGCGGTTTGAATGCTGGTGAGTGAAGCTGCGGCAAGCTCCCAGGGTGGTGTCTCCGGGGTCAGGCGGCGAAGATTGCCGTCCACGGTCACCTCGCTTCGAGACTCGACGATGAGCTCCTTGTGGGGCTGCTGGACAGCGAAGAAACACAGCGTGTTGCCGAAATAATCTGTGCGCTCCGAAAGGTCTGCGGGTGGGGGAGAGATGACTATCTGGTTGCCGAGCAGAACGTTGCCGCTGAAGGAGCGCGGGCGCAGGCAAGCGATATGGTTACCGACCGAGACCGGGTAATTGTAGGTGTAGGTGGTGCGATGTGTGACCTTGTACTTCATGGTGTGCGGTGAGCCTATTGACCTATGGTGACAGGCAGTGTGCGGGCGTGGCTGAAGTAGCGGGTGGAGAGGGTGTTGGACCAGAGCAGCAAAGCGTCCTCCAGCGTACCAAGGAAGCGGTTCAGGCGTTTTAGGCCTGCATCGCTTTCGTTCGCGGCTGGGTATTCAATGCTTTGCAGATCGAATGTTCGCAGGCCTGCGAGAGCTTTGTTGACTGTGGCGAGATCTTCCGGCGAGTGGCGCGGGAGCTTGCCGTACAGGTCGACCAGGTGGCTGACCTGGAAGGTCAACGAGCGCGGATTCGTATCGTCGGCCATGAGCACATCGAGCACCGGCATGGGTCGCAGGGTTGTGTAATACCTCGTGCGATAAGTCATGGACGAGTCTGCAACCTCAAGCAAACGCTCAAGATAGGACCAATCATTTGAGCTAAGGGGGCGAGTGATCTCGCGCAGCTGGCGGGTAAGATTAATGGCGCGCTCAAGCCGGCGGCCAATGCTGAGGAAGAGCCAGCCTGAGCCGCGATTAATGTTTTCGCGCTCCATGCCGCTGAAGGCGGAAAGCTGTTCCAGGCAGGCAGTGAGGGCTGTCTGGTGGTCGAGCAGAGAGGCAGCGTTGTTGATTTTGGGTGAGTGATGCAGGCGGTTGATGAGCAGCACCATGTCGGCAGACAGGCGCTCGCGGACGTTGCCGCCGACGCGGAAGACCTCTGCGAGGGTGCTGGGCAGGCTGCGGCTACGCTCGGCGTCGGTGAGGATGGAGAGCAGATCCTTCTCAAGGGCAGGAAAGTTGGCGGGACGGCGCTTGATCCCGTTTGGGAGATGTCGGCCATAGCGCATGTTCATGCAACCGTGCAGGCGCAGGAGGCTTGGGAGTTCCGCCGGCTGGGCACGGGGAACACGAGGCAGCATGGAACGCAGAATGCGAGCGAGGTTTTCCGCGCGTTCGACGTAGCGACCGAGCCAAAAGGTGTTGTCGGCAACGCTGGACGGCACCACGGTGGGCACGCGGCGAAGCTGCACGGGCTCTTCGCGGCGGCGCAGCATGGTGAAGGTGTCGATGGGCTCGTCCCACAGAACCCAGGCGTCTTTGCTGTGGCCGCCCCGTTGCATAGAGACGACCGAGCCTTGAGCCTCTGCGACGCGGACGAGGCCGCCGGGAATGGCACACCAGCCGTTGCCGGTGTTGAGAACATATGTGCGGAGAACGACGGCGCGCTGATGGAGACCGTTGCGCTCCCATACGGGAGCCGTGGAAAGAGCGACCTGCTCCTGCGCGACAAAGTCATGCGGCCTGGCGCGAAGCTGTTCAAGCAGCGCGGCGCGTTTGTCGTCGGGAATTTCAGAGCCGAAAACAGGTTCCATGCCACGGGCAGGAAAGGCGGGCTTGATGACGACGTGCTCGAGGTTGCCGAGCACCCAGTCGAGAGCGGGCTGCTGACCGCACCACCAGGTTGCCACCGAAGGGAGCTTTAACGGTTCGCCGAGAAGGTGTTCCGAGAGACCGGGAAGAAACGGCATAATGGCGGCGGATTCGATGAGACCGCTGCCGAGTGCGTTGGCTACCGCGACGTTACCGGCGGCAACGACTTCCACCAGGCCGGAGACGCCGAGAAGGGAATCGCCGCGCAACTCGAGAGGATCGCAGAAGCTGTCGTCGACACGTCGAAGGATAACGTCTACCTGCTCAAGGCCGCCGACAGTTTTGAGATAAACACGACGGTTGCGAACGGCAAGGTCGGCGCCTTCGACAAGGGTGAGATCGAGATACTTGGCGAGATAGGAATGCTCAAAGTACGTCTCGTTGTAAGGGCCGGGTGTGAGAAGGACCACGCGAGGATTGGGCTGCCTGGAGAGGCTGGTGAGGGCATCTCGCTGGGCTCGAAAGAAGGGTGCAAGACGAAGGACGTTGGATTCGCCGAAGAGCTCGGGAAGAACGTCAGAGACGATGGTGCGGTTCTCAAGCGCGTAACCGCTGCCGCTGGGCGCCTGGGTGCGATCTGCGAGCACCCACCATTGGCCGTCCGGCGAACGGGCGAGGTCGACGGCAAGCATGTGTAAATAGCTGTGGGCCGGCACTTTCAAACCGACAACAGGGTGCAAGAATGCGGGGTTTCCATAGAGCAGGGCTGCGGGGAAATGACCTTCGGTAAGGAGCTTCTGTTCGCCATACAGGTCCTGCAAAAGCAGGGTGAGGAGTTGGGCGCGCTGGATGACGCCGGCCTCGATTTTGCGCCACTCGTCCGCAGGCAGCAAGAGGGGGAGGATGTCGATTTGCCAGGGCCGGTTGGCCCCCTGCGGGTCGTCGTAAATGTTGTACGTGACACCGTTCTCGCGAATGCGTCGTGCGGCGCTCTCCCAACGATGCTCGAGCTCCGCGGGGCCGAGGTCCTGGAGCGTCTGCATTAAACCTGTCCAGTGGGTGCGCGCGCCGGCAGCACTCTCGGACTCGGCATAGGTGCCGCCATCGCGCTCGGGCGAGCGGTAGAGATCCCCGGTCATGCAGGAACACCAGAGGCGGCAGGAGCAGGAAGCCGCATATCGAGCGTCATGGGGAAGAGCGAGTTGTGTTCTTGAGGAGGCTGTGGCGTGTTGCCGGATGGAGGTGCCTGAACGAGGAAGCGCTCGCGGCGGCGTTCGCGGGCCTGCTCTGCATTGGTGGGTTTGGTGGTGTGCACGCTGCCATCCGGCGGGCCGGCGTGGTAGCTGCAGCGGGCAATGGCACGGTTTGCCCAGGTGTCGATGAGGTCAAACGTTAGAGGCGTGTGGACCGGCACCGTGGGATGAAGCGCGGCGGAGAGCATGCGTGCGCGGAAACGGATGCCGGCGATGGACTCGCCGGGGATTGTAGTGGGCGCAAGTGGAACGCGGCGGCCGTTACAGGCCACGACGTAGCGGCCTGCCGTGACTACGCCGCTCAGCTTAATCTGCATGCGTTCCAGTGAAGAATCGACGCTGCGGCCTGTACGGCCGCTGGTGGTTTCTTCGGCGAGCACGTTCCAGGGTTCGAGAGCCTGGCGGAGTTCAAGTTCTATGCCGTCGGCGGTAATGGTGCCGATTAGCGGAAAGCGGAACTCCAGCTGGGGGACGAACCATGCTTGCTGCAGCGGAACACCAGCGCGGTTTGCAAATTCGATGATCTCTGCAAAGTCCTGCTGAACGAAATAGGGGAGCATGAAGCGATCGTGGAGTGTGGCACCCCAACGCGTGAGTCCACCGGTAAAGGGTTCACGCCACAGGATGGCAACGAGGGTACGGACCAGGAGCATCTGCAGCAGGTTCATGCGGACATGTGGTGCCATTTCAAAGGCGCGCAGCTCAAGCAGGCCGGCGCGCTGGCCCTGGCCTTCCGGCGGGTACATCTTGTCGATACAAAACTCCGCGCGGTGGGTGTTGCCGGTAGTGTCGACGAGCAGATTGCGGAAAAGGCCATCGAGGATGTAGGGCGGGCAATCTTCCGCCGGCAGCTGGCTGAAGGCGACCTCAAGCTCGTACAAAGCGTCAGTACGGGCTTCGTCAATGCGGGGGTATTGGCTGGTTGGACCGACGTACATGCCGGAAAACAGGTAGGAGAGCGAGGGATGGTTTTGCCAGAAAGCGACCATGCTGCGCAGGAGGTCCGGCCGGCGCAGGACGGGACTGTCCAGAACGGTGCTGCCGCCGAGGACGATGTGGCTACCACCGCCGGTGGAGAGGTGGCTGCCATCGTAGCCGTACTTATTGGGAGTCAATCGGTTGCGCTCGGCCTCCTCATTGAGCAGCACGTTCGTGGCTTCAAGCTCATCCCACGTGGCGGCAGGGGGCAGGTTTACTTCGAGCACTCCGGGGTCGGGTGTGAGACCGAAGTTGATGATGCGGGGATCGAAGGGGGGTGTGTAGCCCTCAATCCAGATCGCTTGGCCGGTGTGGTTGCAGGTGTCCTCGACGGAAGCGATTAGATCCAGGTAGTCAGCGAGCACCGGAATATAAGGCAGGAAGACAAAGAGCCGGCTGTTGCGGACTTCCACGCACAGGGCAGGTCGGACAAGCTCAGTCGCTTTTGCCGCGTCCGCGGAAAGTGGAGGCAGGGAATCCGGCCTGGGCTCGACGGTAAAGAGCTCAGGGCGGCGAGGCGGCGCCGGTGGAAGGGGTACACGTTGGCCAATCGGCTGCTCTGGATAGGTCTCCGGGCCGGCGTTGTAGTCGAGGATGTCGGGGGCGACGAACGGGATCGGCTCGATCGGGATGCGATAGCCGACAGGGGAGTCGCCGTAGGAGAGGATGAGGCGTCGAGGTCTGGTGAACCAGAGTTGGCTGGACCAGGCGAGGGCTCCAGAGGGCTGCCGGCGGCGGAGTGGCAGAACGTACCCTGCGGGCTCGTCCAGCCTGCCGTCTGTGGACACTTCCGCATTAAAAGCCGGCAGGATGTTTTCTGGGCTGACCTGTAGGCGACGGGTGAGCGCTTGGAGAAAGGTCAAGGCAGATGACGGCGACGCTGACTCATCGGCCTGTTCGGTTGCGATAAGGTCGACGTTCTCCCAAAGTGGGACACCGTCTTTACGGCTGATGCAGTGGAAGGCCCAGCGCGGCAAAACTTCGCCGGGGTACCACTTTCCCTGGCCGAAGAAAAGTAAGCCGCCGGGTGCGGTGCGGCGGCGCAGGTCGCGGATGAGGGTGAGACCAAGGGCCCGCTTGAGCGGGCCGAGGGCTTCCAAGTTCCACTGCAGGCTTTCCGGCTCATCGATACCGACGAAGGTGGGCTCGCCGCCCATGGTGAGGCGAATGTTTTCAGACTGCAGCAGGCAGTCGACGATATGGGCGGTGTCGCGTACCTGCTGCCAGACTTCGTCGGTGAAGGGCCGAGACACTTGAACAGGGGCGTTGAGACGCGCCACGGTCATGACGTGAGCAAAGTCCACCTCAGCCGGTTCCACGGTTCCAGCAATGGGTGCTGCCTGCGACGCAGTGGGCGTGCAGACGAGCGGGATGTGGCCCTCTGCGGTAAGCATGCCGCTGGTTGCATCGAAGCCGATCCAGCCGGCACCGGGTAAAAACACCTCGCACCAGGCATGCAGATCGACTGTGTCCTTGCCCGGGCCGTCTGGCTGATCGTTCGCCAGTTGGATGAGATAGCCGGAGACAAAGCGCGCTGCGAAGCCGAGTTGGCGAAGGACTTCGAGGAGCAACCAGGCAGAGTCACGGCAGGAACCGTCGGCGCAGGTGAGTGTCTCATCGGCCGACCGTGTGCCGTGTTCCATGCGTGTTACGTATCGGACGGAGTCACGGACACGTTGATTGATTTCAACCAGCAAGCCGACCGTGCCGCGTGGTTGTTTCGAAATGCCTGCAACAAAGGCGCGGAGGCGCGGGCTTGGTGGTCCGCTGGACTTGTAAGGCTCCAGGTCGCGGGAGAGTTCCTGCGGGTAGTTAAAGGGCCATTGAGTAACGGAGGGCTCAACAAAGAAGTCGAAGGGGTTGATGGGCGTAAGATCCGCGTCAAGCTTGACGTCAACGACGAAGTGAGAGGTATTGGCAGAAAAGAGTACGCGCGCCGAGTAGTTGGAGTGGAGATCGAGTTGCCAACGAAGGCTGTGGTCAGACGGCTCAACACTGAGTGTGTAGCTGAAAATGGGCGTGCGGCAGTGCGGTGTGGGGCGAAGCTGGATCGTTTGCGGTCCAAGCGCAACCTGCCTGCTGTATTGGTAGGAGGTGCGGTGATGAAGCGAAACCTGCAGTCCCATGGGTCCTCTAACGTAAGTCGAAACGGCGTGGTGCTACGTACCCGCCTTCACCCGGTACGTGCAGAGCCGCCATGCTGACAAAGCAGCAAGGCAGCGACGTGCCTAGACGGACAAAGAACGTATGTATTCAGCATACCCTCGGGGAGTTATCAAGGCTGTGTACTTTCGCAGACGCACGGCGGTTTCGGCACGTACCGCCGTAGAAGCAAGGACCACGCCCTGTGGTAGCCTGAAAACTTAGCGGAGAGATGGCCGAGTGGCTGAAGGCGCACGCTTGGAAAGCGTGTATACCGCAAGGTATCCAGGGTTCGAATCCCTGTCTCTCCGCCAAAACTCGTTTTGGGTCGTACAACGAGTCGCAATAGCCTGAGCAATTTGGCGGTCAGCAACAACCGTGCTGTCCGTGCCGCTGTTGCCAGCGAACGCCATCCTGGATGCCGAAGACGTGGCTTTAGAAGCTGAGCCGGGTGCTTGCTGGTTTCGTTACCGGTTACGAACAGATACTGAAGAGAAATCCCCGGGCGTAGTCAGCAGGTTTCTAAAAACACTTACTCACACTACCTCCTTAATATGCTTGTCTTGCATGTGTTATCGAATCGAGAACAGGACTCCGATTCGTGAGTCGAATAACGATGCTGGTAGTTGGTCCCTTGGTGATCGGTGAACGGCGATGCTGCTTTACCTTTGAAGCAGCGAGGGACTATCGGTTGCTATGGCCTTTGCCCAGGAGAGGAAATGCCCAACTCTAAGAGAACGCAGCATCTTGCTGTTGCGGTTGTCGGCGCTGCGTTATTGAGCACGACTTTTTGCGTGGCACATGCGGCTGTTAAAGCGTCGATGCCAGCTGCATCTCCGAGCTTCACAGGCCCGGCCTTAGTACCTTTGCCAGCAAACGTACAGCAAGGCACCGGGCGCATGAAGCTGGATAACAACTTTACGGTTGTGATGCAGGGCTACGGCGAACCCAGACTCGTCCGAGCAGCAGAGCGCCTTCAGCAGCGTATTGCGCTCACAACAGGCATCATTTTCCTGCCCACAGCGTCAGGGGCACACATTGTACTCACGGTGCGCACCGCTGGTGCCAGCAAACCAGTGCAGGAGCTGGGAGAGGATGAGTCCTACATCTTGCAGGTAACAACAGCCGGAGCAACGTTGACCGCCTCGAATCCTTTGGGGGTGCTGCGGGGGATGCAGACGTTTCTTCAGTCAATCCATGTGGCGGACGCCGGCTTTGTTGTGGATGCCGTTACGATTCACGACAAGCCGAGGTTTCCATGGCGCGGATTCATGCTTGATTCCTCGCGACACTTCCAACCCATGACGAAGGTGCTGCAGGAACTGGATGCAATGGAGCTTGTGAAGATGAACGTCTTCCACTGGCACCTGAGCGACGATCAGGGCTTTCGCGCTGAGAGCCGGAAGTATCCGAAGCTCCAGGGCATGGGGTCGGACGGCATGTTCTACACACAGCTCCAGATGGGCCAAGTGGTGGAGTATGCACACGATCGTGGCATTCGCGTCGTTCCGGAATTTGATATGCCGGGCCACACGCGATCCTGGTTTGTAGGCTATCCCGAACTGGCGGCGCTGCCGGGCCCCTACACCGTAGTGCATCATTACACGTCCGATGAGTTCCTTCATCCCGACCCGAAACAGGATGCGGCGATGGACCCCACGAACGAGGAGGTGTACAGGTTCCTTGAAGACTTTTTAGCCGAGGTGACGGCAATTTTCCCGGACCGGTACTTCCATATCGGCGGCGATGAGTGCGACGGCAAGCAGTGGGATGTGACGCCACATGTGCAGGATTTCATGAAAGCACATGGCTTGAAGGACAATGCGGCGTTGCAGGCCTACTTCACTAAACGTGTGCAGGAGCTGGTGACGGCACGTGGAAAGATTCCGATCGGCTGGGATGAAGTACTGCAGCCAGACACACCAAAGGACGTTGTCATTCAATCGTGGCGGGGGCAGCAGAGTCTGTTTCAGGCTGCGTCACGCGGGTATCGCGGAATCCTTTCAGCGGGTTACTACCTTGACCTCAATCAGCCAGCGTCCCAGCATTATCTGGTAGACCCTGTGGTATTGCCTCAAAATACGAGCGGCCAGGCTACGAAGGGCGCAGTGATGCCGGAACATCTGACGCGGGAGGAAGAGGCGAGAATACTCGGCGGTGAAGCGGCTGAATGGACGGAATACATTACACCGGAGATCTTGAGTAATCGCGCCTGGCCGCGGGCCGCAGCCGTCGCGGAACGCTTATGGTCGCCGCAGTCCGATCGTGACGTCGCAGACATGTACGCGCGGCTTGGCTGGCTTTCGCAGGAGCTTGCAACGCAGGGCATTCAGAACGGCGACGTGATGCAGGGTATGCTTGAGCGGCTCGCGAGTACCACGTCGATAGATCGACTGAGGGAGCTTGCCACTATGGTTCAGCCGCCTCTGGACTACCAGCGTGAAGAGGTGCCGGGGCAGGCGTACGACGAGATCAGACCGTTGATCCATATGGTCGATCTGATACCCGCAGAAAGCCAACCGGCCCATCGTTTCGCAGAACTGGCGCATGCTGTGGCAGCGGGTACGGCTACGCCTGAACAACACGCCGAGTTGCGAGTACGCCTGAGGTCCCTGGTGACGAACAACACTGAGCTGATATCGCCGCTTCAGGCAAACGGCATGTTGATGGAGCTGGCAGAGGTGTCGCAGAATCTTTCGCGTACAGCTGTCATCGGACTCGGCGCGCTGGATAGGATTGAAGGTCATAGCACCGGTGCGAGCGAGCCAACGGCACAGCAGCAATCAGAACTGAAGACGCTTGAGAAGCTGACGTCTGCGGCGCTCCGCAACATGGCCGCGGTTCCGGTTGCGGAGCTAGTGGCTGCGCAGCCATGATGCATTCGTACGGATGTCCATCATCCGTACGACCGAAGTCCCTTGTTATGCCGGCTGAAGCTCAGAACGTATAGCGTGCGCCGAACTGGAACTGGCGGGGAAGGTTGGCGGACCCGTAAACCGCTCCGAACCCAGAGAGTACGGTTGGGTCGGTAACGGCATCCGGATTCCAAAAGACATTTGGATAACCGTACTGCACAGTGTTAGTCACGTTGTAGCCGGCAACCTCTAAGCGAAGATTTCTTTCGCCGCCGAGCGTAAATGTCTTATAAAGAGACGCGTCCAGATTATGAGCGCCGTCGGTACGAACGTTGGACAGGTAGGCAGGCGAGGTTCCGGCTGCAAACTGGCTGGCCGGCTGGGCCAGGCAGTTTGGGGAAAACCACTGTTCTGCCGTGTGTTGGGCATTTTGGCTGGCGTCGCACACAAGGTCGACGCGCTGGTTGAAGTAGGGATTTCCGGTGCCAGTTGGTGCGGCGATGGGAACTCCTGTGCTCAGGTACACGATGCCGTTCAATGTCCAGCCGCCGAGCAGCACATCGCCCGCGCCTTGCAGATTCAATAGCTTGCCTCTGCCGATGGGCAGGTCATAAGAGATCTGCGTGTTGAACTGGAACTTGACATCCTGCGATGAAACAGCGCGCTCCAGGTTAAGGTTTCGCCAGTCCTGCGGCCCGGCGGAGTGATAGCCGACGAAGCCCAGCGGGGTCTGACTTGCGTTGGTCAGCAGTTTGCCCCAGGTAAAGCTGGTGATCGTGGTGAAGCCGTTGCTGAGACGTTTTTCCAACTTCGTCTGCAGCGAGTTAAAGCTTGAACTTGCGACAGGGTAGCCGTTCACCGACACACCACTGTTGAACGACCCGCTGTTGAACTGAGGGTACGGTAACAACGACAGCCAAAGCGGAACTGTTGCCGCGCCATAGAACGGGTTCGTGGCTGGCAGGACCGGTGCCAGAGTGTTGGCGACCATCTGGCATCCTGCACTACTGTCCACGCAAAGGCTAGTACCGTACTTCGCAATGGTCTCGATCGGCAACGTGTTCAGGTCGATTGAGCCAAGCGAAAGAAACAGACCTCGACTGCCGACATAGGCCAGCGTGAAGACCGTCTTACCTGGCAACTGTTGCTCAACACCAAAGTTGTAGTTGTAGGTGGTGAGCGTGCGTGGATTCGCTAGAACAGTGCTTAGGCCGACGCCGATATTTGTCGCCGGGCCCAGCTCGGCACCCTGCGGTACCACGACGCCATTTGGAAATGGGTTGCTGAGCGGGTTCAGCATGACCGTATTTCCGTCGCTGTTGTATTGCGTCGCGTTCCAGGTTGTGGAAGACGTGAATCCATCACTGTTGAGGGCCGTGTTGGCGACCATGGTGGAGCTTGGGCCGTAGTAGATGCCCCCACCTGTGCGGACGACCGTACCGGGAACTGGCTCCCACGCAACGCTAGCTCGAGGGCCTACGTTCTTCCAATTTGTGTTGAACGGGGTGCGGTGGTGATCGTCAAGGAAGCGTTCACCACCGGTCAACGAAACACCATTGAGATTGAATGCAAGATTCGGGTCGAAGTACTCCATGCGATTGTGGCGCTCGGTTCGACCACCGAAGATCTCCCAGCGAACGCCCACGGTTGCAGTCAATTTTGGCGTGATGTGGAAGACATCCTGAGCAAAGATTCCGTAGTACGGGTTGGCTACTGCGCCGAATAGATCCTTGGTGAAATTTCCTCCCTCGCCGCCGGGAACTGAGCCCATGCCTAACAGGAAGCTGGCCCAGTCACTGCCGTCGCCGGCAAAGGTGGTGGAGCTGGTCGCGGTCTTGTCAAAGCTGTAAGCACCCGCAGGGAATGCGGGCTGACCGATGTTCATCAGCTTTTTCTGGTATTCGAAGCCCGCACTTATTTCGTGCCTACCAAGCAGGTGCGTCAACGAGACGCTTGCGTCATGATTCTCACTGGCGTACAGGAAGTTATCGTAGTTTCCCGTACCGCCGACAGGCGCCGTGTCAGAAAAGGTAATTACAGGGATTTGTTTGAACAATACCTGGTCCGCAAGCGACTGCGGAAACCCCGCGGTAGTGATGTCGTAACTGTCTTGGCGCGGGTCGCCGGTCTGGTGCTCATTATGCCGAGTAAATGAATACCGCAGCTGCATCAGCGATTTAGCAGACAGCGTTATGTCGTCGCCAAGGACCACGTTATTGGTCGTGGTGAGGTTGACGTACAACAACGGGTTAAACATGTTGCTGCTGCCGTACTGGTTTGAATTTCCAGACTGGATGTGACCGTAAGAATAACGACCGAAGATGCGGTTGCTTTGATTCAGCGCGTAATCGATGCGTCCGTCGGCCTTTTGTGCGTGCAGGGGAGCAAGGCCCGATGTGGAAAGATTGTTCGTGTGGAACGGGCCGATTCCGGCGGCGTTCGGCAAAGGCAGTTTGTCAGAGAAATACTTCGCTATAGGATCTATGTTTTGCGTGGGAACTACATTGTTCGCAAAAGGCAGTCGCTCTCCGGTAATGGGATCGTCATCCACCAGCGGGTTGTAAATGGTGAAGCTGTCGGCCGAAAAGTCGCCGCTCCGCTCCGCCGATGTCGGTACCGTGTAGCTGCCGATCTCCAGTGATGACTGCTGTGTGGCTTCGTAGTCTCCGAAGAAGAAGAGTTTGTCCTTTATGATGGGGCCGCTGATGGCTCCACCTTCCTGATATCGATGAAAATCTGGCGTACCGACGCCGGGGTTATTACGCTTGAAGAAGAATTCATTGGCTGCCAGGCCGTTAGGACGAAAATAGCCGAAAGCATCGCCGTGGAACTTGTTGCCGCCGGATTTTGTCACGAGGCTGATGACGCCGCCGCCGCCGCTGGCATAGCTGGCCGGGGTGTTCTGCGTTTCCACGCGGAACTCTGCTACCCCGTCCTCGGGTACTTGAAAGGCGGGCAGAATGGTAGCGGCGTTATTTTCCGCAACGCCGATCGGGCTGCCGTCCAGCATGAAGTAGACGTTGCCCTGTAGCGAACCGTTGATCGTGTACGACGAGACGTCGATGCCGGTGCGTGCATTGTTGATGCCTTGCAGGTCGGAGGAATTGGCGGTGCCGTTCGCCGGAGAGACGCCCGTGCTCAGCTGCACCAGTTGGTAAACGTTGCGCGTCAGCAGGGGCACGCGGTCGATGGTTTCAGCCGAGATCAACTGGCCCACCGTAGCGCTTGAGGTATTCACCGGCGTGTCGGACGCGTCGACGGTGACCGTCTCCTGAATGCTGCTCACAGGCAGTTGCACGTTGATGCTGTTGGTCTGGTCCACGGTGACGCGGATGTTCTTCTGGAGCACCGTCGCAAAGCCGTCGTGTTTTGCGGTAACTTCGTATTCCCCTGAAGCGACGGAGACAAAGGTGTAGACACCCGCGCCGTTGGTGACCACCTTGCGCACGAGTCCGGTCTTTACCTCTCGCAATTCAATCGCCGCGCCTGGAATGACGGCGCCGGCTCCGTCGGTGACGGTACCACTGACACCACCGCGTCCGGACTGGGCAATCCCGACGGGGTTCAATGACGTGGCACAGCAAACGACGAACGCAATTGGGGGAAGACACCGGGAGATCTGGCGTGTCATGACAACCTCCAAAAAAGGCTCTGTGTTGATATTCAAAGCTTTGAATAGTTTATGAACTGCAGGTATATTTCGGCAGAGAAGGTCTGTCAAGCGATAGTTTCCTGTTTCTCTGCACATTGTGCGATTCAGGATTGTCCGCCGTGCAGAAGGAAGACTTGCACTATGCCGCAATCCAAATCCGGTCATGTGACTTTGAGCGACGTGGCGAACGCAACGGGGTACTCGGTATCCACCGTGTCAATCATCTTGAGCGGAGCTCCGCTGTCGGCGAACGTGGCAGCATCCACGAGGGAAACGATTCGTGCCGCGGCCAAAAGGCTCGGGTACCACCCGGACGCCCGCGCACGATCGCTCCGAAAGCAGCGGTCC
The DNA here is from genome assembly GCA_903642225.1 of Acidobacteriaceae bacterium. Taxonomy (GTDB): domain Bacteria; phylum Acidobacteriota; class Terriglobia; order Terriglobales; family Acidobacteriaceae; genus Terriglobus. Next base: position 25,982 of record CAHJWI010000016.1, on the reverse strand, counting down.
GGAACCATTGGTGTGCTTGCCTACGATCTCTCAGACCCGTATTGCATGCCGGTCGTCCAGGGTGTGCAGCATGGACTGCAGGCAACAGACTACCTACCGCTGGTCATGGACGCGCAAACGGAGCGTAAGGTCTTCGACAAGTCCCTGCGCTTAATGCTCGAGCGACGTGTAGAGGGCGTCGTCGTGATTGCGAGTTGGATGTTCGACGAAACCAGCCTGCTTGCTGACATAAAAAAGAACGGCGTACCCACACTGGTTGTGGGCCGCGACCTGACGCCGAGTGGCATTACGTCATACCTGCTCGACAACGAGCAGGGCGGCCGTCTTGCCATGGAGCACCTGCTGCAGCTCGGCCATAAAAAAATTGCAGTCATCCGTGGCCCGGATGGCATGTTCGACAGCGCACCCCGCTGGAAGGGAATGCTGCGTGCGCTGCAGCAAACCAGCGTCACGCTCGCGGAACAGCTTACCCCTCAACTACCCCTGCTCAACACACCGGGTGAAGCGTTCGAAGCGGGCCGTTCCCTTGTAAAGCACATGCTAAAAAGCCGTCGCAGATTTACAGCGATACTCGCGTTTGACGATCTCACCGCACTGGGCGTGGTGCGTGGCCTGCATGAGGCTGGCAAATCGGTCCCGGACGATTGTTCCGTCGTCGGCTTCGATGACGTACTACCGGCTCGTGTCGCGACGCCGGCTATTACGACTGTTCACCAACCCATGCGACAGATGGGATTAAAGGCGATCGAGCACATGCTGACCCTGGTGGAGAAGCCCGGAGCAGTACAGGAACTTGCCAGCTTGTGTTTAAGCACACCAGAACTCGTCGAGCGGGCCTCCACGGCCGTAGCCGCAAAGAAGCGAGCGTTACTCGTGTAGTCGCATCCCAAGGAGCTTTTTGCAGTGCCAAATTATTCAGCAAGACAAATTGTAACGCCTCGACGTGTTCTCCTCTTCATCTTCTCGGTACTTTGGGGCGGGCCCTTTATCTGCGCTGCGGACACGCTCTTCGACAGGGACTGGCAGCTACAGTCTGCGTGCGTATTACGGGCTGACGGCGCAGCAATCTCATCATCGTCCTTCAGGCCGGACGACGGATGGATTACGGCAAAGGTTCCGTCCACTGTGCTGGCGGCACAGGTCGCGGCAGGCAAGTTTCCCGACCCGTACTTCGGCGACAACTTGCGCAAGCTGCCCGGCATGGGTTACCCCGTTGGTGCTAACTTTTCGAATCTGCCCATGCCAACAGACAGCCCTTACCGTTGCGGCTGGTGGTATCGCAAGCAGTTCATGGCGAGACCTCAGACGAGCACACGGACATCCCTTCACTTCGGCGGCATCAACTACCGCGGTGAGCTTTGGATGAATGGCAAGCTCATCGCCGATGGGAGCGTCATTGCTGGGGCTTATCGCACGTATGACTTCGACGTGACCGATCAGATTCGCGCGGGGCAGGACAACGTGGTGGCGATTCAGGTGTTCGCACCGACAGAGAAAGAGTTGGGCATCAATTGGGTGGATTGGAATCCGGCACCGCCCGACAAGGACATGGGCCTGTGGGGCGGCGTCGATCTGGTTACCACGGGAGGTATCACCCTAAACAGTCCCATGGTCGTGACGCACTTTACAAGCGATGCGCTGCAAGCTGCCGATCTGACAGTGTACGTTGAGGTGCGTAACTTAACTGCTGAACCGCAGCATGCACTCTTGCGCGGGAATGTCGCCGGCCACCCGTTGGAGCAGCAGGTGTCCCTCACGCCTGGTGAAAACCGTACCGTAACCTTCTCTGCAGTGCGCGTGGAGAATCCGAAACCGTGGTGGCCAAAGCAGATGGGAGATCCTCACCTGGAACGTCTCAGCATGACCGCCAGTGTGTCGGGAAGGACGACAGATACAAGAGAAATCGAATTCGGCATTCGCGAGGTATCGTCTGAACTTACCGCTAATGGCAGCCGTTTGTTTCGCGTCAATGGTAAGCCGATTCTGATTCGCGGCGCTGGATGGTCGCGGGATATGTTGTTGCGAAACGACAGCGACAAACTGCGGGATCAGATTCGACTGGTCGACGCCATGAACCTCAATACCATTCGGCTTGAAGGACAAATGGAGTCGGAGGAGTTCTTCCGGTTGACCGACAGGAACGGCCTGCTCGTTATGATGGGCTGGTGCTGCTGCGACCACTGGGAGCTGTGGTCGACATGGACGGATCAGGATCTCAAGATCGCAACGGCCTCGCTTCAAAATCAACTGTTGCGGGTGCGCAGCCATGCCAGCCTTTTTGTGTGGCTGAATGGCAGCGACATGGCACCGCCTGAGAAGGTCGAGAGCGCGTATCTCAAGGTAGAGGCTGATACGCACTGGCCCAATGCCGTGCTCAGCGCCGCATCATCGCAGATGACGGCAGCGACAGGCGCCAGCGGCGTCAAGATGACCGGACCCTATGATTACGTCGAGCCAAACTACTGGTATACGGACCACCGATTTGGCGGTGCTTCGGGCTTCAACACGGAGACGAGTCCCGGACCCGCCATCCCTTCGCTGGCAAGCCGCAAGCGTTTCCTCAGCGATCCTGAGGCTTGGCCCCGATCCGAGGCTTGGCGGCTGCACTATGGCGGTACTGAGTTTTCGCGGCTCGATGTCTTCGACAATGCTATGAGCGCGATCTACACAAAGCCGGCCTCCGCGGCGGAATACGAACGAGTAGCGCAAACGCTGGCGTACGATTCCGAGCGAGCGATGTTCGAGGCTTACTCGCGCAACAAGTATCAAAGCACAGGCGTGGTGCAGTGGATGCTGAACAATGCCTGGCCGAGCATGATATGGCACTTGTATGACTACTATCTTGATGCATCAGCAGGTTATTTTGCGACCCGGAAGGCATGCGAACCTCTGCACATTCAATACGGTTACGACGACCGCGGTATCAGCGTTGTGAACAGCACCTATGCAACTACTGGTACGCTGCAAGCCTCCGTTAGCGTGCGTGACCTTGCGTGGCACGAGCTATATCACACTGAGCAACAGCTAACCCTGTCACCCGACAGCGTGCAGCAGGTTACAGCGATACCAGAGAACCTTTATCGCACCAATCAGCACATCCTCTTCCTCGACCTGCGACTGCAGGATGCCCAGAAACGCGAGGTGAGCCATAACTTTTATTGGGTGCCCACCACGCTCACAAGCTTCGACTGGCAGAACACAAGCTTCACGCACACACCGGCAGACCGCTACGAAGATCTGTCAGCCCTGACAACGTTGCCGATCGTGCCTCTCCAGACGCAGGTCAGCATCAAGCCCGGGCTCGATGCCGTAGCAGAGGTGTCGCTGCACAATCCGTCCACGGGACTCGCCTTTCAGGTGCATGTCGCTGCGCGCACCCCAACGGGCGACCTGGTGGCGCCGGTGCTTTGGTCAGACAACTGGATAGAGATCGCACCGGGAGAAACGACTCTACTCACTGGTACGCTGCCAAGGTCCGCACCGCACGATGTCGTATTCCAGGTGGAGGGATGGAACGTTCATCCCGTCACTCTGAAGGCAGGGAAGTAGCGCATGAATGACACAATGGTTCGCGCGGAGGGTGATCGGGTGACCCACACTGGCCTGCGGCGCTCGCTGCGCTTCTCAGACCTTGTGCTGTACGGCCTTATCCTCATCCAGCCCACGGCGCCCATGCCGGTCTTCGGCGTAATCTTCACCACAGCTCATGGTCATGTGGTGACGGCAATGGTGCTGGCCATGGTTGCCATGCTCTGCACCAGCATCAGCTATGGCCGCATGGCCAGACTGTATCCGCAGGGCGGCTCGGCTTACCTATACGTCAGCAAAGAGTTGCATACAGGCCTTGGTTACCTCACGGGCTGGTGTCTTGTGATGGACTATGTGCTTAATCCGCTTATCTGCACTATCTGGTGCAGCCGTGCCGCAATCAACTTCATCCCGACACTGCCCTACTTCACTTGTGCAATCTTCTTTGCTGCCTTCTTTACGTTAGTCAATTGCCTTGGAGTTGAAACGTCGGCTCGCATCAATCGCGGCATGGCACTCGCACTGGGTTTAGTCATCGTATTGGTGGTTGCTGCGGGCATCCGCTACCTTCTCGCGTTGCCCTTGATCACAACGCATGTGCTGCTTGCACCGTTCTACGATCCCGGTCGCTTTACGTTGCCAGGGCTGCTTCGGGGCACATCCATCGCCGTTCTCACCTACATCGGCTTTGACGGCATTTCCACCCTCAGCGACGAAGCGCTCGAACCCCAGCGGGACATCCCTCGGGCTATCGTTTTTACGTGCCTGCTTACCGGCATCCTCGCTGCCGTCGAGGTCTACCTTGCACAGCTTGCGTGGCCCGCGAACCTCGCATTCCCTGACGTCGACACGGCCTACGTACACGTGGCGCAGCGGCTCGGCGGGGCTGCACTTTTCGTCATCGTGAACTCGGCACTGCTATTGGCGACGGTCGGTTCAGGGCTTGCTTCGCAGCTGGGTGCCGCACGCCTGCTCTATGCCATGGGGCAGGATGGTGCATTACCGCGCACCTTTTTCACATCTCTCTCTGCTGCCAAACGGGTCCCTCGGAACAACGTGCTGTTTGTCGGCGCCGTCTCGCTAGCGGGTGCCCTCGTGTTCAGTTACACATTGGGAACGGAGCTGCTCAATTACGGCGCTCTGCTCGCATTCCTGGGCGTTAACCTCGCCTGCATCGTCCATGCGGCCCGGTATCGGCCAACAAACCCTTGGCGCTGGATTGTGCCATCGTTCATAGGCCTGCTTACCTGTCTTCTTCTCTGGCTCAACCTGAGCCCGCTTGCACTCACCGTGGGCACGGTGTGGGCCATCTTCGGTGTCGGATTGTGGTTCGCACGCCGTCGTTTCACAACCGTTTCACCGTAGGGAACATGCCAATATCGATCTCCTCTCACCTCGTCTTCACTATCGCTGTCTGTGCTCTGGCGCCAACCTGTGTGCTTCGTGCAGCAGAGGTAAGCAACAGAGATTCCGGGAAGCCATGGATGGACACGCACCTGTCGGCCGACGAGCGCGCTAACCTGCTTTTAAAGTCCCTAACGCTCGATGAAAAAATTCAACTCCTGCATGGCACGGGCGACCCACACGACGGCCCCGCCGATCCACTTGCTCGCGATGCAAATGGGGGCTCGGGATACGTTCCTGGCTTGCCGGAGAAGGGGATTCCCGGCCTGCAGATCGTCGACTCCGCAAGCGGCGTTTGCTACTCCGCGGGTAGCGGACGGTACTCCACCGCGTTGCCCTCCAACATCGCCGCCGCAAGTTCTTGGGATACAGACCTGGCAGAACGCTACGGTGCCATGGTGGGCCACGAGCTGCGCGATCTGGGGTACAACATGACGCTGGGCGGGGGCGTAAATCTAACACGTGAGCCGCGCGACGGCCGCACCTTTGAGTACGAGGGCGAAGACCCACTGCTGGCCGGCACCATGGTGGGTCACCTTATTCGCGGTGTGCAGTCCACCCATGTGATCGGTCACATTAAGCACTTCGCCGTCAATGACCAGGAGAGCGGCCGTCACGCCGTATCGTCGGAGATTAGCGAGCGTGCCATGCGTGAGACGGACTTGCTGGCCTTCCAAATTGGCATCGGTGTCGGTCAACCCGGCGCTGTGATGTGCGCGTACAACCGTGTAAACGGCGATTACGCCTGCGAGAACGACTTCCTGCTAAAAACAGTGCTTAAGGACGAGTGGAAGTTTCCGGGCTTTGTCATTTCGGATTGGTTGGCGACCCACTCCACCGCGAAAGCATCGCATGCAGGCCTGGATCAAGAACAACCGGGGAACGTATTTTTTGGCTCGGCCCTCAAGCTTGCCGTCGAGCACGGGGAGGTACGCCAGGCGGAGGTCGATGACCATGCGCGGCGCGTGTTGCGCAGCATGTTTGCGGCAGGTGTGGTGGACGATCCTCCGATCAAGCAGGTGCCCGACGTTTTTGCGCACGCCCGGTTAGCCCGTGAGGTGGCACAGAAGAGCATTGTGCTGCTGCGCAACGAAAATGCTCTGCTACCCCTCGATGCCGCGCGCGCTCAGCGAATTTTGGTGGTCGGACAGAACGCGAATAAAGGCATGATCTCGGGCGGTGGGTCGGCCCAGGTCGATCCACCCGGAGGCAACGCCATCGCACCGCTTCCCGCGGGAAATCACAAGCAGGATTGGCAAAAAGCTGTCTGGTTTCCAGACGCTCCACTCGCCTCCATCCAGCAAGCCGCACCCGCGGCCCAGGTCAGCTTTGACGATGGAACCGACGCTGCACGCGCTGCCAGAGCCGCGGCAGGGGCAGATGTGGTGCTGGTCTATGCCTACCAGTACGCGGCAGAAGGTATCGACCTTGCCACGCTCGCCCTGCCGGATGAGCAGGACGCCCTTATTGCCAGTGTCGCGAAGGCCAACCCGCACACGGTGGTCCTGCTGGAAACGGGCGGCCCTGTTCTCATGCCGTGGATAGACCAGGTCGGAGGCGTTCTAGAAACCTGGTTCAGCGGCACGGCAGGCGCTGACGCAATCGCAGACGTTTTGTTCGGCAAGGTCAATCCCTCAGCAAAGCTGCCGATCACCTTTCCTGTGCACGATGCAGACTTGCCGCATCCGAAACTGGTTCTGCCGCCGCCAGCCTCACAGGAGGACTGGAGCGACGAAGCGAAGATGTCTCGAAAGCTGCTTTCTGGCTTGCCGTCCTTTACAACCAGCTACGACGAGGGCCTGCAAGTCGGTTATGGCTGGTACGACCAGCAAGGAAAATCCGTTCTTTTCCCGTTTGGCTTCGGCCTATCCTACACATCGTTTACATACAGCTCGCTCAGCATTACCGGTAAAGACACCCTAAGAGCCACATTCACTTTGAACAATGTTGGCACGCGCTCCGGTGACGAGATAGCGCAAGTATATGTCGGCTTGCCAAAGGCTACGGGAGAGCCCCCAAAGCGGCTCGTTGGCTGGGCAAAGATCCACCTAGAAGTTGGAAAGCAGGCGCAGGTCACTGTGGACCTGCCAAAGACTCGTTTCATGATCTGGGACACCGCACAACACCGCTGGGCGATCGCAGCCGGGCAATACGCCATTGAGGTTGGGCCCGACTCACGTCGCCCGGCACTGCAAGCTAACGTTTCTCTGTCGGCCGAATAAAAGCCGCATCGTGTTTACAGCAATGGCCGGGCGAGGGATCGCAAAAAACGTGCTGCATATTCACCTTTGCGAACGGTAACTTCGGCTCCGGCTTCTGCATCTGCTTGTCGCAAGCTTGTACCGCCCTTGGAAACTTTGTGGAACGGCAGGCTCGCCTGGCAAACTGGCGTCTACAAATCGACTACGCCGACATGGTGCTGAGCTGGACTGGGTCGCTGCCGTTACTTCGCTGACGCAATCGACGTCTTACTCACGATCGTGGCTCCGGCCGGAAGACACAGCGAACGGACCCACCGCTCTCGAAAAATGTTAATGCGGTATATGCGATAGCGTTTGGTTTGAAAGTTCGGTCTTAAATCTTCCGTGCTGTACAAGTGATGAGGCGTATTGACCCTCAAGCAGACTCAATCTCTTTTCGGCGATTGCTCGATTCAGACGACCGAACGGTATCTGGGTCTGAGCAGGAGATCGCCGTTGCAGCGAACGACATTAGAAGGTCTGAGAACACTGTTCTAGCACGCAGGAACGGCCAGAACAGGTCTCTTCACCCAAGACATTGTCCCGCACAGCGAGCTCTTGATATGCTTCGCGCATCCCTGTTTGGAGTCACAATGTCTGCTTTCGCTGCAACATCTCGCCGTTATCTTCTTTTAGTGTCTTTCGTTGTGATGATGGCAGGTACTGGTGCTCCAGCATGGGCACAGTCCGCCAGTCCCGCGGCAAGGCGGGTTGGGTATTATCGCGACCCTGCTGTTCATGGCGATGTTGTTGTGTTTACGGCGGAGGGCGACTTGTGGACGGTGCCGCTGACCGGTGGGATGGCGCATAGGCTGACAAGTGCTCCAGGATCGGAGCGCGGGTCGGTTATCTCGCCTGATGGAAGTACGGTCGCATTTCAGGGCAGCTACGAGGGACCGTCGGAGGTATACACGATGCCTCTGGCAGGGGGGCTGCCGCAGCGACGTACGTGGGATGGCGGTAGTGGGATCGCGGCCTGGCACCCGGATGGCCGCTTGTTACTAAGCACGGGTCGATATACTCCATGGCGATCGTCGTCGCTGGTTTTGGTAGATGCCAAGGGTAACCGTGAACGCGTGCCACTAGCGCAGGGATCCGAGGCGGTGTACGGCACGGACGGCACAACGTTGTTTTTCACTCGACTCGACTTCCAGGGTAGTCATACAAAGCGGTATCAGGGTGGTCTCATCCAGAGCCTGTGGCGCTACGACGGCGGCGCGGGCGAAGCCGTGCCAATCACGGCGGATTACCCCGGTACCTCGCGCACGCCGGTAATGGCCGGCGGAAGACTGCTCTTTGTGAGTGATCGGTCCGGCGTGATGAACGTGTGGACGACGGGCCGTGACGGCAAGGGAACGAAGCAAGTGTCGCATCAGAAAACCTTTGACGTGGAGGGATTGGCTGCCGATGGAGACCGTGTGGTCTATACCTCTGCGGGCGAGCTTTGGCAATTGGATGCGGTCACCGGCGTTGAACAGAAGATTCCCGTTACGCTGCAGAGCGACTTTGACCAGTTGCGCGAACATTGGGTGCAGAAGCCTGCAGACTATGTCACGGATGTGCACCTGTCGCCTGATGGCAGTCGGGCCCTCTTTACAGCACGCGGTGAGGTGTTTAGTGTTCCGGCCAAGCCAGGACGCATAGCCAAGATTGCAGGCGAGTCCGCTGTGCGCTTTCGCAGCGCACGGTACCTGCCGGACGGCAAGGGTGTGTTGACGTTGTCGACTGCGACGGGAGAGACGGAATTCTGGAAGTATCCAGCGACGGGCGAGGACAAGCCGGAGCAATGGACAAGAGGTGCGACGGTACTGCGGTGGGACGGAATTGTGTCGCCCGATGGTAAATGGCTCGCGCACACAAGCAAGGACCAGGAGTTGTGGTTGCTGGATACGTTAACCAAACAGGAGAGACGGGTGCTGCAAAGCATGAAGGGTGACCTTACGGACCTCAGTTGGTCGCCGGATAGCAAGTGGCTCGCCTTCACGGACACCGCCGACAATCAATTCGCTCAAATAAAAGTGCTGGAAAGCGCCAGCGGCAAGGTTGAAAAGCTGACCACCGACCGTTACGACAGCTTCAACCCGATATGGAGCCCAGATGGGAAATGGCTCTACTTCTTGTCGAACCGCTCGCTACAGACGTCACAAAATTCACCATGGGGGTCCCGCGAGCCTAAACCGCACTTCAACAAAACGGTAAAGGTCTACGAGATGGCCCTGGTACCCGACCTGCGGTCACCGTTTCTGCCTCCGGATGAATTACACCCCGAAACAGATAAGGACAAGGCCGATGACAAGAAAGCAGGCGATGACAAGACCACGAGCAAGGTGGAAGCGAACGCGGTAAAGAGCGCAGGCAAGAAGGACGGCAAGGGCGAAAACGCCGATGCGAAGGCCCATGAGAAAGACAAGAAGGACGACAAGGCCAACGCAATCCCCGAGGTGAAGATTAGCTTCACCGGTATCGCGGCACGCATTAACGAGGTGCCTGCGCCGGCAGGAAACTACTCATCATTGCAGGTTACGGAAAAGCGGCTATGTTGGCTGAGCGGGTCGGATGATGCGCAGCCTAAGCAGTCTGTGCAGTGTTTCGACATCGCAAACAAGGGTGACGAGCCGGACACGCTGCTTGCAGAGGTTAAAGGGTACGAAGTATCAGCCGATCGCAAGAAGATTCTGCTGGGCAAGGGAGACGAATATTTCATAGTCGATTCCGACGTTAAGGGCGCAGGACTGAACGACCCGAAGACTATGGGCAAAGCGAAGCTCGACTTTTCACATTGGAGCTTTACGACGACGCCACGCGAAGAATATCGCGGACTTTTTCTGGATGCATGGCGGCTGGAGAGGGACTACTTCTACGATCGCAATATGCATGGGGTGAACTGGGTGGCTATGCGTGAGCAGTATCTTCCGCTGGTGGACCGTGTGGCTGACCGTGACGAGCTGAACGAGGTGATCGCGCAGATGGTAAGTGAACTGTCTGCCCTGCACACCTTTGTAGAGGGAGGGGACACGCGTAAGCCGGCGCAGAAGATCGACCTCGCCACACTGGGCGCAGATTTAAAACGGGATGAGACGAAGGGTGGGTACACGGTGACGCATGTGTATGACTACGACCCGGATCTCCCAAATACGGCACCGCCGCTCGCACGGCCTGAATCGACCCTTCACGAAGGTGAGACGATCACTGAGATAGATGGCGTGCATACGCTGGACGTAACGGACGAGGGAGCACTGCTGCGTGGTAAGGCAGAGACGCAGGTTTTGCTGCAGGTGAAAGGCCAAGACGGCAAGCCTCGTCCTGTTCTGGTGAAACCGGTTAGTGCTCACGCGGACGTTGACCTTCGCTACGCGGAGTGGGAATTGCGGAATCGCAAGGCGGTAGAGACCGGGAGCAATGGTGCAATTGGGTACGTGCACCTGCGAGCCATGGGATCGGGCGACATCAACCAGTGGACGCGTGAGTTCTATCCTGTGTTCGACCGCCAGGGCTTGATTATCGATGTACGTCACAACAATGGAGGAAACATCGACAGTTGGGTGCTGACCGACCTTTTGCGCAAGGATTGGATGTATTTCCAGCCCCGGGTCGGGCGACCATCGTGGAACATGCAATACGCGTTCCGTGGACACATAGTCGTGTTATGCGACCAAGAAACCGCGAGCGATGGCGAGGCGTTTGCCGAAGGTTTTAAGCGGCTGAAGCTGGGCAAGGTGATTGGCATGCGCACATGGGGTGGCGAGATCTGGCTAAGCTTCGGCGACACCGCGCAGGCCGACAATGGTGTTGCGAGTGCCGCCGAGACAGGCGTGTATGCGGATGGTAAGTGGCTGATCGAGGGCCACGGCGTCAACCCGGACCAAGAGGTTGACAACTTGCCACATGCTTCGTTTGCAGGCGACGATGCGCAATTGACTGCGGCACTGGCAGAACTGAAGAAAGAGATTGCGACGGACCCAAGGATTGTCCCGTCGCATCCCGCATACCCGGACAAGAGCTTCAAGTACTGAGACTGTGGCTGGTTCAAGACGATGGTGGTGACCAAGCTGCGCGATGCCGGTGCGTCATTCTCGGCATGACGAACGTGCCGAATTTGCGCCAGTAACACGAACCGTTCGACGGCATTCGGGCGCACTGGCATGCGTCCGATGTGCGCTCTTCCGGCGGATCGCATGGCATCTTCGGGAGTCATAAACACATGCCCGTGAACGTGAAGCCTTGCCATCCATCTGTATCCGGCAGACCTTTCACTGCGGCGTTGGTCATGATGACTATTGGTACGACCCACAATGCTCCACGAATTTCGCGGCACTCCGCATCCTCTATTCGCGCCGCCTGGAGAGCCCCATTCACGTCCACTGTTTGCACAGACGGTAAGCCCCGTTGTCGCGCGAAATGCGCTCAAGGTACCATCGCGTCACCTGCTCCACGGTGTACTTTTGCTGCACGAAAGCACCTGCAACTGTGGAGTCGAAATCTCCATCACGTCGTGATCCATTGCGCCTGCTCCCTAGATGGCAGCGCGGGAACTTTCGTCGGTAATGGAATGGAAAAGGCGAGGGCAGGGAACATCCTGTGCCGTCGCAGTGCCTCTCAGCAGCAGAATGGGATGGCTACACTTGCGAGCAATGTTTGGGTCCAGGAAAGCCTTTTTCAGTGCTGATTTCGGTTTCAGGACAAGGGCGTGCCGGATAGAAACGCAGAAATCTTCGTATTCAGAAATTCCTTGTCGGCAGGGCTTGCACCCGCACCTGCCGGATGTCCCCACAGGGAAGGTATGGGTAGTAGTGTCACGTGCGGAATGGATTGTGCTTCAAAGCGGGCATCCATCACAGGGAAGTACAGGTCTGTGGCGGACGGCATGTACAGCACCGGCACGCGGATCGAGGCGAGTGCTGCACGCTCGTTACCCGCATAAGTGGGGTGTGCGTCGGCTGCGTCCGACTTGGGTGCAGACGCCGGCGTGCTTCCAACGTCATTCTGTTCCCATGTCCTCATTTGCAGGATCAGATCGTTGGCATCCGCGCCTTCAATAAAGCTGTGGCGCATTTCCTCAATGTATGCCGATAGCGTCGTGCCCGGCTTGGAATCCTGCCGCCAAAGCTCCTGCCGCCACCACTCCTGCGAGAAGAGCCAACCGGTCCACACCAGGTTGAACGCCTCAAGCCCTTTAAGTGGAGGCGTCTTGTAGTTCCCGGCGGCGAATGTTTGATCAGCAGCGATCGCGGCGATCTGCCCTTCCAGTCGAACGATGCCATGGCCGAAGGTCTTCGCTGTGCCGCTAGTTGCCACAATCCGGTCCATATATCCCGGGTAGCTGACAGCCCATTGAAACGCTTGCTGCGCTCCCATGGAAAACCCGATAACCGCTTTGAGATGGCGCACGTGCAGTTCTTCCGTAAGCATCTGATGCACTGCATTCACATTGTCGCGGATCGTCATTACCGGGAACCGCGGCCCGTGGAACGGCTCCGGCGTGTTGGAAGGAGAGGAACTGCGGCCGTTCCCAAATAGTTCAGACGTAACCAGGAACAATCTGTCCGGGTCCAGCGCACCAGCGGGATACTCTGGCGTCTTCATCAGCCACTCATACCCGGTCAGCGTGGCCATGTAGTGCGAAGGCAGCAGCACAGCATTGTCGCCGTTTGCGTTCAGGTGGCCGTAAGTGCCGTACACCAACTTCGCCTTCGGCAACACCGCGCCGGACTCTGTGTGGAAGTTGTGCAGCACGTACTCGTGCCGCTCCGGCGCGAGCGAGGGTTTGAGAACCTGCGCCGGCAGCGTGCTGCATACCGCCAGTAAAACAATAAGTGCAGCTTTCATGCGACTCCTGCGCGTGATGGTACAGCGCTGTCATGTGGCAAGGTTATTTTCCCAGCGCGGGAAAAGCAGCAGGCGCATGGCGATGGTGCGTCGCCTGCTCGTAGGCGTATGCAAAGCGCAAGAGGTCTCCTTCGGCGAAGGCGCGGCCCAGCAACTGCAGTCCAGCAGGCAGGTTTCCATGCGTCCATCCCATAGGCACCGTAATCGCGGGCAGGCCGGTCATGGGCGAGAGCACCTGGTTGTTGTCGCCATCGGGAGATTTCAGATCTCCTATGAGCCGCGGTGCATTTGCCCAGGTGGGATAGATGATCGCGTCCAGATGCTGGGCGTCCATGGAGTCCAGCACAGCCTTTCGAAACGCAACCGACTTTGGATCGTGCCACGTGTCCTGGCACGTTTCGGTCGACGGCTTCAACGATTCCTCCAGGTCCTTTTGGATATAGGGCAGGTACAGGCCAGCGTCGTACACCGCTCGAATGGAGTGGAACGGTGCATCCGGTGCATGTTGAAGAAACCAGTGGTCCACGTCCGCTTGAAAGTTTCCGCAGCCAATGTCCTTTACAAGATCGTCATAGTGCGGGATATCGAACGGATCCACAATCACCGCACCCTGTGTCTTTAAGTCTGCGATCGCCTGCTCGGTCAGAGCGCTTACTTCAGGGTCTGTTGTGTCTGTATTCACGTACCGTCGCAAGATGCCGATACGCACACCTCGCAAGCCGTCTGGTCTCAGGTCGCGGGTGTAGTCGTGCGTATGGCCTTCCGCAAGCCTGGTCACGGGGTCGGCGGGGTCAGTACCGGCAAGCACGGTCAGCAGCGCCGCCGAGTCCGCAACTGTGCGCGCCAGCGGTCCGCCCACATCGGCCATCAGGTTCAGCGGCACGATGCCGTCTCGACTGGTCAGCCCCATGGTCGGCCGAATGCCCACCAAACCGTTGTGCGATGCGGGTCCGCGAATTGAATCCCCGGTGTCGGTGCCGAGGCCTGCAAGCGCGAAGTTCGCGGCGACCGACGCTGCCGTGCCGCCGCTCGAACCTGCGGGCACCCGCGCCAGATCGTACGGATTGCGTGTCAAGCCGCCTATGGAACTCTCCGTGACGACAGGAGAAAAGGCCCATTCAGCCATGTTGCTCTTGAAGAGAAGCACAGCACCCGCTGAGCGCAGGCGCGCCACCATAAAGGCGTCCGTCGTCGGCGCAAAACCTTTCAGAGCAGCCGAACCCCCGGTTGTTTGCAGGCCGCGTGTGTCGTAGTTGTCCTTGATGGCAAGCACGGCGCAGTGCAGCGGCCCCATCTCTCGCGTGCGCGCAAATGCAGCGTCCAAGCGCTCAGCATCAGCAATCGCCGTTGGGTTCAACAGCACCACCGTATTCAGGTGCGTGCTTTGGTCGTACACCGCAATGCGATCGAGATAACGTTCTACCAGCGCGCGACAGGTAATCCGGCCCGATCGGATAGCTTGCTGCGTCTCCGAAAGAGTCGTCTCCTCCAATTTGAATGGCCGCGCGGAAGCGGGCTGTGCTCCCGCGACGGCTGTACCGCCCAACACAAATAAGAGAAGGTGCAGGACCGATGAATGCATGTGAGAGTGCATCGATCGTAGCGCATCACAGACGTACCCGTGACTTTTTGCCGTGAAAACGTTGAACTGATCCTGGAAAGCTGCTTATAACCCCGGTTCTGAAGTTTTGTGAAGACCTACTCGAAAGCCAGATCCATGACTTCGATCGTGAGCGGAGGAACCGTATGGACGAAGCCGCAAGTCTGAACAGGGAGGGTGCCACTGCATGGCACAGGGACTGACATTGGCCACTAGAGGTGCATAGCTTGCCATGATGATCAGGTCGCCGTTGCGTTCCATGGAGGGTCATCCAGGCTGCATCACCAAGTGCGTCGCCAGAGTTTGGCGTGGTGATTTAACAGCCCCGCCTCGTTACCCTCTAACGCCGATGCCGATGCGCACATTGCGAGAGCGGTGTAAACCGAGGCCGAAGACACGTCTTCGGCAATCGGTGGCGGCACATAGCTGATCCCAAGCTCGCACGAAGTGTGCACGCGTGAAGGCCGCTTCTGAGACATCTCATTTTTGATGCGTGGTCGTCGCGCTGACGTGAGGCTAGACAATCTCGCGCTGCGAGAAGGGTTAGGAGCGGCGGGTATGCCACTCGTCGATAGGGCGCACAACATTGGGTGAAGGTGTGTAGGGAAGCTGAATCTTTCTTCCCTGGCCGGCGGAGGCGTAACCGGCATAAATGGCTTCAAGAACGATGCGGCCGTCTTCTCCGGTGGCTTGCGGAAGGTCCTTGCCACGAACGCAGCGTGCAAAGTGCGCCATTTCCTGCGGAAATCCATAATTCCAGAGTTCCTCAAAGACGGGCCATGTCCAGCCAGTGGTGGTGGGCGCCTTTTCAACGGCGTATCCGTAGCCATACTCGCTGTACGTGGGCAGCGCATTGCCCATATGGAGGTTAGCGAGGGTCAAGCCCCCTTCGCCGAAGACCTCGACACGGTCATCCATGCCTCCGCGGCGTGCCCAGCTGTTTTCAATCAGTCCCAGGCTGCCTCCCTCGAACTCAAGAATCGTAAGCGCCTCGTCGTCGCAGGTGGTCTTGTCACCGTGCACATAGGTGCCCAGCTGCGTATAAATGCTGGTGATGGCGGGACGGCCAAGGAACCAGTAGGCGAAGGCGATGCCATGGCAGCCGAGGTCAAGCAGTGCACCACCGCCTGAGCGTTGCGCGTCCCAGAACCAGTCACTGTGAGGGCCGAAGTGCTTTTCGCTCTGCTTCACGAGGTGAACTTTTCCGAACGCACCATTGTCAGCCATCTTCTTCGCCTGCACGTATTTGGGCGTAAAGAATAGCTCTTCGGCATACATCAGCAGGACGCCGTGTTCTCGGCAGGCTGCGATCATGGCATCGGCTTCAGCAAGCGTGACACACATCGGTTTTTCAACCACGACATGCTTGCCGGCCTTTGCAAGCGCGATGGCAATTTCAGCATGCAGAGAATTCGGTGTGGTGATGGTCACCATTTCGATTTCTGGATGGCGAACGATGTCCATGTAGTCGGTGAATGCGTGTGGAATGCTGTACCGGTCTGCAAGCTCCCGGGCGTTTCCCGGTGTGGGTGATGCAACGGCCACGATGTCGATCTGCTCTGGGAGCATCCGCATGGAGGCGGCATGGATGTCCGCTTGGAACTGCGAGCCGATGATGCCTACTTTTACGGGGCCTGTGCTGGGCATGCTGCTGTACTCCGGGAAGAAACGATTTAGGGTGCGACTTACATGAGAGCGAGCGTTTGTTCGACAAGGTACTTGGTATTGCGTTCAGGGTCCGCGCCCGAGTCAGATTCCATTGAGTAGAAGCCACGATAGCCTGCCTGTCTGGCGATGGTGAAGAGTTCAGGCAGGGAAATGTGGACGTCTTTCCCCTGGATCGTTTCGCCCTCCTTGACGTGGGCCATAGAACCGGCAACTTGAAACATCTCACGCACGGACTTGGCGTTGAAATGCACGTCGCCACCGATCAGGCCATTGCCGAAATCAGGCAAACCACGGAGCCATGGTGAGGCGGCGCCGCGTACGATGCCGGCGATGCGCGTGGCGCTACCGGTCTGCGGGTCATCATTCTCAAGCATGACAAGGATGCTGCGTGAGGCGGCGTAGGCGACAACGGGACGAAGTGCGTCCGCAACAGCTAGGAGGTTCGCAGAATCGGTGCAGCGGGGAATGCTGCCGATGCGGATGCTGGGCGAAGCGAGCTGCACGGCGATGTCAACCCACATGCGGTAAACATCGACGCCCTTTGCGCGGATGGCGGGGTCTGGGCTGCACAAGTCGGCCGGCGCGTCCACAGCAATGTTGAGGGTGCGTACATTCGAGGCGTCGAAGGCCCTACGAAGCTTTGCGATGTCTGCGGGCGCGGTAGAGGAAAAGTGGGAGTGCAGCGGCTCAATTCCAAATACGTTGAAGGTGGTGCGGATGTACGCCGCAAACTCCGCCAGCGATATGCCGGGCTTGGAAGCGATGCGATCAGTATTGCCGGGGGCCGTGATTACGGCACGGAAGGGATAGGTCGCAATGGCAATACGGTGGCGTGGGTCGGCCGGCACGCGGAGATGTGGCACGTTAGTTTGTGTCAAGCTTCGTCTTGCGGCGACACCAGTGCTGGCCAACGCGACGAGTTTCAGCCAATGGCGGCGGTTCATGCGGGTTTGGCTCCGTCGGTCGAAAATCTGCCGCCTTTAAACTGCTGCACGATGTACTCCGAGGTGCGTAGCGTCAAGGCCAGAATAGTAAGCGTAGTGGTCTTGTCAGTGCAGTTCAGCAGTACGCTGGCGTCACACAGGAAGAGATTGGGCACATCGTGCGTCTGGCCGTAGCGATTGGTGACGAACTTGTGTCGGTCGTTGCCCATGCGGCAGGTCCCGGTCTCGTGCAGGCTGAAGCCAGGAGACTCGGGCTCGCCGTGTCCCTGGTATTCCGCTCCGGCAGCCAGCAGCAATCGCTTCGTGGTGATCTTGCTGTGCTCCCACATGGCCAGCGTGTTCGCGTCCCATTCAAAGTGGATACGCGCCTGCGGAATGCCGTAGATATCCTTCTTGTCCGGGTGAATGTCGACGAAATTCTTGTCGGAGCGCTGGGACGGTGCCTGCACGGTGAAGCCCACCGGCGTTGGATAGCGGCGCTTGATCTCCGCCTTGTACTCCGCTCCGAAACCTTCAATGTCTTCCCACCCGGACGGAAACTCACCGCAACCGCCACCGGGATACATGCTGTAGCCGCGAATAAACTTCTCCTCGTGCGGGCTGTTCAGATTTTGCCAGCGAGGTGTCCAGGCGATAGTCGCAGCGGAGACGTTGTCTGGAAAGCTGGGCCGACCTAGCAGTTGCGGCAGGTAACCGTGGCCGGCGTCGCCGTACATGTGGTCGCACAAATTCTTGCCCAGTTGACCGCTGCTATTCGCCAAGCCGGTAGGGTGGTGGCGAGACTTGGAGTTGAGCAGAATGTGGGCGGTGGAAACACAGGAAGCTGCGACGACGACTGCCTTTGCGTAGACCTGCACCTCTTGCCGGGTGGTGCGATCAATGTACGCCACACCCTTCGCATTGCCGTCCGTATCGACCAGCACCTCGCGGGCAAGAGCGTTGGTGCGCAACTCGAACCTGCCCGTCTTGCGAGCGTCGGGAAGCAGAAAATAGGGAGTAGAGAAAAAAGCGCCCACGTCGCAACCATTGGTGCAGTTGCCGCAGTAGTGGCAGGCAGGATGATCGCCTACCGACTGTGTGAGTTGAGCGGTGCGGTCAGGCAGATAGGGAACACCGACCTTGTTTGCGCCCGCCTGGAGAAGCAGATCGATATAGCGATAGTTGAACGCTGGCAGGTAGTCCCCGTCGGGGTTGGAGGCACGGTTTTGACGAGTGCTGGCAACGCCAATCTGCTTTTCTACGCGGGAGTAAAAGGGCGCAATTTCTGCGTAAGAGATAGGCCAGTCCACATCGAAGCCGTCGAGCGAGGCGGCCCTGAAATCAATGTCGCCCATACGCGCGGAGGACCGGCCCCAAAAGTTGGTCTTGCCGCCCACGCTGTTGCAGCGCGGCCAGTACCAGTGCTGACCGGGGGCGCTGGAGTACTCGATCTCATGCTCCCACACATCGGGCGAGATGTACTCGTTGTCCATGTAGTAGCCCTCGGTTTGAGCGCGCCGCGCCGGGGAGTCGAAGCCGCGGAACCTGACGTCGTAGGGCTGCTTGTGGTCGCGAAAATCCTTGGCTGGATCGAGCTCACGGCCGGCATTGAGAGCGCAGACGTTGAGGCCGGCCGCGGTGAGGGTGTGGATGGCCATGCCTCCGCCGGCTCCGGTGCCGATCACGATAACATCGTAAGTTTTACTGGTGTCCATCAAACCCCCAGCGAATGCAGGAAGGCGTCCTGCGGGACGGAAGGCGATTCCGCGTAAAAGCGGAGGCCTGGATAGTCGATCGACTCAAGACCAATTCGGCTGGTGTAGAACCCCATGACGGTGTACTTACGCATCAGCACAAAGAAGTCCTGCCCCGGCTTCTCGTTGGGCTGAAAGTTTTTCTTGTACGCGATGCGCTGCAGCAGGGCAGTCTGCTCAGGGGAGCTGAGGGTAAGGAAATCCTTAGTTCCTGCAGATTCGTCCATCCACTGCAGGCCTGTGCGGAAACGGGGCTGAAGGGAGGCGTCCTGAGAAACCATGAAATCGATGAACTCGGCGACACCGGCATCGGTGGCACCAGCGTTCGCCGGGTTGGATACCCGGTGGACAGCGGGACGGTGTTGCGCCGTGGCGGGCAGGATGAGTTCCGCGAGCGCGACGACCGCACTGTACTGCGGCGGGGTAAAGAAGACGGGATGGTACGTTGCTGCGCGATGCGGAGCACTGGGCGCTATGTGAGTGTGACGCGGCGGCCCTTGTGCGAATGCCCAGTTCCACCGGCAGAAGCCCTGTGCCGTCGCCGCAATAGCGGCTGCGCTTAACGCTTCCAGAACCTGTCGTCGGGTAGGGTGCTGACCTGCCACGTGGCTTTCCTCCGAAAGAATGTGCCTACTGTACCCGTTGGTATGGAGCGCTTGTCAAGGCAGAGGGGTGCAGCCAGCGCAGTACGCGAACACGCACATGCCGGTCGGTGCGTCTAGAGCTTGCGAATGTAAGCGATCAGGTCGGCGAGTTCAACGTCGTTGAGCTTGCCTTTGAAGGACGGCATAAGGCCTTTGCCGAGTTCGGTTTGCATTCGCACCTGTGCAGCTGTTTTGCCGTGCGGACCCTTCATCTCGCCAGACAGACTGGGGCCCACTATTTTAATGCCCGCCTGCGTGGAATGGCACATGCCGCAGTAACGGTGGTACAGCGCTTCGCCGGCCACCGGATCCGCTTTTGCTGATTTGGCTGTGTGCACCGCCTGGGCACTGAGCATGCGCGCGGGAACAGCGGTGAAAAGTGCAGACAAGACGCAGAATTGCCACAGAGCAGCGATACGCAAGAAAATGCTTTTTCTGGATGCCAACTGAAGGGTCCTTGAGCGATGATGGCGTAGTGACGTCACACACGCATGGTACAGGGCACAGGGCCTCCTTAGCACTCCTCGTTCGACAAAGGCTGTTCATTGGGCTGGTCGCGCTGTTGTTGGTGGGACAAGTCGCTTTCGGGCAGCAGGGCAGGGGCTTCACTGGTGGATGGGACCTGACGATGCATGGACCCGCGGGCGACTACCCCTCGTGGATTGATGTTGAGCCAAACGGGCAGGGTGTGGCGGTGACCCTGGTAGGCAATGTCGGCAGTGCGCAGTTGCTGCGTGGTGCCACGCTGCGGCAGGGTCGACTGGATTTTGCCGTGCCGGCGGAACAGCCAGGCAGAGCTGTACAACAATACCATGCAACGTTGCAGCGCGGCAGGCTGGTGGGCATGCTGACAGAAAGCAAAAAAGCAGACGTGCCTTGGGCGGGCAAGCCAGCGCCGCGGTTGCAGCGAACGGTAAAGCATTGGGCAAAGCCGGAGATCTTGTTCGACGGCAAAACATTTGAAGGATGGCACTTCGTCGGAAACCGTACTTCTCATTGGACGATTTCAGACGGCACGCTGGTAAACAGCGGACATGGCTCTGACATTGTGACCGACAGTCGCTTTCAGGACTTTGAGCTGCATGTGGAGTGGCGTTGCAGCGAGCGGGCCAACAGCGGCATTTATCTGCGTGGACGCTATGAGGTGCAGCTGGAAACCGATTCCGTGAATGAGCCGGCAAGCCACCACACAGGCGGTATCTATGGCTTTCTGGCCCCGGTGCCGGAGCAACCGAGAGATCCGGGCCTATGGCAAAGCTTCGACATACGGCTGGTGGGCCGAACGCTATGGGTGGTGCAGAATGGGGTAACGATTGTGAACGGCAAACAGATCCCAGGCATCACGGGCGGCGCGCTGGACAGCGACGAAGCCTTGCCGGGGCCGATCTTTTTGCAGGGCGGTGAAGACGGCACGGTTGAATTCCGGAACCTTCGTGTACGCCGGGCGGCAAGTGGTGCGTGACTCGGCGAGCGTATGCTGCGGGTGAGTCAAGCGTGCGCCATAGCTGCGTTGCTGTTGGCGACTTCTGCGGAAATGAGTAGGTTGATGGCACAGGCAAAGGACCTTGTACCAGTCTGAGAGCTACATGGTGTGGCCAGACCATGTGGAGCAGGGAAGCTGTGCCGCGCGTGTAAGTTCTTTGACCGAAATGGAGTCCACGTATCCACTGCAAGGGCAAGCCTGCCGGCACGGTGTCGCAGGACACGGAAACGGGCGGGTTATGGCCGGTGTCGAGCGACAGGGTGACAGTAGCGCGTTCGCGGTACAACTATTTGCGTGGAGCGGACGCATGCCGTATCTTCGCCACAACTCTGCCCGGGATCAGATTTGCACCCGCGCAGACTCCACCTCCGGCTCTTACAGCCGAGTTCGGATCCAGGAAACACCATGACTAAATTTTTACAAGACATACTGCGTCAACCCTCGGAGATGCAGCGCGCCCTCGACTACCTGCAGGGTGACGGTGCAGCCACGCTGGTTACAGCGGCAACAGCTTTTGGCAAAGCACGCACCAGGTATGTGACCGGCATGGGCGCCAGCTGGAATGCGGCGCTCGCCGCCGCCGCGTACTTTCATCGGGAAGGTACCTCCGTCTCTATGCTCGACGCGTCGGAGCTGCTCACGGCCAAAATCGATTCCGGTGCCGCCGTCGTCATCCTTTCGCGCAGCGGTGCGAGCGCTGAGATCGTGACGTTGCTCGAGAAGGTGCGCGAAGCTGGAGCGATCTCCATCGGCGTCACCAACTTTCCCGATGGAGCGCTTGCCCAGCGCGCTGACATCCCGATCATTGTGCCGGCCACCCCGGATCATGGCATTTCCGTTGGTACATATTCGACTCTCGCACTGGCAGCGACCGCGCTCGCACACAGCGTCACGCAAACCTTCACCGCGGTCTTGGCGCAGGAACTTGCCCAAAGCCTTGCTGCATTGCCTGAAGCGATGACACTGTGGCGCGAACAGATGGCCAGCACAGAATGGCTCGCAGCCGGAAAACCCTGCTATTTTCTAGCGCGTGGATCAAGCCTTGCGAGCGCTCACGAGGCGCACCTGCTATGGCAGGAAGGAGCAAAGACACCGGCGACGGCCATGGCTCTGGACAGCTTTCGCCATGGACCGCAAGAGGTTATTACAAACGAATTGCGCGTGGCGATCTGGGTAGGCGAACCGACTCGCGACAAGGATCTGGCTCTTGCGCGGGACATACGCCGGCTCGGTGCGCACGTCCTCGTCATCGGCCAGGAACTACCGGTGGACTCTGCGGAGCAGGTTCTACAGTTACCCCGCACACCCACGCGTTGGCAATTTGTCACGGATGTGGTCCCGGTGCAGCTCGCCGCCGAACGCCTCGCAAGTCTCTCCGGCGCGGATTGCGACACGTTCCGATTTGCCTCCTACGTCGTCAGGAGCGACACCGGCCTTTCCCTTGTCAGCTGAGGTAGCGCACAATCATTTCATAAGAAAACAAGCAGCAGCCTAGCCGGCCATCCCAGTAGACGTGGGTCAACTGCACAGACTAGAGAACGAAGGACAGTCCTCCGTAATCCACAAGGAAAAGGTGTCATGCCTCCGCATCCGTTACAACCGCTCACTTCGGCAGAAATCCAGACTTGTGTTGACCTGCTCAAAGCCCAGGCCCTGCTCACGCCTACGACTCGCGTCATCAGCATCACCCTGAGGGACCCCGGCAAGCAGATGGTCTTGTCCTGGCCTCAAGGTCCGGCACTGGACAGGCTCGCGGAAGCCGTCCTCTTCCACAACGACACCAACATCGCCCTGACCGTCACCCTGAATCTAACCCGTAGTGAGGTCGTGGTCGCCCGGCAGGCACCCGCCGGTTCGCAGCCTACGCTCTCTGTCGATGAGCAGGTGGAGTGCGAGCAGGCCGTCATGGCCAGTCCAGAATTCAAGGCCGCGCTGGAGAAGCAGTATGGGCCAACAGACACGTCGCTGCTGATGGTTGACATCTGGAGCGCAGGCTACTACGGCGACCCGGCAGAAAGCGGCCGCCGACTCACTCGACCGTTGTGCTTCCTGCGCTCTGCACCCGGCGAAAACGGCTACGCGCACCCCATCGAAGGCATACGGCCCATCGTCGACCTGAATACGATGACCGTTATCGCCGTGGAAGAGTACGGCACCTGGCCGCTGCCACCGCAGGCTGGCAACTACTCCGCAGAATCCGTCAAGCAGTTTCGGACAGACATCAAACCCCTGATTATTACGCAGCCGGACGGGCCAAGCTTCGTCATGGATGGCAATCAGATTCACTGGCAGAAGTGGGATGTCGTCATCGGCTTCAGTGCACGCGAGGGACTTACCATCCACCATGTCCGCTACCAGGATGGCAGCAGACAGCGTTCTATCCTCTACCGCGCCTCCATGACCGAGATGGTGGTGCCATACGGCGACCCCTCCACGACGCAGTATCGCAAAAACGCCTTTGATGTTGGCGAGTACGGTATGGGTATGTGTGCGAACAGCCTGCAACTCGGCTGCGATTGCCTCGGCTACATCCAGTATTTAGATGCGGACCTCGTCGACAGCCGCGGTCGAGCTCTCACCATACCCAACGCCATCTGCATTCATGAAGAAGACTTCGGCATCCTGTGGAAGCACACTGACCGCCGCATGCCCGACAAGCCAGAAGTGCGCCGCTCACGCCGCCTCGTCATCTCTTCCGTCTCCACGGTGGAGAATTATGAGTACGGTTTCTTCTGGTACTTTTACCAGGACGGCAACATCCAGTTCGAGATCAAGCTCACAGGCATCCTATCGCTTGGCGCTGTGCATGAGGGTGAAAAGCCGATCTATGGTGCCATGATTGCGCCTTCGCTCTACGCTCCCAACCACCAGCACTTCTTTAACATGCGGCTCGACGTCGCCATCGACGGCATAGACAACACCATTCAGCAGTTCGACGTCGTCGGCGACCCCGTAAGCGAACAGAATCCCCACGGCAATGCCTTCCATGCCGTCGCCACCGACTTGCGCACTGAGCTGCAAGCCAGGGCCAACCTCGACACCTCCACCGGCCGCACCTGGAAGTTTACCAATCCCACGGTCACAAACGCCGTCGGCAATCCCGTAGCGTACCGCTTCCTGCCCGGCGACAACGCTGTCCCCTTTGCCTCGCGGGAAGCGTGGTGGCGCAAGCGCGCATCCTTCGTCAATCATCACGTATGGGTCACTCCCTTCCACGAAGACGAGCGCTTTGCTGCTGGTGACTTTCCCAACCAGAGCCAGGGCGGCGACGGGCTGGAAGCCTGGACCGCCGCGAATCGCGCCATCCAGAACACCGATGTCGTCTTCTGGTACACCTTTGGTCACACGCACATTCCCCGTATGGAGGACTATCCGGTGATGCCCGCCGCCTACATCGGTTTTCTTCTCAAGCCGTCCGGGTTCTTTCATGAAAATCCAGGGAATGACCTGCCACCCGCCAAAGCTGCTGCGTCGCACGCAAGCTGTACCTGCTGATCTCGCACACTGAGGTTTGTTGGCGACGTCGGCTGACGTATGGATGAGGTCAGCCTTAGCGGGACTCCAGCGAGCAGGTTGACACCGCTTCCAGCGATCTGGCCGGCTCACCCGCACAAAACGGGAGAAAGAGGAGCGAAGGGGCCCGCAGGCGCATGATGCGTCGGCCTGAAGAGCCCACAACTTCCCACGTTGCTGCTACGCCGGGCTGCCAAACCGGTGATGCCATACGTGCGCCGCACCAATCAGGTTCGCGTCGTGCCCAAGCGATGCCAGCCTGAGTTCCACGTCGTGCAGCGGAACAAAGCGACATCCCCGTTCCATTACTTGCCGAATCTCCTTCAGAAAGAGTCCGGCCCCTTTCATCACGCTGCCACCCAGCACGATCGCGTCTGGCGCAAACAGGTTTACCAGGTTTGCCAAGCCAATGCCCAAGAGGTAGGTCTCCCGTTCCACTGCATGCAGCGCCAAGACTTTGTGTGCAGCAGCCCACTCGTAGATCTGCTTTGCGGTAAGGTCCGGCCCACCGTCGTACTGCGGTTGTGACTCCATCCAGCGGGCCATTGCGGGCCCCGCGGCGAGCGCCTCCCAGCATCCGTTGAAACCGCACGAGCAAGGCGGTCCAGAGAGGTCGATCACCTGATGGCCCAACTCCGGGTGTGCGCCATCAACGCCACGGTACAACTGACCGTCCAGAACAATGCCTCCGCCGATTCCGGTCCCGATCGTGACATAAATCAGGCGTTTTTTGTCTCGTCCCGCACCCCAGCGTGCCTCCGCGAGTGCACCTGCGTCGCCGTCGTTCTCCATCGCCACCGGCACGCCCAACGCCCGCGCCAGATCTTCTACCGGCGTTCCTCCACTCCATTGCGGAATGGTATCCAGCTTTCTAAACACACCTTGCACCGGATCCAGTGGACCTGTCGACCCTATCCCGATGCCGCTTACCATAACGCCTGCGCGCTCCTCGGCCAGACGCAGCATAGCGACGATGCGGTCCAGCGCTTCTGGATACGAGCCCGCAGTCTGCGTCGGTGTCTCCAGCCGCACCAGCACATGTCCGGCATCGTCCACCACGCCCACCGCGATCTTCGTCCCACCTATGTCGATGGCACCGACGCATCCTACACTCATGATTCAAGCCCTCTTGGCCAGGCGGGTGAATGTAGGCCGTACGCATACTGACATCGACACGGAACACCCTGGACCGATGTTGCGAGAGTAAAGCATTGCTGTTGCGCTCCCGGCACGAACAGGTCCACTGACAACGGGAAAAGCAGAGAAGACCAGTGACACAGCCGCCCATTTACGTCCGATAACACATATTCTGTATAGCAGAAGTGTAAGCGCCCGTTAGGAGTGTCATGTTTCCGCTCATTAGAACTGTCAGGTTCAAGAGATGGGATGGATACGGATG